>NETF01000059.1 GCA_002172675.1 unicellular cyanobacterium SU3
ATAGCTTGGGATAAGTCTATTCTATTCTCATTAATCAACAGTAATTGAGAACTGGTAAATAATTGAAAATGCCTGTAATTCTCTCAGTGACTAAATTATAGCCGATTATCTTATATCGAACTCAGGTTAATTGCCTTTTTACCCGATGACAACGATTAGGAAAATTTTTTGCTTTAGATCAGCGCGAAGCGCAACAATATCACTGAAGATGCTACTCTTGAAAATAATAAAGATTATGAAAAAATAAAAATAATGATTATTGGATTAGTCAACCAAAAAGGAGGGTGTGGCAAAAGCACCACAGCAGCACATTTTGCCTATTGGCTTTCCATTTCTGGGTCTGTTATTTTAATTGATGCTGATTCTCAACAATCAAGTTCAACTTGGATATCTCGACTAGAATCAGTTCAAATTCCGACTCAAGCGATCTTAGACCCTGAACAATTATTTGAGACCATTGATACAATTTCAGATAAATATGATGCTATTGTTGTCGATGGTCCAGCCGGATTAAGTGAAGTTACAAAATCGATTTTAGATGTCGTTGATCTTGCTCTAGTCCCATGTCAACCATCGGGACTAGACCTTAGTAGTAGTAGCAAAATTCTTCAATTACTACGTCATCGACAAAAGGTTAGAAGAGGATTACCCAAAACTGGATTATTTCTGAGTCGAGCCGTTAAGGGAACTTTATTGTTAAAAGAAGCTACACAAGCTTTAGGAGTTGATCCTCGTTTTCCTTTACTCAAATCTATTATTTATCAAAGACAATGTATTGCTGATGCTCCTATTCAACAAAAAACTGTTTTTGGATTAAGTAGCTCAGCCGCTAAATCAGCAAGTACCGATTATCAAAATTTATTCCAGGAGGCTTTGAAAATCCTTGACTAACACACAACAGAGACGGTCAGTGAGTGACTATTTATCTACATTACCGACTGAGCCTGAAACTGATTTACCTATCGAATTGATTTCTCTTGAAACCTCACAACCAAGACGTTATTTTGACCCTGAGAAGTTAGAACAATTAGCTGATTCTATCAGAAAATTCGGAATCATTGAACCTTTATTAGTCAGACAAAAAGGGTCTAGTTATTTCTTAGTTGCAGGAGAACGTCGCTACCGTGCAGCAAAAATGGCTGAACTGAAAACGGTACCCGTTGTTGTGAGAGAGTTATCTGATGAAGAAGCCTTGGCTGTAGCTCTGGTAGAGAACTTAGTTCGAGAAGACCTTAATCCTGTTGAGGAAACAGAGGGAATTCTTTGTTTACTGGCATTAGAGTTACAAATAAGTGTAGAAGAAGTCAAATCTTTATTGTATCGATTGGACAATGAGCAAAAAGGAAAAGCTACCAATAACGTTATTGGTAACGAAAAACAAGCTCAGATTAAAAGCGTCTTTGAAGGCTTAGGGCAAAGCTGGCAATCTTTTGTTAATAACCGGCTACCCTTGTTAAAATTACCGAATCATATCCTCGAAGAAATTAGAAAAGGAACTATTGCTTACACCAAAGCTAAAGCTATTAGTACCCTAAAAAACGAAGACCAGCAAAAAACATTGTTAGATGAAGCTATTGCCCAGGAACTTTCGTTAACTGAGATTAAGCAGAGAATTAAGTCGCTAAAAGAACAGCAACATAATAATGATGATGATGAAGAAAACTTGTTTAAACAACAGGTAAATAAAACTTCTCAGTTGTTGAAAAAAGCTAAGCCTTTAAAAAATACTCGTCAACAAAAAAAATTGTTGAGGTTGCTCTCAGAAATTGAAACATTATTAACTAACACCGAAACATCTAAAGAGAAGGAGATTGAAAAATGAAAGTTATTGCTGATATTTGCGTTATTCCGATGGGGGTTGGGGTTTCCGTTTCTGAGTATGTGGCTGTGTGTAAAACTATTTTTACAGAAGCTAATCTCAATCCACAACTTCATGGATATGGAACTAATGTTGAAGGGGAATGGGATGACGTGATGGATGCCCTTAAACGTTGCCATGAAAAAATCCACGCTATGGGAAGTCCCAGAATCAGTACTTCGATTCGTCTAGGAACTCGTACTGATAGAGAACAAACCATCGCAGATAAGATTGATAGTGTTAATTCTAACCTAACTGGAATTTAGACTAAATATTGTTGTGAATATTGCTATGAAGAATTAATTGGTTAAGATTCAGGGGCAATAGTTTCGTTTGTTCATTAAGATAATAAAAGAGAAACCTTATACAAAATAGTATTTTAACTATTATTTGAAAACTTATTAGATGAAAATATTACTGATTCATGGTCTTAGTCGAACCCCCTTATCCCTAGCGAACCTGGAGTGGTACTTACAACAAAAAGGAGCGAAAACTGAACAGTTTGCTTATCTTGCCTTTGCAGAAACATTTGAAAAAATTGTTGAACGTTTGAGAGAGCATCTTCAAACCTTGAGCCAGCAAGGAGCGTATGGAGTGGTAGCGCACTCCCTTGGCGGGTTATTAATGCGTGCAGCCTTGGGAATAACTTCCTTGGAGCGGCCACAACACATCGTCATGTTAGGGACACCTAATCAACCCCCTCGTCTAGCTCGCTATGCTTGGCGAGTACCTCCCTTTCAATGGTGGACGGGACAATGTGGATTTAACCTCACCAATCATGACTTTTTTGCCTCCCTGCCGAAACTTGACTCTCCTTACACCATTGTGGCAGGAACAGGCGGACCTAGAGGATTTTGGAATCCTTTTGGAAACGAACTTAACGACGGTATTGTGGCTGTGAGTGAAACCTTATTATCTGATTTTGACAACGTTATTCAATTACCGGTCTGGCATACCTTTATGATGAATGATCCCACGGTTCAACAGACAGTAGCACAAGCCTTATGTTTAGGAGAGGCAGGGGTTAAAGTTTGAGACAAGAGCTTTCTTCTTCAATCACTAATTGCTCTAGTTCCCTTTGCATTGTCTCAACCACTTGACGGTAGCATTGGTGAACGTACTCTCGATCATGGGAAGCTGACTGGCCGTATCGCTCAAAGATAATCGGTGGACAGACGCGAGTATGTAATTTCAGGGGAAACGGAATATTGGGCAATGGACCGATAGCCACTCCCCAAGGCCAACCCAAGTAAATAGGAAAAACCCCCGGATCGATTCCTCCCAACCAAGGCATTCCCCAACGGTGCAGTTGTTGCAATTGGGGGTAAATATCCTCCAGTACAATTAACGTCGAATGAGCGCCATAAGAAATAAAGGGGATAATGGTCACGTCTTCTTGGAGGGCTAGTTGAATAAACCCTCGATGTCCTTGAAAATTAATGCGATGTCGTAAGTGATAAGGTCGAAATACATCTTTGGCCCCACCAGGATAGATTAAAAGGGCAGATCCTCGGCGTAGTGCTGTTCTGGCAAGTCTGGGAGTCGGTTGGATCGCCCCCACTTGAGTCGCCAAATGTGCTAATCCAGGAAGAAATTGCCAAATTCGGCGATCCATCAGGGCATAAGCCAGTCGTTCTGTGCCAAATTGTCGAAACCAATCATAGGTCATCATCACAGTATCAGGTGCAGCCAATCCCCCATTATGAGAACCAATCAAGAGAACTTTTCCGTTTCTAGGAATGTGTTCCCAGCCATCGGTTTGCACACGAAAATAATGTTGATAAATCCAGCCAAAAAACGGCATTAATTGTTCAATAATCTGGGGATCTCGTTCCTTCAAAGAAAGTCCTGTTAGGGTATTAGGGGGAGCCTTGGAGGCTTTGAGATATAAATTAAGAAAAACAATGATCGACGACATTAGATCCAGTGATTGTCTAAATTTCATGGGACTAAAATTAAGGGAAAGTTAGCCTGAGTTAATTCTTCATCGACAATATGTAAATCCGTCCGACAGACCCCAGAAGCTTGTATTTTGAGCAACAGTTGTTTGTCGTCTGGTTGAGGGATAGGTAGTAATTCAAGACGCAGTTTCTCTTTGGCTGCTTTTAAAACCATCGCTCGCATCATCTGTTTGACCTCCATTGCCAATTCTCTCCCTCAAAATGCTTCAGTCTTGCTGGTTATGACTATTTTTCAAGGGAGAGGCCATCTTGAACCTGGGAATTTTTCGAGCTTGTTTTTAAACCACTGTCCTAGAGAGACGGAACGCCCAGACAGTTAAAATCCCTGCTATGATAATTGCTCCGACAGAGAGAACAAACGGCACAGTCCATGCTCCTACTATTGCTGGCCATTGAAATATAATTCTCAACAAATGTAACAATCCAATCAAGGCAAAGATGACACTCGAAATAATTAAATATAGTTTTTCAGTCATGGTTCTTTCCTCCAATTCTTCGCTCTTCTCGCGAGAAAGAACTCCTTAGTTTTATTGTAGCAATTTGATCATTAAAGATACTAATTAAACGAAACAGAAAAAGATATCCTCAGATTAGGATAGAATATCTTTAAGGATGAGTTGAGCCAAAAAAATCTGTTTAAAGACATCAAGCTTAAAAATGAGAACAGTTATTATCTCAGGGGCAAACAATGGATTGGGTTATGCTTGTGCAAAAGAACTAGCGTTGAACAAAGATATCTATCTTGTCCTTGCTTGTCGTGATAATGAGAAGGCCACAAAAGCTGTCGAAAAACTTAAAAATGCAACCAAAAACAATCAGATTGAAGCGATTCGTCTTGACTTAGCCTCTTTGAAATCAATTCGTAAATTTGAAGCTGAATTCGCCCAGAAAACTCTGCCCCCGTTAAGAATAATTATCTGTAACGCTGGAGTACAGTTTATTCAAAGACGAACCTATACAGAAGAGGGGATGGAAACCACGTTCGCTGTTAATCACTTGGGGCATTTTTTGCTGGTTAATCTTCTTTTAGAGCATTTGAAACCACCCGGAAGAATTATTTTTGTCAGTAGCGATACTCATGATCCAAGTAAAATAACCGGGATGCCACCCCCTAATTTTCAAGATCCTAATTTACTAGCAAAACCAGAATTAGACCCAACACTCAAAGATAAAGGTGTTTCCGATCTTGGTCGAATTGCCTACACCACCTCGAAACTTTGCAATATATTGTGTGCTTACGAATTATCTCGCCGTCTTGAAAAACAGGGATTAAGCACAAAGGAACATCCCATTACGGTCAATGTGTTCACTCCAGGGTTAATGCCAGGAACCGGCTTGGCGCAGGATTATCCCCCCTTAGCTAAAATGGTCTGGAATTATATTCTTCCTCTTTTTAGTTTTTTTCCAAAAATTAATAGTCCACAACAATCTGGACAAGCTTTAGCAAGGCTTGTTGAAGATCCTAAGTTAAAAAATGTAACAGGAAAATATTTTAGTGGTGTTAATATGATTGAGTCTTCAGTAGAATCTTATGATGTTGAAAAAGCTCGACAACTATGGGATAAAAGTATAGAACTCGTAGGACTCTGGAAAGATGAACTAATTGTCCAATAAGGTGACAAAAAAATGCCAAAATCTCGTGACCCCCTCGACCCAATTGTTCGCCAAGAATGGCTATCAAAAATTGAGCTTGCTAATCGAAATAACATTTTGTGCCACTGTCGTCTTTGTGGATGGGAATGGGTCGATTCTAGTTTCGAGGTTAAATGTCGATGTGGCAGTACAAACGTTGAGACAATCTCTTGTTGGCAATTTCCTGATGGTTAAAAGTTACAAGTTAGATTCAGTAGAGCGATCGCCTATGAACAGAAATAAACCCACTAAATTGAGCCACTCAGCGCTAAAGCGACTGAGATTCCTGAAGTAGTCGCCCGCTTTTCGCTTCCCTAAAGGGAGCTATCTGGCGGTTGGTTTCAGATGTAATGGCGAGCTGCTCTAAGGGGACTATGACTTCACCTGAATTTCGGGCTCGCCTACTCTTCTCGCAACTTTTATGAGCTTCCCATGCCACCATCAAGACTGACTCCAGCCCTGGATACTCAGATTGAGCATCCCGCAAGGAAAGCGTATCGTCATAAACGTGCCGACTCAGGAATGCAGAAAAGAGATCACGCTGCATTTCAAATCCACTCTCATCCTTATGAACCCTCTCTGACAGAGACTTCTTTTTCCTAGTCCCCGTTAAGTGGGTTTGTGAGAGTGCGGTTGTTCGAGTCGAAAATCTTATTACTAAACCGCCAGCACTTTCAGCCTTGCGTTTCAGTTCGCTCATGAAAAAACTTGGGGATTTATCTCTTATGGCTTTACCATATCGTTTCTGCCATCCCTTAACAGAAACATTTTCAGTCTTTATTTCTCTGCCGTGGCGTAATACCTCATTAACAAGCTTACGATTCTGAGACTTAGCATAAGCCGTTCGCTTACGTTCTATCTCAGCCTTTTTTGCTCGAATTTTATTGTAGGTTTTTGACTGGTTCCACGGCTTCTTTTTAGCTCCTTTTTTAACTTTTCCTTTTTTAACGACAGTCTTCCTACCTTTTTTTGACTCAAAATCAGGTTCAAACTTGTCAGGATTGTTTGCTCTTTGGGAGCGTTGCATTTGGCGTTGCAGACGAGCTATCTCTTTTTGGTAGGTGGAAACGTTTTCAGCAAAGGGGAGTAGTCCTGCATCTTCGTCACTCACATAAGCAACATTAGAGATGTTGAGATCAATCCCGATTGAACCTTCTGATACCTTGTTCTTTTCTTTTACGAAAGGAACTCCTTCACAGACGAGTTGCACAAACCAGCGTCGTTTGCCGTTAAGGATACGCCAAAGCAATCGAACAAATTTGACTCTACTAGAAAGCCCATGACAGATAACTTCATTGTAGATATAAATTATCGCTGGAACTTTTAGCTTACCCCAGACGACCTGGCCATTTTTCCAACGAAGCCCTTGCTTGTTGGTCTTTCCTTCTACTGAACGGAATCGAGAAGGTACTTTAAACCTAAGTTTTTTAGCACCACCAAATACGGTTCGTTCTACTGCATTAAATGCTCTAGTTGCTAGTTTCTGCTGACATTGGGCATCAATCTTTTCTGCTATCCAATGAGATGCTTTTGCTGTTTGGGTAGCGTAAGACTGAATATCATAATCAGAATATAGCTCTTTTGCTTTGGCATCCTTGTAAAGTCGATTGCGTTTTGATTTATTTTTAGCAGATTTTGGGAGAGATTTTGCCTCCTGCCATTCTAACGACGCTCTTGCTCTTTGAAGCCTTTTTTTCGTTTCCCCCAAACAGGCATTATATAACTGACGAGCAGCTTGAAACCTCGCTAGCAACTCTCTTTCAGTAAGGGAGTCAACTACTAAAGGTAGTTCGGTAACAAAGGATGGGGTACTTGCTTTCATACGATCATTATACTACTATTTGTCGATAGAGACAAGATATCGACAGATAGAAATGAGTGAAAAACTAAAATTCAACAGAAGAAATCATACAGTAGGATTGGCTACCGTTCACTTGGTTTGGATACCAAAACGAAGAAGGAAAGTCCTGATAGGAGATATAAAAGAGCGACTTCTAGAGATATTTGCCGAGGTAGCAAAAGACAATAGTTTTGTTATCCGCTCGCAGGAAGTAGCACCTGACCATGTTCACTTGCTGGTTGAATATAGCAGCCGAGATTCTATCGCTCAAGTAGTACAAGCCTTTAAGGGCAGGTCGAGTAAGATTTTAAGAGAAGAGTTCCCTGAACTACTAAAATTACCATCTCTTTGGTCTCGTTCATATTTTTATGAAACTACAGGTAAGGTTAGTAGTGAGAAGATAAGAGCCTATATTGAAGATCCGCATCACTATTAATTTATTCACAGATAATGATAAATCATTCCGACTGCTTTTCCACTCAGAGCTAAAGCTACTGAGCTATCAAGCGCGTCCTCTGTATGATTATGATACCCCCTTGATCTGACTAAGTAAAAAATTAGCCAATTTATGAAAACAGTCAATAAAAAATTCCTCTTATGGCTAAACCCAATAAGCGCAAAATTACGACAAAAAGAGAAGAAATTGATGAGATAGAATCTCAGGAAGATTTGTTAATTCGACAAGAGAATACTTGGAGAAATCACTCCACTGTCTATGATGAAATTCGAGAAGATTGTCGCCTTGATTCTCTCGACAATTTAGGCAATGTTCATTATCAGCACCCTGACGGCGACTATCTCTGTGAAGTTGAGGATATCAGTGAAGATTACCTTGACTATTTGCTAGGATACGAATGAATTTTTGCTATGAACTACCCCACGTCATAAGACGATGGGGTTTCTAGTTTCGTTGGATGCTGCATTACCTTGGTCTTTCGTCCTCGGTTCTGACTTCATGACAAAGGGGTTCCAAAATTAACCGTCCAGTAATGAAAATAATTAACTTGTCCGGTATCATTAGAATTATATTGATGTCCAATGCCGATTTCTGTAAAATCATCATTTAAAATGTTGGCACGATGTCCACTACTTCCCATCCAAGCTGCTACAACTGATTCTGGTGTGGTAAAACCAGCTGCAATATTTTCCCCCGCAGCTTGATAAGAATAACCCTGATCCATCATCCTCTCAAATGGAGTAGAGCCATCTATTCCTTCATGGCTAAAAAAATCATCATTAGCCATACTTTCAGAATGATATTCGGCCGCCATTACTAATTGTTCATCAATCCTTAAAGGGTCTAAATTGTTCTCGGCTCTTTCTTGGTTAATTAGCTCAAAAACACTACGCTCAAATTCAGAAATCATGACGGGCTAACTCCTGTAAGTAAAAACTTTTCTAGCTCACAAGATAAGAGAATAAAATCAAAAACTAGATAACCCACTTGTCGCGTTTTCCTATTAAGGGTAATTGTTAATATGACTTAGTTTTACGTTAACTGATGTGTCGTTCATTTCTCGTTGATGGCATTCGTGGCGATCTCCCCTTGCCCTCCCATGATTCTCCCCCGTCTGGCAAGGCAAAGAACTTATGACAATCCTTAAACTGTCATAGTGATTTGTGCTTAAACTTAAGTCATGCTAACATTTACTTGGGACTAGCAACATTCAGTTATTGGTGGTGTGAGAGAGGATCGGAGAAAAGCACTTGGGGTCGAAACACGGCAAGACTCCCAAGTGCTTTTTTGCGAGATCGGGAAAGATTGGGGAGGCATCTAACGCAACTATCCCCTTTCTCAGATTTTAAAACTATTGAGAATCAATTTGCGATCGCTCATGAACAGAAATAAACCCAACTTAATAAGACTTAAGTTCAAGTTAGTATTATTAAGTTGTCATGGGAAGGAAAAACCAATTATATCCCTCTTCTGTCACTTTCCGAAATTCTGACGAATTTCCGTCATTACAGCCAACGACACCTAACGAGAGAATCAGGGTTAGACCCCCATTTTGCGGAGTCTGACAGAAGAGGGATATAGTCATTTCAAATAAGAATGATACAAAGAGCAAACACTAACAGTAACACAGCCTTCCAGGCTGTAACAAGCAAGATGCTTGTGTTACAAAATTATGGTAACTGTCTCACTTTAAATTGAAATGACTATATAACTTTAGATGAAGCTTTTAATGATTCAAAAGCAAATTTAAAAGATATTATCGAAGATATAGGACTTGAGTAACTTAAAAATCCGAAGATTTAGCGTCTAGACTATGTTGGACTATGGAATTTTCAAGAACCAAAAAGTCTCCAAAGGATGAACTCGTAAAGAATAGCAAGGATCGCTAAATTTCCTAAAATTAGAATAGCAATAACCCAAGAAGTTGATCTGCGTATTATTTGATTCTTCTCGTACATATTCTTTAACCCTTATTAAAACCTTTTTTAATTTTGTATTCAATTATACAGTTATCAAGGATTTTTTGTGACTAGGCTTGTTGTACTATTTCTCGGATGAGCAATGTTCTCGAACCAATGTAGCTTCTCATTAAGAGCATTTCTTGCTGAGAGAGGGTTTGTTTGTTTTGTAGTTGAGTCATTAACTGTCCCACTAGGTCTGAATCGCTGAGATGAGCAAGAGCTTCGTGGGACGTTTGGGAGATTAAAGACCAGAGTTGTCGGATCGTTGAAGCGTTCATAGAGCCTTCTTCTTCTTTTCCTTGTGCTATCTGCACTACAATTCTAAAGAGAATCTAAAGAAAATCTAAAGATTTTTCTTTTTTCTTAAAGAATCTTTATGCAGACTCTTGCTTCAAGATGAAGGAAAGATTTTTGGCGATCGCTGATCAATGGTCACAACGAGGGCGATGATTACGTAGCGCCGAAGCCACCAGAAGAGACAACTCGGAAATGTGTATTGATTCCTCTTGCCCTTGTCAAAGATTTTATATCATCGTGGCGCGATGATGATTCTCCGCCGGACGGTGGCGGTGGTGGTAATCGACCACATCCTGATCCTATTTCACCGACGGGGGGTGATTGTGTTACCACGTCTGATGATGATTCAGTTACCAGTTACCCGGCTGTTGATGGTAACTTATCGGAAAAAGGTAACTTTGAAAACAGCGATTATACAATGGTTTCAGACGACAACTCTAATCCTAGTTAGGGGTTAATTGAATACTTTTAAAAACGTTTTCTTCTTAGAAAAAGATTTTTTATTGTGATGTTTGTTCTGTTTAGTCACTAATAATATTAGTGTATTTTCTGTGCCATAATATTCTGAGCAACTTGATAGTCCTCATTAACTAAATAGGAAAAATGGTAATAGTTAGCCACATAGAAATCAGTGCCAAATTGAGAGTAGCTCTCAGCTAAAGCTAGAAAACCGTACCTGGCTCCCCATGAATCTGAAAACCAATCCTGGTGAAAAGAATCATGGATTAGTAGGGTTAAAGTCCTTTCATCAGAGCTTGGTATAAGACGAATTAATTGGATGTGAGGATGATGAGTTCTAGGGACTGGTAATAAAACATTGAATCCATTAAAATTAAGGAAATCCGCTAAATCATCTTCAGTCTTTTCAAACAGAGAAGAATTCTGCTCTGGGATAGTAAGAAAGTGTTGCCAAGTCATCCAAAATTCATGTTTACTATCAAAGCCTGGATCAATGTCTAATCGACACCGTTGTTCAGAGCAAAGGTCTTGGATCACTTCTGTGGGTAAGTCAGCTAGTTTCATTTTTATGGTTTTAATAATAATTACAAGGGGTTTATGAATTGGTCTCAATTTCAGGTAGTTTACTTCTTAAAACAAGTACGCCGGCTACAACAATCAAGATAGCCCCTAATTGACACTCCCATCGCGGGACGCGAGGGATTCTTCTTTCAACCAGCGAACTTAATATACTGATTTTCATCAATACAAAAGAGGCTCATCTGTCCAGAAGCGTGTACCCAATAGTCATGGGTGATTTG
>NETF01000060.1 GCA_002172675.1 unicellular cyanobacterium SU3
ACCTATTTAAGCATCAAATCTCCTTAAAAGCAACCTACATAAAGCTTTTACTTATTATTCTCTTGTCTTTATACTTTTAAAAATACGTTTTTATTTTTGTAATTTACATGACAAGTTCGGTAGAACCAATAATCTTTGATAAAAGCAAGAATTTAGTAACGGTTAATAAAATAGGGAAAAATATAGAAAAAATAAATAGACTAAATAGATTGATGTTTTTTTAGTACATAATAAAAACAGGGATAAACTCTTTTTATCGACTTATTATAATTTAATGATTAAGTTTTATAAACTCATATTTTTGTGAAAAAATGTAACAAAGATAGAACTAAAAGAGATTAGAATAAAACTTTATCTTATAATAAGATAAATACCATCATTAAAATTGTAAAATACTTAAAAATTCCTAATCAAACTAGAAGGCTTTTAAAAAGAAAAGCAACATTATTGTCAATATTTTGAAAAGAAAGAAAGCTAAAAAATCTTTTAAATAGGATGTTGTTAAATGGCCAGTAATGAGATTTTTCAACCCTTATATTTTCGGCACTTAACAGTCAAAAATCGGGTGTTTCGCTCCAGTGTAACTGGACGTTGGGACAATTATGATGGTTCTGGAAACCAGGCAAGGGTAAATTGGGAAAATAAATTTGCTAAAGGAGGAGTGGGGGCAATTATTTCCTCCTATGTCCCTATTTCCCTAGAAGGTCGAATCACACCCAATGTTGTGATGATCGACTGTGATGAGAGAATTCCCTTTTGGCAAACCATAGCAGAAGCCGTTCATCGTTATGAGTGTAAATATATCCTGCAACTAAGTCATGCCGGTCGTCAAAGGGATATTGAAGGCATTGAAAACACCGAAACCATTAGATCCCAAATCAAACCCAGGCCAGCCCCTAGCACAACGAAGACAGAAGATCAAGTCAATGGGTTGCCGTCCTATGAAATGCCCATCAGTCAAATAAAAAAAATTATTCAAGACTTTGCCAAAGCAGCAGGCAGAGCCAAAGCAGCCGGTTTAGATGGGGTTGAACTCCATAGTTCTCACGGATACTTAATTAACCAATTTCTCAGCAGTGCCATTAATGAACGCAACGATGACTATGGCGGAAGTCTTAAAAACCGTTATCGCTTTCTAAAAGAGATTGTCCAAGCCATTCGTCAAGAAGTCGGAGAGCAATTCCATCTCCAAGCAAAAATCAGTATTAGGGAGTTTAATAATATTATTCCGCCTTGGCAACCCTCAGGAAACACCATCGAAGACGCGATTCAAATTTGTCAATGGTTAGAAGAAGATGGAGTAGATGCCCTGCATATCTCTAGGGGTAGTACCTTTCCTCATCCCTTGTTACCGTCGGGTCCGTTTCCCTATCGAATGCTGCGTTATACCTACGATACCATGACCTCCAGTGGAGGAAAAAATAGTTTTCGTAACGTTATTTTCTTTCGATATCCTTGGCTATGGCCCTTATTTGAATTAATTTGGGGTCGACTCCCCAGAAAAGTAAGCCGTCGCTATAAACAACCCATCCAAGGGCTAAAAATTCAAGACCAATGGCTAGATGAGTATTTCAAAGAACATATTTCAACCGAAGAATTTCAACAACTGCTAAACAAGCATCAAGGAACCATCTTACAAGATGCAAAAACTATCAAAGACAACGTTAACATTCCCATTATTACCACAGGGGGATTTCAACAAGCCTCTTATATCAATCAAGCGATCGCCGATGGTTATACAGATGGGGTGAGTATGGCGCGGACTTTAGTGGCCAATAATGATTTAGTCCATCACTTTGAGAAAGGAAAAGATATCGCCCCCCGGCCTTGCACCTATTGTAATGAATGTTTAGGTGCCTATTTAGAATTGCCGTTAGGGTGTTATACCTTAGATCGTTTTTATCAACGTTCGATTAAAAATTTATCCAGATCAGAAAGCAAAAAGGCTGATCGCGAGGCAGAAGTCGCCAGAACCCGTGAAGTGATGAGCGTATTTGATCCCCCTCCTAAGCCTTATGTGCCACCGATGTAAGGAAAAACAAGACCCTATTAATATTAAATAATTGAGGTATAAATTGTGACCGCAGACACTCAACCCAAAAAAAAGTCAATTATTGGCAAACTAACCATTATTATTGTGGCAATTTCAATCATAATTTTGCTGTACTTAGTTTCACCCTTTTTATTAGGCAATGGAACACCTAAATATAGCAATATTGAAGACCATTATAAATATGGATCAATTGGAGGAGAAGAAGCCAATGGTATTCCCTATTGGATCTGGAAAGTGTTACCAGAGATGTTTCCGGACAAGTTACCAGGAGAAGGTTATACTTCATTAGGGTTTATTCAAGAACCGGGACACGACTTACCCATAGGCTTTGCTCAAAGCAAAATGCTTTTTAACCAAGTGGGACAAAACTGCGCTACTTGTCATGCAGGAAGTTTACGAGACACCCCAGACAGTCCCCGAAAAATTATTACTACCATGCCTTCTAATACCGTTAACTTAGGGGCTTATATTCAGTTTCTTTCTGATGTTGCAATAGATAAACGGTTTACTGCTGACTATATGATGCCAGAAATTGAAGCATTAGGGGCTAATTTGAATCCCTTAGAAAAGTTAGTGTATCGTTTCTTTGTTATTCCCCAAACCCGAGATGGTTTAATTACCCTCAGAAGCAACTTTGCGTTTTTAGATCGCCAGTCAGCCTACGGGCCGGGACGAGTGGATACTTTTACCAATTATAAAACCCGTTTGTTTGGTGTGGCCCCCGAAGACATTCCCCCAGAAGAACTGAATGGAATTGCTGATTTTCCCAGTGTGTGGCAACAAAAACCCCGTGAAGGAATGCAGTTGCATTGGGACGGTAATAATACCTCAGTTAATGAACGCAATAATAGTGCAGCCTTAGCCTTAGTGACCGAAGAAACCATTAATTTTGATGCGATTCATCGCGTTGCGGACTGGTTGTGGGAATTACCGTCTCCTGCTTATCCCTACGAAATTAATTCAGAATTAGCGGCCACGGGCCAACCTATTTTTGAGAATAACTGTGCCAGTTGTCACGCCTTTGATGGGGTTAAAGTAGGAACCGTCATTCCTATCGAGGCGATCGCTACTGATCCGGGACGTTTAGACTCTTATACCCAGGAATTTCTAGAAAAACAGAAAACCCTGTTTGAAGGGATTAGTTATCGTGGAGAAGATCAACAGTTTAGACACTTTACCAAAACCAACGGTTATGCAACCATGCCCTTAGATGGGGTTTGGTTACGGTCTCCCTATTTGCACAATGGATCGGTTCCCACCTTAAAAGATTTACTTGAAACCCCCGAAAACCGACCCCAGGAATTTTATCGTGGTTATGATGTCTATGACCCTGAAAACGTTGGCTTTGTTTCTGATGTTGCCCAAGAAGACGGCAAACAATACTTCAAGTTAGATACCACGTTACCAGGAAATAATAATAGTGGTCATCTCTATGGCACTGAGTTATCAAACTCAGATAAAACTGCATTAATTGAATATTTGAAAACACTTTAAGGATTAACTATGAATAAATTTGCTAAATGGTTTAACATTGTTACTTTCATTGGGGTGCTAATTAATATTTTAGGCATGGCACTCCCTTTTATTTTCTTACCTCAATGGTATTTAGATTTTTTCGGCTTGCCAGGGGGTGGTGGATCGATCGTTTGGATGCGACAAGCGGGTTTACTGCTGTTGTTTATTTCTATTTTGTATATTTCAGGGGGTCGTGATCCCATACGGTACAGTTTAAATGCTAAGTTTGCTGTCTTTGTGCGGATGGTAATTGGTAGTTATTGGTTATGGTTGGTATTGGTTGAGGGACAAACACGATCATTTCTAATCTTTGGCATATTAGACTGTACCTATGCCATATTTAATGGAATTTTCCTTTGGTTAACCCTTAAAAATTCTCCATCAACCTATGAGAGTAACCTGGTTAATCAATAATTTTAATCTCTTCTAGATGGTTATTGATGTGCATGACAAGATGCTTTAAAAACCCTGCAATGATAGCTTTTCGGGTGGGTGGTTCATCTTGTTCCTCTGTTAATCGCTTATCTTTGACATTGAGGACAAAAATGAGAAGAACGTCCTCCTAATTTGATCCGTTCAATGGGTGTCCCACAAACACGACAAGGTTGGTTATGACGACCATAAACCCAAGCAACACCGCCATAATTACCGTTTATTCCTGTAACCCCTCGAAAATCACTAAAGGTTGTCCCTCCCTCTTCAATAGCCGTTTTCAATACTTCTATCATAGCTGTTCTTAATCGTTTAATTTGGGGTTGGCTTAATTCTTTCCCTGGGATTGTGGGTCGAATGCCACTGTTAAATAACGCTTCATCGGCATAGATATTACCCATTCCTGCCACCACAGCTTGATCAAGTAGAATGGTCTTAATATTGCGCTGGCGACCCTTTAATTTATCTGTGAAGTAATCTAAGGAAAAATCATTTGAAAAGGGTTCTGGACCCAATTTTTGCAGTCCTGTGATGATAGTTTCGGGGGGTTGGTTAGGGGGAACCCACCATACTTTACCAAAGGTGCGAATATCAACAAATCTTAATTCTTGGGACTGATTACAAAATAAACGTAACCGAGTATGACGGGATAAGGGTTCGTCTTTTGTGACCCATAATAATTGCCCTGTCATGCGTAAATGAACCCCTAACCATCCTTTATTCTTTTCTAGGGGAACCAGTAAATATTTACCTCTTCTTTGCCACTGACCAAAAGTAGCATTGTTAATCTGTTCTAGAAATTTTTCGATAGAAACGGGATAAGCAAGTGTGCGAGGTAACAACACTTCCCCACCCCGAATGGTTTGCCCAAAGGTCAATTGATTTAACCCTCGGCAAACCGTTTCAACTTCAGGAAGTTCTGGCATTTAATCCTGAAAGGAATTACTTAGACTTAGAAGCAACCACTTCTAATTCGTTTTCAGCAAAGTTATTGGTATTAACTCCAGTTGCACTACCACTGTAGCCAGTGTAATTGACTTTCTCAAAACGGACGACAACAGGATAGATGATACCAGATTTATCGACAGTGGCAACGGTACCAACGTCGTTGTACCAGTAAGATTCTTTGCGTTTGATTCTAACTGTATCTCCACGCTTGACCATAGGTATTGTCCTTAATAAATGGATATTCAAAACAAAGGTAAGGAATAAGCTCCTTATCTATAAAAGCCTACTATTGGATCGCAACACCTTGCTACTTCAAAACTTTAAGTTTTATTGCGAATCTCGCCAGTCCAGTTCAATAAAATAGGCTGGATGTCCCGAAAAATCACGGGTTCGGGCGATTTGTATCAGTTCTAAATTGAAGGGAATAGCTGTGGTGAGATATTTCTGGGCCCAAATACCGACATCGGGGGACAGTTGGGATGCTGTGGAGGTGGCCAATAGTAAGCCTAAAACTTGTTCAATGGGTCCTTTGGGGAGTAGTAGATGGGTTCCCAGGACAAAACTGGCGGTCAATAACATATTTACAGACATATTCGTACCGCAACGGGGATGTACAGCTAAATTCCAAATGCCGGCACGAAACCGATGTAAGGCTTTACTGACTGCTTTTTGTACATCTAGATACTTAACATCTCCGTAGAGATAAAAGCCATTGGGAGTGGATAAACCCCCTAAGTTTTCATTATCTTTTAACCCTTGTTTGGTTTCACTGAGTACCCAAACGGTACCATGTTCTAACCCATGAACTTGACGCAACATGAGAATTTCTTTTAATCCTGGGATAAATCCCAGTTGTTGTAAAATATCGCTATCTTGATGTTGTTGGGGACGATACCAATCAAAGTCCCAAAGGTTTCCGGTAGCAGGGTTAACCGAGTTGGTCATAATTCAATGAAGTCAGAACTAAAAACTCAGACGTTAAATTTATAGCTACAGTGTCTAACCACTCACTAAAATTACATCTTCTCTAAGTCTATTGTAATGGGGAAACTGGAGTTCGGGGTTAGGAGTTCAGAGTTCGGAGTTATAATTTTTTTTAAGGATATAGTTTAAGGTTTAACCCATTCATAAACCCGTTCTTTTATGTTGAACTCAGGTTGCTCAAAACGATAACATGATTTCTTTTAAAACTCGCCGTAATTTTTTATTAGCAGGAATGAGTATATTGGGGACTGTGGCTTGTCAAAAAGTCAATCAGTCTGAAACCGTTGAGAAAATAGCTTTTTCCCCTGTTGCACCCTTACCAGAACGAATATTAGGCAATACTGGAGTTTCTGTTCCTATTTTGGGCTTAGGTGGGGCAGGACAAACTCCTCTATCTAAACACGGACAAGAAAAAGAGGCGATCGCACTCATAGAGGCAGCCCTACAATTGGGTATCCGTTACTTTGATACGGCAGCTAATTATGGACCGAGTGAAGACTATTTAGGCAAAGTTCTACCGTCCCATCGTTCTGAGGTCTTGATCGCCACGAAAACCGATCAACGAGACTATGACAGTGCATGGCGTGAGTTGGAACGGTCTTTAAAACGGTTGCAAACAGATCATATTGATTTTTGGCAGTTACATCATGTTTCTTTTGCAGAAGAGTTAGACCAGATTTTCGGCAAAAATGGAGCAGCTAAAGCCATAGAAGAGGCAAGAGCGCAAAAAATTATCCGCTTTTCTGGTATTAGCGGTCATCACGAACCAGATATTATTGCTAACGCTCTAGAACGTTATCCCTTTGATATGACTTTAGTTTCTTTGAATGCTGCTGATGTTCATCATCCTCGTCCTTTTAGTAAAACGGTGTTACCAGTAGCTAAAGAAAAAAATGTCGGTGTGGTTGCTATGAAAGTCCCTGCTTATGGACGATTATTAAGACCTGGAGCATTATCAAACATGGATCAAGCAATGGGTTATGTTCTATCTTTAGGGGGAGTTCATACCTGCATTATCGCTGCTGAATCCATACAACAGTTAAAAGGGAATGTTCAAGTCGCGTCTCAGTTTCAACCCCTTAACCCTTCCCAACTCTCTGAGATAGAAACTTTAACTGCAAAGGTGTGGGAAGAAAATACTTTCTTTCGTCGTTGGACATAATTTAAACTTATTAATTTAGAGATAATGAGAAATAGTCCTTTACAATACAAATTCTCCCCACACTCAACTTAACTAGAATATTGATACACTCAATTGAAAACCGCTATAAAGCGGATTTGGTATCAGTATGAATTTCAGAGAGGAATTTTATAGTTGTCACCGCTATATCTTTTTTTTTGTGAGCATTTGCTACAGTAGCAGTCCTAACAACCTAATATCTAACAAGGTTATTTCTCCATCATTATTCAAATCTCGTGGATCGTAGGAGAATGTTGCTAACCCAGAAGAATCAACTATAGATCCCCCTTGAATATTGGTCAAAGAAAGAGAAAATGTTTTGCTAATGTTTTGAGTGGAGTTGAAAGGTTCTCGACGAGTAGCTAATAATAAATCAAAGTCAGTTCGGTTAACTTCACCATCTCCATTGATATCACCTCTTAAGGGTTCGAGGAATGGAACTGTGACTGTTTGAGTGGTTTGTCCAGGGGTAAAGATTAACTGTCCTTGTTGCTGTGTATAATCTAATCCAGCGATTGCTGTTCCATCAAGCGTTGTAAAATCTAACGTCACAGTCTCGTTAGAAGATTGGTCAAGACTAATGGTAAAAACAGCCACATTGTTATCATCGACATGACGATTAATAACAATATCATCGATAGAAATGTCAGGAATAACATTATTAACAGTGATCGATTTACTAGCAACATCATAACTGCCATCTTCATCGGTTAAACTAACTAAAATTGTTGGGTTAGTATCCCCGTTATTGTAAATATGAGTGACAGTGCGATCGCTATTAAGATCCTCAGCTAAAATGGTTTTAATATTTCCATCACCCCAATTAATAATATAGTTAGTGACGGTATCATTTCCTGGGTCATTTACCTCTCCTAAAGTGAGCGTATAAACTGACTCTTCATCTACCATTTCATCCCCTGAAATTTCTAAACTAGGAGCTACATTATTAACGGTGACGGACTTACTTGCTACATTATTATAAGTCCCTTCTTCATCAGTCAAACTCACTAAAATTGTTGGATTATTATCATCTTCATAAAGATGAGTGATAGTGCGATCGCTATTAAGCTCCTCAACTAAAATGGTTTCAGTATTACCATCACCCCAGTCAATGGTATAACTAATTAAAGTTTCTTGACCAGGATCAGTTATGGTTCCTAACGTTAGCGTATAAGTTCCACCTTCGTTAACAGAATCATCTCCTGAAATAATTAAACTCGGAGCAACATTATTAACATAAACTGTCACAGTATCGCTATTACTTTGTAAGCTATTATTATCAGTAACAGTAAAGGTAACACTATAGATTCCTTCACTGTAAATATGGCTAGGGGTTAGGGTATCAAAAACAGAAGCACTACCATCTCCAAAGTTCCACTCAATCGTGTAATTTTCCATAGGTTTAGAGAGAGTAAAGCTACCATTAAAGTTCATAGCTTCTCCTTCATTTCCTACTTGAATTGATCCTGCTTCGACATTTTGAGGAATGGGTAATTCAGTTACCGTTACTGATAAAGTATCACTAGCAGAAGCACCTTGTTCATCGGTAATAGTAAGGGTTACGGTATAGTCCCCATTTTGAGTATAGGTGTGAGTAGGGGTTAAAGTACCCGTTGTACTATTGCCATCTCCAAAGTCCCAAACAATAGTATGAGTATCTAAGATACCAGGATCATCGAAACTACCAGCAAAGGCAAGGGAGTCACCCTCATCAATGGTTTGATCGTCTCCTGCATTAACATTTTGAGGAGACAAGTTATTAACCGTAACCACAAGTTGATCGCTGTTACTCGCACCATCATTATCTGTCACAGTGAGAGTGAAGGTTGAACCTTCAGTTATGGTTATGTCATCACCTGCATTAGCGATCGGATCAACATTATTAATGGTTAAGTAGAGTTTTTCAATGCTGATGCTATCATCATCTTTGACAGTAAAGATCACCTCATATTCACCATCATCTTCATAAGTATGAAGCGGTTGCAAGACATTATTTACAATCGTCTCATCTCCAAAGTTCCAACTGTAGGTTAAAGTATCGCTACTGGGATCACTAGCACTTGCTTCAAATTGAATGTTATCACCTTCATTAAAGGTAAAACTGCTAGGTTGATCAATACTAACGGTAGGTTCAATGTTGTTGACGATCAGAGTGGTTGAATCATTAGCTACTGTTCCGGCACTATCAGTAACTTCTAAGGTGAGGACATAAACGCCATCATTACTGACTCCAAGACTTGATAAAGCATCCCAGTCAAGGGTTGTGCTAATATCAACGCTACCATCATTATTAGCGGTGGGAAGGGTAATAGTAATAGATCGAGTTTCTGCACCGATAGTTAAGATCCAAACTGCCGATACAATGGTAATACTATTACTGCCTGATATAACGCCAGGTGTCGCTGATCCAACTAAGGTAACATTATCACCTTCATTGATGGTTAAGGAACTAGCGATAGTGGCAAACGTCGCTTCAAACCCTGGTATTGATTCAATATTGCTATATTGAATGAGTCCATTTCCATCTACTTTTATCTGTCCCCACGCCAGCGATGTGAAGAACGTTATCGGCAATACCATCATTATCCGTGTCTTCGGTGGTTCCCCCCATAGGAATGTCTTCGGTGGGGAAGTATAAAGGTAGATCAATTTTTGCGTAACCATCGGCCTCAAAGTTCATATTAGAATCATTGAGTTCGCTGATCAGATAACGGCCTTCGCTGCTTTCAACAAAGCTTAAATGTCCCACCAGATCAATGTCTGCGGTTCCTTCTTTGATCCAGAAACCGAGAGGGGTTCACCCCACATCGATCGCTACATTTGCATCTAGAGGTTGAATGGTTTCTAGTTCAAGATCGAAGTCAAATACAGTGTCATCGTGGACATAAAATGTCGGGTTAAAGACATCGCTGAGATCCTTGATAGTATCGGGAATACCGTCTAAATTGGCTAAATCTCGTAAATTGAGGGAAAATTCTTCTTGTCCTTCGATGTCAATGTTTTCTATATTTAATTCAAAGGTAAAATTCGAGTCTCTGTAACCGAGGCCGATAATTTTTTGACTATCATAAAGGGCTAAGGTATCGCGATCGCCTTTTCTGGCTTCAAATTCGGTTAAATGATCCCTTTCAGCTAAGATAAGATAAATGGCTTCGGCGGTAGTGTCCCCATCCACCCCTAACTCATCTAAACGGGTTTGTGCCTCATTGGGATCAATGTCGCTAGTTTGTAGAAGGCTACGATCAATACGAAGATCGTTGTAGTCACTGCGATCGATCAAGGCAAATTTAATATCGTCATCTTCAACATTTCCGTCTAACCCATATTCTGCTAGGTTATCGGCTGCAGTAATAATGGCTTCATCAGTGGTTTGCAGGGTCGTTAAGGCTTGTTTGGCTTCGTTAATGGCATCTGTATTATCAAAGGCTGCTTCGATGTCTTCTGTGGTGGAATTTGCGTCTAAACCGTAGGGTTTCAAGAAGTTACGGGCGATCGCTTCTAAATCATTCGTGACAACTTAAGGCTGTAAGTCAGATGTCAAGGGAGTTTTGCCTTACAACTTTAATTTCAAAAGTTACCTAGAAACGGAAGAGAAAAGTTAGCGTATGCTGTCCGCTAACAAAAATCTTAA
>NETF01000061.1 GCA_002172675.1 unicellular cyanobacterium SU3
GTTTCGGAACGATTAGACGTTGGATAGGAGAAATCATTGCTTACTTTGATGAAGGAACTACTAGCGGTGTCGTGGAGGGAATTAATAATAAATTAAAGTTGATTAAAAGAAGAGGTTATGGTTTCAGAAATTTTGATAATTTTAAACTAAGAAGTTTTTTAACTTGGCATTTTACTATTTGATTTTACATACTAAGTTCGGTAGAACCAGAAATTTTAGTTTTTATAGTAGGCAATTCGCTTGTCATCAATCTACTTTTCTAAATCTTGTATTGCTTTTTCCACCTCAATCAAAAGTAACCCCAAATCTTGAGTAATGACTTGCCAGACAATATCTAAGTTAACATCAAAATAAGCATGAATTATACGATTTCTCATACCGATTATATGTCGCCAAGGTATTTTTGAATATTGAGCTTGGCAATCTTCAGAAATATTATTTGTAGCTTCTCCTATAATTTCAATTAATCTAACAATAGCTAAAAATAATAGTTGATTGAATTAACAGAGTTTATTTTGACTGTAACTGCTTAAGAATTGATTTTCTTTAGTTTTTTATTTAGTTTTTATGTACTGGTGCGAGATACCAGCATAACTACTTACATAGAAAAAGCCAAGAAACCTTAACATTTCCCCAGAATCATCCGTGTTCATCTCTACGTCTGTTAGGATAACCGTCAATCCGTTACAGTAATGGGTGAGTGAGTAGGAGTGAAACAAGGTGTTAAGTCAAGAATCAATTCCAGGAGTGGTTCCTAAAAATCGCTACAATTATCATCTATCAGAAATTATTCGCCAACGGGCGTGGGTAGAAATCGATTTATTGGCATTAAGCCATAATGTCCGTCAAATTAAACAATTATTATCACCTAAAACCGAATTGATGGCCGTTGTTAAAGCCGATGCTTATGGTCATGGGGCGATCGCCGTTGCTCAAACTGCCCTACAAGCAGGGGCTTCAGCTTTAGCGGTGGCTACCCTAGGGGAAGGGATCGAACTACGAGAAGCCGGTATTACCGCTCCTATCCTTATTTTAGGGGCTATTAATACCCCAGAAGAAATTGTAGCGATCGCCCATTGGAACCTCGAACCAACCCTATGTTACCCTGAACAGGCGATGGTTGTTTCTCGAACCCTATCCCAGTGCGAAAAACCTTTACCAGTTCACCTCAAACTTGATACAGGAATGTCCCGTTTAGGTATCCCCTGGCACCAAGGAACAGAGTTTGTCACCCGAGTTAAGCAATTACCCTATTTAAACCTTCGTAGCGTCTATTCCCATTTAGCGACGGCCGATGATCCTGATCCAAGTAATATGTATCTCCAGCATAAACGGTTTAAACGGACGATCGCTAACCTCAAAGCCCAAGGTATTGTACCTCCTCGCCTTCATTTTGCTAATTCTGCGGCCACCCTCATTGCTCCCCAATTACACTACGATTTAGTTAGGGTAGGACTGGCATTATATGGTCTTTATCCGGCTCCTCATTTGCGCTCTGTGGTGTCTTTAAAGCCAGTTTTGCAAGTAAAAGCCAAAATTACCCAAATTAAGTCTATACCGGCTAATACAGGGGTCAGTTACGGTTATCAATTTGTGAGCGATCGCCCGATGAAAATAGCGGTAGTCGGCATTGGTTATGCTGATGGCGTTCCTCGCAATTTATCTAATCGTCTACAAGTCTTAATTCAAGGTCAACGGGTTCCTCAAATTGGTGCGATCACCATGGATCAATTAATGTTAGATGTGACTCATCTTCGTCAGATCAAAGTAGGAGATGTGGTGACATTAATCGGTAAGGATGGAGAGCAAGAAATTACTGCCGATCATTGGGCTAGAATGTTAGGAACCATCTCCTGGGAAATTCTCTGTGGGTTTAAACATCGACTACCAAGGATTAAACACCATGACAAAGTTGATCAAGGAGTCATGGCTGAAACGCTTCCCTAATCTTAAGAATAGAAACTAAAATTGTGAGCAGGTCAAAATTTGATTTAACGAGCCGTTTAAAGAAAAAAAAATGGAAGAAACGATTTAAGTTAATTCTTGTACTGTTAATCGGCTTTATTTTAACTAGCTTAGTGTTTAATGTGTTTATAAGATTACCCATTAACACTAATCATTCTGTGGATGGTATTTTAGTTTTAGGGGGAAGCATTCGACGGGAAATCTATGCAGCACAAATTGCGCCTCGATACGAATACCGAGAGGTTCCTATTATTATTTCCCAAGGCTCAAAACCTCCTTGTATTAAGCTAATTTTCCAAAGAGAGCAAGCCCGAATGGATAAGGTGTGGATCGAACAATGCGCCTATTCAACCTTTGATAATTTTTTCTTTTGTATTCCTCTTCTACAAAAGCACGGGGTTCACAAAGTTAAAGTAATTACCTCACAAAGCCACCTCCCCAGAGCTAAATGGTTATCCTACATTCATCTGGGGGCTAAAGGAATCGCCGTTGAAGTCGATACTCCTAGAGAAAAGGGCGTTCCGGGTAATCATGAATCTGATTTAAAAACCTTTTTAGATGTTACCCGTAGCTTAATGTGGGCTGTGGTGAGCCAAATTATCCCACCTCCCTGTTTTCAAGTCACTCCTTTAGAAGAAGTTAACCTTACTGAGTGGTATGATAAGGGGTTCACCTGTGAAGGTCAAGGAGGATTATCAATTAATAATAATTAATAATTGTTTCACTGACATCTTACAGCAGAACAAACACACTCGTAATCTTATCCTAAAGTTTCAATCATCGCCTCTTCCTTACTATTGGTATGACGAGAAGGGGTTTCTCGTTCAAATTTCATGTGAATAGAACGGGTTTGTTGTCCATCAGCAGCGATCGCCACAATAGGATAATCAATGATTCCATCTTGGAATGACATTTGAAAGCGAAAAGTCCCATCGGGGTTGAGTTTAACAGGATGACCCCCAACTAGAACGGTGGCATCGGGTTCTGTGGCACCATAGACAATTAATTCAGCATCGGCCACTAACCAGAATTTCCGAGAACGGACTAACGCTTCTGAGGCAATGCCAATACCTGACATTGTTAAACCGGATACGGTGGGGACTGTCCACATCCCTAGTCCTGATGGGAAGGATAAGGCACTTTCGTATGAACCCCCCATCTGTTGCATCGCAGCAAAAGCTGATCCTGCGACTCGGGCTGCTTCTGCTACTTGTTCGCTAACAGCAAATCTGGTTTGAACTGGGTTGGGAGGAAGCAAGGGTTCAATAACATTGTCTTCTATTGCGTCGTCCCAGTTAACGGTGGCGAAAATGTCTTCTATCCAGTCCGAGGGATAAAGGGCCGGAACGTGCATCGTAGCAGAACGAGCTAAGACTAACCAACTCCCGTCAACACTACGATAACCAATATCGACAACGTAGTCGCGATCGCTTAAGGGAATAGGAATATACCATTCTTGGGTGAAATCATCACATAGATATTCTTGGACGCTATGAGGACTTTGATAATTGAGGTCAATATCGCTGACATCATAAATGCGTAGGGCTAGTTGTTCTCCTCCTTTGGCTTTTAGAGCGTCTTTTGCTTCCCCAGAAACAGTCCAATAAGCATAGGCCCATTGGGGATCGCGGGGTAAGAGAACGATGCGATTTCTTTGCTTACCCCCAGCAATAGCCTCAAGGTCTTCATCAATGTCGGTTTCGTTTCTGGTGATGCTTTCTTCTTGTTGTCCCACCTCGAATTTAGCGGCTTCTACTTTTTGAGCTTCTTGGATACTGGACTCAACTTTAGCTTTGGGTTCAGTTTTGATGATGGGGGGAGTTTGTAATTGTATCGCTTGCTTAATGGCAATTAATAGTTGCGCTTTACGCATTCTGCTATAACGGGAGATGTTATATTCGCTGGCTACTTTTCGTAGTTGGCGTAAGGTCATCTCTTCTAATGGGGGCTGGCTTTCTGGTGCCATGAGATTACTCTCCGATAGTTTTTACGGTTAATTGCTCCTGGCATTAGGTCATCAGTCTTATCCATAAGAATGAATGAGGGACGCGATGACTCTGAGGATTTATTTTTTTAAACGGTTGGCTTAAATCTTATGTAACAAAACATAAGTCTCAACGGTCAAGGGGTCGTTTGACCAATTTATCAGGAATTTACGGATTGATTACCTTTTGGGGATCAATATGTTATGGTTTCCTGATATTTTGAGATTTGGGCATCCCTTCGTTGTTGGTGGTGGGTGAAACACCCTTGAGCAATTGGGGTTTAAACCCTGCTGTCTTAACACTGTCTGTTAATTGGTTAGTTAGAGTTTAAATCTTCCATGCAATTACTCCTCACACCCTGTTCATTGGTCTAATAAGGGTAAGCTAAACCAAAATTTTGCCCCTTGACCTGGTTCTGTAATTACCCCAATTTCTCCGCCATGAGCTTCAATGATTTTTCGGCAAAGATATAACCCTAATCCTAACCCTAAAGTTTGTTTAGCTTTGTTCCCTCTTTGATATCTTTCAAATAAGGTTGCTGCTAGTTCCGGGTTGATCCCTACCCCATTATCTTCTAAACTACAACGAATTTTCTGGGATTTTAAGTTTTTTTCTTCTGATTTTATTATATCTGCTTTTAACTTTAATTCAATACCTGGGTCATTATGTTTCAAGGCATTGGCCATGAGATTTTCTAGAACCCGCCAGAGGCGATCGCTATCTCCTTGAACCTTTGGCAAATCTTGAGCAATCTCTAGAACTAAAGTAGCTTTTTTTTCTGTCAACATCGGTTGCCATTCGATGGCTAATTGCTGACTCAATTTTACTAAGTTTAAGGGTTTAAGATTAAGGCTAATTCCTCCCATTTCAAATTGTTGAGTTTCTACTAAAGAATTAATCAAATTGAGTTGGCGATCGCAACTTTTTGACATTTGCTCTAACACTTTTCTCGAAATTTCTATGTTATCTTTTTCTTGTTTTAAAAAGTTTTTTAATATCATGGAAAATCCTAAAACGGGATTTCGTAGATCATGGGAAACAGCATGAAGATAAATTCTTAAAGTTTGTTCTGTTTTTTCTCTTTCTTTTATTTCTTGTTGTAGTTGTTTTTTTTGTCTTTGTATGGTTAATTGATTTTCAATTCTAGCAATAACTTCTTCTGCTTGAAAAGGTTTAGTAATATAATCAACGCCGCCTAATTCAAAGGCTTTGACTTTGTCTAAAACATCGTCTAGCGCACTAATAAAAATAATGGGAATATCTTGGGTTTTCGGATCATCTTTTAATTGTTGACACACTTCATAACCATTCATGGAGGGCATATTGATGTCTAATAAAATTAAATCCGCCAGAACTTGATGAATGGTATTTAACGCGGTTTGTCCATTGAGGGCTTTACGAACTTTATAACCTTGTTCTGATAACATGGCTGAAAGTAACCGTAAATTATCAGGGGTATCGTCAACAACTAAGATATTACTAGAATCGGAAGTCATAGAGGGAGCAGGGAGTAGGGAGTAGGGAGTAGGGAGTAGGGGAGAGAAATACTAATGTTCTGACCAATAAATATCAAATTAGTCCTTCTGCCTCCTGCCTCCTGCCTTCTCCAAGGAATTTCGGGTTAATTCTAAGACAGAATCAAAAAGAAAATTTTCCGACCATTCTTGAAGAGCGATCGCCAGGGTTTGATTATTAGGAGGAATATGATTGATTAATTCGAGTATGCCATCGTCGCTACATTCTAAGGCTGCTTGATGAAGTTGTGTGATCCATTGTTGTGGCATTGTTTGCAACAGTGTCTGTAATTGAGAGGTAGTTTCTGGGGTGATAACGCCACTGTGTTGAGGGGAACTATTTTGCTGATCTGAGTCTTCATAAATATATTCAACACCGAGATGCTCAGCTATTTTCTCCCACAATACATCTTCTCTAAACGGTTTTCGCATAAAATCATCACACCCTGCTGATAGGACTAAATTCCGTTCTTCTTCAAAGGCACTGGCTGTTAAGGCAATAATAACGGTTTCTTGTCCTTTCGGGGTTGCTTTAATGCTTTTAGTGGCTTTATAACCGTCAATAACAGGCATTCTCATATCCATCCAAATTAAGTGGGGTTGCCACTGCTTCCAGATATCTAAAGCTTCTTGACCGTTGCTCGCTTGACGAACATTAAACCCCATCGTAGATAATAACTTAACTAATAGGATACGACTTTCTAGACGATCATCAACGGCTAAAATGCGATATTGTGGTTGACCAGGAACTAAACCAATGACTCGGCGAGTACCTTGATTAATTTTAATGGTATTTCCATTAACAATGGTAGCTTTAATGGTAAAGGTAAACAAACTCCCTCGACCTAATCTACTACTAACGTTAATTTCTCCCCCCATTAATTCCACAAATTTACGACTGATGGGCAACCCTAACCCTGTCCCTTCATTGGAGTTACGGCCGGTTTCTGTTTGTCCGAAGGCTTCAAAGAGTTGATCGACTTCTTCTATAGCAATTCCTGGCCCTGTATCTTCAACTTCAAAGGTTAAGATAATGGCTTGATTTTCCTGACTTTGTTTACTCATTTTAATGCGTAGAATGACTCCACCTTCTTGAGTAAATTTAATGGCATTTCCTAAAAGGTTAATCAGAACTTGTCTCAATTTTCCTTCATCGGTTTCTATATATTGAGGAAGGTTTTGATTTTTTTCAAAGAGGAGTTGTAAGTTTTTTTCTTCTGCTTTTAAATGCAGCATGGATTCGAGGTTATCAAGCAGACGAGAGAGATCGAATTGTGTTTGGTTTAGGGTGGTTCGTCCTGCTTCTATTTTGGTCATCTCTAAGATGTCGTTGATTAACTCTAATAAATGTTCTCCACTGCGACCAATAATGTCTAAATTTTGTTTATGTTCTTCTTTTAAACTGTGATCTCTTTGCATTACTTGAGTAAAGCCTAAAACCGCGTTTAAGGGAGTACGTAGTTCATGGCTCATACTGGCTAAAAATTCACTTTTAGCACGGTTGGCTGCATCGGCTTGTTCTTTGGCTTGTTTTAGGGCTTCTTCTGCTTGCTTTCGTTCTGTAATATCTCTAATAATTGCCGTGAAAATAGTTTTTCCTCGTAACTTTATTTTAGAGATAGAGACTTCTGCTAAAAATTCAGTGCCATTTTTTCGTTGTCCAAAAACGGGGCGACGACCTCCCATTTGTCTTGCTGTTTCTGAAGTATTTTGAAAGGTTTGAATATGTTGATAGTGATCGTCTGTAAAGCGTGGAGGAATTAAAAGATTAAAGGGTTGACCTAATACTTCTTCTGAAATATAGCCAAAGATTTGTTCAGCAGCATGATTAAAGAGAGTTATTTTTTGTTGTTCATCAATAGAAATAATAGCTTCATTAGCATTATCTAATATTCCTGCAAACCTTGCCTGAGACTCATTTTGCGCTTCTTCAGCAATGGCTCTTGCTTCAGCGATCGCCATTAATTCTCCCACTAACTTTAAGAGATTAACGTCTTCTTTTGTCCACTTTTGATAGAGATTGGTATCGATGCCTAAATAGCCAACGGTTTGACCGCCTGTCATCATGGGAACGACTAATAAGTTAGGACTTAAACTGTTTTGATAAGCTTCTTTTTCTGCTGTAGCTTCTGGAGGAAAATCTTCTAAACGATTAATACAAATTGATTTTCCTTCTATGAGTTGTTGGGAAAACCAGGGAAAAACATCTAAGGAAATATTTTGAGAATCATGAATGGTTGAGGGCGTATATTCATTACACCATTCATGTAGCATACTCCAGGCTTTTTCTTGAGGAAAATAACGAATAATATAACTGCGATCGCATTTAGTAAATTTTCCTAGGGATTCTAATATAAAATTAACGGCGGTTGTTAAGTCTTGATCGATTAATTGTCTAGCAATATTACTGAGTAATGCGTCTCGTTCTGCTTGTTTTTTTACAGCTTCTTCTTTTTGTTTGCGATCGGTAATATCTCGACTAATTCCAATGGTTCCCATGAGTTTACCTTCGGGACAACAAAAGGGAGTTTTTAAGGTATCGACTAAGCGACGTTTTCCATTAGGATAGGTAATCCATTCTTCGTTACGATGGGACTGTTTTTGCAACATCATAAAGCGATCTTGTTCTCGAAATCCTAGAGCTTCTTCGGGAGGAAATAGTTCAAAATCGCTTTTACCAATAATATCTTTTCTATCTCTTCCTGCAAAGGTTTCAAAGGCATTATTGCACATTTTATAGACTCCTTTGGAGTCTTTACAAAAAACAAGATCTGGAATACAATCTATTAAGGAAGTTAAGAGAATTTGCTCATCTTTGCGATCACTAATATCCGTATGGGAACCAGCCATTCTTACTAGGTTTCCTTGTGTATCCCACAAAGCTTTTCCCCTAGAAAGAATCCATTTATAATTTCCATCTTGGCATTTTAAACGAAATTCGGCACTATAATGATCGGTTTTTTTAGCAAAGTGATCTCCTAAAATTTTCATCACTCTTTCTGTATCTTGGGGATGAAGTAATTGTTTCCAGGTATCAATATGATTGGGTAAGTCTTGATCTCCATATCCTAACATTTCTTTCCAACGAGGGGAGAAAAACATTTCGTCGGTTTTCAAATTCCAGTCCCAAATTCCTTCATTAGTTCCCTGTACCACTAACTGCCATCTTTCTTCATTTTCTCGTAAGGTTTCTTGCATGGTTAAAGCCACTTTTTGGTCGGCTTTTAAGCGGATAATTTGTGCTTGCAAGTCTTGAATTAGTTTATCTTTTTCTCTCTGGTGGGAAGGCTCATTCATTATTGTCCCCTATCGTAGGATATTTATCTAAATTATAAAATCCATAACTCGATTGATCAATTAATAATTAATAATTCGACTGATAATTGTTTTAAGAATCCAATTGGGATAATTCAAATGCTAGGCAGTTACGTTATCCCAAGTCATAAGTACCTGGACAAAAATAAATATTACTCTGAAGTGAGCGGGGGAGCGGGGAGCAAAGAGAGCAGGGAGAGGGGTTACGGCTTATTTACATTTCTTAAGACAGTTAACTGTATTTATGTCCGACTACTGAGATTCTATGGTAGTCATTGTGAGTTGATATTAGAGTTAACTGTAGAGTCACTTGAAGGGTCATTAGTGGAGTTAATGGACGCATCAACACTATTGAGAGACCAATGATACTCAACAGGGATACGGGTTTGTTGACAAATGGCTTCAAGTTGTTTTTGTTGCGCCCTGGCTTTACGCAGCGTAATGATTAGTTGCTGTACTTGTTTTTCTAAATTAGGTTCTTCATAACTCATGGTTAGGGTTTTGCGCTCTAGCAATTGTAGTAGTAATTCGTAATGAACAAGGGAAGGAAGAGGAAGAGATTTCATCAGAATTATTGGTAATAGAATAATTAACAGACTAAGATTAGGTCTTACTTCTACCATAAACGATGAAAGGCTAAACAAAGCTAAAATTTATCTCTAGCTTGATTCTTTCATAATAGACCTATAGGAATAGGATGATTAAACCTAAGCAATTGTTCCGTTTCTGGTAATATTAATCCTATTTCTATTTTATCAGTTTCTTAAAAGGATTTTATTTTCTAAAATTCTTCTAAACTCCTGCTAATCCTTTGTTATTAGTCAATTCTCTTGTAGAAATGACTCTGATAAATTCAATTTTCAGAGAATTTATAGATCAAATACATTTCACTAAGTAAATAGGTGTAATTAAACATAAAACTTCGTAGTCAAGGCTTCAGCTTTGATGATGACTAGCTTTTTAGTGCTAAAGGACTGACTACAAGTTTATATTTATTTTTCCCTACCTACTTAACAGCCAAATAACTGAGAAATGGCTTTTTGAGGATCATCTTTTTTAACCAAAGATTCCCCAATTAATACAGCATTTGCTCCTGCATCTTTAACGGTTTGCAAATCTTTAGGGGTATGAATCCCTGATTCACTAACAACATGAATTCCCAAGTCTTTTATCTTATTTTGATGAGCTTCTAATAGTTGTTGAGTCGTTTTTAAACTGACTTCAAAGGTTTCTAAATTACGGTTATTAATGCCAATTAAAGAAACCCCTTCAATGGCTAAAACTCTATCCATTTCTTCTAAAGAATGAACTTCGACTAAAGGGGTCATCCCTAAAGCATGAATAATTTTAATGAAATATTGTAAGTCTGAATCTTTAAGAATAGCAGCAATTAAAAGAATGGCATCAGCCCCTTTAACCCTTGCTAAATAGATTTGATAGGGATAAATAATAAATTCTTTGCACAATAAAGGAATATCCACTGCTTGACGGACTAAGGCTAAATTATCAAAACTACCTTGGAAAAATTTACTATCAGTTAATACAGAAAGACAACTAGCCCCTCCGTTAACATAAGCTTGGGCAATGGCTACTGGATCAAAGTCTTCTCGAATCACTCCCTTGCTAGGAGAGGCTTTTTTAACTTCTGCAATTAAGGCCGGTTGGGTTTTTCCTGTGGCGATAGCCCCTAAAAAATCTTTCGCTGGTGGGGCGTTTCTCTCTTGTTTTCGTAAGTCTAACAAAGAAAGGCGATCGCGCATTCGTTCAATTTCTTTTTCTTTGTGCCAAACGATCTCTTCTAGGATATGTTGGGCTTGTCCATTGGGGTCGGGAACTTGGTAACGTAAGATATCGACTTCTACAGCAGGATTGGGGGGTCGTCTTCTGATTTGCATTCGTTTTGTTAAGAAACTTTAAGAAATTGCCTAAGATGGTCTGTAATCTAGGATATTGTATCCATAATTACCGTCCCTTTACCAGGGGTTTTACGAAGTTTACCGTAAATCTGTTGAGGGAACCTACGGAGAATTGTGGCTAAGATAAAAAAAAAGATTTTCTATATAATCTCATAGTATCCCTAACTTTAGATTAAAGATTACATTAATCATTACCTATGAATAGCATTAAGGAAAAAATCCAATCCATCTTGAATCAATTACCAGATGATTGTTCAATTGAAGATATCCAGTATCATTTGTATGTTCTCGAAAAAATCCGTCAAGGATTACAGGTCGCTGAACGCGAACCCATATTACAACAAGAGGAAGTCGAGGGACTACTAAGTAAATGGCTTATCGAGTGATTTGGTCTTCTAAAGCTGTAGAAGATGTTGATTCCATTGCGACCTATATCGCCCGTGATTCTCCTTCTTATGCTGCTGCAGTAGTACGCCAGATTTTGGATGCTACCAATCAGTTGGAGGATAATCCGTTAACCGGAGAGTTGATTACTGAAGGGGATAATACAACCTTTCGCGATCAACCGGCTTATACTTACCGTGTGATCTATCAAGTGGATGGTGATACGGTCAAAGTAGTGGCGGTGGTCCACACGAAACGTTTATTAGGTCTCAATGAATGATGGAAGATCAAGACATTCACGATTTAATTGAAGGAGTGGAAAAGGCTGATTCTGCGGTGGGGTTACTCATGGCGGTTCGGTCTTTGGCTTCTAGTGGTCACGAAAAGGCGATCCCAGTGTTAATTGAAGCGTTGGGCTACAATAATCCGGGGGCTGCTGTGGCAGCGGTGGAAGGTTTGATTAATCTGGGTGATGCCAGTGTTCCTTATCTCCTACAGCAAATTGATGGCTATAATTACGGGGCTAGGGCCTGGGCGACTCGCGCGTTGGCCGGTATTGGTCATCCTTCGGCGTTGGACCATCTCCAAGAGGCCGCCTTAACGGATTTTTCTATGAGTGTGCGCCGTTCGGCTGCGAAAGGACTGGGTTATATTGGATGGTCCAAATTATCGGGTTCGGAGGCTGCTGAGGGGCAAAAACAGGCAACTGAGGCGTTATTTAAGGTATTAGATGACCCTGAATGGGTGGTGCGTTACGCTGCGGTGGTAGGATTGCAAAATTTAGTGGTTTCCGTGGATGAGGAAAGTTTAGTTAATTTGATTGTTGAACGGTTAGAAAAACAGTTAGAAATTGAGGAAGAATTAGGGGTTTGTGCGCGGGTTAAGTTGGCGTTGCAAGAGGTGGGAAGGAGTCAGGAGTAGTAAATCTTATTTCAACAAAATTTAATAGTTTTTACATTAATCAATAAAGTTAAGGTGGGCAATGTTAATAGATAAACCTTCTTCAGAAACTATTTTAAATATTGCTCACCCTACAGCTACTAGCTAGAAAAATAGCAAGCAAGATGCTTGCACTCCATACAATCTATTGCACAAAATTAGTCGTGTCAGTCCATCTGAAGTCTTAACTCTGAATTTGAATTAACGTTATTTTTCGTTAATTCACTATACAAATAATTTTCTAATTCTTTATCAACGTTAAGAGCAAAACGTAACTCTCTATCTTGAATATGGGGAAACCAAGATTTTCCAAAACGTTTTAACAAGCTACCTCCTACTTGTGCTGCTCTTTCGATTTTATACTGTAAATATAAACCTGTTATGAATACTATGATTTTACGTTGACTTTCTTGATCTTTTCTAATACAAGTTTTTAAGGCAATAGATATAGCTTCTTCAAGTGAATGGAGATTAACATTGCCAGTTTTCAGTTGAGAAAAATGAAACAGTTTTAGTCCCATTTCATGAACTTGCTTTCTAAAATGAGGATTATTAGCTGCGACAAGAAGCAAATTGACTATTTTTTGTTCTGCTAACATTCTTGTTTAGATTTAACATTAATTTGGTAAGGTGGGCAATGCCCACCCTACAATTTTTTAATTGTCAAATATTTAGCTACAATATGTCTTTAAAATTACATATTGTCTTTTTTTGAAAAACAATTCATAATAAAAACAGTTAATCTCAACACAGAGGAGTAGTCAAAATCATGATTACTGTTCGTCAAAGTCAAGCAAGGGGTAACGCCAATTTTGGTTGGCTTGATAGTAAGCATACTTTTTCTTTTGGGAACTACTACGACCCAAAATATATGGGATTTCGTCATTTACGAGTGATTAATGAGGATAAAATTGACCCAAGTCGAGGGTTTCCTACTCATGGTCACAGAGACATGGAAATTATCACCTATGTTTTAGATGGCGCATTAGAACATAAAGATAGTATGGGTAATGGTTCCATTATTCGTCCAGGGGATGTACAACGGATGTCTGCTGGAACTGGCGTTGCTCACAGCGAGTTTAATGCTTCAAAAACTGATCCCCTTCACTTACTACAAATTTGGATTGTTCCTGAGAAAAAAGGCATTGAACCAAGCTATGAAGAAAAACATTTTTCTTTGTCAGAAACACAGGGAAAATTAACTTTAATTGCTTCAGGCGATGGTCGAGAGAATGCTGTTAAAATCCATCAAGATACTGATCTTTATGCTGCTGTTTTAAAAGAAGGCGATCGCTTGAATTACAGTCTTAACAGCGATCGATCTTTATGGCTACAAATTGCTAGAGGTTCAGTCAAAATTAATGGTCAACCTCTTAACAATGGTGATGGTGCTGCCATCGCTCAAGAAGAGAAAATAAACCTTGTTTCTACTAACAACAATACTGAAATTTTGTTGTTTGATCTCGCTTAATCTATCAGAATCAATCAGAGTTCATTGTAAACTAATTAAGAGGATTTTCTATGGATACTTTCAAGGCAATTTATGAACGTCGTTCCGTTAAAGGATATGATCCTAACCATCAAATAACCCGTGAAGAAGAACAAAAACTACTCGAAGCAACCATTCAATCTCCTACCAGTTTCAATATTCAACATTGGCGTTTTGTCGTTCTTAGAGATCCAGATTTACGTCAAAAAATCCGTAAAGAATTTGGTAATGATCAAGCACAAATGACCGATGCTTCTTTACTCATTTTATTTACAGCAGATATGAAAGCGTGGAAAAAAGAACCCCAACGTTATTGGCAAAATGCACCTCAAGAAGTAGCTGATTTATTAGTAGGTTGGATGGGACCATTTCATGAAGGAAGAGAATGGTTACAACGAGATGAAGCACAGCGATCAATTGGGATAGCAATGCAAACTTTAATGTTAGCAGCGAAAGCGATGGGTTATGATTCTTGTCCGATGATTGGTTTTGATATCGAACAAGTTTCTAAACTCATTAACTTACCCGACAATTATGCAATGGGTCCTATGGTTGCTATTGGTAAAAAGGTTAAAGAACCTTGGCCTAAACCTGGACAATTACCTTTGAATGAGTTGGTAATTGAAAATCAATTTTAAGTAAAAATTCATTAACTAATCTTGATAATTTCTTCAAAAATAGGAGCATCAATTATGGCTTACGATATTAAAGATAAAGTGGTTTTAGTGACAGGTTCTAATCGAGGAATTGGTAAAGTTATTTTAGAATCTTTTCTAGAAAATGGTGCAGCAAAAGTATATGCTGCTGTTCGCAAGATAGACAGTGTTAAGTCTTTGGTTGATAAGTATGGAGAAAAAGTCATTCCTGTTAAGATTGACTTATCTGATGACACTTCTATTTATGAAGCAGCAAATATTGCCAAAGATGTAGATATTGTTATTAACAATGCTGGTGTGTTTAAGGGTGGCGAATTATTTGCTGATAATATTTTTGACTCTTTAGAGTTTCACATGAGAATTAATGTTTATGGTGTTATTACGATGGCTAAAGCTTTTGCACCTATTTTAAAAGCTAATGGTGGCGGTATATTTGCTCAGCTTAATTCTGTTGTTTCTATGAAAACATTTCCTAATTTTTCCGCCTATTGTGCATCAAAAGCAGCGTCTTATTCTATTACTCAATCTCTCAAAGAATTACTGGGTAAACAGGGAACTAGAGTGTTGAGTATTCATCCTGGTCCTATTGCTACAGATATGGGTGATGCTGCTGGTTTAACTGAAATTGCAGAACCTCCTAGTGTAGTAGCAGAAGCCATTTTAGAAGTATTAAAAGGAGATAATTTTCATGTATTTCCTGATTCAATGGCTAAACAAATTGAAAACGCTTATCAAAGTTTTGCTCAAAACATAGTAGAAGCAAATATGTCTGAAGGTTAAGATAATAGGGTTAGGTGTTGCTAAAAAGTAAAATTAGTAACGCCTAATTTAAAAATTTTTTATTATCATTCAATTATTCAGATTTAGTATTAGTTGCTAAAAGTAAAAAAAATAGATATTAAGTTACCTTTCTAACTCTTAAACCTTATGGGGAGAAGATATATTATCTGATTGTATCTCAGATTTATCAGTCATTGGGTAGATGAATGGTCTTAAGTTGGTTTGATAAATTCATAACCATAGGTAAAAATTGCTGTAAATAGTAACAAGTTTGTAAGAGAAACTCTCTAATTCTGAGACTTAAGAACGCTAGTTTTTGTTACATATTGTCATAACCAGCAGAAATCTAGTCAGGGCGCATCATTGAGCAAAATGACTTTTTTTCCCTAAAAACGATTTTAAGAACTCTGAGATACTATAAAAGTAGGCTTAGAACATTTTTGTTGTTCAACCCCAAGGAAAAAATGGATATTGATTATTTAATCGTAGGTAGTGGAATATCTGCATTGGTGTTTGGTTCATTGATGGCCAAAGCAGGAAAACGGGTTCAAATATTAGAGGTCCACGAACATCCGGGAGGGTTTGGTCATAGTTTTACCATTGGCAATAAATATACATTTAATGCACAACTTCACTATGTTTGGGACTGTGGAGAAGGGGAAACGGTTAACCGTGTTCTTCAACAACTTGATTTAGATAAAAAAGTGACCTTTAAGCGGTATAATCCTGATGGATTTGATCACATGAGAATGCCAGGTTATGCTGTGGATATTCCTTCAGATTCTCAAGTTTTGATTGAAAGATTATCGAAGTTATTTCCTGAAAAAAAAGATAATCTTTCTCGTTTTATTTCTGAAGTCAATACCGTTAGTCAAGGATTAAAGTATTTAACTCAACCTTTAATTTTTGGAGAAATTTTAAAGAATTTTGGAGACGTTTTTACAACGGTAAAATATGTTAGTAGTACCCTACAAGATGTTTTTGATAAGTTTAATTTACCAAAAGAAGCACAAACATTACTAGCATTGCAATGGCCTGATTTTTTATTACCCCCCGAACAACTCTCTTTTTATGCGTGGGTGATTCTATTTACCGCTTATCAAAGAGGTGCTTATTATCCTGATAAACATTTTGAATTTGTCATTGATTCTTTGGTAGAAGTGATTAAAGAAAATAATGGAGAAATCTTATATGAACAAGAAGTTATTGACTTTATTGTGAATGATAGAACCGTTAAAGGGGTTAAAGCTATTAATCGAAATACTCACGAAACAAAAGAATTTACAGGTAAAACAATTATTTGTAATATTGATCCTAAAAAAGCAGCAAAAATGATCGGGTTTGATCAATTTTCTTGGTCAGTTCAACAAAAATTAAATTATGAATATTCCCCGTCTAATTATGTTGCTTATTGTGTGGTTAAAGATATTGATTTAAGAGACTACGGTTTTGGAGAATGGAATACATTTCATAGTGAACAAAAGGACTTAAATACTGCATTTAAGCAGATGTATGAAGAAAATGATTTTTCTCAATTGAGTTTTGCCATTACCACCCCAACCCTATTAACCAATGAAGAAAGAGACTGTCCTGAAGATTGTCAAATTGTTGAACTTTTAACAGTGGCTAACTATAACTATTTTAAAGAACTAAGAGAAACAGATAAGAAAGGATATTATCGGAGAAAAGAAGAAATCTTAGATATTATGATCGATATCATAGAAGAAAAATATGTACCTAACTTTCGAGAACATCTAGTTTTAAAAATGACAGGAAGTCCCACCACTAATGAACGATTTTGTTGGTGTCCGATGGGTAATTCTTATGGTTCTAGTTTAACTCCAAAACAGATGACAATTGGTCGACTTGGTTCTGAAAGTTCCCTCAAAAATTTCTATTTTTGTAATGCTTCTTCTGGATATCCTGGGTTTGCGCCTACTTTTTGGACTGGAGCAAGTTTATATCAAAAATTATCAGGAGATTCCATCTTATCAAAAAGTTTAGATAAACAAAATCGTTCAGTAAATTGATAGATTGTTGAGTTATAAAATAGGAGATTGATGTCATGAGATTTGCTATTATTGGTGGTGGTGCAAGTGGAATGGTCACAGCTTATTTACTAGAAAAACAAGGTCATTCCGTAACAGTTTTTGAAAAAAAACCCTATTTAGGGGGAAATATTATTACTTTAAATAAAAATGTGAAACCCAATCACTCTAATTGTAATTTAACCTTAGACTGCGGAGTGTTAGAATTTCCCACCGTATTCCATAATTTTCTTAGTTTAATGCAGGAATTAGAGGTAGAATTAGAACCGATATACGCAGGTTCAGGATTATATCTTAGGGATGGCGGTTACTTTTTATCAGGAGGAATGATTGAAAAGAATTTTCAAGGGTGGAAAAAATGGCTAGAATATTTAAGATTAGATACATTATACGCCCGTTCTGCTGGACTTTGGGCTAAACTTAAGTTTAGTAAACGACAAGAATTTTATGATCATTCTATTGCTTATTATTTAGAACGCCAATGTATTCGTAATTGTTGGTTAAAATTATTATTAATGTATAGTTATTCTATGTCTTTTAATTTGATTGATGAATTTCCAGCAGCGTTAGGAATACCAATTCTTAAAAATTATGTTTTTGTTGACTGGGTAAGGGTGAAAGGAGGGGTTTATTCTTACATTGAAAAGATTTTAGAGAAGTTAAAAGGGAAAACATTTATTAATACACAAATTGTTAAAATTTCGAGATTAGATAATTCAGTCAACCTTTATTTTAATGATGGAACTGATCAAGTATTTGATCGCGTTGTCTTTGCCACTCCTCCAGATCAAGTATTAAAATTATTATCAGATCCAACTGAAGAAGAAATGAAACGATTTTCTCCTTGGAAGGAAAATAAAGCAACAAATATGATTCACCAAGATACCAGTATTTACGAACCTTACGGTATTAAAGAATTTTCAGAATTTGACTTTTTTCAAACAACAAAATCCTGGGGTTATAATGCTTACTTAAATCAAGTATGTGGGGTTAAGTCTTCTGAAAAATATAGTCTTGCTTTTAATTTAGAAGCATTAATTAATAAGGATAAAATTATTCATATTCAAGAACATGAAACCCCTTTTTATACTGTAGAGGCACTTAAATATGTTCCAGAAATTATCAAAACAAATGGGATGAATAATACTTATTATGCAGGGGCTTATCTATCAGATGGGTTACACGAAGGAGCGATTACTTCTGCCTTTCGAGTCGCTGAATTAGTGGGTGTATAAACTATCAATCTATAATATATAAATAATGATATAACATGAAAAAATTATCTGATCTATCTTCAGAACAATTATCTTATTGGTTTTCAGAAGCATCTGAACAAGCCAAACAAGGGAAATTACCAAATTATATTCCCCTACTACAACAAAGTGAACCTACTGTATTCACTTTTTGTATTGTTACTCGAAATAATTATATTCTTAGTCAAGGAGATAGTCAGAAGAACTTTGCTTTAATGAGTATTATTAAACCTTTTTTGTTATTATATTTACTCTCAGAGTTGGGAGAAGAATTAATTTTTAAAAAAGTAGGCTCTCAATCCTCTAACTATTCCTTTAACTCTTTAGAACAATTACAATTAGATCACGGATTTCCTCGTAATCCCATGATTAATAGTGGTGCATTAACTTTAGCATCTTTACTTCCTGGAAAGGATAGTAATACAAGATGTAAAAACTTACAACAATGGTTAAATCAACAAAGTGAATGTCATTTATTTTTAGATGAATTGATGTTACACTCAGTTCAATCTTTACCGAATCTTGGCAATAAAGCCATTATCGATGAATTAAGCAAAACAGGACAAATTAATGAGCCAGAAATAACCCTAGATACTTATAATAAAATTTGCTGCCTTTCTGTCACCGTAATAGAGTTAGCTCGTTTAGGTTTATTATTAGTTAATAGCCCGAATATATCCTCAAACAATGTTACAATTGTCCGAAATATAATGACCACTTGCGGACTGTATGAAGCATCGGAAAATTTTGCTAAAAACATTGGCTTTCCCAGTAAATCGGGGGTGAGTGGTGCTATCTTATCTGTTGTCCCCCAACAAGGAGCGATCGCCTGTTATAGTCCTCCTTTAGATGCACAAGGAAACTCAGTAGCTGGTTTATATTTAGTTGAAAAAATAGCTATGGCATTACGTGCTAGGGAAAAGTAGGCTGTCACTATATTTCAGGAGTTAATAATCTACTAATCAAAAAGTTAAGTCATCAAGAAAATAAGAACATTGTTTGGGTAAATCGACATCATACTCTGCTTGTACAATTTCCACTGCATCTTGATAGATTTCTTCAAATTGCTTTTCTAGTTTAGGTTTCATACCAGGAGCATATTTACCTTTTAAATTTTTTTTGAAAGCCAAAACCTCGGATTTCCATTTCCTGTAACATTCTTCTAGGGGAACATAGTCAATCTTTAAACGATGTTCAATTTGTCTTCTTAATAAGCTAACCACTGCGCTATATTCACTACGTCCCAAAGCTTCAATTTCCTCAATAATATTCTCCCAATCTATTTCCCCCAAATCTTTGATTTCTTGATGGGTATTCACCAGCTTTCGTAAGGCTTTACCTTGTTCTATTGTCCATTGATAATAATCTGTTTCGTAAGTCGTAGCCATTGCTATGTTACTCATAGCTTAACCTCTTCTCAAAAGAATGTTTAAAGTCCTAAAACAAGTCTAGCAATAGAAAAATAAATTAATACCCCAATCACATCCACTGCAGTGGTAATAAACGGAGCCGACATTAAAGCAGGATCTAGGCCAAATGATCGAAAGACAAAGGGTAAGGCCGAACCTGCAACGGAGGCTAAAATAGCGATCGCCACTAAACTAATACCCACAGACATCGACACTAACCAGTTACCCTGAAGTCCATAGGCCCAAACTGTCGCTAAAGCCCCTAAAGCCAGTCCTAATAACGCCCCGGCCATTAACTCTCTTAAGATCACCTGTCCGGCACCGAGATCCATAATTTCTTCTGTATTTAAGCCCCGAATGACCACCGTTGAGGATTGGGCCCCTACATTACCGCCAGTCCCCGTTAACAGGGGAATAAACGCCGTTAGAATCGCCATTTGTTCGAGTAAACCCACTTGAGATTTAATAATGGTTCCGGTGACAGTATTGGTTAATAATAAGATCAATAGCCACATCACTCGTTTACGGGCTACAGTAATTAAACTGGTTTGAAAGTAGTTATCCCCATCAGACTGAACCCCACCCAAGGCATAGATATCTTCAGTGGCTTCTTGTTGTAAGATATCGATAACATCATCAACGGTGACAACCCCGACTAATCTTTCTTCTTTGTCCACTACTGGAACCGCTAATAAGTCGTACCGTTGAATAACTTTGGCCACTTCTTCTTGATCGTCATTGGTGTTGACAGAGACGATCTCTTTAGCCATGATTTCCCCTAGGGTGACTTCTGGGGAAGATAACACCAAATCCCTTAAAGAAACAATGCCCACCAAATGACGAAACGCATCGGTGACATAGAGATAATAAACAATTTCTGAAGCGGTGGCTAAGGTTCTAATTCGTTCTAGGGTTTGGGCAACCGTTAAACTTTCTTTGAGGGAAATATATTCCGGGGTCATAATACGCCCGGCGGTGTATTCCTCGTAACCTAATAATAATGCGGTGGTTTGTCGTTCTTCAGGGCTTAATTGTTCGAGTAAACGACGGACCACTTTAGCCGGTAATTCATCAAATAAACGGGCGCGATCGTCCGGGGACATTTCGTCTACAATATCCCTAACTTCTTGCTGTTTAAACTGTTCGATTAACGATTGTTGAACCGTCGAATCTAAATTTTCATAAACGGCGATCGCTTCTTCTTTGACCAATAAACGAAAGGCAATCACTTGCATCGACTGGGGTAAACCTTCAATGGCTTCAGCAATATCAACTGGTTGAACAGGAACTAAGAGGGATTTTGCTCCTTGTAAATTTCCCTGTTCTAATAATAAGGCTAATTGGTTGCAGACTAATTGACGCAACTCTTTACGGGTATTTGATTGTATTGCTGTTACGGGTTCCTTTTGGTTCACTTTTCGATTCGATAAAGAACCCATAGGGACATTGATCCTATGGGTCGATTTTGATGACAATCATAATTGATTTTATGTTAATTCATCAACTCATTCTTTTAGAGATCCAGAGTTAATGATTTGACGTAACGCAAGATGAGACAATATAAAAATAGAGAAACACTATCGTTATCAGTCCCTAACTTTAACTCTGGCAAGAAAATATGGTTTCTGAACAAACTTGTACCCTAGCTGCTATTGATATTGGCACCAACTCCATTCACATGGTAATTGTGGAAATTGATAAAACCTTACCCGCTTTTACCATTATTTCACGGGAAAAAGATACAGTCCGCTTAGGGGAAAGAGATCCCAAAACGGGAAATTTAACCGAAGCAGCGATCGCCCGTTCTTTAGCGTCTCTGCGACGATGTAAAGACTTAGCAGACAGTTTCAATGTAGAACATATTATTGCCGCCGCTACCAGTGCCACCCGAGAGGCCCCCAATGGGTTAGACTTTATCTGGCAAGTTGAAGAAGACATCGGTATTACCATCAATTTAATTTCGGGGTATGAAGAAGCCCGTCGCATCTATTTAGGGGTGTTATCGGGGATGGATTTCCAAGAAAAACCCCACGTTATTATTGATATTGGGGGCGGTTCAACGGAAATTGTTTTAGCAGATGCCCAAGAACCCCGATTTTTGAGCAGTACCAAAGTCGGGGCGGTTCGTCTAACCAATGAGTTGATCAGTAGTGATCCCATTGATGAGACAGAATTAACCTATTTACAGGCTTATGTGCGAGGAATGTTAGAGAGGCCCATTGATGAAGTTAAACGGAAACTGAAACCAGGGGAAACTCCCCAGGCCGTAGGGACATCAGGAACCATTGAAACGTTAGTCGGTATTGATGCCATCCAAACGTTAGGAGAAATACCGAGTCCCTTACAAGGGTATCAAATGAGTCGGAAAAACCTCAAAGATATGGTCAAAAAACTCGTTTCTTTGACCTATGAAGAACGGGTTGATATGTCAGGAATGTCCGAAAAAAGAGCCGAGATTATTGTTGCTGGTGCGGTCATTCTTTTAGAAGCCATGACCATGTTAGACCTAGACAGTATTACGATTTGTGAAAGGGCGTTAAGGGAAGGAATGATCGTAGATTGGATGTTAACCCACGGATTAATAGAAGATCGACTGAGTTTTCAAACAGCCGTTCGTCAAAGAAGTGTTTATAAAATTGCTCGTAAGTATCAAGTTGATCTCGGTTATGGGGAAAACGTGGCTACTTTTGCGGTTAGTTTATTTGATCAACTGGCTGGAGTTCTTCATGACTGGGAAAAAAGCGAACGGGAATTATTATGGTCAGCGGCAATTTTACATAATTGTGGTGTTTATATTAGTCATTCGTCCCACCATAAACACTCTTATTATTTAATTCGCAATGCAGAATTATTAGGGTTTACAGAAATTGAAATCGAAACCATTGCTAATATTGCTCGTTATCATCGAAAAAGTACCCCTAAGAAAAAACATGACGCTTATAGTAAATTACCGGATAAATATCGTAAACGGATTAAACAATTGAGTGCTATGTTACGGATTGCGGTGGCTTTAGATCGTCGTCAAGTTGGTGCAATTAAAGCAATTGATTGTAAATATGATGAAGAATATAAAAAGCTCCATTTACATTTAATCCCCTCTAATCCACAGGATAATTGTGCTTTAGAGTTATGGAATTTAGACTATAAAAAAGTCGTCTTTGAAGATTTATTTGATGTTAAAATTGTCGCTACTGTAGAATCACAATTAGTTTCTAATTAGCAATTAATAATTAATAATTAATAATTAATAATTGACAATGGACAATTGATAATTATTAATTATCCAAACTCCCCACCTGGAACTTTCTTCAATGCTTCAACAATTACTTTAGAATCTGCATCGGGTAAATGAGCATTTTCGCTAATATATCGTTTCCATGCTTTTGTCCCTGGAATACCTGAAAAAAGAGCTAATAAATGTCGACTAATTTTATGGAGTTTATGACCACGACTGACCCAATCATCGATATAAGGTAACATTTTTTCGATGATTTGATGACGAGTCAACTGCGTTACATTATCCTGATAAATATCTCGATCAACCGTAGCAAATAAATAAGGATTATCATAAGCAGCCCTGCCAATCATCACAGCATCAACTAAGTTTAAATGAGTTTGGACTTGTTCAAGGTTAGTAATTCCTCCATTAATCTCAATAAAAAGCTGAGGAAAATCCTGTTTCAGACGATATACCTCTTCATATCTTAAAGGGGGGACATTTCGGTTTTCTTTGGGACTTAAGCCTTTTAACCAAGCTTTTCTCGCGTGTACGGTAAAGCGTTGACATCCTGCTTCAGAAACTATCTTGACAAACCGAGCCATGTTTTCATAACTATCTTGGTTATCAATACCAATGCGATGCTTAACGGTAACAGGAATATTAACGGTGTTTTGCATCTTCTCAACACATTGGGCTACTAACTCAGGGTTAGCCATTAAACAAGCCCCAAAATGCCCACTTTGAACGCGATCGCTTGGACAGCCGACATTCAAATTCACTTCATCATAACCCCAATCTTCGGCAATTGTGGCGCATTCTGCTAATTCTTGGGGGTTATCTCCTCCTAGTTGTAAGGATAGGGGTTTTTCTTTTGGGGAAAAGTCTAATAGTTTTGGGCGATCGCCGTGTATAATGGCTGCGGTGACAATCATTTCGGTATACAGTAAGGTATGACGGGTTATTTGTCGCATAAAGTAGCGAAAATGGCGATCGGTATAATCCATCATCGGTGCTACACTTAAGGGGTTCATTGAGTCGGTTTGATTGTCGTTCATTATGAGTCTTAATGCTAAGATAATTGATATTTTTGTAACTGGTAACTGCTTTAAAATTAGATTGTCTTACGCTTCATTATTGTATCAAAATGAGTTTATTTACTGGCGATCGCATTTTAGTTCCCATTGATTTTTCTCAAGATTCTTTTAATGCGCTTGATGAAACGTTAAACTATGTCAAAGATCCCAATAAAATCACAGTGATTCATGTTTTATTGCCTTTAGAATCTGTTGATCCGGGTGTGATTTGGTCAACTTTAAATGATGATACTCGTCAGAGTAATGTTAAAAATGCTTTTTATGAACGTTATCCTAAATCTTTAGTTGATAACTTAACTTTAGTGATTAAAATAGGTAATCCTAGCTTAGAAGTTGTGGATTATGCTAAAAAAAATAATATTGATCTCATTATCATTGCTTCTCATGGACGCACTGGGTTAAATCGTTTTCTGTTGGGTTCAGTGACAGAAAAAGTTGTCCGTTTAGCTTCATGTCCTGTATTAGTTTGGCGTGATTATCATTAAAATATGCTTTTGTTTTAAGAAAGTATAATTGTTTCAAATAAGTTTAAGACAGAGGAGTATGAGAATCTTGCTCACTGTGTTAACAATAAAAGCAATAAAGAGAGGCGATCGCTTGTCTCATTTCTATATAACTGTTTATAACTGTTCTTCGTTTGGTACAGTTTTTTTGTTCTGTCATAAGCAATAGACATTCTGGGTAAAACACAGTGTTAGGGTTTAACAGTGTTAAACCCCTACGGAATAAAAAGGCGATCGCCATTATAAACCGAACAAATTATTAATTATCCATTATTAATTATTAATTATCAAAACCCTCCCTAACCTCCTCAACTGTAGTGTTCAATAAAGACGCAACTGCTTCTAAGATGCTGTCATCTTGGGTTTCTTGATAAAACCGTTTGATGTTGGGTAAGCAAATGCTTAACCCGTGTTCATCGTTCAACTCAACAAATATTTGTAATGCTTGTAAGTAATAATTTTTAGCGTCGTCTCTGTTTTCCGTTACTTCTGCGACTTGTCCTAAGTTGTTATAGGTTCCTGCTTGAGAGAAGCGATCGCCGTATTCAATATCGATAGACAAAGCTTGTTGGTAATAGTTTCTTGCTTCGTTCCATTCCCTTAACTGTTGCGCTACCATTCCTAAGTTGTAGTAGGTTGATGCTTGAGAGAAGCGATCACCGTATTCAATCTTGATAGACAAAGCTTGTTGGTAATAGTTTCTTGCTTGGTCTAGTTCCCTTAACTGTTGCGCTAACCTTCCTAACTCGTGGTACGTTCTTGATTGTTCGTAGCGATCGCCGTATTCAATGCAGATAGACAAAGCTTGTTGGTAATAGTTTCTTGCTTCGTCCCATTCCCTTAACTTTTGCGCTATCATTCCTAAGTTGTGGTAGGTTGTTGCTTGGTTGTAGCGATCACCGTATTCAATATTGATAGACAAAGCTTGTTGGTAATAGTTTCTTGCTTCGTCCCATTCCCTTAACTTTTGCGCTACCATTCCTAACTCATGGTAGGTTTTAGCTTGAAAGAAGCGATCGCCGTATTCAATGCAGATAGACAAAGCTTGTTGGTAATAGTTTCTTGCTTCGTTCCATTCCCTTAACTCGTACGCTACTATTCCTAAGTTGTGGTAGGTTTTAGCTTGAAAGAAGCGATCGCCATAATCTTCACAGATAGACAAAGCTTGTTGGTAATAGTTTCTTGCTTCGTTCCATTCCCTTAATTCTTGTGCTACCATTCCTAACTGGTGGTACTGTGTTGCTAATGTGCTTTGTTTTCGTTGTTCATCTACATTGTTTAAAGACTCTAATAACTCAATAGTTTCTAAATAAGCCTCTTTTGCTGCTTCATATTGTTTTAGTCTTAGATAATTATTGGCTTTTTGTATAAAAGGAATAACGATATCTAAACCTAAGTTAGTTTCTTTTGCATCTGGGCAATAATTTTGGATCGCCTCACAGACTAACTCATCTAATTTGAGACAACTTTGATAGTCATTTATAACTTCTAAATATATTGTTAAACACTGATAAATATCAATTATTTCCTGTTTTTCTAGACATATTTGTAATCCGGTAAACAAATTTTCATACCCCAAACGACAGATAAATATCCCGAATTTCCTCTTATCTGCTTCTTTTGACTGCAATAAACTCCGATAAAAATTAGCTAATCCAACATAATGATTCTTAAATCCTTCTTGTAATGCTTCCTGAGTTTCTATATCTAATTCTTTTACCTTAGTTTTCAGGAAATAGGGAAAAACTGGCTGAATAGTTAATAATTTTTCATCTGATTGTGGAGGATCACCCAATAATATTGGAGACAACAAACCCCAATGTATCGCTTCTGATATCGCATTTTCAAACTGTTCAAAAGGATAGTCCTTAAACGGTTCTAGTTTTTGTAATCCTTCAACATAGTTTGGTATTGCTTCCCGATAAATAAAACTACTAAAAGGGGCTAAACATAACAATAATTTTTGTGCATCGGGTGATAGGTTGCTGTGGGAATATTCAACACACTTGAGGATACTTTCTGTCTTATTTTCACTGTCTGTATCTAAGTTAACATCTGCTAATTGTAACCCGTTTAATATTTCTTCTGGGGTTTGGGTTTTCAAGTTTCCTAAGACAACTTCCATTGCTAAAGGATATCCTGCTAAAAGCTTCATTAACCGTTCAAAATTATCATCTGCTTTTACCTTCTCTCGTTTTTTGGGGTTAGGAATCATTGCATCGAGTATTTTTTCTGCAAGTTCCGTTCTTGACTCTTTATCTAACCCCTGTAAAGGATAACGATAGATAATATTGTTGTTGGTATAAACATCTTTTAACCAACTTTCATCACTACGAGATCCTAAAACTATTTTTGTCTTTCCTCCCTTCAACCATTGTAAGAGATATTTGAGTTTTTCCTGTTCATCTTTATCTATGGGTTTATTGTTAAATAATTGTTCATACAACGCTTGCATCATCAGCTTTGCAGCAGAAACAGTCACAGAATATGACATCCCTACAACCATCTGCATTCCTGCTTGTAACAAACGACTACTTAAACTGGTTTCATTACTATACTGTAGGCGCACACCTTTTCCCATCTTAATTTTATTTTCGTCTATTTCTTCCGTTTTGTCAAGCCTAATTTGTTTCCCAGATTGACAAGCATTAAGAATACAAACAGGAATAAGGATCTAAATTATCTAAACCATAACCCCGTTGATAAAAATAACGACTCTTTTCTACACCTTCTTGAAACTGTTCGTAACTCATTAACCCACCATGTAGATCAAAATGAATAATATGATAATAGTTACTACCTTTTTCTTGTAAATGCTTACATAAACTTTCATAAGTGCCAGGACGTAAAATATCGAGATTAACCCTCAGATTCCCTTGTTCAATTAACTCTACCAAAGGACGGGAAATTGTCCGATAACCCACATCACTATCTTCATCAGGTCGAGCAACAACTGCTAATAAATTGATGACAGGAGAAACAGGAATATCAATATTAATATTAATGGGATTAATTAAACGACGAGTCATCAAACAATCTACCGCAAAAGGCCGAGGTAAATCTGGATCTTTCATTCCTTCCCAGTGTAATGCTTGAAACTCAGGACTTTTACTTTGAATTTCAAAAGCGATCTGATTTATTTTAGGTCTTAATTGACGGTAATCACTATAAAGATCAAAATCTTGTTTAAAAACCTCTTCAAATAAAGATAACCCATAATCATTAACACTTTCTGCTGCTTTTTTAGCAGTTTCAGTATTTAACATAGGAGTCACTAACCACCCCTCAAAATACCATTCTAAGCGAGTTTCATCTTCCCTTGTAAACGGATCTGAAACTGTAATGGAATATTCCTTATTATTAATAATTAATTTAGCAGAAAATCCTGTTTCTATTTTAGCTTCTTCTCGTATGATAATTAATGACATAATAATTTCAATTAATTGATAGGCTTCGTTCTTCAAACCAACCTACATTAACAATAAGATTTTGTAGGGGTCAACGGCCTTTGACCCCTTTGATATATAATAAACAATAAGATGGGTAATGCCCACTCTACAATAAACTAAGATTAATTATGACTACACAATTAAGCTTATCAGATATAGAATATTGGCAAGAACAATGGCCAAAAGATGAAGCAACAGAAGCAGCATTTGAAATGATTTTGACAGAAGATGGAGATATAGAAACAGCTTTTAATGAATTATTTAAGGAGAAAAACGGAACCATTCAATACGGAAATCAATCTTTATGGAAAGTAACCTTAAACATTCTCCGCAAAGAAATCTGTAATAAAAATGATAGTTTAAAAAGCGAAATTCAAACCCTACGGAAAAACCCTAAAGAAACCGCTATTATTACAGGAATTATTGTATCTATTATCGAGAAATGTCAGTTACCTCTAGATACAGGTTTAGCCACAATGATAGTATTATGGATATTAAAAGTTGGCATCGATATTTTTTGTGACTATACAGAAAACAACCAATAATATAATATAGTTTGTAGGCCGATACACTCCCCACCTTACAATTTAATCCACTGAGAAAATTCTTGAGAAAAGGTATCTAAAGAAAGCAAAGAAATAGTATTATCTCGTTTAACTATTTCATGGGTTTTTGATGTATTATATCCCCAATCTGCTAATAATAAGTTAACTTCTGTCAAATCTGATTGACTCTGTACACTTTTTAATGTTTTCAATAAATCTTCGATAAACCATAAATTATTAGGAGTTTCTTGATTATCTTTTAAAATTTGGCGTAAAGTTTCATATTTCGGTTGTTTAACTTCTTTGCCAAAAATATGCGCTTCAGGAAAAGATAAATGTTGCTGTTTTAAAAGTTGTTTAACAAATCTTCCTTCTTTGGTTGTGACAATATATAAAAGGGTAGAAGATTCTAATAATTGACCTAGCTTTTCTAATACTCCTGGATAAAATTTATGTAATGCTAACCAATTATCTAAATCTGTTTTAATCCAATGATCTCTTACTCCATCCAATTCTGACATGACTTGTTGTTTATTTAAGTTTTCTTTTTCAACAATTTCAGAACAAATCTGATGCCAGTTACTTTCAATATTTTCTTGATCATACTCTAATACTAATGCTCTTAATAAAATAGGCATTTCCCAACCAGTTTCTATAACAGGACGTAATTGATAAAAAGACTCTGCCCAAACCTCTAAATTATCTTGATTATTATCTGACCATATTTGTTGATAAGTTCTGATTGTGGTTTGAAAATATTCCTTTAAACCATTGCAAATCACTCCATCGAAATCAAGGGCTAAAATTTGGGGTTGCTCAGTATTCTGCATAACATTAACTTGATAAAATTGAGTTAAAATTGCTATAACTATTCATATTATAATGATAACGGATTAAAATACAATGAATTTTTCTGAATATGTCAATAGTTTTATAACCTTACTAGCTATTTCTAATCCTATTGGAAATTTACCCATTTACCTTGGGTTAACAGCAGAAAAAACTAAGAAACAAAAACAACAAACCATAAAAACTGCCTCTATTGCCTTTGCTATTATTTTAATTGTGTTTTGTTTTATGGGAGAAGTAATCTTATCTGCTTTTGGAATTAGCATTGCTTCTTTTAGAGTAGCAGGCGGTTTTCTTATTTTTATCTTTGGATTTCATATGTTGCAAGCAAAAACCAGCGAGATTCATCATACTTCAGAAGAAAATAAAGAAGCACAAACTGCTGATTCTATTGCTATTGTCCCCTTAGCTTTGCCGTTATTAGCAGGACCTGGAACTATTAGTTCTGTGATTGTTTTAGCTAATAAAACTCAATTATTGATAGAAAAAATCGGATTATCTATTGTGATTATTATCTTAGCTAGTTTAATTTTTATTTCTTATAGTTTTGCCCCTGTTATTGGTAATTTTCTCGGTAAAACAGGGATGAATATTGTTACTCGTTTAATGGGTTTAATTACAATGGCGATGGCGGTTCAGTTTATGGCAGATGGTTTAGAAGTTTTGTTTCCTGGATGGAAATAATGTGTAATGAGTTAATATGATTAAACCCTAAACTGTAAATTATTAGGAGAACACATTGCAACAAGAGTCAGCTTATTGGTTAGCTTGGTCTAAAATACCTGGAGTTGGACCTGTGTTATTAAAACGGGTATGGCAACAGTTTGGTAGCTTAGAAACCGCTTGGAATGAGTCTGCCAGTGGATTAGGTCAAGTAGAAGGAATCGGGGCAAAATTACTCAATACCATTAAACAACAGCAATCGCAGATTAACCCGTTAGAATTATTTAAGAAACATTTAGAAAAAAATCCTCAATTTTGGACTCCTAACCAGGATAATTATCCCCGTTTATTATTAGAAATTCCTAGTCCTCCTCCTCTACTTTATTATCAAGGACAGGTGAATTTAGTGGAAAATCAAGGACACACCCCTTTAGTCGGTATTGTGGGAACTCGTTACCCCACCGAACATGGTCGTCGTTGGACTCGTAAAATTGCGATCGCATTAGTTAAACATGGGTTTACGGTGGTTTCAGGAATGGCTGCCGGGATCGATGGGATTGCCCATCAAGCTTGCTTAGAAGCAGGAGGAAGGACGATCGCTGTGTTAGGAACCGGAGTGGACATGGTTTATCCCAGTCATCACCGTCAGTTGCATCGAGACTTACAAAAACAGGGTTTAATCATCAGTGAATATCCGTCAGGAACTCCAGGCGATCGTCGTCATTTTCCTGCGAGAAATCGTATTATAGCCGGGTTAAGTCGGGCGGTTTTGGTGATGGAAGCGCCGGAAAAATCAGGGGCCTTAATTACAGCAAAATACGCTAATGAGTTTTGCAGAGATGTGTATACGTTACCGAATTCTCCAGAAGTTTCCCAAGCCAGAGGATGTTTAAGATTGATTCATCAAGGGGCAGAAATGATCGTTACCGAGGATGACTTATTAGAAATGTTGGGAGCTATTCCTGCATTAGATCAACAGCCTCAACAGTTATCTTTATTTGAGGTTGAAAAAAAGGAATCTTTACCGAAGTTAGACCCTGAGTTATTAAAAATATTTCAAGCTATTTCTACGGAAGCAACCCCGTTTGATGTCATTGTAGAAAAAGCTGGTTTACCCACTGCCCAAGTTTCAGGGGGGTTATTACAATTAGAGTTAGAAGGATTAATTATGCAGTTACCTGGAATGAGGTATCAAAAGATCAATTAACCTAATTTATCGATGGAAAACAAAAATGATAACCACTGTATCAACCCAAAACAATAGTGTAATTCTTAATAATATTCGATGGGACACTTATCAATGTTTGGTTAAAGATAGTGCAGAACAACCCAATAAAAGGTTAACTTATGATCAAGGAATTTTAGAGATTATGACCCCTTTACCAGAACATGAAACTTATAAAAAATTAATTGATCGGTTTGTGTTAATTATGGTAGAGGAAACGAATCAAGAAATGCGAAGTTTAGGATCTTGTACTTGGAGTCGTCAAGATTTAAAACAAGGATTAGAACCGGATGAATGTTATTATATTAATCAGGAAAAAGCTGTTAGGGGAAAGCTGAATATTGACCTTAATTTTGATCCGCCTCCTGATTTAGCAATAGAGATTGATATTACCAGCAGTTCTCTCAATCGAATGGCAATTTATGAAGGGTTGGGAGTGGTTGAGGTTTGGCGTTTTGATGGTCAGCTTTTGAGGATCTATCAGTTAGTTGAAGGGAAATATCAAGAAGATGAAGGTTCCCGTCTTTTTCCCTTTATAAAAGGTGAAGACATTATCAGTTTTTTGCAACAGTTTGAAAAGGGAGAAATAACTTTAATTAAAGCATTTAGAAAGTGGGTAAAAGAACAAATTTAAACTTTTGAGAACCATAAAATAAAACTTATAAAGGCTATTAGTTTTCCGAATTTATCTTTATTTCTAAAGTGTATTTTTGTTTAGAAATTTTTTCTTAAGTTGATAATCATGCTTGATCACAATTATTTCTAGGTAAAATAACGACGAAAACGAGGATCTAAATAATGTTTTTTTTGTTGGTTACAAGCTTGACATAAAGTTTGCAAGTTACTTATATCATTACTTCCGCCTTTTGCTAAGGGAATAATATGATCAATGTTTAATGTAGTTTCTTGTTGTTTTTTTCCACAACTTTGACATTGATAATGATCTCTATCGAAAACATAATTTCTAACAGATGGAGGGATGGGTATTCTAGGGGTTTTTTTCATAATTTCTTAGATTGTAAGCCGATGCACTCTACACCCTACGTATTTAATTTAATTATAGTTTAAATCCTGGGTTAAGTAAATATTTAGTTATCAGAATAATCTCTAAATTGACTGCTTACTTAACCCACCCTACAAAGAATTATTGTTAATTTATCGATTGACGAATATCGTCTAATACTGAATCATTATTATTGGTTTCAGTTTCTGGTTCATCAGGAATAAATTCTAATGTTATATTAATTTTTACTTTTCCTTTTCTCCAACCTTTTCCTACTTCTAATAATTGACAAGATACTCCTTGATTAAACCATTGATATCCCTCATATGGTAAATTAGCAATACTAGGTATCATAGAAAATAAATCCTTAAATCCTTCTGTTGAAAGAAAATGTTTCATTTTTCTGACGAAAACTTCAATTTTAACAGATGATTCGCTTATGAATAATACACTGTCTGATTTATTGTCTAAATCTAATACTATTTTGTTGTTAGGTTCAAGATTGTTATTCATGATGATTTTTTTGATGTTTGTTTAATTTTGTTTGAGACATTTAGTAGGGTGGGCAATGCCCACCTTACCCATAAATATGATAATTTATGGTTAATTAATCGACTGACGAATATCATCTAAAGGTGATTCTATTTCCTTAATTTTCGGTTCATCGGGAATAAATTCTAAACTTACTTTTAGTCTGATTTTCCCTTTTTTCCAGCCATTTGAGCCAACTTGTAAAATTTCGCATTCTTTTCCGTCTTTTAGCCAATTATGATTAGCTATATTCGTATGTGTTCTTCCTTTGCTATCTGTTATAGATTGGTTGATTTTCATATACTTAATGCCTTGGTGTTCCAGAAATTCTACTAATTTGTTGGGAATTTCATTTGATAAAAAATTTTGTATTTTTTGTTTAAAAATAGCTAACTTACACATCGAATCAGCAGAAAAAGCAATGACATCATCATCATTGTTTAAATACTCGTTATGTTCACAAATTTGATCTTGACTCATAATATACCTCAAAAAATTATTGAAAAATTGTACAAGAAAGTAGGGTGAGTTCTCCTCACCCTAGAAAAAATCTAAACGAGATCAACTACCTCAATATCAACATCTGAGTTATGACCATTGCTAACAGGAACACTAATAACTTCAACATCAGAGTTAATAACTTCAGCTTGTAAAATTTCTTTACTAATTAAAGGTAATTGATGCTCATAAACTTGCATACTTTGGAGACAATTGTTAATTCCTGAAATCGCTTTGTTATAAGTAGCAATTTTTTCTTTAATTTCCCCTTGTAAGCGAACATTACGAGCAATTTTTTCTTGTGCTTCTTGTTCTAGCGTTTGACCCAAATAATCCCTCGCTTGATCATACTGTTGGAGAATACTATCTGCTTGTTGATCAGCCATCGGTAGCAGTTGGCTTTTTAAGGTCATATTAATGGTTTGACGAAAATGTTTACGGATAGTTGCTGATACTTTGGGTTCAAAATCTAACTTTAACAATTGGCGGATCGCAGGTTCCGCTTCCACCATGCTACTACAATCATAACCTTGGGAAGTTTGTTGTAACGTTTGACGAAATTGATAGATAGAAAAAGTCCCTTCATCGTAAAATCTAGGACTTTCTCGAACATAGCGATCGCATTCTACTTTAGACTCACTCACCAAGGCAGCCATCAAGGTTTTTTCTACTTCTTGTAATTGGGTTTCAATTCCGCCATCATTACCTAATAAACGGTATAACTTACCGTAGTAGTCTCGTTGTTTAACTCGCTGCAATAGTCGCTGAGAAAAGGAAGAAATTAAGGTTTTCACCCCCTCTACTAAAACATCCTCTAACTCATTGGCTAGGTAATATAAAGCCTCGACTAAAATGGCAATCAAAGGAACAGTAGAATTACGCGGATGACTCATAGCAGCGCGACGATGGGCATTTTCAACGGAAAAAGTTTGTAATAATTCATCCAAACGAGTTACCATTCTGGCTTTTAATTTTTTGAAGTCTTCTTCAAAGTAATAATCCCCATTAACCACAATTTCATTCACTTCGTGAGCAATATGATCTCGAAACTGTATGCCCACTTCTTGTAACTCATGGTTAAGACGATTTAATTCTTGTGCTTTCATCGCATCAATTTCACGAGGTTGACTCTCTAAATCTCTGTATTTATCTAGATAGTGTTTCCGTAAAACAATACACAAAGGTTGTAAATCATCCGCTAAAGTTGAAAATAACTGAGGTCGTTTTTCTTCCGTTAAATAACGGGTGATAGAGTCTCGAAATTCCTCAATTCCACTATCAGCAATTAACTGATTAATTAAAGGATTTCCCCACTCGCTAAGAATACGGACATAATTTTCATTCTGAGTTTCATAGCTATGAACTGATACTTTGAAATCAGTACGGGTTAACTTACCTGAGTTTGCACAATAATTGTTAAATTCGCTAATAAATTGAGGGGTTTCTTCTTCCCCTCCCATGCTTTTGACACTCTCAGAAAAAAGGGTATCGAGTCCAAAACGGGTACTACTATTAGTCTGTTTTATTTGACTCCCATAAAACCCTAATAATCCACTGGTTTTATGTATCCTCGATGTATCTTTAAACTCAGTTTGAATTAAATGATCGAGACGTTGACGTAGTTGGCCAGCATACCAAGTTTCATCAATGCGATTAAATACATAAAACACGCGATCGCGGATGCCTAAATTGTCTCGCATCTTCTCTAAAAGTTCGGTTTCTTCTGTACTCATATCCCCCGCAGAAGCTGGTTTTAAAACACAAACCACTGCCGAAGTATCGGGATGTTCAATCTTGTTATAAGTTGCTTCAGCGTCTTTTTTTACTGGTGCATCAATACCCGGCATATCAACTAAAACGTTACCATCTTTTAATAGGGGATGATGACAATAATAATCTAATCGTTTTAACACCGAACTATTACTACCGCGCCTTGCATAACTTGCCGCTTCTGTCAAGTTGGAAAAGTTAAATTGTTCCATAGAATAAGTGGCAGCATTAATAGTATGAATGCGATCGCGATTATTGGTAAATCCCTCTAATAACAGGATTAAAGCTTTAGCTTGTTTGGCTTTTTCTGACTTACTTTCTCCCCCTTCTTGTTCGATGATTTTTTGACCCATTTCAGTTAAAATATTTTTAACTTCAGGGTTATTAATATTGGCAGCTTGCTCAATGTTTAATTTTTGACAAATGACGTTAACTTGTTCTCTAATATCTGCCTCACTCAAGAAAGTTAAAACCACTTTTTCTTGTTCCGGTTCGGCATAATAAATATGACATTCTGTTCCTGTTGCATGGCCTTCGGCACTATATAATAATTCTCGTTCTAATAGAGCATTAATTAACATAGATTTTCCGGCACTAAATGCTCCAGCGAAAACAATTTCAAACTGAGGAGAAACTGCCTTGCTTAAGGATGCTTCGATGGCACTAATATCCTGTTGCGATCGCAATGTTGGTTCTTGTTGTAGCAGTTCTAATAAACTATTTACATGGGTAGGTAAATGTTCACATTGGGGAATCATTTGACTCATAAGAAATGTCCAAAAGGTAGTTTATGTTAGTATTCCCCGTCTCCTCGGTAAATTCTCCACGATGCTTAAATTTTCTATTATTGTAATTAACTACTTACGGTCTTTCGTGTAGAAACCAACGATAAGTATGCAATAATTCACGAGCATGATCTCGTAAAGAAATCCCTGGTAATATAGTTGTACATGGTGCAATCGTTTGTTGTTCCCACGCTAATTGAAATGCTTCATCTGGAGAAGTTGGTAATGTTTTAGTTGTTAACTGTAACACCGTTCCATAATGACACACTAATTCACTGCCATATTTTTCATGCCAATATTTTAATAAAGCAATCACTAATTCACTATTATAGAGACTTGCCCCATATCAATGAATATAAGCAGGAATTTCCCAGTTATTTATTGTTGGTATTAGTAATAACGCTATCGTATTGTTAGTTACATCCTTAAACCAATTGAGATAATCATTATAATAACTTTGTAGTGCCTTTCCTCGGAATTGTTCTATTTCCCAAATAAATAAAAAAAAAATATTCTAAATCTTTTAAAGTTGTTATATTGCCTGACTCAATCAAATTTTCTACTATTTTAGTAGTAGGAGACAAACCAAATTTTCTTTGTGTCTGTGATAATTCAATTTCTAAATAATCTTTGATATCTATTTGATCTGATTCTTCTAGTTCAGTTAAATAATTCTGAATATTAACCAAACTAGAATTATTGATAATTATTTCTGGACTAACATTTTTAGTATTCCTCTTCTCTTCTTCGTAAAAAAATCTACTAAATAAATCGCTATTTTCTCATCTTTCAATCCATGAATGTTCAAATGTAAGCCAACAATATACTAATATCGGCCAACGCTCAGTATCTTCTAATTTATCTCGCATAACTTGCCAAGAAGATCAAGCATTTTCAGAATTAACTTGAATAGCTAATGCTTTTTTACCTGTGTCTAAAATAGGTAATTCCGCCATCTCAAAAGAAGCTAATTCTGAGTCAGCAAGTATTGCTTTAAGTTCAGATACTGTATTAATCATTACATGAGATTCCTTGTTTCTCGGAATAACACTTCAAGAGACAAAAAATGTCCTAACTATTTTTTGTACTGCTATATCTCCTTTTATAACCCATTCTCTTTTATCTTCTATTAATGACTACCTATTATAATTTTAGTTAATATTTTTAAGCTTTTACTATGAGTTATTTAAAATTTTAGTGAATTTTACAGTTCGTAATGTGTAGGAATCTTTCTCAATAGTTGACGAATTGACTGGGTTTGAGGTATATTCGTAACGATGAAACTCTAGAGTACGTTTGTCGACTTTATAATTTGACCCAAATAAATACTAATCCTTCGTTATATCAGTCAAAGTAAGATGACATTTTAACCAGATTTACCGTTTCATTTTAGTTTTTTTTGAGCGTATGTACTAAATAATGTAAAGTTTGTAAACTGCTGCTCTTGCCAAAAATAAAATTATATGAGTTTTACAATTCCTCAGTAAGGTTTATGGAGTGCAAGCATATTTAATTTTAGCTGAAATAGTTCATTAGTATGCTACCAAAGAGCTTAAAAGTGTTGCATCATCAAGGCTAAAGCCTTTACTACGGACTTTTTCATTTTATCAGCGATCGCCAGCTCCTTCGTATTTGCATAAAAAATAGATAATAGATAGTCATTCGGATTAAAAACTATCTATTATCCATGACTCAAGGTTGAATGATTATGATCTAAGGATTAACTCTTTCTGCTTGTTTAGAATAGATCCAAACAGCATGAATAGCCCCTGGAAGCCAGCCTAAAAGAGTCAATAAAATATTGATTAACAAAGTAACATTGACTCCCACCAAAAGAAACACACCAAGGGGAGGAAGAAGAATACATAGAATTAGTTTTAAAATTTGCATTTTTGTATTTCAATAACAATTACTACTTCTTTTATTGTAAAAAAAATAGCTAAGATATCATCTTTCTCAAGACAGAGAAAAAAACATAAGCAAACAAATATAAACAATTAACGCTTGAATAAAGCGAATAACGATTTATCCCGTTAGATAGATAAAGTCTTATTGATTATTTGTTAGATTGGGAATGTCTAGCGTTAGAAAAATATATTTTTGTTAAAGTTTAGGAGATAAATATGTTAAGGAATTTATTAACATTATTAGGAACTGCTTTAAGTTTATTAGTGGTTGATATTATTTTCCCTGGGGTCAGTTTAGCTAATTTTCCCTCTGCGTTAATTGCAGGGCTGGTTATTGGTTTAATTAACATTTCAGCTAAACCTGTCATCTCATTTTTAAGCTTACCGCTTAACTTCGTTACCCTAGGGGCGTTTTCATTAGTTATTAATGGCTTTTGTTTTTGGTTAGCTTCCGTATTGGCTCCTGGGTTTAGGGTCAGTGGGTTGCTGGCTTTCTTCCTCGCGCCAGTAATCTTATCCTTTGTCAATACTTTCTTAAGTGAATACTTTGCTGAGAAATATCCAAAGCTTACAGAAGATAGTTCCGTCTAGCCTTGGCCGTGGCTTAATCTCAAAAATCTGGCATAATAACTGTGAACAACTCAATAAAGTCATAGTCGTCTGTGAAATTGCCCTTTCGATCGCAACCCCCAAACCCTCAGTCTCCTCTCGAAGAAAACCCATCCGGCTTAGGAACCTTTGGGGGTGTTTATACCCCCTCTATTTTGACCATCTTGGGCGTAATCATGTATTTACGCTTTGGTTGGGTCGTAGGGAACTCAGGGTTAATTGGGACGATTTTAATCGTTGTTTTAGCCAATCTCATTACCTTTTTAACCGCCCTTTCCGTTTGTGCGATCGCCACAGATCGCGTTGTTAGAACCGGAGGGGCTTATTATATGATTAGTCGCTCTTTAGGAGTGGAAACCGGGGGTGCAGTGGGCATTCCCCTTTATTTTGCTCAAGCCCTTTCTGTCGCGTTATATACCATCGGTTTTGCTGAAAGTGTGGTAACAACCTTTCCTGACTGGGGTCTGAGTCAACTCTACATCGCCTTAATTGTTACGGTTGGGGTGGGAATTTTAGCGTTTACCTCGGCCGATATTGCCATTAAAGCCCAATACTTTATCATGGCGGCCATTGTTTTATCATTACTCTCCTTTTTCTTCGGTCATTCCGTCGAAGAAACCCAGATCGAACTGTGGGTTAATAATAAAGAACCGTTTTGGGCTGTATTTGCTGTCTTTTTCCCAGCGGTAACTGGGATCATGGCCGGGGTGAATATGTCAGGAGACTTAAAAGACCCCATTAAAGCCCTACCCATCGGAACCTTAGCTGCAGTGGGAACCGGGTTTTTAATCTATATGATTTTACCCATTTTTATGGCCATGCGGGCTAATAGTAGCACCTTAATCGCAGAACCCTTGATTATGCAACGAATGGCGTTGTGGGGACCAGCCATTTCTTTAGGGGTTTGGGGGGCAACCCTTAGTAGTGCCATTGGTAGTATTTTAGGGGCCCCGCGTATTCTTCAAGCCTTGGCCAGAGACGGTATTTTACCCCATTGGATGCGCTTTTTAGGCCAAGGTAGCGGGCCTAACGACGAACCGAAAATAGGCACATTAGTAACCTTTGCTGTAGCGATCGCTGCGGTTTGTATTGGGGACTTAAATATTATTGCCCCAGTGTTAACCATGTTTTTCTTGACCACTTATCTCGTCCTTAATATTTCGGCCGGGGTAGAAGGGTTATTAAATAGTCCCTCTTTTCGTCCTTCTTTTAAAGTGCATTGGACATTATCTTTATTAGGAGCTGTTGGTTGTTTAGGGGTGATGTTTCTCATCGATGCTGTCGCCACCTGTGTCGCTGCTATTGTGGTCATTGCCATCTATTTTTGGGTCCGTCAACGAGAATTAATGGTGACGTGGGGAGACGTGCGACGGGGTATATGGATGGCTGTCTTACGCATGGCCATTTTACAAACCGATCACACCGATGATACAAAAAATTGGCGGCCTCAATTTTTGGTCTTGTCTGGTGCGCCGACAAAACGCTGGCCGTTAATTCAGTTAGCCCAAGCTTTGACCCATGATCGAGGATTAATTACCGTGTCGAGTGTCTTACCTCAAGGATCACGGGATGTTGCTCGTCAAGCGGTGCTAGAAAGGCGTATTCGGGACTATTTACAACGCCGCGGGGTGCAAGCGTTAGTTAGGTTAATTACGGCACCTGATCCCTTTGATGGGGCTGAAAGACTGGTCGAAACCTATGGGTTAGGATCGATTGTTCCTAATACGATTTTATTGGGAGATTCTCAACAAAGCACTCACCGCGATCGCTATTGTAAAATGATCGCTAATCTTTATAAGGCACAACGGAATGTTATTGTGCTGCGAGAAAATCCTAATTTAACCTATGATCCCTGGTATGAGTCGAAAAATCGGCGGTTTCGTATCGATGTTTGGTGGGGTGGTGGAATACAAGGCAATGGTAGTTTAATGTTAATTTTGGCTTATCTACTCCACTCTAATCCTAAATGGCAAAAAGGAGAGATTCATCTTAAGTTAGTGGTAATGGATGAAACGGCTGTGAGTGAGGCACAACATAATTTAGATAAATTAGTGCAAGATTTACGCATTGATGCAGTCTCTGAGATTATTTTAGCCAATGGGCGAAGCTTTGCTACGATTCTTAAACAGTCATCTAGAGGGGCTGATTTCATCTTTTTAGGAATGCCCTCTCCAAGTGACGATAAGTTGTTTGTTCCTAACTATGAAAGACTACAAAACTGGACTCGAGATTTACCAACGACTGTCTTTGTTTTAGCTGCACCTGAGTTTAATTTCCAAGAAGTTTTAGGAGAAAATTGAATTCATGATGATTCTAGTCTTAGAGTAATATGTAATGTTAAGCTAGATAACTAAGTTTAGAGCGAAACATTTAATAGTAATGATTACAGTAAAAAACAAAGTCCAAGAAAAATTAATTTCATTACGTCATAAGTTATTTCCTATTCCTCAAGACAAACTCTTTCCCTATGATGTAATTGTTCATTTTTCATATCATAAATGTTTGACCGTATATTATTCTAGAGTAATGAAACTTTTAAGTAAAGAGTTTAATATTGGTTATAAACATTTTAATAGCAATATTACTGAATTTATTAACTATTTACCCAAGAATACTAATAAGTCAAAAAAATATATTTTAGGTCTTAATGGGCATAATAATGATATCCCTTTTGATACATTCCCTAATTATAAAGGAAGTCATTTTATTCGAGATCCTAGAGATTTGATTGTCTCTGGTTATAAATATCATCTTTGGACTCAGGAATCTTGGTGTAATAATTCTAATTTTAACTGGAAAAATATAATTAACCATCCTTATTTTTTAGAATATGTAGCCAAGGATAAAAATGAGCTTCCTCATAATATTTCTTACAAAAACTATCTTAATAAATTTGACAAAGAAACAGGAATAATACTTGAACTTATTCGGCTACAACCTCATCTGACTAAAATGCAAACTTGGAACTTTAATAATAGTAATATCATAGAAAAAAAATATGAAGATATTATTGGAAATGAAATTGAATGTTTTAGAGACATATTTGTACATTATGGATTTTGTCCAGAGATGATAACTAGAGGATTACAAATAGTAGAAATGTATTCTCTAAAAAACCGACCTAAAACTGATAAACATATCAGAAAAGGATTATCTAGCCAGTGGATGTTAGAATTTTCTCCATTCCACAAAAGATTATTTAAAGAACTTACTGGAAATTTACTAATAACATTAGGTTATGAACAAGATATGAATTGGTAATTAATTATTTAGTTGACACTTTTCTCGGAGTAAAGATAAAGCTAATTCAAAACTATTGGGTTGGGTTTGTACCGTATAAGCTTCTCTTTCTAAATCTTTACGATGAATATCTCGATACCTTTGAAAAAAAGGACGGGCTTGATTAATGGGTTCTAAGGTTAATCCTAAAGCGGTTATTTCTCCTTTTCCTGCACACACTTGCGACGCATGAACCGATTCGTGAATGATAGTTGGTAGGGCAATATGGAGATTAAAAACGACAGGATTAATCCATATTTTTTTTGTGGTAACTTGTAATAGTCCATAAGCCCCTCGTTTCGGTGGTAAAGCAAGAATAACCTCAAATCCTGCTTTTTCTAATTCTTGTTTTAACTGATTAAATTTTTCGTTTTTTTCTCTATTTTGAGCGAGTATTCTATTATTTTCAACTGGTTGATCACGAGTTGTTGATCGATACTTTAACGATGTCTCATCAAAGTTTAAAGACATTAATAAAAAATAAGTTGATAGTAATTGTAACATTGAGACTGTTCCCCGTATTAGAAGTTATTCATATTAAATGGGATTGTATTAGCATCTTAAAAATTGGGCATTAATAATAAACCTTTTCTACTCTTCATATAAACTTCTTTGTACAGCGTGTCTAAAGCTTTTTCTTGAGAAAGTCTTTGAGAAATTGATAAAAATATTTGATCAGTTTCCGCTTCAGCAACACTAGAAATAAGAATTTGATATTTCATAAATTTCAATTATAAATTGTATTTTTTATATTGTTCTTCAAAAAAATCATCAAAAGAGCGATAATTTCCTAATTCAAAATCAGTTAATCCTTCTTGAATACCTTTGATTGCTTCTTTTGTATCTTCTGTCTCCCATTCAAGAAGTGTGATCAGTAATTTAGTAATTACTTGATTAATTTCTTCTACTGTGATAATTATTAACCAAATTTTCAATACTATTTAATAACTTTTCTTGTGTCCAACGATAAGATAAAGAAGCAGCGATCGCAGATCCGCCAGCACCTACCCCCTCTTTAACATATCCTTTTTCATACATTTTTAATTGTTCATAAGAAGAACTAGAAAAATTCAATTGAGTTGCTAATAAAGGAACCTTACCAATAGACTCAGCTAAAGCAACTGTATCCCCTGTAATATCTTCTGCTACCCAGCGAGTTGTCCCCACAATAATATTATCTAAGTTACCTTGATATTTAGATGTATTAATAATACTTTTAATTAAAGCATAAACTGCTAACATTTGAGTTCCTCCAGCTAATATTACCCCTGTTTTTACACTAGCACTAATCGCCATTCCTGCTACAACAATTTGCATCGGATCGCCCACAGCCGCCACTAATTCGAAAGAATTAATGGGATTAAAACGAGCATGATAACCAGCCTTTTTAAAACCCTCTTTAACAATTAATTCTTTTTGTTTATGATTACAATAAGGATGACTACTATTAACTTTACCTGTGGCGTTAAAGCCCAATCCTGTTAAAATAGCTAGGGCGGTTGTTGTGCCACCTACTACACATTCACTGAGAATTAAATAATTTTTTGTATAATTTTTTGCTAATTTTTCACCCCAGTTTAATCCTTGTTGAAATAAGTCATAAACTAATGGTAAGGGTAAGGCTTTTCCTGTGGTTAAACAGTTAGCTGATTTTCCCCCTAAATCAATAGAAGGAACAGGGGGAGGCGTAGGTAAACCAGCATTAAATAAATGAATTGGAATGTTGCAAATTTCTAAAATAGCGCGAGTAATAAACACAGGAGAAACCCCTTGGTTTAACGGAGGTAAGGGATATTGATAAGAAGATTGAACCCCATTAATTAAAAATTCTGCATCGGCGATCGCTGTATATTTTCTCACTTCTGGTGTTGCCCCGGCTGCTGAAATACCAGGAATTAAAGCCGTCTCAGTAAAGCCTAAAATACAAGCAAAAATTGGTGAAAAGTCTTGATAGTTTTCAACCCACTTCTGTCCTAATGATTGAGCGGTATAAATGCGAAACATGAATTTTATCAGTGATCACTCATCAGTCATCAATTATCAGATAATAATTTAGATTGCAATGGTAGCACTATTAGAACTATTATGTCTATGGGTTTATTTATGTATAATTAAAGCGTGAAAGTCTTAGTTGTTGGAAATGGAGGGCGTGAACACGCCCTAGCTTGGAAACTACTTCAGTCGCCTCAAGTCGAACAATGTTTTTGTACCCCTGGAAATGGAGGAACCGCTTCCTTAGAAGGGTGCGACAATCTTCCCTATGCAGTGGATGATTTTGCTAATATTGCTGAATACGTCCAGAAACACAACATTGATCTGGTAGTGGTTGGGCCAGAAGTTCCCCTATCTCAAGGCATTACTGACTATCTCCAACGTTACAATATTAAGGTATTTGGACCCACTCAAGCCGGCGCACAAATCGAGTCAAGTAAGTCTTGGGCTAAAAAGTTGATGGCTGATGCTGGTATTGCGATCGCTCAAGGAGAAACCTTTACCGATGCGGAAGCAGCTAAAGCTTATATTACTCAACAAGGCGCACCCATTGTCGTCAAAGCGGATAACTTGGCTGCAGGGAAAGGGGTGATTGTCGCTCAAACCGTTGAAGAAGCACAAGCAGCCGTAGATGAGTTAATGATCACCGGCTTTAATTTAATCGTCGTAGAAGAATGTTTACAAGGGGAAGAGGTATCTATATTAGCCCTCACCGATGGTAAAACTGTACGGCCTTTATTGCCAGCACAAGATCATAAACGCATTGGAGAAGGAGACACGGGACTTAATACGGGAGGAATGGGAGCCTATGCACCGGCACCTATTGCAACCCCTGAGTTATTAGAAAGGGTGCAACGAGAAATTTTAGAACCTACCGTGTCAGCCTTGCGTCAGCAGGGTATTAACTATTGTGGGGTATTGTATGCCGGGTTAATGGTGACACCCGAAGGTGATCCCAAAGTTCTAGAATATAATTGCCGCTTCGGTGATCCTGAAACGCAAGCGGTGTTACCTCTTCTAGAAACTCCCTTAGATGAGTTGTTGATGGCTTGTATCGAAGGCCGTTTAAATGAGTTTGCCCCGTTACAATGGTATGACGGGAGTGCGGTGTGCGTGGTAGCTGCCTCTAAAGGCTATCCTGGAAGCTATAAAAAAGGAAAAGTGATTACAGGGATCACTGAAGCCGAAACCCTCGGATCAACGGTGTTTCAAGCAGGAACCAAGTTAGACGGCGAGCGCTTATTAACCGATGGGGGACGAGTGTTAGGGGTGACATCTAGGGGTAAAGATTTTAACGAAGCTATTGAGACAGTTTATAGTTGCATCGAAGCCATTGATTTTTCGGGTAAATATTATCGTCGTGATATTGGTTATCGAGTTCGTTAATTATTGATGAAAAACTAATACAAAAGTTCACCACCAGACTATAAAATACAATCCCAGAAGCAGCTAACTTCAACAAAAACATTGTGATTAATATAACAGGTTATATGTTCACGTCTCAGAAGTCTGCTAATTTTGAAATAGAGTATAATGATAAAGTTAATTTATCTTAAATAAACAAGACTTCAAAGAGTTTATACAATTTCTCAACGATAATGAGGTTAACTATCTTGTGGTTGGTGGTTATGCTGTAGCAGTTCACGGACATCCTCGTTATATAAAAGATATTGATATTTGGATAGAAATCAATCCAGAAAATGCTACTAATTTACTTCGTGCTTTAGAACAATTTGGATTTAGTTCATTAGGTTTAAAACTTCAAGATTTTCTCACGCCGAATCGACTTATTAACAAGTATTGATGGCGTTAATTTTGCTGATTGTTATTCATCGAGAATTGAAGTTAATATTAATAATATCATGGTCAATTTTATTGATTTAGAGAACTTGAAAAAAAATAAAAAAGCATCAGGTCGATTACAAGACTTGGCGGATTTAGAAAATTTGAGCTAATAACTAGAACTATTACGGTATCTCAATTAATACAAATGTTCACCACCAAACTCTAAAATATAATCCCAGTAACCACGAACTCTAACAACAATATCGTGCCGGAACCCATAACCTTGATAGAATTATTATTAATAGCAAAACGTAAAAAGTCCATCACCCTACTTTTTATCTAACCTTATCTAACCACTGATTTAAACTATCTAAATCAGTAAAATCAAATAAAGCAAGGGATAAATTATCTAATTGACTAGAAGATAATTGTTTTATTTTTTGTTCAGTTTTTAAAGAAATATTCCCTAATCTTCGTTCAAGTTGACATAAAATTAAACTTTGTTTTCCCTCTATTTCTCCCTTCTTTTGTCTTTCCTCTCCTTCTGATTTTATTCTTTCTTCAGGAGTTAAATAACGATCGCCCTTTTCATCATACCAGTATAACCATTCTCTTTCTATTCCTTGATAAGTTCCTATTTCTTTACCGATGCCTAAATTTAATTCTGATAACCAGATTGTTTCCCCTGTTAATAATTCATAGTTTCCATTATTTAATTGATAAACTTCTAATCTAGGTTTCCTTTTCCGTAGAGGATTGTAAATAACATAATATAAAATACCCATTTCTGCATAAAAATCTTTTTTTTCAGTATATTCTTTTCTTCTTTTATGAGAAACCACTTCTAACACTAAAGTAGGAACCTTTTGTTCTTCCCATAACACATAAGATAATCGTAAATCTTCATCAATAATACGAGGAACTCCAACACTTAAAAATCCATCAGGAACAATAGCAGGTTCATAGGGATCATAATAAATACCCATATCCACACCAAAATACCAATCTTGTCTTTCTGACCAAATTAAAGCCAGAATAGATTGAAGTAAATGGGGAATTAAGTCTTGTAATTCGTTATCCACAGGAGTATCATCAGAGTCAGGTAAATCTTCAGCAGAGGGAAGACAATCTTTAGGATTATAGTTTAATAACATGGTATGATTTTAAGTAGCTAGATTTCACTTATGGCTTAAGTTTATTATAAATTTCAAACTTGATAAACTCTAAATGAATCATCAGTCAAGGTAGGGTAGACATAATAAAATTAATTAATTATTTATCAGAAAATTCGTGTTAGTTTGTCTAGTTCACGAAAATGAAATAAAGATTATGTGGGCAAATAATCATAATTAACTATCGATTATTCAAGATAATTAGATTTGCCCACCCTACATTTTCTATTATTCAGCAACAGCTTGATTTAAAAAGGAATGGGATCATCAGCTTCATTATCTGATGTGGGGGATACTGTGTCAGACTCATCCATATCATAATCATCCTCATCATAATGATTATCCATCGGTTGAGATGATTTAGCAGAATCAAAAGAAACCACATTATCCGCAGAAGAAGACTCACCTAGTCCATCTAAAGGATAAAAACGAGAAATTACCAATTCTGCCCGTTTTTCTTTAAACCCTTCTTTACGTTCAAAGGTATTCATAGCTAAACGGCCTTCTAAAATTAAGCGATCGCCTTCGGTGCAACTTTCTTTCATTTGTGTTGCTAAACCGCCCCATCCGACAACTTTGAGGGTGGAGGGCGCATCTTCTTTTCGCCGTCCTTCAAATTCTACCAACATTTGCGCCACTTCTGTCTGGTTATCTGGGGTATAGCGTAATTCAGGGTTACTAATGACTTTCGCCATTAACACGCAAGTATTCATTTATTCAACTTCCAAGATCAACGGTATTACTATTTTATCCTTTAAAGTCTCATTATTAAATCACGACTCTGCACCCTTCCTACACTCCCCATTTTTAACCCATAATAAAATAGAAAGCATTTACCGCAAGGAGCCTTAATGATTAGTATTGATTTAGCCCTCAAGTACACACCTCTTCCTATTTCGGTGCAACGGAAAGAAGTTGATGACGCACAAACACTTTATGATCAGATTGTCAATGCCATGAAATCAGGAACCTCTCAGTTAATTGAGTTAACTTGTGAGAAACAAACAGAAAAGAAAGTCGCTGTGATGAGTGATCAAATTAGTGCTGTCATCCTTTCTCAAAAAGATGGTGGTGCAGCGGCCGGCAGGGTTCCTGGGTTCTTTTCTATGGTTGAATCAGAACAATAGATAAATACAAAGACCAAGGGAAAAAGAGATAGTTATTATCTTCTTTCTTCCTTAGTCTTACTTTATTTCAGTATTCTTTATCGTCATGAAAATTATACAACCTTATCAACCTTTATTACTTCGTGTAGTCCACGGTTTAACTGCTTTATTTCTCATCTTGGCGATGATTACCGCTTATTGGACTTATGATGTTTATGACGGTAGGTGGGGACACATTCCCTTACCTAAGTTTGAAGAAATCGAAGGAATTCATGGGACTTTCGGACTTTGGACGTTATTAATTTTTCCTACTTTAGTTTTTTATGCTTTTCATCAAGGTCGAAAACGTTTAATTCAAAAGAATACTTTTTCTAACTTAAGCCATGTTTCTAAACAAGGTTGGTCTTATCATCTTCATCGGTTGATTAATACTTTTATCCTTTTTTCTCTGACGTTTGCCGTTTTTACTGGCAAAATGATGGATGAAAAATAGACATCTCCATAATTTAATAAAATCAAGAAATATAGTATAATAAAATGAATAATTAGTTCAAAAAAGAATGGAAACTTACACTTGGAGCTATCTAAAAAAATATCCTAAACAAACCAAAAGATTATTAGGAATTGATGACAATCAATTGTTCCAATTGATTGCTCTAGGGAAGCTTCTTCATCAGAAAAAAAAAAAAGTATTTAAAGTAGTTCAAGAAAGATTTCGCTTACATAAGAGTCGATATAAATCGGTTTTGTTAACCGTTTGTGGATTAGTTCGGTTGAGAATTAGTTCCTTGATTTTGAAAATAATAGAATCCTCCCAATCTGGAGAGGTAATTGACGTTATAATGAGCCATAGTTTTATGTCCAAATTAGAGTTAATTCCTTCAACCCCTTATTAATTCGTTCTGAAGGCTAATTTTGACTTCAAGTTTAATCTGCCTGTTTTCATTGCTGTAACTGGGTTATGGATTCTTGGAGATGTCTATTGAATGATAATCAAATCGATTTTCTAAAAGTTTAACTGTTCATTGGTTACTGAATACTGGTCACGCCTTTAATCTTAACAAAGTCTAATAGGCGATGAGCAAGTTCTAATTTAGAACAAGAATCTATGATTTTTTGTTGGTTATTAGCATCAATAAAAATGGCTTGATTGGTATTCGTTCCAAACCCTGCTTCTGGCTGATCAATAGGGTTAGCGACAATAATATCTAAATTTTTACGCTTTAATTTTTCTAAAGCAGGATTGACAATATCCCCAGTTTGTGCGGCAAATCCGATTAAGGTTTGATGGGCTTTTTTCAGAGTTCCTAACTTAGCTAATATATCTGTAACAGGTTCTAATTTTAACTCAGTGGGTAGCTCTTTTTTAGGTAATTTATGATTTGTATAATTGACAGGTTTTACATCAGCCACCGCAGCCGACATAATAATAATATCAGACTCGACTAAATGACTCATGATCACCGCTTCCATTTGGTCAGCACTCACCACAGACATAAGTTTATAATTAGGTGATAAGGGCAATAATTCGGGTGCAATGGGACCATGAACTAAGGTGACAATAGCACCGCGATCGCTGGCTGCTTGGGCTAAAGCTAAGGCCATTTTTCCCGTGGAAGGATTACCTAAAAATCTCACTGGATCAAGATGTTCTCTGGTTCCGCCTCCACTGATTAAAATGCGTTTACCCTTAAAATCTTGTTGCCCTTGGGTATAGGTTAAAGACTGTAACTTGTTGATAATTTCAATGGGTTCGGCCATTCGCCCTGATCCCACGCGATCGCAAGCGAGTAACCCTGAACCCGGTCCGATACTATGATAACGAGTATTACGCCTCAACTGTTGCCAGTTCCGTTGGATCACAGACTGCTCCCACATTTCTGTATTCATGGCCGGTGCCAGTAAAATGGGACACTCAGAGGCTAAAACTGTATTCGTTAATAAGTTATCAGCCAACCCATGAGTTAACTTCCCTAAAGTATTAGCCGTCAAAGGTGCAATCAAAAATAAATCAGCCTCTTCTCCCAAGGCAATATGCAAAGGACGAGAATGGATTCCCTGCCAAAAATCTGCATCGGTATAAGCTTGATGACGACTGAGGGTAGAAACCGTTAAGGGTGTTATGAAACCTTGGGCAGCTTCAGTGAGGATAACCCGAACCTCTGCCCCTGCTTGAAATAAAGAAGAAATAACCTCACAGACTTTATAAGCAGCAATACCGCCACATACGCCTATGAGGACCAATTTAGACTTGAGCATGATTATGCTTCGTCATACGCTTCGATGTCGAGCAAGTATAGATAAGGTTCTGCGAGGTCTTGACGTTGGAAGGCGATCGCTCGTAATGTATGCCAATCTTTGAGGGCTTCAAAGGGGTTGGTATAGTCATCTTGTTCGAGTCGTCCTGCCAGATCCGCTACATCTTTCTCTGTGAATACAGAAATGTCTTGCCCTGTCAAACTTAAGGTTGTCATCACCGCACCTCCTCTGACGTTGCTAATTTTTCCGTCTTCCCCATTGTACCCTGCTCCCTCACAAATCATAGCTTCCTTTCAATTAATCTTATTGTTTCTACTTTGGCAACATTATTGTTTTTTAATGTTTTCTTACTTTTTATAATTTTTCTTTATGTTTATCAAAAATTATCATAATCTACATATATCTTTACAAAATGAGGTATATGTATATACAATTCTTAAAGAATCATGAAATTCTATTGCACCCATAACACAATAATTATGAATACGACTGTGAGGATTTTAAATCTCTTCAAAGTAGCCAGTGCTACCGCTTTAACCTGCTTTTCTGTCCTTGGTGGTTTAGCCACTCCTGCTATGGCGCAACTCGGTTCTATTTCAGGAACCAAATTCAACGATCTCAATAAAAATGGCATCAGAGATCCCCTAGAACTCGGTTTAGCTGGATGGACAATTCAACTCATCGACTTTGATGGCGATGTTATTGCTACCGATACCACCGATCTCAACGGGGATTATTCCTTTTCACAATTAGCGCCGGGTCCCTATGTTGTGCGAGAAGTGCAACAAGCGGGTTGGAGACAAACCTTACCTAACTTTATTGAAAGTCTGCAACTAGGACCCGTCAACGGAGGTTGGGATTACGATGATCCCGATAATGATTGGCCACTGATTGCACCAGACGCTAACGGTAACTTTCAGTCTCCAGTCAATATTACCGATACTCCGACCATTGACTTAAGCGAATATTTGACCGTTAACTATACCGGTCAAAACCTAGATAAAGTGTCAAACTCTGGCAAAAACTTTGATGTTGAATACTTTCCTAGTAGTTTCAACGATATCGATGTAGCAGGAGAAACCTTTGAACTGCAACAGTTCCATTTCCACTTCGAAAGTGAACACGCCATCAATGGACTTCTCACAGATATGGAGTTACACTTTGTTAACCGCCATGTCGACGGAGGGTTATCGGTTCTAGGGTTATTAGTAGAACAAGGTAGCGAAAATCAGGCATTGAAACCCCTTTTTGATGCGATTGATGCCGAACTCGATGCCAATGGCAGTGTGCCTTCTAGTTTAACCTTGGGTCAAAACTTAAATATTGGCGATATCATACCCACTAGTTTTGATGGTTGGTTCTACAATGGATCGTTAACCACCCCTCCTGCAACCGAAGGAGTTAACTGGTTTGTCTTTGAAGATACGATTCAAATGTCTGCAGCACAAATCGGTATTTACCAAGATTACCTAGCTAGTATTGGTTTTACCCAAAATAATCGACCTTTACAGGATTTGAATGGAAGACAGTTTAACGAACATAACCATCAAGAAACCCTTAATGGTGGTTCGATTTCTGAGCTTAACTTTGGTAATGCTTTGGATTTAGGTCTTTTGGGACTAACTCAACTTAACTACCAAGTTACCGTTAACGACGATGCTACAGAGGATCTTGATTTTGGAGCTTCTCCAGCTAGTGTTCCTGAACCCGGTTCTATGGCAGCCTTATTAGGTTTAGCTGGTGCTGGTGCGGTTTCTCGCTTGAGACAAAAGCAAAGCAATAAATAATAGGTGAAATAAATCAACAATCCCACGATTTTAAAACAGTCGTGGGATTTTTAAGTTTACTGACATCTTGCAGTAGTATAGAAAAACGAGACAAAAAAACAAGAAAATCACTTCTCAAACAGTCACAGTTAAAATAACCCCTGTTCCCTGTTCCCTGTTCCCTGTTCCCTGTTCCCTCCCTAAACTAGCTGATTTTATCGAAGGTGCAAGATAACAATTAAAGATTCGCTTGACCTCCATACATTTCTTGCAAAACCAAAGCCGGATCGAGATATTCTCCCCGATACTTTAACCCCCAGTGAAGATGGGGCCCCGTGGTTCGTCCTGTCATTCCCACACGGCCAATTCTTGCGCCGGCGGGTACATCTTGACCCAACCATAAAACCAGTCCCCCTTCTCTATCTACAAAATAGCGACCTTGGGAACTATCTTCTACTGTTCCCATCAAATGACAATAGATATGAGTCCACTGTCCTGATTGAATGGTAATCATGGTTCCACAAGCGGTATGATCTGAAAGAGCAACCACCCTTCCTCCCCACCAGTTACGGACATAACTCCCCAATGGTGCGGCCATATCTAACCCTCGATGAAATTGAGATTGTCCCGTAATGGGAGAGGTACGATAACCATATCCAGAGGTATAGGTTTGAAAATTTTCGACGGGAAATGACGCATATTGCCAAGTATTGCTAGAATTAGTCGCCGGAACATACTGGGCCTGGGAGGGGGACTGCTGCCAACCACTAAGAATCACAGGAACCAGTAATGCACCTATTCCCAGCGAAACTAACAAATGAAGTCCTTTGAGACTAAGTCTAGCATTTTTTACATATTGCATGACAGTACCATTCACACCAGATCAGAGGAAAACCAAATATTATACGTTAGCTTGCATGATAGCTATTTTTAACCAAAGTTGCCGAAACGACAAGGGAATGTTATCAGTGAACAATGAACAGTGTGCGGAATATAATTGGGAAGATGATGTTCCTTTCACAAAACCTAACTAACCCATTTCCCCAATGACCCAGAAGTGGTAATCTATAGGGTGAAAAAATAACATTAACATTTCGACTTCGTTAGATGTTAACCTTGTGCTTCGACAGGAGTTCGGCGAGGCTCACTCGAGTCGCTCAGTTTCCGCCTAGCCAAAGGGTTAAACATTCTCGCTCAGCCAAATCCCTGGGACACAGGGAGTCTGCCTCGGTGTAGTTTGCGCTACACGCCAGTTAGTACCATCAAAGGTGAGTAAAACCTGCGGAGGCTAAGTAAGACCAAAACAGGATTTATCTTGTGGAGGCAATCGCTGTTGAAAGAGGAAGCCTCGCACGAAGTTTACGGAGTGCGTAGGTATGTCACTAAGTTAATCCCCAAACATCAAAGATAAGCATGGTAGCTACAACACAAGAAACAAGCACTGGTAAAATCACTCAAGTCATCGGTCCTGTGGTCGATGCTGAATTTCCTAGTGGTAAATTACCTCGTATTTATAATGCCCTCAAAGTAGAAGGTAAAAACTCCGCAGGAAACACCGTTTCCGTTACCTGTGAAGTGCAACAATTACTCGGTGATAACCAAGTCCGCGCCGTTGCCATGAGTGGGACTGATGGGTTAGTCAGAGGTATGGAAATTGTTGATACAGGCGCGCCTATCAGTGTTCCTGTGGGTAAAGCCACCCTGGGCCGTATTTTTAACGTATTAGGGGAACCTGTGGATGAAAGAGGAGAAGTCGGTAACGAAGAAACCTCCCCTATTCACCGTCCGGCACCTAAATTAACCGAATTATCAACCAAACCCAAAGTCTTTGAAACTGGGATTAAGGTTATCGACCTTCTCACCCCTTACCGTCAAGGTGGAAAAATCGGATTGTTTGGCGGAGCAGGTGTGGGTAAAACCGTTATTATGATGGAGTTAATTAACAACATCGCCATTCAACACGGGGGTGTATCCGTGTTTGGTGGAGTAGGGGAACGTACCCGTGAAGGAAATGACCTCTACAACGAAATGATCGAATCTAAGGTAATTAACCCCGATAACCTCTCAGACTCGAAAATTGCCCTAGTATACGGACAGATGAATGAACCCCCTGGAGCCAGAATGCGGGTGGGTTTATCTGCGTTAACCATGGCTGAATACTTCCGTGATGTTAATAAGCAAGACGTACTGTTATTTATCGATAATATTTTCCGTTTCGTACAAGCGGGTTCAGAAGTATCTGCGCTCTTAGGACGGATGCCTTCTGCGGTAGGATATCAGCCTACTCTCGGTACTGATGTAGGGGACTTACAAGAACGGATTACTTCTACTAAAGAAGGGTCTATTACTTCTATTCAAGCGGTTTACGTCCCTGCGGATGACTTAACTGACCCTGCTCCTGCTACTACCTTCGCTCACTTAGACGGAACCACTGTATTATCCCGTGCATTAGCTTCTAAAGGGATTTATCCTGCCGTTGATCCCCTAGATTCTACCAGCACCATGTTACAGCCTAATATTGTTGGGGATGAACACTACGATACCGCTCGTGCTGTTCAATCTACTCTACAACGCTATAAGGAATTACAAGATATTATCGCTATTTTAGGGTTAGATGAATTATCTGAAGATGATCGTCGTACCGTAGATAGAGCGCGTAAAATTGAGCGTTTCTTGTCTCAACCCTTCTTCGTAGCAGAAGTATTTACCGGCGCACCTGGTAAGTATGTGTCCTTAGCCGATACCATCAAAGGGTTCCAAATGATTCTCAGTGGTGAATTAGATGATCTTCCTGAACAAGCTTTTTACCTAGTGGGAGATATTAACGAAGCTAAAGCTAAGGCTGAAAAACTCAAAGAAGGTTAAATTCAATAACCTTTGTCTAACTTGTAGGGGTGGGCTATGGTTCGCCCCTATTCAGCACTAATCATTAGATAATCAATTACTGATATGCCATTAACTGTTCGTGTCATTACCCCTGATAAAACCGTTTGGGACGGGGACGTACAAGAAATTATCCTACCCAGTACCTCTGGACAACTGGGTATTTTAGCTGGTCACGCCCCCCTATTAACTGCCTTAGATACCGGTGTTATTCGAGTTCGTCCCGATAAAGACTGGAAGAGTATCGCTGTTATGGGCGGATTTGCTGAAGTCGAACAAGATGAAATTAAAGTCTTAGTTAACTCAGCAGAAGCTGGAGACAACATCGATAAAGAAGCAGCGAAACAAGAGTATAACAACGCTCAAAGCCGTCTAGAAGAGGCTAATAAGGGTGGAGAGCCTATGGAGCAAATGAAAGCTTCTAACGCCTATAAAAAAGCCAGGGCCCGCCTTCAAGCAGCCGGTGGCATGGTTTAAAAATATCTCAAACTTATTCATATCATTTTAGGGACAGATTAATCAATCTGTTCCTACTCAATTTCAAGAAGATATTGTTAAGAGAGTATTTGAATCAGAAATTTTAGGACTTTACAAACTTTCTTTAGAAGACCAAATATTAGGTTGAAATTGTTTGTCTAAAGGAGTTTTAGCAATGTGATTAGTGTAATTGTGCATGACTTTGATTGCAATGCCTAAAATGACTTCGAGTACCTGTTGTTTACTATATCCTGCTGTCAAAAATGCTTCTACTTCACTGTCTTCTACCCAACCGCGAGCTTTTACCATTTGTTGGGTAAAGTGACGTAATGCTTGTAATTTGGCATTTCCTATTGGTGTTCCATCTCTTAAAGCTTCAATATTTTCTGGGGACATTCCCATCGCTTTAGCTAATCCTGAATGGGCTGCCATACAGTAATCGCAAGAGTTTTCATAGTTTACCGTTAGATAAATTATTTGCTGTTCAATCTTCGTAAAACTTGTAGTCTCAAATAAGTCCCACAACGCCATTGAACCTTTTAATAACGCTGGAGCTTCAGCAGCAATCCCTTCTAAATTAGGAATAAAGCCAAAAGTTTTTTGAGCGTGAACCAAAGCAGACTTGGAGTCTATTGGTGCTGTTTCCAAAGTATGAATGGTAAATTTCATTGTTTTAATTTCTAATTTGAGTTTTTAAGGAGACAAGTCTGTCTCCTTGATTAACTGATAGTATAGCTATATGAGACAACTTTGTCTACGTGAAATTGTCATGAAATCTTCTCATAATTCTCGTCAACAAATTTTAGAAACAGCTTCTCGACTCTTCTATCAAAAAGGAATTCAAAATGTAGGTATCAACGAGATTATTGCTACTAGCGGGGCAGCCAAAAGAACTCTGTATCGGCACTTTGCTTCTAAAGATGAACTGATTGAAGCAGTAATGAAACACCGAGCTAGAGAATGGTTACGTTGGTTTGAAACAGCAGTACGAGATCGCGGTAACACTGCTAAAGAAAGATTGCTAGCTACATTTGACGTACTGCGAGAGTGGTATGCCAGTCCAGATTTTCGAGGGTGTCCTTTTATTAATGCCGTACTAGAAATAGCTGACGCTTCTCATCCTGCACATGAGGTTTCAATAGGAGTTAGGGAATCAATTCGGATCCAAATTAAGCAATTAGCAGAACAAGCTGGAGTAAAGGATTCAGAATCATTTTCTCAGCAATATTTGCTCTTAATTGGAGGGGCGAGCTTGATGGCTACTATAGAGGGGGTTTCTGGAGGTGCTAACTACGCTCAACAGGCATTATCAACTTTAATCAATAGTGCGCTTGATTAATCTATCTAAAAGTTCTCAAATCTTTGAGGTAACATTTGAATATAGCGAACCGTATGATGAATGTTTTTATGCTTGTCTTCTCTGACAGTTATCCAAAGATTTTTGTATACAGCGTGCGATTCAATCATCTTGATTTCCATAACCAATCTTAACTTAAAGATAGTATTATTATTTTAGAAAAAAATTTGTAGTTAAACGATGCTCAAAGCAATTCTTTTTGACCTTGACGGAACTCTCACTCATACAGATGCTATTCATTTTTTTGTTTGGCAATCTTTATTACCAAAATATGGAATCAATATTGATTTATCTTTTTATCAACAACACATAAGTGGACGATCTAACCCTAATTTTCTAAGTAAATGGTTACCAGAACTTTCTTCTCAAGAAATCCTCACAATAAGTAACAATAAAGAAGCTCGTTTTCGAGAATTAGCACAAGAAAAATTAGAACCACTTCCAGGATTAGAAAAACTGTTAGAGTGGATTAAGACACACTCACTCAAAAAAGGAGTTGTCACCAATGCTCCTCGTCCAAATGCTGATTTTATGCTCAAAGCCCTCAAACTTGACAAGTATTGGGACACAGTGGTAGTGAGCGAAGAATTACCCTGGACGAAACCACACCCTTTCCCCTATCAAGAAGCATTACGTCGCCTAAATATTACCGCAGAAGAAGCTTTGGTTTTTGAAGATTCTCCGAGTGGAGTTCAGTCAGCAGTAGGGGCTGGTCTGTTTACCGTAGGCATCACGACAACTCAAGGAGAAGAGACTCTACGTACTAACGGGGCTAAATTAGTTATTTCTGACTTTAAAGATCCACAATTAACAACTATTGGACTCTTGGTTTAAACTTAATTGCGGATAGAATTCAATGGAAAAAAATAAAGCTTTTTGATAAAAACTTAATAATATAGACCTAACGATTAACCATTGCTTCTACATTTCTATGCACTTCATTTAGTAATCGATGGGACATTCTAAATAATTCTTGACCCGTGTGTAAATGAGAATCATCATAATTACAAGAAAACCACTCTAATTCCTCGATGCCATCGGCAAGATGATTCAAACAATAATAAACAATAGCTGCTACTTTAGCCAATTTTGGGGGATTCGGTTGAGAAGCAAAAATGCGTTTCGCCTGTTGTAAATCATGACGAGAACAGCGCACATAATCTTGAAAAACCCCCATTAATTCATCATCAAAGGGATCAGCCGCTAACTCGTTAATTTGATCATTTAAACCATACAAAATACGAGAAATCGAGCGATCAATGGGATGATAAACCTTCTTTAACCATTCATCAATTAACCCCACTGATACCTCTTCAGTGGCGCGACGACTTTGATAGTAAGAATGGGCCTGGGCTGTCCTCTGTTGTCGTCTGGCCGAAGGATAATTAGGGATTAACTGTTGATCATAAGTGTGTCGTCGTTGCGGGTCCCCTAATACCTCATAAGCAGCATTAATACGGATAATCTGTTCATGGTTTGCAGTTTCTTGGCGACTATCCGGGTGAAACCGCTTGGCTAAACGACGATACGCCTGTTTTATTTCCCTTTGTGTTGCAGTGTGACTAACTTCGAGAATGTGATAATGATTCGTAGATGTCATGACAGTCTGGGAGATGTGAGGACAGCAACCAACCCTTTACTTAATTCATCATGGCCAGTTGAGGCGGTTCGACATTTTGGAAAAGGGGTGTACTTAAGTAACGTTCTCCAAAACTAGGCTGAACCATTACGATTAGTTTACCGATATTTTCGGGCCGTTGCCCAACTTTAATGGCAGCACATAAAGCGGCCCCCGTAGAAATACCGGACAGTAACCCCTCTTCTTTGGCCAAACGTCTGCCGTAAGTCATGGCTTCATCATCGGTTACGGTAATCACCTCATCAATTAATTCTACTTTTAAGACTTCGGGGATAAAACCAGCCCCAATGCCTTGAATTTTGTGGCCTCCTGGCTTTCCTCCCGATAAAATGGGGCTAGTGGTGGGTTCAACTGCGATCGCCTGAAAACTGGCTTTTCGTTGTTTAATTACGTCTGCTACACCGGTAAGGGTGCCACCAGTTCCCACACCAGCAATTAAAAAATCGACTCGTCCATCGGTATCTTCCCAAATTTCTTCGGCGGTGGTTAAACGGTGAATTTCTGGGTTAGCCGGGTTATTAAATTGTTGCAACATATAAGCATTAGGTAGGGTTTCGACCAATTCCTGGGCCCGACGAATACAACCACTCATCCCTTCGCTACCAGGAGTTAATTCTAATTGTGCGCCATAGGCTTTTAACATGGCCCGACGTTCTTGGCTCATGGTTTCAGGCATGGTTAAGATTAATTTATATCCCTTGGCTGCTGCTACCATAGCCAGAGCAATACCGGTGTTGCCGGAAGTGGGTTCAACTAAGAGGGTTTTTCCTGGGATAATTAACCCTTCTCGTTCGGCTGCATTGATCATATTAGCCCCAATACGGTCTTTTACCGAAGCTGACGGGTTCATTCCTTCTAGTTTAACGACAACCTGGGCTTTACACCCTTCTGCTTGAGGAATACGATTTAATTGCACTAAAGGAGTACGGCCAATTAACTCGGATACGTTGTGAGCAATTTTCATAAGTGTTGTTTTAGTATACTTAATGACTTGTTCTTTGGTTGTAGTCTCTCATTTAGTAGTTATCAATATTTTTTAGGGTTTCTTCATTTTTGTTATTAAAAAAGTTCGTAGTTAAGGCTTCAGCCTTAATGATCACTAGGTTATAAGTCCTAGAGGACTAACTACAGACTTATGTTAACTTTTTAATAGGAATACACATAGGTTTATTAGTAATTGGATCGGGTAAAATATGACTTTGTAAGTTAAAAACGGCTTCAATAACTTTCTCACTCATCACTATTTCTGGAGTCCCTTGTGCATAAATTTTTCCTTGTTTGACGGCGACTAAATAATCAGCGTAACGACTAGCTAAGTTAAGATCGTGTAGAACAATAACTAAGGTTTTCTGAGCCATTTGATTCAGTTCGTGGAGTAGGTCTAAAATTTCAATTTGATGGGCTAAATCCAGAAAACTTGTGGGTTCATCTAATAATAAAATATCCGTATCTTGTGCTAAACTCATAGCGATCCAAGCCCGTTGTTTTTGTCCTCCTGATAAGGTATCTAAAGGACGATCAGCTAATGACATTAAATCTGTACTAATTAATGCTTGATTGACTATTGTTTCATCTTCTTTTGACCATTGTTGCCACCAACTTTGGTAAGGGTAGCGTCCTTGAGCAACTAATTCTTTAACGGTTAATCCTTCAGGAGAACTAGGATTTTGTAGTAAGATTCCTAGTGTTTGGGCTACTTTTTGACTCGATAGTTTAGAAATAGCTTTACCATCTAAATAAACACTACCCTGCTTCGGTTTAAGAATTCTTGTTAAGCCTTTTAACAAGGTAGATTTTCCGCAACCATTGGCTCCTATTAAAATAGTGATTTTTTCTGTAGGAATGGCTAAGCTAAGCTGATTAATAATTGTTTTATTATCATAAGCTAAGGTGATTTGATTGGCTTCTAATCTGGTGTTAATTAAGTTCGGGTAATCCATAATTTAGTTATTTTAAAATATAATTTATCGCTGAGTAATGAGTAAATAAATAAAGTAAGGTGCGCCAATAATAGCAGTAATGATACCACAAGGAATTTCAATAGGTGCAAATAATAATCGACCTAATAAATCTGCTAACATTACCATTAATCCGCCCATTAATGCGGCTGTGGGTAGCAACCCTTGATGAGATACTCCGACTAAACGACGAGAGAGATGGGGAGTCATAAAACCCACAAACCCCACCGCGCCAGCGGTTGCTACAGAAGCACCGGCTAAAGCAACACAAATCAATAATAATGCCCCTCGCTGCCATTCTACGGTGCTTCCTAACCCTTTCGCTACATCATCCCCTAACTGTAATGTATTTAAGTCAGAAGCCATTAAAAAGGCTAAAATACTACCTACAATAATCCAAGGAAATAGGGTTATAAAATGCTCCCAAGTACGTCCATAAACACTCCCAGTTAACCATAGTAAAGCTTGAGAAACACTATTGATTTCTCCAAAGGTAATCATCAAATTAATTAAAGCACCAATAATTAAATTAAAGCTGATACCTACTAAAACTAACCTCACAGGAGAACTTCCATTTTGCCATGCCACAAAATAGATGAGAATGGAAACAGTTAATCCCCCTAAAAATGCAGCAATGGGTAACATTTGCATCGAAAAGGAAGGGACAAGAATCAATAAAGTGACTGTAGCTAAAACTGCTCCTGCATTGACTCCGATGATACTAGGCGCAGCTAAAGGATTACGAGTAATGCCTTGGGTAATCGTTCCTGCTATGGCCAATCCTACCCCAACTAACCAGGCAATTAATATTCTCGGCAGTCGTAAGGTTTTAATAATGAAAGCATCTTCTATATTATTATGATTAAGTCCTAAAATAATCTTACTAACTTCTACGGGATTGATAAATGTTTCACCTTGAGAGAGACTAATAATAATGACAAATAAGCTAATTAGCAACAAGCTTCCTAAGACAATCGGGACTCGTTTATCTAAGCGAAATGATATCGGGATTTTTGAACTACGAAAGGTTAACCAAGGATTCATTTTTTCATTAAACAGTTTTGACTTTTTGACGAATTAAATAAATTAAAAAGGGGCTACCGATCAAAGGCATAATTAAACCGACAGGAATTTCTTGAGGTTGTAAAATAAGACGGGCAATCGTATCAGTAATTAACAATAAAATGGCTCCAAAAATCGCACTATATGGTAGTATCCAACGGTAATCAATTCCCACCAAAAAACGAACAATATGGGGAATAATTAAACCAATAAATCCAATTGGTCCAGCTAGGGCAACACTTCCCCCTGCTAACAAGATGATACTAATAGCAGCTATCACTTTTATCCAAGCTGTTTCTTGACCTAATCCTAGGGCCATATCATCCCCAAAACTAAGAATAGTTAGGTGTTTTCCTAGGGCAAAAGCTAATAATAATCCTATTAGTAAATAAGGAAAAATTTGTAATAATAACTCTATATTTTTTCCTCCCACTGAACCCGCTAACCAAAACCGAATTTCACTTAAAGCAGTTTGATTAACAATTAAAATTCCACTGGTTAAAGAACCCATAAAAGCGGTTAAAGCTGCCCCTGCTAAAGTTAAGTTCAAGGGGGTAATTCCTCCTTTTCCTAATGCAGCCACTCCATAGACAACTATAGCGGTAATTCCTGCTCCTAAAAAAGCAAAAACAGCATAAAACCCTAACGAACTGTTACCTATTATTGATGTAGCTAAAACCACCATAAAAGAAGCCCCGGCATTAATCCCTAAGATGCTAGGAGAGGCTAATGGATTTTGAGTAATGCCTTGCATTAATGTTCCTGAAACTGCTAAAGCTGCCCCCACAAATAAAGCAACCAGCGATCGCGGAATTCTCACCGTTCTGATAATTAAATGTTCCGTGGAACTATCAAAAGAAAAAATTGCTTGATAAATCTGATGCCAAGAAACATCAGCCACTCCCAAGGTAATATTAATGATAAAACAAATCATTAATAGACCCAAAGATATTATTAACCCAGGAAATAAAAAAGAAGGCGATCGCTTTAAGGTTGTCATGACTAAATAATATTGATAATTTAATTATTGCATTTGACCATTTGCCCAAGTTCCTTCAACTTTTGTACCATCAGAGAAGATATAAACCCCTGATCCATGTTGTTCACCATTTTTAAATTCACCTTGATACTTATCTCCATCAGCATAGTTACACATTCCTTCACCGTTTAATTCACCGGCTTGAAATTCTCCTTCACAGCGATCGCCATTAGCAAAAGAATAAACCCCTTCGCCATTAAATTTTCCTTGTTGGAATTCCCCTTTATAAACATTACCGTTAGCAAAAGTATAAGTGCCTTGGCCATGAAATTGTCCGTCTTTAAATTGACCTTGATAAGTATTGCCGTTAGCAAAGGTATAGGTTCCTTCTCCTTCAGGTTTTCCCTGAGCAAATTCCCCTTTATAAACATTTCCATTGTCATAAGTTCTTACTCCTTGACCATGAAATTGTCCGTTTTGAAACTCTCCTTCATAACTCCCCCCATCAGCAAAAATATATTTACCTTCTCCGTGGGGTTGAGCTTCTTTTAATTGTCCTTCATAACGATTACCATTTTCATATTCACAGGTTCCTTCACCGTTAACAGTGCCATTACTAACTTCACCAGAACATTGATTACCATTAGCAAAGATAAAGGTTCCTTCTCCACTGGGATTCCCATCAACAAATTCCCCTTTATACTGTCCTCCATCACTAATAATATAAACCCCCTGACCATTAGGTTTTCCTTCCTCAAATTCTCCTTCGTATTTATCCCCATTGGCAAAAATTCTTACTCCTTCTCCGCTAATATTGCCCTCTTTAAATTCTCCTTCATAACTTCCCCCATCCGCGAAGGTGTATTTTCCTTGACCGTCTTTTTTGCCATCGGTAAAATTGCCTTCATATTTATCTCCATTGGCATAATCACAAACCACTTCACCATTTAGTTTTCCGTCCGTCATTGTGCCTTCACACTTTCCCCCATCGGGTAAGGTAATCACTGCTGCTTGAGCCATTAAAAAAGGGTTTATGTAACCTGTGATTTCCAAAGCCGCAGCCATTAAAACAGCGAAACTAACTTGTTTAAATAGGGTTTTTTCCATCATGAAATCTCCGAATAAATAAATGGTTTAAATCATTAGATATTGTCACAGTAGAGGCTTAATATTATTAAGCCCATATACCTATTCTGATGAGGGAAGGGGTTCTAAAGGCGGTAAAGAAGGTTCCGGTGGAGGTTCGGGTGCTTGTTGTTGAGCCTCCATTTCAGCCTGACGTTGAGCTTCTTCTTCCTCTCGTTGACGTTGAGCCTCCATTTCAGCCTGACGTTGAGCTTCTTCTTCCTCTCGTTGACGTTGAGCCTCCATTTCAGCCTGACGTTGGGCTTCTTCTGCTTCTCGTTGACGTTGAGCTTCTTCTTCCTCTCGTTGACGTTGAGCCTCTTCTGCTTCTCGTTGACGTTGAGCCTCCATTTCAGCTTGACGCTCTCTTTCTCTTTCTCTTGCTCGTCGCTGACGCTCGATTTCTTCTTGTCTGCGTCTGGCTTCTTCCTCGAAGTTACTGCCTTCTTGGGCAAAAGTAATGGCTAACTGTAACCGTCGTCGGTTGCCAGACGGACAGCGAATATTTCTGGCGGTGTCAATGGCGATTTTATCCAAAGCCGGATAACCACTGGATGTCTTGATGTTGGCACTGGTAACACTGCCACTACTATTCGTAACCACCTCTACCACTGGCCTTGCTTCAATGCCTTGATTTGCTAAAGATGAGGGAAAATCAGGCTCTCCCGGAGGGGTGCAACCTGCTCCGGAGGTACTTTCCCCAGAAGAATTTCCTGCTGGTTTCGAGGGAACCCCCCGATTAGCGGCCACAGCACCACCTCCAGGGTTGCCGGGGTTATTGCCTGTGCTACTTCCTTGACCGGGACTATTGCCACTACCACCCTGTAATCCTTCTCTGAGTTGCCCTGCGCCTCCGGATGAAGATGAGTTAAGGGCTTGGGTAGAACTCCCACCACCGAAAGGTTTAGAACGATTGGCAGAAACCCCTCCAGGGTTGCCAGGATTCCCTTGAGGGTTACTGCTTTCTGGAGATGAAGTAGAGGATGGGTTGCCCCTCATACGGTTCCCCAAATCTGTCGTGGTGTTGGTTAAGGGGTTAGAGGTAGCGGTAGGACGGTCTGGAACAGAACGGCTAATGGTCGGTTCTGTCACTGTTTCTGTGGGTGACGGTGTGTCTTGTTCGGGCTGTGTTGCTTCTTGTAAGGGTTCAGGAACAGGAGTCGGGGGTAAGTTGGCAATAGGTTCGGGAAGGTTGGGTTCGGGTTGGGGTTCAGGTTCTGGTGCCGGTTCAGGAGGGGTGACACTTGGTGACGGGGGTGGTGGGGTCATCTGCGCCACTTCTGGCTGTATGGGTGTAGGGGGTTGTGGTTGGCTAGAGGAACTAGAGGCGGCTTGTTGCGTTTCTTGAGTTTGTTCGAGTTCAGGTAAGGGGTCAGGGGTTAATTTTGTTTCTAGTTCGGGTTCGGGTTCGGGTTTGGGTTCAGGTTCAATTTTTTCGGGTTCAGGTTCTTCAACAAAAATTAATTCGATGGGTTCTGCGGTCACTGTTTCAGGTTTTGGCAGCAAGCTTAAACTGACAATTATACCTGCGTGTAAAACGACGGAACCTCCTAACCCATAGAGAATAAGCTTTTTGAGGGTTTTTTGTTCTTGATTACGTTGTTCGTTACAAAGGTTAGTTAGGGTCATGGTCGCACAATATACTTAGAAATTCTTGTTAAATCTTTGATCTCAATGAAATCAGAGATTTTTCCCAACAAGCAGAGGATAGCTTTTATAAGTTACTGATAATTATATGCAATAAAATCTAGTTTAATCTAGTATAAATATATTTTTTTTGCAAGGCTTATTATAAAGATTTTCTTAACTAAATCTTGCATAAGTTGCAGGATTCAGGCTGTAGGATGTTGGAAAACTACCCACCGAGAGAAGGAATGATAAGAAAAGATTATAAGTTTATCAGAATCTATGATATATTGTATTTTCACAATTGACAAGACTTATCAAAAATTGGTTAACTATGAATAAAACACTATATTGAAATTATTTCTCAACTTTTGTGTTCAATTTGTTTCTCTGTATGTCTTTTAGGTCAGTGTTATTATGAATGTTAAAGATTTAGTTGATTGTCAGTTGTGTTCTGTTGTTTCTAAAAGTAATGGGGAAGACCCAATTGGAACAGCAAAACATTGTCATGGGTGGTTAATAATAGAATGGCCCCAACCTTGGATTATAAAGGATTTAATGAGTAATCCATTGATAGGAAAAATTTTTGCTTTAATTCAACAATGTCAGCAAGAGCAAGGGGTTAACATACAACCTCTATTAATTGCGCCTGATGCCAACTATTCTGTTAAGAATAACTCTCGTATTATATACTATCAAAGACCGAATAACATTCCTTTCGCTGATTACAAAAAACAAGAATTTTTATTACCTCAAGAAAAGATTGTTTCTTTAATAATAGCCTTATTAATAGATTCGGATAAGTTATCTCAATTTGATGCTTATAAACAGTCAACCAATGATATTAGAGATATCTTAGTGTGTACTCACGGAAACGTTGATTTAGCTTGTTCTCGTTTTGGATTTCCTATTTACGATCGCCTCAAAAAACAATATACAATTAACAATGATAATCTTCGTGTTTGGCGTTGTTCTCATTTTGGGGGTCATCGATTTGCCCCTACTTTAATTGATTTTCCTATGGGTCAAGTTTGGGGACATTTAGATGTAGAGATTCTGGATCATTTGATTAATAGACAAGGAAATGTAGAACAACTCCGTCCTTTTTATCGAGGTTGGACAGGATTAAGTCAATTTGGCCAAATAGTTGAACGAGACTTATGGATGAAATGGGGTTGGCCGTGGCTAGATTACAAAAAATCTGAACACATTATCCAACAATATCCTAACAATAATATAGATGATCTTAAGTGGATTGAACTATCCTTAGAAGCCATTTCACCAGACAATAAAATAAAATATAGTTATCAAGCAAAGGTAGAAGTTTCAGGAGAAATAGAAACTCTCACAAGTTCAGGCAAAAAGCCTAGTTTAGTTAAGCAATATGCTGTTTCTCAATGTGAGGAAATTGTTAAAGAAGTAGGATAATTATTTTAAGGGATCATGTTTCTTTGACGAACCCCCAATAGTAATATAAAACTAGCTAGGATAGCCAAAAAACTTCCTAATAAAAAAGGAATTTGAGGATTCGCTGTTTCCCACACAAACCCTGCTAACAGATTAGCCGGCAATAAAATTATACCGATTACTAAATTAATAACACCAAATCCTGTACCTCTTAACTCTGAGGGAGTAACATCTGCCACCAAAGCTAACAAAATGCCTTGGCTCATACCCAAATAAACCCCATACAAAGCAAAAAGTCCCCAGATTTGTTGAGGTTGCTGGACCCAAGCAAAACCCAGATAAACCAAGGAAAATAACCAAAATGCTACCACTAGGAGCTGCTTGCGACCCATACGATCCGATAATAACCCTAAAGGATAGGCACTTAACATATAGGAAAAATTCATTACAATCATTGATAAAGGAATCCAAGCATTAGCAATGCCAATGTGTTGAGCTTTCAACAATAAAAAGGCATCACTAAAATGACCTAAATTAAATAATGTGGCAGCCAAAACCAATACCCAATAATTGCGGCCAAGTTGTTGAAAAGTGTCCCATTGTATAAGCTTGCTTCGTTTTTCTTTAGAGGAGGGGGTTTCTCGAATGCCTTTAACCAGTAGGCACACCGATATAATTCCTGAGACAAGAGCAACCCAAAACACCAGACGAAAATTTTGCCCAGAGATTAGTAGAATGATAGTTGCTACCAACGGGCCAGAAAACGCGCCAATGGTATCGAGGGTTTGACGTAACCCGTAAGCTGCCCCCCGTTGCTCTATTGGGGTAACATCTGCAACTAAAGCGTTACGGGGAGCGACCCGAATCCCTTTTCCTAGGCGATCGCCAAATCGCGCTACTAATACCCATAAGGGACTATTAGCTAGGGCAAATAAGGGAATAATTGCTGTTGAAAGTCCGTATCCAAGGATTGCCAGTTCTTTGCGCCGTCCCCAATAATCACTTAATGCTCCTGAAAACAGTTTCAAAATCGAGGCGGTAGATTCAGCGATTCCTTCAATCAATCCTATGATACTGACATTAGCTCCTAAAACAGACACTAAAAACAAGGGTAAAATCGATTGAATGGCTTTTGTTCCAAAATCCGTAAATAGACTAACTAAGCCCAAGATCCAGACGTTACGATGAATATTTTTTAATCGCTTCTTTGATTGGACTGAGGGTTTATGAGAAGACATAATAGTAATTGACAGTTATTAGTTACGATATTTTAGAAATTATTAATAATTAAAACCTTAATATTATTGAGATACTACGGTGTTTGCTCCAAAGAACTAGAATCATGATCAGGCAAATTTTTATCTAAATTTTGTAACAGAGGAAGACGATAACCCACTAAACAAATTAAAACACCAATAGCTGATAATAAAGTCCATTGTAAAGCCATTCCTGAACCCTTTCCTGTGCCAAAAATTCCCCCTAAAAGGTTCGCTAAAACGGTTCCTTTCTCCATAGCTGGTTCAAAAACAAAATCCGCCAGTGGTCCACTAATAACTAAAGCTAACGTTAACACAATGTGAGTGATAAAAGAGCGAGCCGCAAACACTTTTCCTTGTACAGAAGGTTCTACTTTGGAGAACCAAATACTTTGATAAAAACTACCTGGAAATAGAGCAAAGAAACCACAACCAAAAGCAGCAATCATCCACACAATGGGATAAGCACCTAACCCTAACATCATCAAACTACCTAATTGTAAAATGCGACCCGATAATAGGTTATTAACACGATTTTTTGTACTACCCCAAACAGTCATAAAAACACCACTCAACATATTACCAAGTCCAAAAGTCATAAAAACACTACCTAAAACTTCTTCGTTGGCTTCACTTCTCGCTAAAATCATAGGAGACAAAATAGTTACATTAGTATTTAAAATAAAAACATGAATTAGAAAAATACAAAGGACAGCCACTAAACTAGGTCGTTGACTTATATAACTAAACCCAAACGTTAACTCTTGAGAAAAAGCTTTCCAGTTAGTCGTTTCTTTAGTTTGATTGGTAGGAGTAGAACCTTGAGGAATGGTGATGTAAATAATTGTCCCGATAGCAATAATAAATGTAATTAAATCAGCATAAAGAACCCCTGAAAATCCAAAATGAGCATAGAGAAAACCGGCGGCGATAGGAGCAACGGTAGCAGAAATTCCTGATTGTACTCCATTCATGGCACTCGCTCTTGTGTAGTGTTTTTTTGGAACCATTAAAGACACTAATGGAAGAAAAGCCAGGGTTTGAATCTGACTAAATAACCCATTAATCGCACCCGTTACATATAAGTGCCAAATTTGCAAATGATTAGTAAAAAAAAGTAATAAAATAACGATAGTAGAAAGTCCAGCTATACCATCACCAATTATTAATAATTTTTTGCGATCAAACCGATCAATAATAACCCCTGAAAATAAAGCTGCAATAATCCTAGGGGTTTGAGAAAAGAAAAGAAGCAAGGATAAAGGGGTCGCTTCTTGTGTCGTTTCCCAAGCCCAAATAATAATAGCAAAATTGGTCATTTCTGAGCCAATTGTAGAGGCGACTTGCCCCAACCAAATGATAAAAAAAGTGACCATAATTAGAGTAAAAAGTCTCGTAATTCGTCTAGGATTAATTGAGTCGCATTAGGACCATTTAATCCATTCCAAAGATAATAGGTGGTAAAATAAACTCTGTCATTTTGACTCGCTTCTAGAGTATTAGCAATTTTATTGTTTTGCCAACTCTGTTGTGCTGGTTTTAACTGACTGGTATGAATAGAAGAATTAGAAGATTTTTCTGATGAGGTGTCTATGGTTTCTTCTGAGTTGAGATTGTAACCCATAACGATAATAATATCTGCTTCATTTAATTCAGGTAACGCCTCAACCGAAATAGGAATACTCGGACCTTTTGCTTTGACAGAGGGTAAAGAAACGATTTCAAACCCCACCCCTTGCATCACTTCTCCTAAATAGGTATTCGGTTGAATAACAATCACTTGATCTTGTAAATTATTCATTCCTAAAAGTAATAATTTCGGGGATTTTTCTACCACAGAAGCTAAATCTTTTCGGGCTTGATCAATGGCTTTTTGATGGGTGGCGATCGCTTGTTCGGCCCTTTCTTCTTCTCCTAAAATTTTGGCCATATCTTTGATCGTTTCTTGCCATTGTCCCCCAACGGTACGAACATCCCAAATAAAAGTAGGGGCTATTTGTTTGAGAAGATCATAACTACTTTGATTTCTAATTTCTCCAAAAATCACATCGGGTTTGAGGGCAGCTAATGTTTCTAAAGAGGGTTCACCCCCTAACCCGACATTAACTGGCTGTGTGGTCACTTGCTTCCCTAAATAGGGGATATATTGAGACGGGTTATCAAATTTATCTCCTGGTTGAGGAACCCCTGGGGCAGTAAAACGAAAACCATAACCAGCCGGTTGATAACCCAAGGATAAGATTAAGTCGAGATGATGAGAACTAAGGACGACAATGTTCTTTGGTGTTCCACATATTTCTGTGGTATCTAAAGCGTGTTCGATGGTACGACAATCGTTATTAGATTGATTGGTATTAGCGGTTTGTTCGACGCTAGTATCAGAAGAACTACAAGCAATAATTACCAAGGCGGTAAAAAAGGCAAGAAATATTAATTTTAGGGTTTTAGAAATCGTAAACATAGGCTATTTCAGTTAGATGAGAAAACAGTTAGGGGTTAACAGTTGTTAACCCCTGAATTAGTTAAAAACGAATCGTCAAAGTTCCAATAGCAGTAAAGGGTTCCCCTGGATAAATTTCGTCAACCCGAGAATTTTCACTACCTTGAATATAATTCTCGTCAAAAACATTTCTAATATTCAAAGCTAAACGCCAGTTATCTCTTTCATAGAAAACGGTAGCATTTCCTAGGGTGTAACTTTCAAGACGAAAACTATTGGCAAGATCCCCGAAGCGATCATCCACATAGTTCACACCACCCCCAAATCCTAACCCCTGAAAAAAGCCATCTTGAATTTGATAAGTTACCCAAAAGTTAGCACTATGTTCAGGGACGTTGACGAGACGATTTCCAATGAGAGTTATATCATTGTCCTCGGTGATTTCTGCGGTAACGTTGGCGTAGTTAAAAACAACATTTAAACCTGGAATAATCTCACCAATTACATCTAATTCAACCCCTCGACTATTTTGTTCTCCCACAGCTAATGAAAAACTAGGAAAGAGAGGATCAGCCACAGCGACATTGTTTTTAGTAATATCAAAATAAGCCAGGTTAATGGATAGTTTTTTATTCAAAAGTTCTGCCCGAATTCCGATTTCATATTGTTCGGATTCTTCTGGATCAAGAAATTCAAGGTCAACAGTTTGACTGGGATTCGGAAAGAAAGATTCACTATAACTTCCATACAAAGAAACTTCTTCTATGGGTTGATAAACAATACCCACTCTAGGAGAAACTGCGTCTTCATACTGTACGTTTTCTTCTGCATTAGGATTAAGTCTATTCAAGGTTTCTTGTTCGGTACTGTCATAACGAAACCCTGCTACCAGTTTTAAATTGTCAAAAAATTCGATTTGATCTTGAACTGAAACCCCTAAGCGATCCTGTTGTGTATCACTCTCAAAGAAAAGATTGAGTTGATTGAGATCAGGGCGAGGAACCGTTCCATAAACGGGATCAAAAACATTAAGAGGAATAAACTGACTAAAATTTCCTCTTCCAAAGTTTCCTAATTGTTCCCGTCGGTTGAGATCAAGACCGATTAAAAATTTATGTTTGATTGACCAAGTATTGAAGTTACTAATTAATTTTGTTTTCATTTCATAGTTGGTACTTGGCTGATCAAGTTCAATGAAGCTACGAAAAAGAGTATCCGTTGTTTCATCAAAAAATAGACTTAGTGCATTCACAAACCTTGTGTCGTACCGTAAATAGGTAAAGCCATTTTCAAACTTAAAGTTGTCGCTAAATTCATGTTCAAATTTATAGCCAACTCGCAAGGTTTCTCCTCTTAAAAAGTCTTGAGGTTCTCCAAAAACGCGAGCATTGGGTGTATCAATGACCTCATCGCCAATGGCAATTACCCCAAAGTCGGCAGGGCGATCGTCATCGGAATATTCCACGTTAATGTTTAATCTTGTGCGATCGCTCGGTTTCCACGTCAAACTAGGAGCAATAAATTTCCGTTCCATATAAGTGTCAAAGTCTCGGAAACTTTCTTCGTTTTGGTAAGAAAAATTGATGCGATACAGTAGAGTTTTATCTGCATTCAGAGGACTATTAAGGTCAATGGTAGGACTCAAAAAGCCTCGGTTTCCTGCTTGAAATTGTACTTCATAAAAGGGTTCTTCTTTGGGTTGTTTAGTCACGATATTAATGACCCCACCGGGTTCGGATGCACCGTACAAAATCGACGCAGGCCCTTTTAACACGGTGACACTTTCGACGTTGGTCAAATCCTGAAACCCACTGTTTCCAAAACGTCCAAAGGTTTGCCGAAACCCATCTCGTAGGATCGAAGCACTGTCAAACCCCCGAATTTGGAACCGTTGACCCCTGGGATCTCTTGAGTTTTGTTGAACACCACTGACATTCCTTAAAGCATCGTCAAGACGAATGGGTTGCTGCTCTTCGAGGACTTCTTCGGTAACTGTCTGAACCGAAAAGGGAATATCTCGTAAAGGGGTATCGGTTCCCACCGCAGTATTACCCCCTTCATCGGGTTGATAGTAGTCGTCTTCTCGATCATCGTCGGTAACAACTAATTCAATGGCTTCGTCATCTTCCCCTTCTGTGGTTTCTTCAGTTGGGGTTTCTTCGGTTTCGGTGTCTGGGGGTTGTTCGCTTGTATCTAAACTCAACACCACTCGCCCGTCTTCTTGGTTGAGATTCACCACCGGCGGAGTTTCTCTACCAATCACAGTAATCTCAACCACGTTATTCGGTAGTTGAACAACGCTAATACTTTCAACTCCTTCTGCCGGGTTCTCTCGAATAAAGTCTCCCCCTGTCAATAAATTAAGTTGGGCGTTGGATATTTCGGCAAAAAAGGTATTTCCGAAACTCCCTGAAAAAATGGCGGGATCTGCTCCTGGTGGAGTTTCTAATATGATCTCTATTCCTGTATCCGTTGGGTTGATTTGGATATTGGTAACGCTGATTTGTGCTTGAACTGAAGGGGCAATACACACGGCGATCGCACCCGATAACACTCCAGAAATTACATTATTCAATTTCATTTCACACCACAAAATTAATGATTAAACACTCAATACTTTATTAAGAATTTTTCCTAAATAATTACGGTAATTGATAATGATAATTTTTGTCAAATATTTTTTAAAATTAAAAAATGTCTAGTTTCACTTAATAAATTCATAGGAAATATTGCCCTTAAACCAACTTAAGGACAAGTTCTTTCTTCAGCTAATTTTTAGGATTGCTAAATTAAATCTCTAATAACTTTGTGCTTACTGTCAAGAAAAAATAGCAATAAGATGACAAAAAATTTTAAGTAAAGAAGAGAATAAAAAGCAGGGGGAGGAAACGGTTTATATTCTTTCTACTCTCCCTACATTTACGATCACTGTTTAGTGGCGGCGATCGCTAATTTAGCCCCTTGAACTTGGCGCACCATATCCATAACGGTAACAACACGACCGTGATCCACTTGTTTATCAGCATTAATAATCACTAAACCTTGCTGATTTTCTCCAATTAAACCTGTAATTGAACTTTTGAGACTATTAACTTCTATTGGCTGACGATCCACAAATATATCTCCATCAGGCTCGATTGTGACGTTAATTTGTTTGGTTTCTTGAGGTTCGGCTGTTTTCGCTGAGGGTAAATTAATGGGTAATCCCTCAGAACGGGTTAAAAACATGGTAGAGATAATAACAAAGGCCAAAATTGAGAAAATAACATCAATCATCGGCACAATATTAATTTCTGCCGTGGGTTCGGCTTCATCGGGAAGTCGCATAGGTTTTTCCTCCTTTCTCATAAAACATACGATAATAAAGTTCTAACTGACCGCCATATTCTTGAATTAAAGCCAATTGTCGCAGATAAAAAGAACGAAATGAGTTGGCAAACAAAAGGGTAAAAATAGCCACCACTAACCCCATTACCGTAGAAGTCAAGGCTTCAGAAATACCGCCAGTTACTCCGGCTGCATTGGTTCCGCCGACATTACCGATGTCCAAGGCAGAAAAAGACTGCATTAATCCCAAAATTGTTCCTAAAAGCCCCAGTAAGGGTGAAACAGCGATAACAGTTTGAAATAAAGTGTTAAACCGTTTAAAAAGCGGTAATTCTGCTTGAGTTGCTGTTTCTAAAGCAAGGCGGAAATCTGCCGGGTTGGCATTTTCTAAGGTTAAAGCTTCGAGAAAAATACGGCAAATGGGGAGATCTAGATTTTGCTTAAGTTTAGCAATCGCTGCCACCCGTTCATCAGCTCGATAGAGTTTTAAGACAGTGGTGACAATCTTGCTTTGACGAGATTTGATGCGATACCAAAAGATGGCGCGTTCAATAATGAGGGCGACACTCAATAGGGAAAAAATGAGGAGTGGCCAGGCAACAATACCGCCAGAGACAAAAAAGTTCGTAAGAGACATCATTATAGATAGCTATAATTAGTTTATTGAGAATTGATTTCAATATACTTTATACTAGGTTTTGTGATTTTAGCAAGTAAGATTAATAATTTCTTGACATTCCTCAGTCAACTGAAGGTGCTACCAGAATAATTATGAGGGGAAATAGTGGTTAAAAAACCCTTCTTATCAAGCTCAGTCCCAAAAAACTATTTTGGTGAACAATATCTTTAACTCTGGCTTATTTCAAGTTCTTCTCAAATTATTCTGGATTATTCGCTATAAAAACTTATCATCTGCTGCCCCTTATTTGCGAAGCTTTACTATTTAACTCCAGATAAAAAACACCCCCGAACAGGAGTCGGGGGCCAAAAGTTAGAATTAATGATCAATTACACCTCAGTTGAGTAGTTCGGTGAAATTATTTCCAGTTATTAGCCACAACTTCAGCTAAGTCAACAACTCGTTGAGAATAACCCCACTCGTTGTCGTACCAAGCAACAACTTTAACCATATCGCCACCCATAACCATCGTTAGGCTGGCATCAACAATAGAAGATACATCGGTGCCTCGATAATCACAAGATACTAGAGGTAAATCGTTATAGCCAATAATACCTTTCATGGAGCCTTCAGAAGCACTCTTCATGACTTCATTAACTTGTTCTGCAATGGTGCTTTTTTCAACTTGTGCCACTAAGTCAACCACAGAAACATTAGGAGTAGGGACCCGCATGGCAATACCGTTTAGCTTACCTTTCATGTCAGGAATCACTAAAGCAACCGCTTTAGCTGCCCCAGTGGAGGTAGGAACGATATTAACTGCTGCAGCCCGCGCCCGACGAAGATCACGGTGAGAAGCATCTAAGATGCGTTGATCGCCGGTGTAACTGTGGGTAGTGGTCATGGTTCCTTTGATGATATTAAAGTTATCATTGAGGACTTTAACCACAGGTGCTAAACAGTTAGTGGTACAACTAGCGTTACTAATTACATTATGTTTGTCATGGTCATAGTCTTGGTGGTTAACTCCCATTACATAAGTTCCCACATTACCGCCTTTTCCTGGGGCAGTAATTAAGACTTTTTTGGCACCAGCAACGAGGTGTTTAGATGCACCCTCTTCTGTCACAAAAACCCCAGTAGACTCAACCACTAAATCGACATTCCATTCTGTCCAAGGTAGGTTTAAGGGGTTGCGATCAGAAACACACTTAATGGTTTTACCATTAACTGTTAGAGAGTTCTCATCTGCCTCGATGTCAGCATCTAATATACCGAGCATAGAATCGTATCTTAGCAGGTGAGCATTAGTTCTAGGATCAGAAGTATCATTAATACCGACTACTTCTAAATTAGTATTTTCCCGGCCTAACCAACACCGTAAAAAGTTGCGTCCGATACGTCCAAACCCGTTGATTGCTACTCTAATCACTTGCGTCTTACCCTCTGTGTTTTACTTCAATAGATTAAAACATTATTAATGACCCCAATCATACCCCAAACCCTGATCTTTTTCGATACCCCTGCTCAAATTTTTTTCTTATGTGGGTGATTTTTCCCATTATCTTCTTGAGATCATCAGAATCTATCTGTAGAACAAATTGTCACTTCTAACTTAGATGATTTCGGCTTTTAGTTAACTAATTATCCCTCAAAGCTTATTCAGTGTTTGTCTGGGAGAATGTGAAATCTATTCTTCCCTCCTTTTTTCGCTCCATAAAGAGCCTTATCACTTAAACAAATTAATTTATCTGAGGTAGAATGAATCAAAGGGACTAAGCTAGCAAACCCTACACTAACCGAAACATAATCACAAACAGAAGAAGCAGAATGAGGAATTTTTAAGTCTCTGATTTGTTTAACAATTCTTTGACAGATAGGTTCGGCCCCTGAAAAATCGGTATTAGGGAGAATAATGGCAAATTCTTCTCCCCCGTAACGACAAACAAGATCGGTTCCCCTCAAAACAGCCATTTTTAAACCTTGAGCAACGTCATGAAGACAGCGATCGCCTAATAAATGACCATAAGTATCGTTGTACAGTTTAAAGTCATCAATATCGCATAAAATTAACCCTAATGGCTCTTTTTCTCTCATAGCCCTTTTCCATTCTCTCTCTAAACAATCATTAAAATGAAGTCGGTTGCCAATTTGGGTTAAAGCATCAAGACGAGAAATATCTTCTAGTTTTTTGTTAGCTTCTTCTAAGGCTTTCACTACACTTTCTAAATATTTATTTCTTTCTTTTAATGCTTCTTGTAATTGTTTAACTTTTAGGTGATTTTCGACTCTTGCTAAAACTTCAGCTACATTAAATGGTTTACTAATATAATCACATCCTCCCACAGAAAAAGCTTCTACTTTATCTAAAACTCTATCATTAGCACTAATAAAGATTACCGGAATATCCTGACTTTTAGGATTTTCTTTCAACTTTTGACAAACAGTGTAACCATCTATCTCTGGCATTTTAATATCAAGTAAAATCAAATCAGGAAGGGATAATTCTATAGATTTTAAAGCCTTTAACCCATTAAGTAATTGGCGCACTTCATACCCTTGTCGCTCTAGCATATACGATAGGAGTTCTAAATTACTGACATGATCGTCAATGATCATAATGATAAAATTTGTTTGTGGATCAGATGAGTAAAACATAAGAAAAATTCATTGTTTACCAGATTTTAAGCTTTTAGGATTAGGGTTGCTATTTTAAGAAAATTAATCCCATTGCTTAATATGTTAATTAAAACTTGTCTGAGTTTGTTCTGATCACCATTAATATAGTTTAAATTTTCCGTATTAAGATTCTTAATTGATCGCAAAAACAATAAAATAGTTAGTCCAAGAACATTCTGTAGTAAATCTTTACTTATCGCAATTTGTCATCCTTTTGATAGTTTTTTGACGATTTTGTGTGTACTAATATAAAGTATGATTGCATTTACGGTGTCTAATTGCCCAGTTAGGGAACTCTTTATAGTAAATTGGGTTCAGAATAATGTGATGTGGTACAGACTGGACAGATAAGTCTTAATGACCAATGAGTCAGTTTTTGATATCATAGCCCGTAAAATCATAATTGATTGATTTAACTATTTGTTGTGTGGTGTGTGAGGAGAGGTAATGGTGAAAACCGTAGATTTTAGTGGACGGCCTTTTCATTTTATTGGCATTGGTGGCATCGGAATGTCCGCCTTAGCCTATGTCTTGGCTAAACGGCAACTCCCCGTATCGGGGTCGGATTTGCGCTCAACCCATATTACTGAGCGATTACAAGGGGTTGGGGCGCATATTTTTAGTCGTCAGGAAGCAACTAATCTAGAATTATTTAGTGGTTGCCCAGAACGAGTCTTAGAAACAGTATCAGTGGCGGTTAATGGTAGTGACCCGTCCTACTCCAATGGTAATAGTAAAACTTTGCCTGACCCGAATGACTTATTCCTTAACGAAACGTTACCTCAAGTCATCTGTTCTACTGCTATCGCTCATAGTAACTCTGAGTATGCCGCTGCCAAAGAAAAAGGATGTCCTATTTTTCATCGTTCCGATGTTTTGGCTGCTTTAATTCGTGATTATCAAAGTATCGCCGTTGCTGGAACCCACGGCAAAACAACCACCAGTAGTTTAATTGGTTATATGCTGCTCAAAGCAGGGGTAGACCCGACCATTATTGTCGGGGGAGAAGTGGATGCTTGGCAAGGAAATGCTCGCATCGGAGCAAAAGGCGGTTATCTCGTAGCAGAAGCGGATGAGTCCGATGGTTCCTTGACTAAGCATTATCCTAACATTGGCATTGTTACCAATATTGAACTCGATCACCCTGACCATTATCAAACCCTCGATGATGTGGTCAAAACCTTCCAAATTTTTGAAACCCAGTGTGATCTCTTAATTGGGTGTTTAGACTGTGAAACGGTGGCTTCTGAATTAACCCCGGCTATTACTTATAGTTTAGATCCTAGTAAAGAGGCAGATTATACCGTTAAAAATATTGTTAGCAACCATACGGGAACTACGGCTGAAGTTTGGGAAAAGGGACAGTATTTAGGGGAGATGCGTCTCACCATTCCAGGTAGCCATAATGTCAGTAATGCCTTAGCCGCGATCGCAGTGGGACGAAAATTAGGATTAGAGTTTGATATCATTGCCGATGCCCTTTTAACCTTTGTCGGAGCAAAACGACGCTTTGAAAATCGTGGCCATTGTAACGGCATGACCTTCATTGATGATTATGCCCATCATCCCAGTGAAATTGAAGCTACCTTATCGGCCGCTCGGTGTAAAGTGGATGGCGAAAAGATTTCTCGTGTGGTCGCTATTTTTCAACCCCATCGCTATAGTCGAACCGCAACTTTTTTAAAAGAATTTGCTGCTTGTTTCAAGAATGCAGATTTACTAATTTTGACTGACATTTATAGTGCAGGAGAAGTTAATCTGCACAATATCAGTGGGCAAGACTTAGCCGAAGCAGTGGCAAAGAATCATGCTCATGTAATTTATGAACCCTCGTACAAAGATTTACCTCAGATGCTGCCTGGTTTATTGCAACCGGGTGATTTAGTGCTGTTTTTGGGTGCCGGAAATCTCAATCAGATTATTCCTCAAGTGATTACTCAGTATGAAACCACTGAGTTCAGTCAACAACTAACAGCGAAATCTGAAACAGCAATCGGAAATTCAACGAATACGCAATAATCACTTAAACCAAGCATAAGAGGTTACAAAATGGCTAATTATCCTCAATTTTTAACAAAAGTTAGGAACAATTAGTTGAACCTATAGTCGTCTTTCTCAGATTACCCTCATTGAATACAAATAGCCATGATCACCCCTTTTTCCCCTTCATCCAAGCCTATCGAACTATCGGGAACCACAGGAAAAATTTATCCGAACTTTTCCCTTGCCCCTCATACCTCTTATAGAGTTGGGGGACAGGCGCGATGGTATGCTGCCCCTCGGAACTGGGATGAGTTACAAGGCATCTTTGAATGGTTCCAAAAACAAGATATTCCCTTGATGTTATTGGGAGCCGGATCAAATCTGTTAATTAGCGATCGCGGCATTGATGGGTTAGTCTTAAGTACCCGTTATCTTCGTCATCGTCAGTTCGATGAAGAAACAGGGCGTATTACCGTAGCAGCAGGACAACCCATTGTTAGTGTGGCGTGGCAAGCAGCCAAACGGGGCTGGCGTGGCTTAGAATGGGCTGTGGGTATTCCTGGAACCGTTGGCGGGGCGGTGGTGATGAATGCAGGGGCGCATAATCAATGTGCTGCGGACTGTTTAGTCAGTGCTGTGGTGGTGTCTCCAGATGGCAAGGTCGAAACGTTAACTCCCGAAGACTTAAACTATAGTTATCGCACCTCTGCTTTACAAGGGAAACAACGATTAGTCATAGAAGCTACCTTTCAACTACAACCAGGGTTTAGCCGTAAAGTTGTTACCGCTACCACACAAGATAATCTTTGGAAACGTAAAAGCTCTCAACCCTATGATAAACCGAGTTGTGGTAGTGTATTTCGTAATCCTACCCCTTATGCTGCCGGTTGGTTGATTGAACAGTTAGGTTTGAAAGGGTATCGAGTGGGAGATGCAGAGGTGTCCGAGCGTCACGCTAATTTTATCTTAAATTGTGGTCAGGCCAAAGCAGAAGACATTTTTCGACTCATTCATCATGTTCAAGAAAAAGTCCAGGCTCATTGGTCTTTACTGCTTGAACCAGAGGTTAAAATTTTAGGAGAGTTTTCTACACTTTAAGAGACTAGGAGACTGGGAGACTGGGAGAAATTATTGATGTATCTTCAGCCCATCACCCCGTCACCTTACTTGCTTAATTTCGGGTTAGCCATTTCTGGGCGTTTAAGCGTTGTAGAGTGTATAAGACCATCAAATCTAGGTTAATTTTACGTTCATCAATCATAAATGATTCAAGGGTACTCGGAGGCTTCCCATTAACGGCATAAGAAAAAGCTTTTTGACCTTTGATGTCTTCTTCAAGAAAATAAAGTTTAAACTGGCGTTTTCCTTGGTTCCAAGTACCAATGACTTGCCAGCAGGGTTCATCGGACGTTGCTCCGGCGATGGATACATCCCCTTTGGTAAACGATAACTCGATATCATCAAGTCCTTGTTTCGTGAGACTCTCTTTGAGAGTTGGGGTAAAATGCTCCTCCATAAACTCGGTGAAGGGTTTCTCTTCAATAGCGGGGGGCTTTTCTTTTTTTGCTTTGGGTTTTGTCTCTTCTGCCATAATTTTGCTTTACTGAATGGTGGTATAGCATTTCATAACACAATTTTACCTAAAATAACCTGAGTTCGGGTTAAGCAGATTGAGGTAAAACCCAGTGCATTTCAAGAGAAGGTTTTTTGGGTTGATGACAATAAGCAATTAATCCACAAAGGAGGTTTACACAAAAATTGACAGGACTACGGTGACGAGAATGTTCTATTTGAGAGATATTTTTTAATTGGTCAATAATTGTCTCAATAATCGAGCGTTTACGTGATAAAAGCTTGTCGTGAAGTCCCATGAGTTTATTCTTCATGTTGCGTCTCGGTTTAGCAAAAAACTCAATTCCAAAATTGTCTAAAAGTTCTGAAGCTAACTTCTGGGAGACATAGCCTCGGTCAGCAAAAATTTTGCCAAAAAGCCCTTCAACAAGTTCTGGGACGGGGCTGCGGTCATCGACATTACCAGGCGTAATGCTGACGTTAAGCAATTCTCCTTGCTCATCATTCGTGACAACTTAAGGCTGTAAGTCAGATGTCAAGGGAGTTTTGCCTTACAACTTTAATTTCAAAAGTTACCTAGAAACGGAAGAGAAAAGTTAGCGTATGCTGTCCGCTAACAAAAATCTTAA
>NETF01000062.1 GCA_002172675.1 unicellular cyanobacterium SU3
GAGAATGGCTAGAGTATTTTTGTCAGGTATTTGATAGAAAGTTGATAGCTGTTGCTCCCCACTACACCTCACAAGATTGTAGTAATTGTGGTCAACGAGTTAAAAAGTCACTATCAACTAGAACTCACATTTGTAGCTGTGGTGCAAGACTTTGTCGTGATCATAATGCTGGAATTAATATCTTAAATAAAGGACTAGATAGCGTAGGGCATACGCAAATCACCCATGACTATTGGGTACACGCTTCTGGACCATTCGTGACAACTTAAGAAAATAAATAAAATGTCAAGAGAAGTTTTAAGGGGAAAGTGGGCGGATGGGAAAGGAAAACTAACTTTGTCCTAAAATAAAAATGAATAAACCATAATTAAGCTTCAATGAGTCGAAAAACTAATCGTGACCATGCCAAACGACAACAACGTCCAATGATGGAAGATGAGGAAATTTCAGGACAAATATCCGCTTTATTAACGCCAGCACTAGCGAAACAAAAAAAATATTGTCGTCAATTGGGTTTGCGAGACAGAATCCTAACCCTTCCTTTGATGGTGGCCGCCGTATTAACGATGTTGTGGAGAGATGTGGCCGGAGTCAGAGAATTAACAAGAATGTTGGGCAGGGAAGGGTTTTTATGGTGTGACCGAATGAAAGTATCTCAACAAGCTTTATCAAAAAGATTTCTAACTTTTCCGGCAGGTTTATTTGAGAACGTTTTATCAGAAATACTACCATTATTAGAGGAAAAATGGCAGACTAGAAATCATCGTCCACTCCCAGAAAGTGTCCAGTTTACTTTAACAAGATTTGAAAAAATTTGGATAGCGGATGGCTCAACTCTCGAAGCTTTATTCAAGAAACTAAAAAGTCTTGAGGATGTTCCCAAAGGTAAGTTAGCTGGAAAAATTGGGGTAGTTGTTGATTTAATGACTAGGCTACCCGTAGAAATTTGGTTTAAAGAAAATCCGAAAACAAATGATACCAAGTTTGAAGAAGATTTATTAAAAATAGTAGAGGCTTCGACTTTATTATTGTTAGATAGAGGCTTTGATCATTTTTCTTTTTGGCAGAGATTAATTGACAGAAAAATTCATTTTATAACTCGTCTAAAACAACGTGCTGCTATCAAAGTGGAAGAAGTTTTTACAGAGAGTTATTCCCTTCGTGACCGCAAGATAAGACTAGGTTCTGGAACTAAAAAAACCCCTTACATAACTCTACGTTTGGTTGAAGTGAAGTCGGGAAAAGTTTGGCATTCTTATCTTACCTCAGTTTTAGAGCCTGAGATTTTACCTCCTTACGTTGTCGCTGATTTATATGGGAAAAGATGGCGAATTGAGGAAGCATTTAATACAGTTAAACGTCTTTTAGGTTTGAGTTATTTGTGGGTTGGTTCTATTAATGGAGTCAAACTACAGATATGGGGAACGTGGCTATTTTATGCCATTTTAGTTGATTTAGGAGATGCAGTAGCTGATGAACTTTCTTTACCCTTTGACCGCATTTCATTAGAAATGATTTATCGTGGTCTTTATCATTTCGGAGTAGCTAATCAAAAAGGGGAAGCCACAGAGCCGGTAAAGTATTTTGCTTCTTCTGAAAATAAAGATTTAGGAATTGTCAAACAGAAACGGAAGAGCAATACTAGATTAATTATAGCACCTTTCCCTGAAAAACAACGGAATACTCCTGAGTTTTTCTTTTCAACTAAATGTCTGACTTTTGCTTAAATATCTTGAGGTTAGTTGGGAAATACGTTAATCACAAAAATGATGATTATTACTGTTAATTATAAAATTTTAAAAATACAAATTTAATATTTTTGGTTAGCGGATTTTGTCCGCTAACTCGTTTCTTCCATTTTTGTCCGATTTTGTGAATAAAACTTATAAGGCGAAATTGGCTTGACATCTAACTTCCAGCCTTAAGTTGTCACGAATGATTAGGGCCTGTCTGCAAAGTGTTAAACTGAGTAAAACTACTCAAAGACTTTGATGACTGTAACTACTCAAAAACACAACCAACTTAATTTAGGGAGGGGTGATTTAAGTGAGGAACAGTGGCAAAAACTTCAACCTTTACTACCGCCCCAAAAGCCAGAGACTGGAAGACCGACACAGAACCATAGGCAGATAATTAATGGAATATTGTGGATTTTAAGGACTGGTGCGCCTTGGAGGGATTTATCGAGGCGTTATGGGTTCACAGCACTATAATCCCTGATTTTCGTCATTTAATCTCATTTCTTTTCTTCGTTTTCACTTCATTTGTATTACCTAAAAAAGAAGCTATTATTGCTAATAAAGCACTTAAATAAAACATAATAGGAAGTCCAATTTTAGAGACGAAAATTCCAGCAATTAGTGGGCCAAATAGTTGACCGAAGCAAATTAAAAATAAAGAAACACCATGACCAACAGAAGGTCTATCATTATAAATTTTGACACTCCAAATTGCAATTAAACCTGTAAGAATAATAAAACCACTACCAAATAAAATAGCGGATAAAAAGATCCCTAACCATGAAGAAGGATTAAAAGCTAGTAAAAACAAAGACAAGGCTAAAGCCCACATGGTATATCTCTTCATAAAGTTTAATGGAAAATAAGCGAGAAAATCTCCAACCAATGCCCCAAATACGCCAAAAATACCCACACAAGTCCAAAAAATGGCTGCAATATTATCATCTTTGAGTTCTCCTGCTGTCACAATTAAATCTACTGCAAACGTCCAATAAATTGAGGAACTAAGACCTAAAGCCAGAGCCGAAAAAAACAAGGGGCGCGCTGAAGGCCGTAAATAAGACTTAAACTCTAAAGCAAGAGGTTTACCTCCTTTATGTTTAAGTTTTTGACGGGGTAATATTCTAAAATTCCAGTAAGTTGTCAAGAAAGATAAAAAACTAAAAACTAACCAAGCTGGCCTCCATAGTTCAGCACTCCATATTGCTATGGGGCCTGACAACATGACTCCAAAGCTAGTGCCAGAGTTAATCCAAGCTAATACAATACCCTGTTTATTGGGAGGAATTGAAGAAGAGACAATTTCAGGAATAGCTGGATATGCCCAACCTGAGCCAGTTCCGGCTAAAAGAATACCAATTGCTAACAACCATTGATTGTGAGCTAAAGCAACCATTAATGTACCCATTGTCGCACTTATGCTCCCAAAAATAATTAACCATCGTGCCTCAACATAGGGAGTCAGTAAAATGCTTATCCAAATAGCGACAATGTAACCGGCATAAGAACCACTAGCAATTAGGCTTAATATTGATAAGGATATGTCTAAGCTGGCACGAATTTCTGGAAGAAATAAACCATAAGAATATCGAGCTAAACCATAGGTGACTGCTATAGTAGCACATCCTGGTGCAATCAAAGTCAAAGGTTTCATACTTATCAATTTTAATTTTATGAGAATTTCTTGAGAAAGTATTCAATAAAAATGCTGGGCTAAGCTGAGCCAAACATATATATTATTGATTTAGGTACATTCTCAGAAACAGAATTATGTTCCTTATTAAAATTATTAAAACAAATCTGTTTCTGAGAAGTAAATTTAGCTAAGAGATGTTACCTTGTGATTAGTCTTTTGGGGTTGGAGTGAATCTCTAATTTGAAGATGAAAATGTTGTAGTGCTTTTTCTAAACTTGGGGAAAAGCAACCCCCATCAAATTCTGGAGATAAATGACCCATTTGTAGTCGTTCGACCATAGCTATGTCTTCTCGATTAATTCTATCCCATCGTTTAATTACTGCCTCTCGAAGTTCATCAAATTGAGGCGTTAAAGATTCTTCTCCAACAAAATAAAAAATAAGTCTTTCCTTAGATGTTGTCACGGTTATGGGTTCTGAAATTAAAAACCATGCATGATCAGGATGAATACCTATCATTAAATTGGGAAAGAAAACAACATATTCTGCGGTTTTTTTCCAGTCAGATGATAAATTAGAAAAAACAGGTAAATTTTTGCTATTAATTGGTTCAGGGCTATAAGAAGAGATGCCTTGAATGATCCAATTATTTTTGAGTAGCTCAGTATAATGCTCCTCCATTTTAGAGTATTCATTCAAATGAGGGTGAACAAATGGAAAATGATAACTTTCAGAGAAATTTTCTAAAGCTAATTTCCAATTTGCAGTAACATTATAGGTAATTTCTTGCCCATAACACAGTTGCTTTAAATTATAATATGACCAACGTTCTTTTAAAGGATCAACATAAAGATCAAAAGACTTTGTATCCTTAGATAAGTTGACAAAAATTAGTCCTAGCCATTGACAACAGGAGATCCTTTTTAAATCCTTAGAAGCATCATTTTCCCAGTCCACTCTATCAGTTCCAAACTCTTTAAAGTGAGGGGTTGATTGTAACTTTCCATCTAATGAATAAGACCATGCATGATAAGGGCAGACAATTTTGTTTGAGCTAAGGCAGGGATTAACAACTAATTGAATACCACGATGACTACAAAGATTATGAAACGCTCCAATATCACCATTTTCGTGACGGATTAATAAGATAGGAACATCAATCACTTTTACCGCCAACCTATCTCCAGAATGGGGAAGTTCATTCGATAAGCCAACACAAATCCAATTATTATAAAAAATCTGTTTTTTTTCAGCTTCAAAAACATCTTTAGATGTATAAAACTCTTTGCTTAATGAATATTGCTTGTTGTTGATTACAGAAGAGTGTATCATAAAGTTCTCACTAATTTTTACCTTGGTTTTCTCGACAAATTAAGTTAACAAGTCTTGCTCTAAACGTTGTCGTCTTTTGCTCAATGAAAAGACCACTTAAATTTGATCCAATTTTCTAAAGTCGGAATTAAGCCATCTGCTGGTGCTAAATGCCAAAAAGTATTAGAATCAAATTCTGCCAAAGGAGGACAAAAAAATGAAAGAATTAAGGTCTTTCGTTCCCCACTAATTAAAGGTCTCACAGCATGGTATAGATGACTACCGCGCATAAAAATTGTATCTCCTGGTTTTTCAAGATTAATCGTATGAATGGCTCGATCACTTGAAGAAACACGATTAGGAAATAAATTTTTATGTTTGCGATAATAAATTAATTCTCCTCCTTCAAACATTCGAGGTTCTGAAAGTAGAATAATAAACACATAATTCATTCCATCAAGATGCCAAGCAGCTAGATTATCTTTATTGTCTAGTTTCTTAGGAGAAGCAATCAATTTATTTAGCACGACAGCAGCATCTTGAATGGGATGAGAAATTAATGATACTCCTACCATTTGTGACAATTCTTTTAAAAATTTACGGTCTCGCATCATGTCGCAAATAAACTGGGAGTATTTTTCAACGCCTCTAAGCCAATGTCCAACAATATAGGAGCTTGGTACAACTAATTTTTCTAATTGATTCGTAACTGCTAAAAGTTTTTCAATGCCTTCTTCATTTAAAAATCGAAATTTACTCAAATAGAGCGTATCATCTTTTTTACCAGCGTACTGATTAATTTCTTCTGCTTTATATCCAACATCTACCAAAGTCAGAATTTCTTCTGGTTTGGTGAGTGATATATATCTAGACTTCCAGATTGGTTCTTTTTCTATTTTTTGAATAACTGGCTTTGGTTGACGAAAAGATTGAACAAAAGCTCTCCAACTTTTATCAATTTTGGGAATTTCTATGGCTTCAAAATTAGACACTTGATTAACTTCTCCTCATTATCAATTTTCAATTGATTTGCTTGGCGGTAATTCAACTTATTAATTTGGAATTTCTAGATTGATTCAAAACTAAAGCTAACTAGTTCAAATCAACTAAGTTTTTGAGCAATCCACAATTTTTCTGCTACTTTGTCATGTTTCAGGAAACTTTGAACGTCCAATAATGCGCTCCTTCCTCTGCGATATAGGGACCGTCAATAATAGAACTAACTAATGAAACCTTATTTTCTACTTGAAGTTGATCACAAACTTCTTGAAAATTTGTACTGTCATAATAGCTTTTACGAGTGCTAACCACAACTAACCCACCAGACTTCGTAACACGGATCATTTCTTTAAGCGCAGTAGGAGGAACATGACCCAAGGTAAACACACCACAACTCAAGGCCGCGTCATAATAATCATTAGGATAAGCTTCAAGTCGTTTTGTCATATCACTTCCTCCTATTAGGGTGTTATAAGCCCCTGTTTTTTCTGCTTTCTCAACCATGCCATAAGATAGATCAAATCCATCAATATTTTTATAACCTTGGTGATGAAGTGCTACTCCTACTAGACCAGTACCACATCCAGCATCTAATATTTTAAGAGCGGAATTATTTGAATTTAAAAAAATTCCGTTTTGCTTCGGCAAAAGATTAAAATAAGCAGCTAGATATATTGGTCCGTAATAATCTTCTTTATCTACATCTTGATCATAGGTATTTGCCCATTTATCATAGTAATCTTTTAAAGCTTTAGGATTTTCACGAAGTTGATGAGCTCCTTTAACTGCGTCAACACTGCTAACTTTTCTATGAGTTTTAGATTCTTTTAATTTGATACTTGACATAAGACTTACACAATCAGTAAATTTTTGCTTTTTTAAAACTTAAAATATCTAGGACTTAAAATAAACTAAGAACTTATTAACAGAAAATTAAAATCTATATTTAAAGCAAAATTTTTAATAAGTGTTATTCCTGAAAGTCCTCATTAAATAAAGCTTACACTATTTTTTTGAATAACATTATTACAGCAAATTTATTCCTTTTGAAAGATTTTAAATATATTTACCTATCTCTAAATACTTATTTTTAGTCCGAAAGATACAAAAGTAACTTTTGAATTTGAAGTAGCATCTTTGTTTGTAATTTCGTTGCAAAACTTTTCAAGAAGTATAATTATTCTAATATTTTTAACTTTTTAAGCAGCAATTTGAAGGCATTGCTGACAGCAATTCTCATTTTATCCAAAATAGAATTATTAGTTCTCTAAAAAAAATGTTTTTCGATAGCTAAATCGTTGTGAAACTAACCCATTACCCTCAACTCGTAAAGCATAGTAATCATCTTGGTTGAGAAGGTATGGAAGTTCTAAGATTGATTGCTCATCAGTGAAAGGTTCAACTAAACCACCAGCAGCGATAGCCCCTTTGATCCATGTCACGTAACCTTTGTCTCGCAACCTTTCTAAACGTGATTGAACAGGGGCAGGCGAGCGCAAATTCATCGCTCTCATCATCTGACGAATTGAAGGAGCGTATTGATTTTGGTTTATGTAATGAACCAACCAATCGTATAACTCTTTTTGAGCAGGGGTCAATGGCTCCATACTTTGAGGATCTTCCTAGCAATGATTCCAGTTTACCTGTATTTTGGTATCTTAGTTCTGTTTTCAACTTCAAGTCTTAGATTATGATACTAACAGAAACCGAAATTCAAGAAGCAATTAAAAAAGCTAAAACTGCCTTTCCTAGTTTCACAAATTGGGAATATAATAATGATAAAAATTCTGAATATCTTGGTTTTTCTCTTTGGGGTCAGTTTGTTCTTGATCCCGAAAATCTTATGTCAAAATGTTTTTTTGTTACCCTAGAAACTTACGAAGAAAAATAGCGAGCTTATTTAACGATTGGTCAACATTCTTATTTTTGGTCTGATGCCGATATGGGAGATGCCTACTTACTCGATACTGATGATCATGATTCAGTTGAGGAAGCTATTTTACAACTTAAAAAGGAAATACTCAATTTATTTCAGGCTTTTTCTGTGATTTAATTAAAATAAAATGGCATCTAGTCCCTGTAATTCTTCAAGATAAACAGGAATATAACCGTTGACTTTAGCATAGCCAAATAACATTACACCTCTTGTAATAAAAAAGTCAGTATGATTAGGCCATCGTTGTGATGTGTTAATGGGACAAGCTTTATCATAACCTAGTTCTAAAAGGCTAACACAAATCCATAATGTCCCATCTTTCCAATAATAGGGAATAATCACAGGTGGATACCAATCACCAAGCTCATCATGACACTCTTTAATAACAGAAAGACCTTGAGAAAATATGTGATAGTGTTTTCTAGTCGACATTGACTTAATATTAGAAATTGCTCTGATTATTAGAGTTAGAAAAAGTCATCTTCTTCCCCTTCACTGAACTCGTAACCCCTCCCGACCCAATATTTCCAATCAGCGATCGCTTCATTCGTCGTTTCATCAGCATCAACGGGGCTAATCTCAGACAAAGACACAGAAAAAACATCCTGACGGTTTTTTTCTGTGTAGCGAATATCTACCCTCATTTCCTGTTGACACTCATCTTCATCTGATATTCCTACTACTTCTACGGTTTGCTCATCCCAAATAGCTACAAAAGGCATATTGAGATGATCCTCAATGTATACATACCAGCCCATTCGCTCCTCATCAGCGTTGTAAGCGTCTACAATGATTTGGTTGCTGATGCGCTGTTCTCTTTCGTCATCGTGAGGAGTGGTGGCCATAAGCTAAAACTAATTACCCTGCTGAGACTAATTTTACCACTGCATCCATACGGCTCATCAACTCGGTTTCTTAAGTTAAGAAGACAGATCGCCAATATCTTTGAAAATGAATTGTTAAATTTTTGGGAAACTAACCTGATTGGGTGAAGAAACAAGGCTTATATGTGTTTTATATTAGGGACGAAGGGAAAAGAACAGAACACAAAAGCCCATCAACCATTACGTATAGACACAGGAGCAACATCATGGAACTCATTTCTTTAACCTTAATTTTAGTTGCTACTGTTGTGGTTGATGCCTTTTGGGAAGAGAAAAACAACTCAAAAAGCTCTCCTTGCCAAAAATAGAAAATAGAGCAAGTGTTCTATTCTAGGTTAGAGCTTAAGAAACCATCAGATTTGTCCGACTAACGGAATCCACCTCACTTTTGAATCTTTACTCCCTTTAAACATAATTATTTTCGATAAGATAATTGATTTAATTGCTTTTTAATTTCTCTTTCTTGAGATTTAGACAGAGTTTTCTTAGGCTTAGATTTCCCTGATGACTTTTTCTTAACTTTTGATTGATCACTTTCTTTCTTATTTTTCACATTTGTTTTAGTTTTTGATGATTTTTTAGAATAATTTTTAATGACTTTTGAGGCAAGATTTAGAGAATTATGTTGGATTTTGTCTGAAATTATCGAGGGGAAGTCAGCTTCTTTAACTAGAGGATTTTTTGTAACTATTTGGTTATAAGATTTGACTTTTTCCTGCGCTTCAACTTTTAAAGCCCCCTTTAAACGAGATGTCAATTTCAGGGATTTTTCTGGGGTAATTGAGTCAAAGTTAACTGAGATAATCTCTAATTCATCATTCTTCTCAGTTACAATTACTTGCTTTAATTTATCTAAAGCCTTCTTTTTAATTTGTCTCACTCTTTCACGACTCACGTTCATTTTTTTAGCAATTTCATTTAAGCTTAAAGAAGGGGTTTCTAAATAATATTCTCTCAAGACTCTTTGCTCTTGTGGTTTTAATCCACAGAGACATTGCTTTACCAGTTGTTTATTCCCAAGATTCTCCAGAAATTTCTCTAAATTCCCATTAGGATCTGGTAGAAAATTGAGTAGCGTTGAATTATCTTCATCCCCAAGAATTTTTTGATCTAAGGATAGAATCGGACTTTTAATTTCTCTTAATAACTTAACTTTAGATTCGGGAATTTCTAACTTTTCTGAAAGCTCTCCTACCGTCGCAGTTCTCCCATATTTCTGTCTAAATTCTAACTGAACTTTTTTTAGCTTACCAATCTCTTCATTTATATGAACAGGGACTCTAATCGTTCTTCCCTTATCAAAAATTGCTCTAACTAAAGCTTGTCTAATCCAATGATAGGCATAAGTTGAAAATTTGTAGCCCTTGTCATATTCAAACTTTTCTACTGCCCTAATTAACCCTAAGTTTCCCTCTTGAATTAAATCTAGTAATTCTAATCCTTTTCCTTGATGTTTTTTGGACATCGCTACTACTAATCTTAAATTAGCATTTACCATTTTGTCTTTGGCTCTTTTTCCTGTTTCCCCTTATATTTTCGTTTCCAATATACTCCCAAATTAAAGTTTCTAAACCCCTTATTTTTAGTTATTGAAATGCTAGTTAAAAACATCTTCATTCCAGGTTTTATGCCTAACTCAGAAAAAGTTTGATAATCTTCATCATCTTTTTTATGATTAGTTCCTTGTTTCTGACGAAAAGCGAAGAATAATTTTTGTTTTTTACTTTTTTCTTTCAGCCAATAAGCTAATTTTACACTATGAAATTCTCGATCTCCAAGACTAGAATTACTGCTCAGACAGATAGTCAGTACCACAACGAACCCTCATCGCTTAGTGAGAAGGGCAAAAATCATTCTAGGAGCAGCATCAGGGGAAAGTAATAGTTATGGTTCTACCGAACTTGTCATGTAAATTACAAAAATAAAAACGTATTTTTAAAAGTATAAAGACAAGAGAATAATAAGTAAAAGCTTTATGTAGGTTGCTTTTAAGGAGATTTGATGCTTAAATAGGT
>NETF01000063.1 GCA_002172675.1 unicellular cyanobacterium SU3
TATGGAAGAAGTAATACATCGCTGTGAGCCATGTATTACTTGGCTTGCCTATCCCTATCGTTTCGTTGACAATTCTTTTTATACTTCACTTTGAAATACGTTTAGATTACTTTCGCCAACAGTATCATCTCTTCGAGATCGCTTCTTATTTTCAATAATTTTATCACCCTATAGTCATAAAAGAGGGATTAGACATGAAGAGGCTAGCAAACGTCATGAGGAAACACTAACCCGTTTAGATGAACAAATCATTCAAACGAATTTACGAATGGCTGAATTAGCTGAAATCATGCGAGACTTGAGTCAATTTCAGAGAGAAAGTCAAGAAAGAATGAATCGGAATCAAGAAGAAATTCAGCGTATTTGGGAATATCTTTCGAGTCAAACGGGTAACGGACGCGGATCTAATTAATATAAAAAGACGGGTTAACCCGTCTTTTTTGTTTCACTAAGTTCTCTATTTTTCTCTTGAATATTATTAGAAATTGCTTCGGAGGCAAAAGTAAGTCTCAAACCTTTGTTTCAGTCAAGGTCTTGCCTCCCTTAATAAGGGGGGTTGGGGGGATTAAACAAACCCAAAAATCCGAGGACCATTGGCACGAATGGGAAATTGATTCAAATAAGCCACCGGGTTACTGGGATCAAACGATCGCCCGTCAATAAAAGCGGTGCTAGTTTCCTTTTTCATATTATCACTCGGTAAGGGAATATTTAACGCCTCGGCTACTTCTTCATAGATAGTAATAGGATAAATTTTATCTAATAATTGATCAGCTTCTTTTGGATAGTCATAAATCTCTAAATCATGCCAACGAATCATCTGAGTTAACATCCATACCCCATGGGAACGCCACGGATAATTAGCGTGATCATTTTCTCCTAAATAGTCTGCCTCTCGATGATGAAAAATAGTATAATCTGGTATGAATCGCTGATAATTTTCGGAGGTTTCACTACTATAAGAATAGTTCCCCATTAACGTCGATTCAATCAAACTGGTATCCAGGTTTAAATAATTAGGTTGTGCTAATATAGCAGCAACTTCTGTCTGATTTTCCAAGCGATCGCAATATTGACAAGCTTCGATTAAAGCAGCCATTAACGCCCTTGTTGTCTTTGGATGTTTTCTCGCCCAACCGTCCATCGTTGCCAGAATTTTATTAGGATGACCCTGCCAAATATCCCGACTCACATAACTAATAAAACCAGCTTTTTCTAATACCGTTTGTTGATTCCAGGGAGAAGACGCGCTATAACCATCAATGATTCCTGCTTGCAATTTGTAAATCATTTGAGAAGCAGGAAACTCCACTAATTCTACTTCTGTTTTGGGCATTAAACCGATGGCAGATAACCAATAACGAGTTAAATAAGCATCAGTTGAAAAAGCAGAATCTACCGCCAAATTAATAAGGGTTTCACGGTTTCGCCAGTAGCGTCTAATATTCTCTTCAAAATCAGTAAAATTGAAATAATCCACCGAGGGGCGTATCCCAGCGTCCCAAGCTTTTTGGGTGATAGTAATAGCACTACCATTAAGATTTAAGGTCATTAAAGAGATTAATGGGGCTTCTTCTTCTCCTAATTGTGCCAACATGGGGAAAGCATAGGGCAGCTGTCCCGCATCCATTGTCCACCCTAATAACTCTTCTTTGACCCCTTCCCACGTTTCAAGTCGTTTTAGGGTGACAGACAAGCCATAACGCTCAAAAAACCCCTTTTCCTGAGCAATAATTAAGGGGGCTGCATCCCCATTCGGCACGTATCCGAGAATTAGGTTAGACTTTTCTAAGGTGCCAAAATCTACATCAGTTTTTTGTTGATTGAAGATATCAACTTTACTACAAGCTGCAACCCCTAAGCTTGCTAACCCTAAACCACCGTATTTAATAAAATTGCGACGTTTCATAAATAATTTTAATTAATAATTTTGTATTTTTAAGGATTAATAAAAGGACTCACATCCTGTGCCGGACAGTCTGCTAAAGCTGCTAAATTAATCGGTTTTTCTTCGAGACTAGACGGTACATAAGTATAGGCTAAATCAACCCCTTTATTATTAATAGACACTTGCCAGTAATTTTCATAATCTACAGTTCCGACAGAAATAGATTGAATTGTAACAGGTTGGGGTGTTGTTTCGCCACAGGGTTCGCAAAAAAGATAAATTAATTGATTAAGTTTGAGAAAGGTTGCTGCTTTTAACGCTTGTTCTTTATCAACATAAGAACATTGATCAGCATAAGCCATTTGAGTTGAAAATGAAATGATTGTAATGGCTAAAAGTATGATTTTGAAGAATTTTAACATAATTAACTCACTAAATTTATTTGTGATCCTTGATTGGTTTTATACACTTCAATACGATTTTGAAAAGCTTCTTTAAATTGAGGCATATGGGTGACAGCTAAAATACAAGAAAACTCAGAAGAAATGGCGTTAATTGCTGCAACTAAACGTTCACATCCTTGGGCATCTTGAGTCCCAAAACCTTCGTCAATAATTAACATTTGTAAGGTTGTTCCTGCCCGTTGTGCTAATAATTTAGCTAATGCTAAACGGACAGAAAAATTAATTCTAAATGCTTCACCTCCTGAATAAGTTTCATAAGCGCGAGTTCCTTTTGCATCAGAGATAATAATATCTAAAGTATCGATCATTTTAGTTGCTTTTTTTCGAGAACTGCCACTTTTTCCTGCCCTTTGTGTGACAAATCTAATATGAAATTGATTCCCTGTTAATCTTGATAAAATGTGATTGGTTTCTGTTTCTAATTGCGGTAAAACATTCTCAATCATTAATAATTGAATACCATTTTTACTAAAAGCTTTGCTTAATTCTGTATGAACCCGATATTGTTTACGAACTTCATTATATTCTTTTTCTTGTTCTTCTTGTTGTTGTTTTAAGCTTTCTAACTGAGATAAAGATTGTTCTATTCTTCCTTTTTGGGCGAGTAAATTATCTAATTTGTCTCTTTGTAATTTTAATTTAGTTTCTAAATTTTCAATCTCTTGACTATGATCTTCAATAGTTTCTAATTGAGGGGATAACTGTTGTATGAATTTTTCTGTATCTTTTTGTTCTTCTTGATTATTATTAATTTTCATTTCATTATTTTTTAACTGTTCTTTTAATTGAGGATAGTCTTGTTTTACTCCTTGTAATTTTTGATAATCTACGACACAATATTGAGATTTGCGAATATAAGTAGAAATTCTTTGATGATAGGATCTATCATAGTTTAAATTGTTTAATTCTTCTTCTATTTTATTAATTTCTTGTTTTAATTCTGAATTAGTTTCTAAGTTTTTTCTTTCTGTTTCTAGTTGTTCAAGTTTATTAATAATTTCGGGTTTTTGTTGAGCAATTTTCTTTTGATCACGAATAGCATCATCTATTCTCGCTTGTTTAATTTCTGCCCATCTTAACCGTTCAACTTCTCCCCTTGCTAATGCGTGGGTTTGTTCATCATAGTTTAGTTTTTCTAATCTTGTATTGATAATTTTAATTTCATCTTGTATATTCATTCCATAGGTTTCTGTATTAATTACATTTTCAATGGTTTCTTTTTCTTTTAGTAATTTTTTTAGTTTGATTTTTACTTCTCCTGCTTGATCAAGTTGAGCTTCTATTCGAGAAAATTCTTGTTGTATATTGCCTGAACTTTTTAGCTGATTCTCTAATTGTTTATCCTCACTAATTAATGATTTAATATCTCGCTTAATCACTGATAATTCTTCTTGTAAAAACCAAATTTGTTGTTGAAGTTTTTCTTGTTGTTTATTTGTCGTATCAATCACATGATGGCGACGGTTTTCATCTAAGTCTTGCTCACATAAAGGACAAGTAGATTCTGGATTATTTAATAAGTTTATTTTTTGCTGTAATTCTTCTATTTTTTCTGTATAATTTTTTTGATTAACAATTAACTTTTCTTGTGTTAGTTTTTTCTCTTGTGATTTTTCTTTAACTCTTTTTTGATAGACTTTTTGATTATCAATTTCTTGTATTTTGTTATCTAGTTCTATAAGCAGTTGTCGTCTTTCTGGTATTTTTTCTAACTCTTGATGATACTGACTTTCTAAGGACTCAAACTGTTCTAACTTAGCTTGTAAATTAGCTTTTATTTTTTCTAATTCCGTTTCTAAGATTTGCTTTTGTTTCAGTAAAGGGGTTACTGTATGTTGTAATTTATCTAATTCTTGTAATCGTTGCCGATGATGGTTTAATTTTTCAACTGCCGCTTTAATATCTTCAGCTTGACTGATGGTTTTTTGTAATTCTTTTTCTTGTTCTTGTAATTGTTCTAAGCGAGTTTGTTGTTGGCGAATTTGTAATTGTAGTTGATTATTTTTTTTGAAGATTTCTTGCTCAATTTTCTGTTTTTTCTGTTGAATATCTTGAGAAAGTTGAAATTGCTCAGATAAGGTTTCTTCTTGTTTTTGTAAAAGAAGTAACTCTTCGTATTTTTCAGTAATTTCTTGTTCTTGATTAATTAGTTTTTCTGATTCCTGAATTTTACGAACTAATTGAGACTGTTCTTGTTCTAATTGTTTGCTTTCTTTGTTTAAAGTTTGCTGTTTATTTTGATGCCATGTAAATTGTTCTAACCAAGCTTGACGATGACTATCTTTTTGTTTAATTATTTGTAATTTATCTCTATCTAATTGTTGTGATTTTTGTGATTTTTCAATCTCTTGATTAATACTTTTTTGCTCTTGATCAATATCTTTTTTTTCTGCTATTTGTTGATTAATTCTATCTAAATTTACTTTCAGTTGTTTTGCTTTTATTTCATACTCTTTAGATAAAGCTTTCGCCTTCTCTGATAATTGTTGATATTGATTTAATTTTAATAATTCAGCTAATACTTGTTTTCTATCAGTAGCCCCTTTTAACATAAATTCATCAGCCCTTCCTTGACGTAAATAGGCTGAATTAATAAAAGTCTCATGATCTAATTTCAATGTAGCAACGATAATGTCTTGAGTATCTCTAACCCTTTTTGCACTTAAAGAAATAAAGTTGTTTTCACTCTTAACTTGAAAATCTAAAGTCGCACTTTTACCCCGTTGACGACTGCGAATAACTCGATAAATTTGTTCGTAGGAAATAAACTCAAAATCTACTCTAACATAGTTAGCAGTCGTATGAATGATATCTTCATCTGAAGCCGTTCTACTTTTACCCCAAATCGCCCAAGTTATTGCTTCTAATAAGGATGATTTTCCGGCACCATTTGAACCACAAATACAAGCCGTATGTAACCCCCGAAAATCAAGGATAGTTTCTCGATAACTCAAAAAGTTTTTCAGGGTAAGTTGCAAAGGAATCATATTAACAAATCAACCAGAAAAGCGATGGGTGCAAAGATATTGTTATTTAGTGTAACGAGAAAAGTTTGAGAACTTCTAGCAGATATCGGCAAACTGTTACAATTATTGATAATTTAAAAAAGATTTAAAATCATATCAAACGTTGGGGCGGGTATCATTTCACCTCGAAAATCTAATAATTGTACAACAATTAAATAAGCAACTGCTAGAAAGATAGAAATAGCACCAGTGATAATAGCAACAATTTTACCTTGATTCATAATTAACGGATTTTCTTTTAAACAATCTAATTATCTATTATAGTCTCTATATTCAAATGATGTATGATAAAAACAATTAAAGAAATCCTCTTAACAAGGAGATAAAATAAGATGTCTGAACTCAGTATGATCAAAGGTAGTTGTCTATGTGGTGCGGTCAATATTTCAACCTCTAGTATTAATCATCATCTAGCAGCCTGTCATTGTAATATGTGTCGTAAATGGGGTGGTGTCGCTTTATTAGGGGTTGAATGTAACGATGGTGTCAGTTTTGAAGGGGAAGAGAATATTCAGGTATATCAATCTTCACAATGGGCAGAACGTGGATTTTGCACAAAATGTGGTAGTAATCTATTCTATCGATTGAAAGAAAATAATCACTACTATATACCAGTAGGAATTTTTGATAATGTTGAAAATCTCGTTTTCGATTTAGAGGTTTTCATAGAAGAAAAGCCGAATTATTATTCTTTTGCAAATGAAACTAAGAAAATGACAGGAGAAGAATTATTTTCTATGTTTTCATCTTTATCAGAGTAAAGAATAACGATTGATTTAACCAGTAATGATAAAATAATATAACTGTTAGTGATTGAGTTATACAATGACTGATACCATATTTAGTAAGATTATTCAGCGAGAAATTCCAGCCAATATCGTCTATGAAGATGATTTATGCTTAGCTTTTACTGACATTAATCCGCAAGCACCCACTCATATTTTAGTTATTCCTAAAAAACCCATTCCTAAACTAGAAGAAGCACAAGAAGATGATCATCGTCTCTTAGGACATCTTTTAATGAAAGTGAAACAAGTTGCTCAAGAAGCCGGGTTAACTAACGGTTATCGTGTGGTTATTAATAATGGAGAAGATGGAGGACAAACCGTCGATCATCTTCATTTACATATTTTAGGCGGTCGTTCTTTAACTTGGCCACCGGGGTAAAAAAAATTAGGGCTTAATATTATTAAGCCCCTACATCCGTTTAATAAATTTCCTATTGGTTATTTATTAATTTAATAAAACGCATCTAAATCAATGGCTTTCGATCCCCCTTCTTTTAACTGTTTTAATACGCTTTCTAGTTGAATCCAAACTAAAGCACCAATAAAGATAGTCATGGGTAAAGAAATGGCATAGGATAGCCAGCGATCAAAGAGAAAAATCTCTAAACCTCCTGATAAAAACACACAAATACCAACACAAATACCAAGAAAAGGTAACTGTAACCCTGAATCTTTTAACATCTGATCAACTGGCTTTTTCAACATGACCTTAACTTGTGATTTTAGGGTGGCTTCAAAGGCTAAACCACAGGTAAGACCGATGAAGAGGCCGGCAAAAATTAGAAAATAAGGAGGCTGAGGAAAATAGTACATAAAGGGCAGGAATTTAATAATGACAGGTTAGTTGACATCGGCTGTGTTGGGAAGAATGGCTGCAACTCCCGCAGTAGAGAATTGTCGAAATGCCTTGATAGCAACACCAAATAATTGTTGAGGTTGAAGATCGTCACTAATTAAAGCCCAAATTCTTTGAACTTCTTCAGTGTGTAAGCGATCATCTTCAGTTAACGCTAACAATAATTGATGACGTAAATATCTTCCTTCATCAGACAACAAATATTGTAATCCTAATTGTGCCGTTGGTAGTAGATCAAATTGTTCGTCTGATCGGGCAATACGGATCATATTTTCTAACCGTTGCCATTGAAATTTACCATCTTTAAACAAGACTTCTATAAGCCTTCTTCTCAGTTGAGGGGATTCTCCTGTTAATAACCGTCGGGCAACATAAGGATATCCCACTTCCACAATTTTGAAGTTAGGATCAAGACTCAAGGCTAACCCTTCTTGAGTAATTAATGAGCGAATAATTAGGGCAAATTTTGCTGGAACTCGGAAAGGATATTCATACATCAATTCCGAAAAATCATCAGTGATAGTTTTAAAGTTAAAGTTGCCGACACTCTGCCCCATCGCATTGCCTAAAACCCGTTCTAAGGCGGGAATAATGGGTCGAATATCGGTATCAGGAGTTAAAAAACCTAACTGCACAAAGTCCCTTGCTAAGGCATTATAATCTTCGTTGATTAACTGTACGACTGAACTTGCAATGGTTTCTTTCGTTTCTTCTTCTAACTGATCCATCATGCCAAAATCGATAAACGCCATGCGGCCATCAAGGGTGGCAAAAAGATTCCCTGGATGGGGATCAGCGTGGAAAAATCCATGTTCTAGGAGTTGTCTCAACCCGGATGTTACACCGATTTTAACGATCTCATAAGGATCAAGTCCAGCCGCCTTAATTTTATCGGTATCGGTTAATTTATAGCCTTGTATCCACTCTAAGGTTAAAACGCGATCGCTACTATAGGACCAGTAAATAACGGGAACTTTAACATCATCATCATCTCTGAAATTAGCTGCAAATTTTTCGGCGTTTCTTCCTTCGTTAACGTAGTCAATTTCTTCAAATAATTTAACGCCAAATTCATCAATAATTAAGGTTAAATCATGCCCTAAATTAAGGGGTAAAAAGCGACCAAACTGACAGGCAGCCCAACGCATTAAGAAGAGATCACGGGTTAAAATGGGTCTAAGATTGGGTCGTTGTACTTTAACGGCAACTTCTTCGCCAGTATGCAACACCGCACGGTAAACTTGTCCTAAACTAGCGGCTGCTACCGGGTTCGGTGAAATTTCTCTATAGGCTTCATTGATGCTTGTTCCCAGAGATTTCTCTATAATAGAAAATGCGATTTTGTTATCGAAGGGGGGGAGTTGATCTTGTAACTTGATCAGTTCGTCGAGGAAGTCGGGACGGATCAAGTCGGGACGGGTTGATAAAGCTTGACCCACTTTAATAAACGTCGGCCCTAAACGGGTAAGAATTTGCCTTAATTCCGTTGCACATTTCTGTTTATTGTCTTTATCGGGGTTAAACCAGTGATCCCATTGGAGATGGATCAAAAACCAGCCAAACGACCAGATAATGGTAATAGCCCGTTGAATCACTTCCCACGGATGTCGGCGGTAAAAACGGGCGATCGCAACAGCATCATAGCGTTTTTGCTGTTGGATATTGGAACTGGGGTCATATGATTCTATGGTTTGCCAAGTCACAACTTGTTACTTATGCCTCTGAATTCAAAATGATTAGAAAAAAAGGATCTTAAAAATTGATATACAAAACTATAAATATCTTAACTTTTAATTATCCTTTATTTTCCTTTTTTTCGCAATATTTCTTAATCAATGACCGAATGTAATTCCTGGGGTTCAAGTTGGGAGTGAATCACTTGACCATCCTTAAACCAGATCACTCGCTGAGAATGACGGGCGACTTCTGCCTCGTGGGTAACGACTACCACGGTGATCCCTGCTTGATGCAGGCTTTCAAAGATGTCTAATACTTCCTCTGTGGTTTGGGAGTCTAAAGCCCCTGTGGGTTCATCGGCAAGGAGTAGAACCGGCTGGTTGACGATCGCGCGAGCAATAGCCACCCGTTGTTGCTGTCCTCCTGAGAGTTGATTGGGCTTATTATTGACTCTATTGCTCAAGCCCACTTTTTCTAAGGCTTCCAGGGCGCGATCGCGTCGTTCGCTGGGGGATACCTCACCATAAATCATGGGTAAAATGACGTTTTCTAATGCTGTCATCTGAGGTAATAAATGGAACTGTTGAAAAACAAAGCCAATTTTTCCATTACGAACAACAGCTAATTGAGAATCAGCCAATCCAGACACATCCACATTATCTAAATAATACCGTCCTGAAGAGGGGCGGTCAAGACAGCCTAGGATATTCATCAAGGTTGATTTTCCTGACCCCGATGCCCCCATAATGGTGCAATATTCTCCTTTTTCGATGGTTAAATTGATATTATCTAAGGCGTTTACCTTTGTATTTCCACTACCATAGGTTTTTGTAATGTCTTCTAGGCGAATAATAATTGGATGATAGTCATAGGAAGGACTAGCTTTATATGATTGTTCTGTTAAAGAAAGACTTTCAGCCGTCATGATTAATCTAAATTTTTTAAATCATTTAATTATAACATTTTCCATCAGAGTTTAAAATCAAATAAGTTGTTATTATAGTTTCAATTAAATAGTATTATGGCTAAATTTTATTCGAGGTTAACCCCTGAACTGATTAAATTTATTGAAGAACAAAAAATATTTTTTACTGCCACCGCCCCAACAGAAGGTAGAATTAATTTATCCCCTAAAGGAATCGACACATTTCGCTGTTTAGATGAGCAGACGGTCGGCTATTTAGATTTAACGGGTAGTGGCAATGAAACCTCGGCTCATTTAGAAGAAAATGGACGTATGACCATTATGTTTTGTAGCTTTTCCGAGAACCCCTTAATTCTACGATTATATGGTCAAGGAAAAGTTATTCGTCCGAGAGATGAGCAATGGAGTCAATTTTATCATCAGTTTTCTACCTATGAAGGAGAAAGACAAATTATTATTTTGACCCTAACTTCTGCTCAAACCTCTTGTGGTTTTGGGGTTCCGATTTATGAATATCAAGAAACCAGAGACACTTTAATTGAATGGGCAAAGAAAAAAGGGGAAACAGGAATTTATGATTATTGGCAACAAAAAAATCAAGAAAGTATTGATGGTTTGCCTACAAAACTATTGGAAGAATAAAAGACGATTAGTCCTAAATTTTACTCACAGAACCCAATGATTCAACAGAACTTTAAGAAGTTAAGATAAGATTTTAAAGAATTGAATGGTAGGTGAGTTATAGAAGTTTCGCATTGACAGAAAATAAAGATTATGCTGTCAAAGAATTCGGGGCTGAAAGCTTTTCTATAATAAACTCCCTGGCTACTTCTTGGTGCGCGTTCCCTTGCGCCGTACGACGGCGCGGG
>NETF01000064.1 GCA_002172675.1 unicellular cyanobacterium SU3
AAGTTGAGGCAGCGCGTTGGGCGGGTTCCCCGACTTGAAGCGACTGCCGTGTCGTCGTCAAGGACGTTCAGTTATTGATTTTTTCGAGAAGTCATTGATGGCAAAAGCTGGTCATTCTGATTCTTTCAGTCCTTCACTTATTCCCAATTCTTAGACCTGAATCCTTACAAATTTGATTATCTTGACTTGCACTAATTAATGTATGTTGATTAGGATGAAAATTAGTCCATCTGACCCTATTTTGATGTTTGGTTAAAACAGTTATTAATTCTTTTCGATTAAAATCCCAAATTCTAATAGTTCGATCATCACTACCACTCGCTAATAATTGGCCATTTGCACTGTAACTTAAAGCTCTAACTCGATCAAGATATCCTGGAAAAGCAGCAAGCGGTTTTCCTGTTTCTACTTCCCATAAATGAATATTTCCATATTCTCCACCACTGGTAATTATTTTACTATCAGGACTAAAAGCGATCGCTCTTACCCAGAAGTTATTACTATTAATAACATGATGTAAAATAGGACAACCTTCTCCAACTTTCCAAATATAAATTTGAGCATTGGTATCACCAATCGCTAACCATTGTCCGTTCGGACTAAAAGCAACAGAAATGACATTACTAAACCCATTTAGAAATATTAAGCTTGATATTGATAAATCAGAACCAACAAAGTTAGTATCTTGTAAACTAATCTCTCGTAAGTTTGCATTTTTTAATACCAAATATGAAAAATCTTTTTCTTCTAAATTACCTAAATGGAGAAGTAAATTGAAAAGATTACCCCCCAAATATCTATCAGATTTATTATTTTTGTTTCCCTCTAAAAGTTTCCTTAAATGCTTTTTGATTTGTTCTTTTGTATTGAATTTAGTTTGAAGCTTTTCAAGAATTGGTTTGAGTATAAATTTTTCTTGATCTTTGCTCACCCTTTTTTTGTTTATTATCTAACCCCTCGATATCTTCCTCATCATTAAGAAAATATAACAAATCTGTTAATAATTCATCCACGGATTGATCTTGATCAAGAGATCGCAAAATAACATAATCAAAATTAGTATAAATTTGCTTTGCTAATTGATAAGATAGGTGGCTTTTTCTCATCCCTTTCATCCCTTCAATTAAGATAACACGGCACTTATCTTCAATAATCCATTTTTTTAAAGTTTCTAATTGTCCTGTTCTTGTAGAAACATCAAAAATACTATTGTTATTTGTCGCTTCTCCCCAATCTATTTTTGTTAGCTTGGGTTGAGTTTCTTCAATATAAGTTACTTCTCTGAGATCACAACCTAATGCACTACAAATTTCTTCAGAATTTAAACGATCAACTGGTTTAGCATTCAGAAAACGACTAACTACATCGCGGGATAGTCCAAGATGTTCAGCTAAAGCTTGTTGACTCGGAAAACCATTACGAGGAAGTAATGCTTTAATAGACTTTTTTAGTTCAGGTTTGAGTTGAACAGAACGAGGCATTTATACTTAAAGGTGGGATTAATGTATATCTATCATAGCTAAACTATAAAAGTTATACAATTACTCATGCAATATCCTTTACTGGTCTTTGTTACTGTGTATAAGTTAGGGGTTGTTATGACTGTATATAGTCCAACCATAACAAATACCTAAATTTTTATAAGTTATACAAATTGCAATTTATTACACCATGAACCTAGCAAACATCCTACGCTTTCGAGATTTAAAAAAATCTACCTCTGATGAAGGTGTGCGTGAGGCTGTAGATATTTTAAAATGCTTGCGCCAGAAAGATAATAATTTAGTTGAAGGAGAAGAACTAAGTAAGGAAAAACTGATTCAAGAATTAGGCGAACTAGAACAGCAAATTTCTTCAATAAAGCACAAAATAGAAGGTAAAAAATCTCAATCTTTCCCTAGACGTAGTTTTTGGGATGGTATGGCTTCAGTTTTAGATATCAGTAGTAGCTATGCCCGTAACTTAGATAATCAATATCCTGCTGTTAAGAATAAGTCATCTTATTACAACTCTGATAAAAAGGCAATACGCTCTGATTGGGCTAAAATAGGCCTGGATATTAAGCAAGGTGCTCGTCAATACTGTAAAAAACCATCTTAGATGTCTAATCATAATCAGCAAGATCAGGATAATATTGATCAAAAGCAGGAAGATCAAGGCAACACCGACCTTATCCCATCACCAGAGGCTTCATCGAGCTATCCTTCTTATGAAATTATACCTTCTCCTCGTACTCTTCAAGAATATGAGGAGATTTTGTCTGGAAGTATGGATAGAATCTTATCAATGGCAGAAGCACAAACGCAACATCGTAGGGAAATTGAAAAAAGAGATCAAGAACACCGAATAAAAATTGAAGAAGAAGAAACAGAAATGCAAAAAGCGATGATCAAGTCAGATCCAAGACGTGTAGATTTAGGATTAGTAACGGGTTTTATCATTGCTATTATTGGTTTAGGTGGTTCTATTTATTTAGGAATTAATAATAAAGCTGCTGCTTCTGCAATAATGGGTGGTGGTACAATAACGGGATTAGTGACTGTTTTTGTTAAGGGGAAAGAACACCAGAAGAGTTAAAAAGAATAAAGTTAAGTTACAACGTTTCTTAAAAAATTTTCTGAATATTTAATAACAATCATCAAAAATAAAATTAATTAAACTAATACGATGAGCTTAACCAACGAACAAATCATAGATAGATTAGAAGGAAAAATAGACAAGCAATCAGAACAGATTACTACGATTAATGATACATTAGCGAAAGTTGTAGATAGTATTCAGAAGCAATCAGAGCAAATTACTAGAATTGACACTACTGTACAAAAACAATCAGAAAAAATCATTGAAATTGAGACTAATATCACTAAAATTGAGAATAAACTAGAACATCAATAAGAATCAATCCAAAATTTAGATAAAAAAATGAGCAAAATTGAGGGTTTTTTAGAAGGACAAAACACTAATATGCAAAAGATACCTGACTTAATAGAAAAAGTAGGAGAACTCAAAAACTGGCGACAAATTTTTATTATTCTGATGACTGCTTTAATTACTTGGTATCTTCGCGGTGTTAACCTTAAACCTTAAGTTAATAACATTTAGATAATCTAAGTAGGGACAATTGATTAATCATCCCTACCATCATAAAACTCGACAAATATTAAGCAGTAAGATGGGTTTCTACAACTTCGACTAAATAGTTAACCCAATGATTCGCAGCATCAGGACATTCTGATTCTACCATCACCCTAATTAAAGGTTCTGTCCCTGAAGCACGAACTAAAACCCGGCCAGTATTTCCCATTTCTTTCTCTGCTTGAGCGATCGCTTGTTGCAAAGGTTCACACTCTTGCCAATATCGAAGTTTCTCCCGATCCTCTAAACGCACATTTCGTAAAATCTGAGGATAGGTATCAAAACTATCTTTGACCAACTCCGCCAAGGATACCCCAGACTGATGCACCAACGCAGCCAACTGCAGAGCGGTTTGTACTCCGTCTCCTGACACCCCGTAATGATGACAAATAATGTGTCCCGACTGTTCACCCCCAAGCATTGCGCCGGTTTCCCACATTTGCGCTTGAACATAGCGATCGCCCACCGAGGTACGCACCAATTGACCCCCTAAACCTTGCCAAGCACGCTCAAACCCCAAATTTGCCATAACAGTGCCAATCAAGAGGTTATCGGGCAATTCACCACGGTCTAAGAGGGATTTTCCCCAGAGGTATAGTATATAATCTCCATCGATCACCTTACCGGTACTATCTACCGCCATCACTCGATCTGCATCTCCATCAAACGCGAACCCCATGTCTGCTTGATGCTCTAAAATCGCTGCTTGTAATAAGTTTAAATGAGTCGAGCCACAGTTAACATTAATGCGATCGCCGTTGGCTGTTTCATGTAAACAAATCACTTCAGCCCCTAACGCTTTAAACATCGCCGGGGCCACATTTACCGAAGCACCCCAAGCTAAATCTAAAACGATTTTCAAACCTTGACAACTAAAAGAAGCTGGTAAACTTGTTTGTAAAAATTGACAATAAGTATTAACTAAATTAGGTTGATATAAAATTTTACCCCAGGCAGACAATTCATCTGTCGACAATAATAGATTGCCCCGTAATCCATCTTCAATTTCTTCTCCTAGGGTAGAAGATAACTTAGTACCATCAGCATTAAAAAATTTAATCCCGTTGTCTTCTGGGGGGTTATGACTTGCAGAAATCATGATCCCGGCCATCGCTTCACTGTGGCGGGTTAAATATGCCACACAGGGAGTCGGACATAATCCTAACTGCCAAACTTCTAACCCTGCTGAAGTGAGTCCGGCGGCCATCGCCATGGATAACATATCACTAGAATTCCGAGAATCTTGGCCAATAATAATTGGGCCTAGATTTGTTGTTTTTGATTTTAAGACCTGTCCTGCCCAAAATCCCAATTGTAGAGCAAAGGGAGCATTCAACAACTCTCCTGCTTTGCCTCGAATACCATCAGTGCCAAATAAAGGACTATTGGGTAGATAGGGTAATTTAGTCACTAAACCATTATTGAGATTAGCAGTCTGATGATTTAAACGACCATTGCCATTTGGGGATAGGGAGATAACCATTAATTCACTTCCTCACAACTCACTCACCTTTACAGGATATACTCTTTAGCTAGATTTGCGTAAAATTTTGGCCTACGAGTCTTTTAAACGTTCAAAAGTCTACTAATGTTCCCGACAGATGCTTGTGAAGGGGAATCGAGATGAAGCAAGAATCTCCCTATTTTAGTTAAGTTGAGTGTGGGGAGAATTTTTATTGTCATTGTTAATCTATTGATATGAAAACTGCTGTTATTACGCCCAATAAATACATAAAAAACGACCTAGCTAGGCCGTTGTTTTTAGAGAAATTAACTAATTTTTTTAAATTACTCCGTATTGATACTGACACTTATTGCTCGTTTTCTTCGCAAGCACCGATACTTACCCAGGTACCAGACCCATCAGCCCAAAATTCTTTTTTCCAGATAGGAGCATTATGTTTTAAAGTATCAATGCCATAGCGACAAGCAGCAAAAGCTTCAGCCCGATGAGGACATCCTACAGCAATTAAAACGCTAATTTCCCCAATTTCTAACTTACCAATACGATGATGAATAACAACTCGATTGGTTTGAGGCCATTGGTCACGAATATTACGGGCAATTTCTTGGAAAATAACTAAAGCCATTGGTTCATAAGCTTGATATTCTAGGTACTTTACGGCTTTTCCTTCTGTTTGTTTTCGTACCGTTCCACTCATCAAAGCGATCGCACCGTTGCTTGGATCATCAACTAACCCATAAACCTCGTTTACTGATAGGGGTGCAAAGCTAATTCTGAAACTATCGTTAGGATGAATCGAACTCAGGCCAGCAAGAGGATTGATAGAGGTTTTCATAGGAATTACTACAAATTAAAAGAACGTATTTTATGCTATCCTAGTAAAGTTGTTACAATCTCGCACATTCAGGACTTCGGGTGTTTCGATAAGAGAAATACACCTGGATGGAGGATTAACCCGAAATAGGAGAAAAATTAAATCATGCCAGTCGTATCCCTTGAGGACTTGCTTAACGCAGGGGTTCACTTCGGACATCAGACCCGTCGTTGGAACCCGAAAATGTCCCAATATATTTACACAGCCCGTAATGGGGTTCATATCATTGATTTGGTACAAACTGCCCAATTGATGGAAGATGCGTATCAATACGTTCGTAATGGGGCTGATAAAGGTAGACGGTTCTTATTTGTAGGAACCAAACGTCAAGCAGCCGGAATCATTGCTCAAGAAGCTTCTCGTTGCGGAGCTAACTACGTTAATCAACGCTGGTTAGGAGGAATGCTCACCAACTGGGAAACCATCAAAACCAGAGTCGAACGGCTCAAAGAATTAGAGGCTATGGAAGAAAGTGGACAAATTGCCCGTCGTCCCAAAAAAGAAGCCTCTGTATTGCGTCGAGAATTAGGAAAATTGCAGAAATATCTCGGTGGGATTAAAACGATGCGTCGTCCCCCCGATGTCGTGGTAATTGTGGATCAACGTCGAGAATATAACGCGATTCAAGAATGTCAAAAACTGGGCATTCCCATGATTTCTTTATTAGATACCAACTGCGACCCTGACTACGCTGATATTCCTATTCCTGCTAATGATGATGCTATTCGCTCCATTAAATTAATTTTAGGTAAATTAGCGGATGCCATTTATGAAGGTCGTCATGGTCAGTTAGACTCCGATGATGATTATGAAGAGTTTGACGAAAGCCTCGCAGAAGGGGACTACGATGACTACGACGAAGAAGACGACGACGAAGACACTGAAACCGTCTCTTCTCAAGAAGGAGAAGGAGGAGAAGAAGAAGAGTAAGCTTCTCTCGAAAGTCATAAAATGGGGGGAGAGGAATAATGAAAGAATGATTTCTCATTACCCCCTAACCACCTCACCCCTTTTCATGTCAACATAGTTTTTAGCGTAAACACGAAAATCAAAATGGCCGAAATCTCAGCAAAACTGGTTAAAGAACTCCGTGAAAAAACTGGCGCGGGGATGATGGACTGTAAAAAAGCCCTTAAAGAAAACGAAGGTGACACCGAAAAAGCCATCGAATGGTTACGACAAAAAGGCATTACCTCCGCCGAAAAAAAATCAGGTCGACAAACGGCAGAAGGTTTAGTTCATAGTTATATACACACTGGTGGCCGCATTGGGGTACTCGTAGAAGTGAACTGTGAAACCGATTTTGTTGCCCGGAGAGACGAGTTCAAAGAACTGGTACAAAACGTTGCTATGCAAATTGCCGCTTGTCCCAATGTCGAATATGTCGCCCAAAGCGATATTCCTGAAGCGGTCATCGCTAAAGAAAAAGAAATTGAAATGGGACGGGATGATTTAGGCAATAAATCCGATAACATTAAAGAAAAGATCGTTCAAGGGCGTATTGATAAACGACAAAAAGAACTCTCTTTGCTTGATCAACCTTTTATTAAAGATCCTAATATGACGGTTGAAGAGTTGCTTAAACAAACCATTGCCCAACTTGGTGAAAATATCCAAGTTCGTCGTTTTACTCGCTTTGTCTTAGGAGAAGGTATCGAAAAAGAAGAAGTTAGTTTTGCTGATGAAGTCGCTGCTCAAACAGGACAAAAAGCATAAGCAAAATAATTAATCTTAACTTATTTTCTTTATCTCATCCAATAAACAAAAAAAGAGTAAGTTATCTCAACAATGGTTATGGATCGTAAGGCAAAAGTTTGGAAAAGTCTCCCACTCTTGCCTTTTTTCCTTATTTTTGATGAATCTCTGAGATCAATAAGAGTTGACTTATGGCAAAATCTTTGCAAAAAATCCGACAAGAAATAGAAAAATTAGAACAACAATCAACAGACATTTTTACAGAATTAAATGGACTTTATAAACGTTATTTAGAAGCATTAAATCTATCAATTAAAAAACAATTAATCTTAGCAGTTTATCAAATCTGCACTAAAATTTATCCTGAAGAATTTCTACAATTATCCTATAGTCAAAGAGAAAAATTACAAGGAAATATTAGAGAGTTATGCAAGCCCCTCGAATCTAAGTTATTGGCTTATATAAGCTTCCCTCAACCAACACCAACTGCTACAATAACAGAGCAAATACTAACACAATTATCTCTAATTAATAATAAGGAATTTCAATTACAAACCCCAGAAGAAGATGACTCACTTTCTGAAATTAAAAATCCTGAAGACTTAGTTTTATGGTGCCAAAGAGTAGAACAAGGGATAAGAATGATTATTCATGATTTGTCTCAAGATGTGAATCAAGAGTTACAAAAAAATAATATTATTGCCAATCAATTACCCCCTAAACTTCTGGACATGGCCTTACAAGCAGAAGACGAGGGAATGTCATCAGGAAATGCTCCCAATATTCTCAATTTACTAATAGAAACAAGCAATAAAGACGACAATGATGATTCAGATAATGAGGAAGATGAAGAAGATAGCCAAGAGTCACAAGTAACTAAAATTTCTGCTATCAATTTACGATTATCGGACATTGAATTTGCTGATCCTCAATTAAGTATTCAACGCCAACAAATTCGGCAAAAATTAGAGATTGTTAAGAAAATACGCAAAGCTTATCAAAAAATTCAACGCGAAAACGCTCAAGCACAAGCAGAAGCAGCATGGCGTTCGAGTTGGCATGAGTAAATTTTATCCCAAAGGTTAATTAAACGGGAGATTAAACAAGAACTTAACCAAAATTTAAACTAAAGATTTTAAAATAAACGATGATATGGATAATCCAATGGGAGTCAACCATCTTGCGAACCCTTGCCGTGGGAGATATTCATGGGTGTGCTACGGCTTTTGATAAACTCCTAGAAACAATACATTTGCGTCCAGAAGATAAATTAATTACATTAGGGGACTATGTAGATAAAGGACCCGACTCCAAAGGGGTATTAGAAAGACTGCTTTATCTTTATGAAAATCATCAATTAATTCCCCTCAAAGGAAATCATGAGTTAATGATGTTGGATGCTTATCAAGGTCAACCCCATGAAAATTCTTGGGTAACGGTTGGGGGAAAAGCTACCTTAGCCTCCTATGCTGACACAGATAAGAATAATCCATTAGCTAATATTCCCGATAATCATTGGACTTTTGTTAAACAGCATTGTTTAGACTGGTACGAAACCGATAATCATATCTTTGTTCATGCTAACTTGGACCCAGACTTACCTCTTCCTAAACAGTCGGGACATGACTTATTTTGGCAGAAACTTTATTCTCGTCAGGGTCATTATTCAGGAAAAATAGTGGTTTGTGGTCATACCTCGCAAAAAGATGGTTGTCCTGTTAATATGGGGCATCAAATTTGTATTGATACTTGGGCCTGTGGAAAAGGGTGGTTAACTTGTTTGGATGTTGATACGGGAGAAATTTGGCAAACCAATCAAAAAGAAGAAGTAAAAATTAGTCATATTCAAGATTTTTCTAATCTGTCAATTAATTAAATAATCTACTTTTTGCACCTTATTAAATAATTACTGCTATTTTTGATCATTACTACTTTTAAGCTTATTGTTTTTTGTTAAGTCTTGTTTAACTCATATCTTGCACCAGTACAAGAAAACTAAATGCCCTGGCGTGGGGACAGAAAAAGCTACAAGCTAGAAGGAATTCCCCTGTTATCAATTACCAGACTCACCATCAAGATATTAATCAATCCCCATTGGGTTCTATCGATAACAATATGTAATACATCCCCAGGATTAAATGATTGTTATAAATTTCTGGTAACATTTTAGGATTTACAGAGATCGCCAATTTTAGAGCATCTTTGTTTGTACCACAGTTGGCTTAAACTGTCATCTGGCAAGGCTTTCAAGCCGTGTTCCCACGCCAGGTTTTAGGCACTAGAATCAGTAACTTAGAAAATCGTACTGCATATATCGAAGATCATCAGTTTTCTACTACTACTAAACTAGCTGGTTCGGTGGTATGTTCTACCAGTGATGTTTATGGAACCGATAACCGTAAAAATAACGCTATCCTAGACTATCGAACTAATTTAAACTTTATCACCAGTTTTACAGGAAAAGACCTTTTAGTGACCAGTTTCTTTGCAGGAAATACCCCCTTAGACATTAGTTTTAACTCAGAAGATGCAAGCAGCAACAGAAAAATTGATGGATGTTTGCGTTGAAGATCCTGATCTCACTCTTTTTTCAGCCATTGACTCAATTTCCAACTAATAGTATTAAGCCTTATGAAGTATTCTCTTGTTATTTTATCGATTTTTAGCCTGAGTTTTAGCGTGCTTCCCGTTAAAGCTCAGGATCGTTACGAATATTGTGTTAATTTAGCCCAACGTCAAACAGGATATTACGGAGAAGTGCCTCGAAAACGTCGCGGTGGGTTGCTCAGGGGAGCCAGTCGAGGGGCATTACATGGGTCATTTTGGGGAGCGATCGCAGGAGACGCAGTAGAAGGAGCTGCGATCGGTGCTGCGGTGGGTTCTGTTGCATCTGTGGCCAGACAGTCTGATGATAACGCTTATATAGAAGATCGTCGCGCTGCTTATGAATATGCGTTAGATGATTGTTTAGCAAGATATGAACAGTGAGCAGTTAGCAGTTATTAGTTATCAGTTTGTGGAATTTATTCAATAAGAGCATCAGAATATTATGAAGTTTGTTTCATCATTTCGGATAATCGTTATTTGTTTATTAATCGGGTTTTTAACGGTGATTATTGTTCCTAGTGGTTATTCGCAGTCTCTTATATTTAATGCTTTAAATCAAACAACACCATCATCAATTGTTATTGCTCATTCGTGACAACTTAAGGCTGTAAGTCAGATGTCAAGGGAGTTTTGCCTTACAACTTTAATTTCAAAAGTTACCTAGAAACGGAAGAGAAAAGTTAGCGTATGCTGTCCGCTAACAAAAATCTTAA
>NETF01000065.1 GCA_002172675.1 unicellular cyanobacterium SU3
TTAAGATTTTTGTTAGCGGACAGCATACGCTAACTTTTCTCTTCCGTTTCTAGGTAACTTTTGAAATTAAAGTTGTAAGGCAAAACTCCCTTGACATCTGACTTACAGCCTTAAGTTGTCACGAATGGGCTTTAAGAGTAAGTATAAGGAAAAGTTAAGTGCTAAAAGCCTTACGGTGAAAGTGTTTTGAGCTTAACGGCACTTTTAGCACGGTTGCTACTCAAACCCCGGTTACGTTTTTTTATCTCTAAACTTCCTTTGCAAGTATAGAGAGCAGACATATTAATATAGGAAACGTCCCCCTCATCTCTGAGGAGGACATCTAGTTTCAATAATGTTAAAAGTTTCAATAATGCAAAATAACAGCCAGACAAAATCTGCTGTGGAATTAGCATATATCCACAGTTCTCACGATAACACAACCCCCTCCATCCCCACTACAGATGGATATCGACTCAACCCCCGTCATTATCAAGAATGGCTTAACAGCAACGTTGATAAGGATCTGCTCGAAGCTAACGAAATTTTTAGCCTCGACGGTGATAACGTCTACGATTACCTCCTGGCCTTCCATGAAGCCCAACGCCGTAACGATGGACGACTCAGTAACGCCGAATTAGCCCGCCATGATCATTGCCGTGATGGAGGCTGGTGGTTCGGTTCAGTAGACGTAAGGACAGGAGAACATACCTCCTACGGCTGCTTTAAGCCCGATAATCCGCGCGAAAATCCTGAAAATGGTAAAACCATCAAGTACGAGTCTCCCCTCGGTTCTACGCCCCAATTATTCGCCTTTCACGTTCCCCCGAAAATTTGGCAAAAAATCTCAGATCGTTATCTCGTTCCCATTGGAGTCTACACAAATATTTACAAATGGGCTTATGACCATCCACAAATTCCCCTCTTCATTACAGAAGGGGCCAAAAAAGTAGGCTGTCTCCTCTCAATGGGATATTTTGCCGTTGGAGTTAGTGGTGTCACCCATTGCTACAAGACTGATAAAGAAACGGGAGAGCGTAGCTTACACCCTGATCTCGAATATTTCTGTAATGGTAATCGTCAAATTTATTTTGGCTTTGACTGTGACGCTAATTCTAAAACTAGAAAAACCGTTCATAGCATTATCAGGAAAACCGCAGGATTAATCAAGGAATATAACCAAAACACGAAAGTATTTAAGGTTACTTGGAACGGGGCTAAAGGGGTTGACGACTGGCTTAACCTCAATAGCCCTGACCGTTTTCATACCCAAGTTAAACGGGCTAAACAGGTTTCTCCTATCGCCAGTGACTATGACCAACAAGAGTCTAAAAAGCCAAAAAGAGAGTCACCAACTCAAAAACAAATTGCCGAAATTCGAGCCATTGAAGGAGAATCTTTACAGTTTAATGAAATGAAACTGCGAGTTGAAAAAGACGGTGAAGATTTTGAATTAGAGCAATACTATTTAGATTTAGCAGAACATCATGGACTGGAAATCGGCAAAGAAAAAGCCATTGATATTGGCTTAAGAATCGCCAAAGAAAATAGTTATCACCCCGTCAGAAATTATCTTAATGAAGTCTCTGAAAACGTTAAACCCATTAGCCTTGATAACCTTTCTACTCGTTATTTCGGAACCACAGATCCCATCTATGACTTGATGGTTAAACTCAAATTAATTGCTAGTGTTGCCCGTGTTTTTCAACCTGGATGTAAACATGATGAAGCTTTAGTTTTACATGGAAAAACAGGGGTCTTTAAATCCACTTGGCTGAAAAAATTATATGGGGATGACTTTTTTACTGACTCAGACATTGGCCTAGAACGAGAAGGGAAAATGGCCATGCGTCGTTATTGGTGTGTCGAATGGCAAGAACTAGACGCAGTAACTTCTAAAAAAGAAGCCGGTCAAATTAAATCCTTCCTCTCAACCGCCATTGATGTTTATCGAACCCCCTACGCCCGTTGTGACCACGATGTCCCCCGAACAAGTGTCATGGTGGCCAGCGTCAACACCGATGACTTTTTACGAGACGAAACCGGCAACCGTCGTTATTGGATCATTCCGGTTAACCTTCCCCCTGGCCAGAAAATCGATACCGCCAAAATCGAAAAGGAACGGGATGCGATCTGGTCGGCTGCCGTTCAAGCTTACCGAAACGGCCATCGATGGCACATGAATATTTTGGAAGAGGATCAGAGTGAAGCACTTAATAAAGATTTCCTAGAAAGAGACGAATGGGAATCTACCATTGAAGCCTTTACTAACGGCATTGACCGCGTGACCATCAAGAAGATATTAACTCAAGGTTTGGATATTCCCATCGGGCAAATTCAACGAAGAGAGCAATTAAGAGTCAGTCGGATCTTAAGAAAGCTTGGATGGGAATATTCCCAGAATAAAGAGAATTATGAAGGCATCCGTCAAAAGGTTTGGAAACGAATTGTGACCCTGACGACCCCAACTGATTCAAGTCAGGGTCATTCTCAGGGTCAACCTCTAGAACCTAGTAATAATGGGCATAGTCCCCATAGTGACCCTGACCCTCCAAATAGTCAGGGTCAACTCAGGGTCACGCCAGAATGTACGTCTGATGCAGGTTTTCAAGATTCTGACCCTGACTCTTCTAAAAAAGTAACAAACTTTGGAGAGGGTAATGAGCAGTACCACCAAACGAAAACAAACGAACTAAATAAGACTGAGATTGAAGCGAACCCAGAAGCAGAACAAACAGTTCAAACAAACCATACTGTTAGTAGTGATCAAAACCCTACCCATAATAAAGGGAAATCTCAGGGTCGTCAGGGTCGCCCCCACCGCAAACCTAGTCATAATGCAGGTTCCGACGTGACCCCGAAAGTGACCCCAAGTGACCCCCAACATAAAATTATTGATTGGAATGACCTTATCCGTTTAATTAATGAACAGATAGAACGTTTAGGATGGTCAACAGAAAAAGCTCAACAGTACATCATCTCTACCTACGGGAAACGTTCCCGTCAGCTTCTCAGTGATGATCAGTTGATTGAATTTCACCATTATTTGAAAAATCTTGATACTCCTTTCCAGTGTGGAGAGCATCTCACCATCCTTAAACCTGAGTATCAAGGAATGATTGGAGAATTGATCAATATCGTTTACCACAAAGCGTCTCAGACTTTCTGGTGTGATGTTCGCCTTGAAAATAATTTGATTATCGAGGGCATCAATCAGAACTTTCTACAGAAACGCTAATTAAGAAAACTCACCATTTTATATTTGGCGTGGTCAACTTTAAGGCCACCCATCAATCCTGCTGAGTGAGCAAATATTGTGGCCTTGACTGAGGGAAGCATTTCCTAATCTCTGGTTTTGGCCTGCCTTTATGCTACAAAAAGTGACAAAATGTAGTGTTTTGTCACCTAATCAACTACATTATTGTAGTATAAAATAAGTATTTATACTTAGTCACTAAATTAAGGGGAGAGAGCGAGTAGAGAGAGAGGTGACACGCTGGTGACACGCCGTTGCACCCCTATGACACGCCTATGAGTTGCATTCATTGCACTTTTTGATAGATCCGCGAAACGCAGTCTATGAATGCGTTTCAGCGATTTAATCTTTTTTTCTGCTTTGAAAAGTTATGAGACTAACTAGCGACCTAGTAGCACTTGGCAAACGTAGTTTGCATAAATGCGCTTTCTTTCCCTGGGGGGTCAAGAAAGGAGGATCGTAGCTCGCTAAACGCTCGCTGTTTGTTTTATACTTAAGATCGTTTCCTTTCAGTCAAATTATAACATTACCCCTGCGCTAACCGTTCCCTTGGGGAACTGCTTAAATTGAATTTTCCTGATTGGAAAATAATTATTTATATGGGGGCATACTGCCCCCATATAAATAACATTCGCGATCAGCGATTTCCATCTTTTAGAAAAAGATGAATTCTGATATTAAACATATCTAATTTCTATCTTTGTTTCATAGATACCATCTATGTCACCATCAGATTTAATTATCCATCCTCTCGATCCATCTCTAAAAACTCTTATAGGATAATATTTGTCTGGGGTTAAAAAATAATCTCTTGTAAAAATTAGTTTTAGCAACTCACTTTGAGAACTGATAATTGTTTCTAAATTCTCGTTGCGGTGAGAGGATCGGGTTAGGTTTATTGATGTGATCCACTGGGAGCGACATTTTTGCGTCGCTCCCGATCCACTAATGATTCAAATATTCTCTCATTCTCCTTTTTAATGTATCATATTTGAATCAACTCAATCTTCCGCTAACGCCTTAAAACGAATGTCTTGCGTAACACCTTTCTCAGTTCAATTATCAGTAATAATAAATTTACCTAATTTACTGTAAGCTGAATTTTTACCAAGAATACTCACATAAACTGTAAGATAGACTATTTTTAACCAATGAAGAACGGAAATTCTAACTCTTCAATCTCTATTCCTGTTTGGGGAGTTTGTTTAATTTTATTTGTAATCCTTTATTTGATGTATGCACCTAGCTTCACCTCTGATTATTTAATGAATGATGAAGTAAATCACATTGGAAGTCAAACAAATCCCTTTCAATTATTCATTGTTTCATTCTTTAGATTTGGACGCAGTTTATTTGGATTATATACATCAATTGTATATAATTTTACAGATTATGATCCAATTAAAATCCAATTTATACGATTTATAAATTGGATTTCATTAACATTAATTGGCTTAATTTTATTCAATTTTTTACGATTAGAATCAAAGAGTATTTACTTATCCTTTTTCACAATTCTATTTTTATTTTCACAACTTTCGTTTCAAGCACATATAGGTTACTCTGTTCAAACAATTTCTAACAGTCAACCTTCCATGTGGCTAAGTTTACTAGCTTTTTATTTACACTTTTACTTGTTTCAAAAAGATCAATATCAAAAATGGTTAAGCTATATTATAGTATTTATTATTTTTTTATTAGCAATGCAATCAACACAGACTTATGCCTATTTCTGTATGGTACCTCTTAGTTTCTTAGTGCTAACTAAAGATAAAAATTATAATCAGCAAATTCTCACTTTCTTTATTTTAGCTTTAGCAAGTTTTATAGTTTCTGTAATATTATACAAAGCGAGTTTAGAAATTAGTAACATACCGCCCTACAAATTAGGAAAAGAAGGACTAGAAAGTTTAACGGCTTCTCCTTTAAAGGTATTATTAACTGCTATAAACCCTAAAACTTACTGGAGTGCTTTTCAATTTTGGACATATCCATATCCGTTTCATTACACTTTGCCATTGGGACATTCAAAGCGTATCCTGGCAGCAATAGTAATGATTGGGTGGTTTAGTCTTATTCTTACCACTATTGTGACAGAAATCTTTAAATCTCAAGGTAATGAAAAAAAACAAATTATATTAAAATGGCTATGGGCTTTAATATGTCTTGTTTTTGGAGCAATTTTTATAATAGCTGATTCACCTATTGAAAAACCAAACCTATCTTTAATTAGTGAACGCAGACCTCATATAACAATGGTATTTAGCAGTGTTTGTATTTTTATAGGAGCTTATGCTTTCCAAGCTCTTTCTTTATACTATAAAATTTTTAATATAACTATTATCAAAAGTATCAGTATATTGGTTATTATCCTAAATAGTTTTGGGGCACAATCTAGTTTGCTAAAAGGAATAGTCAAAACTCGGGAAAATCAAATAAATTTTATTCGCACTGAGTTATCTAATAAATCGGCAAACAAATACCAAAAAATTACTGTAGTATTACCTAAATCGAATGTATGCATTAGTGAACCATGTAATGCATGGTTTGGTTATACTAATCACTGGCGTAACCATCTTACATACGAAGGAAGGTATCGATATGTTCTAAGAACATTAGGTATCTCAGATAAATCTAAACAGATTATTTTCGTTGATAATTATCCTAAAAAAATTGCTGAAGATGAAATAATTATCAATTGGGAAAAATACTCAAAGGCTCATAAACGACATTTTAGATATTTATATAATCTAAAAAGAAAAAATTAACTAATATAGGATTTACAAATGAATTGTCAATTTTAGGCAATATTTTTTTCAGGTATCCATTATAACTATAATGACGAATAAAGGTACGGCGATCGCATTTCTCATTTCGACAAAGATATCGTTATTTTCCTTCTCCTGATTTTCCATTTTTAACCACATCAGTAGAATGGCAATGAGGACATTCAACAGCGATTAATACAGTCATTAAAATACTTTGTTGAGTTATTCATTTTGTACCTTATCCAAAATCAAACTGTAGATCATCTTTCTTTCAACAGATTTCCTGCACGACCGAGTAAGACCAAGACAAATTGATAATTCCAGTATCCCTCTCAAATCATATGCTTTATGAACAACATAGTAAAAATCTCAATCATTGTTCCTTGTTATAACGAACAGGAAGGACTGGATCAATTATTTAAGCAGCTTCTTGCAGTATTAAACTCGCTTAATCTATCCTATGAAGTTATTTGTGTAGACGATGGTAGTAAAGATAAAACTCTACAGGGTTTAATTGAGTATCATTATCGTTTTCCAGCCATTAAAATTATTAGTTTTTCCCGCAATTTTGGAAAAGAAGCTGCCTTAACTGCGGGATTAGAAAATGCTAAAGGACAAGCTATTATTCCCATTGATGCTGATTTACAAGATCCTCCTGAATTGATTGAATTATTGATTGAAAAATGGCGAGAAGGGTATGATGTGGTTTATGGAAAACGTCGTTCACGACAAGGAGAAAGTTGGATTAAACGATTAACCGCTAATGGTTTTTATCGTCTTATTAGTCGCATTAGTAACGTTCCAATTCCTCATGATACGGGGGACTTTCGCTTACTTGATAGACGGGTAGTAGATGCACTGAAAACTATGTCGGAACGAACTCGTTTTATGAAGGGTCTTTTTGCCTGGGTTGGCTTTAAACAGACTTATATTTTATATGATCGTCCTAATCGAATTCAGGGAAACACCAAATGGAATTACTGGAAATTGTGGAATTTTGCTCTTGATGGCATCACGTCTTTTAGTTTACTTCCTTTAAAAGTTTGGAGTTATTTAGGGGTAGTTTTATCTTTGTTAGCTTTTATTTATGGTAGTTTCTTGATTATTAGAACCCTAATTTTAGGCATTGATGTGCCAGGATATGCTTCTTTGATGGTAACTATGCTTTTTATTGGGGGTGTGCAATTAATTACATTAGGAATACTCGGAGAATATTTAGGGCGTATTTATGAGGAAACTAAACAACGTCCCCTATATTTTATTCGAGAATCTTATGGATTTGATCTTAGAGACTGTTCCTAAAATAAATCTTAAAAACACCCTGATGACTTAACATAACCCAATTGTCTTAACATTAAATGAACCATTGCAATATAAATAAAGCACTCACTAATTTTGGATAATTCTTCATAATCAACTGCTAAACTACGTTTCTTCATTAACCTTTTCATAGTTCTTTCTATGACCCATCTTCTTATTAATAATTCTTCCCTTTTTTAGTTCTTACAAATTCCATTAATAGTTTTTTAAAATAACTTCCCATTTAAAATACTGTGTCAAGAAGTCTAGTCAAGATGTGAATGCAATTATCATGTAAATATCCTCTGATTGACTCTTTAAAGGTATCATAGAGGCATGAGAGAGGTAAAAATGGTTCCTATCACAAAGAGTAGTAAAGTATCTGTAAGACCCCTTTTCATTGCGCTGAGGGAATGTGGCTAGGATCACGAATTAGATTTTCCTAATGTGGCTTAATGAAAACTTTATAATTGGGCTAATTTTGACTAACTAAAAATTTGGATCAAAATTAACCATTCACTCACTGTTTGGCCAAAAAATGTCTTTTTTTTCTTCTAGTTCTCTTCGGGAGCGAACATTTGTTTTGGATCAAAACTGGACATACAGTGAGTGTTATGGCCAATTGTTTGTCATTTTAGCTTCCCCGATGCCCAATTTAGAGCCATGAAACGTATTTATACTCTGGCTTACAGCCCTTTTCGACTCTTTAGAGTGACGGGTAAAAGACATCAAACTACACTAATTTTAAAATTTTTCAAAAGTCCCTTTTTCAATTTCCCAATCTTCAATCATCAATCCCTCTACACGACTAAACTCATCTACATTATGAGTCACTAAAATTAAATTATTGGCTAATGAGATCGCAGCAATCATTAGATCATAAGGTCCAATGGGTTGACCCACAGCTTCAAGGGTTGCTCTGAGACGGCCATAAATAATGGCCGCCGTGCCATCAAAAGGTAAACTCACATATTGACTAAAAAAACGTTCATATAAATCTAGATTCGCCTCACGACGTAAACTCTTGTTAGCCCCATAGTAAAGTTCGGCCTTGACCACATCACACAAGGCGATCTCAACCCGTCTCACCCTCTTGAAGCGAGACATAACCGCAGGACTTCTACCGGTCAAATATTGAATACAAGTATTAGTATCGAGTAGATAAATCACAGTAGATCCCAACGTCTTTGGTCACATTCCCCTTGTTCACCTCTGGTTAAAGGTTCCCCTTCCCAACAACCAAACGTCTTCTCAAAAAAATCTTCGGGATAGCCTAATTCAGTAGCGGTTTTAGACTCCTTTGATTCTATGTCTGAATCCACTGTTTGATAAACCACCACTAAGTCAATTTCTGAGTTGGCTAACTCCACAGGAACTTGTAAGCGGACAACTCCATCAGCATCCACACGGGAGCGTATCTTTAAACTTTCCATAAATCCTTTCCTCCTGTTCCATTTTCAAAACGTTTAACCCATTCGTTTACTATATAAACAAAACTTATTAATTGAGTAGAACTACTCAGGAATATTAAAGTGAAACCATAAGAAAATCTAAACTTCTGTTGCTGTAACAACGAATTGATGAGGATTGAAGGCTTCTAGGTTATTATTGTTTGGTTTGCTAACGTAGAATTGGAGAGGGCAGATTGCAGATTGCAGATTGGTGGAAGTTATGGACAAGGAAAAGTTTAAGGAGAGAACCCAATCTTTTGCTTTACGGGTAATTCGTTTAGTCGAAGCCTTGCCTAAGAAAAATCTAACAGCAGAAATCATAGGTAAACAGTTACTCCGTTCCGGAACGTCAGTAGGAGCCAATTATCGGGCTGCTTGTCGCGCCAAATCAACGGCTGAACTTATCACCAAACTCAATATTACGTTAGAGGAAGCTGATGAATCACTTTACTGGATGGAATTGATTGTTAAAGCGAATCTCATGGACTCTAACAAACTTCAGAGCTTGATGAAGGAAGCTAATGAAATTGTATCAATGCTGGTGTCCTCTCTCAAAACCTTACGGTCAAAACCAAAAGATTCTCGAATTTATAACCCTAATTAATTTCGGATCTTCAATCTTCCTTCTACAATCCCCAAAAACAATCTACAATCTGCAATCTGCAATCTTCAATGAAAGTAAATCGCTATGGCCGCGCTGAAATCCTCACTCCTCAACAAATATCCTCACTGTTTAACGATGGCTTTGTCAATCCACGCGATCGCGCCTTGTTTGGTATCTGTCTCTACGCAGCAGCCCGTATTAACGAAGCAGTTACCCTCTTCTATGGCGATGTGATCGGCATAAAAGGCATTAGGGAAAAACTTGTTATCCGCAGCTTTAACACCAAAGGAAAACAAGACACCAGAGAGATCGATATACACCCCCGTTTAACTCAATATTTACAGGAATATAAGGACTCATACCCTTCTCTCAATAAATATAACCCGAATCTCTTCCCAGGTCGTCACGGACGAGGCCACATTCATAAAGCCAGTGCTGACCGCATTCTCAGAGGCATCTGTAAAAAGCTAGAAATTGAAGGAGTCAGCACTCACAGCTTCCGACGCACCGCTTTAACTCAAATGAGTGATGCTGGTGTCCCCCTTAGACACATCCAGGCTATCTCAGGTCATCGTACTCTAGCAGCTTTAGAACGCTATTTAGGGGTAACAGATAAGCAGAAGCAACACGCGATCTCTACTCTAAATTTTTAACCTTATCTAACTTTCGTTGAATAACAGCCACGATCTTCATTTTTCGTTACCCCTAAAATGGGTACTTTGACTCGGTTAAGGAAATGTTATCTTTTTCCCTCGCTACAACCCTCATTCTTTCGTTGATTGATAGGGGGACATTATACCAATACATTAATACTGGAAAAGTGATGTTCAACAAAAAAGGTGTAATTCTTTATTTGACGAAGAAATCTGATAATGAAGATCCTATTATTAAGACAAAACCAATCCGTAGCCATTCGTGACAACTTAAGAAAATCAAGCAAATGTCAAGAGAAGTTAAAAAGTGAAAGTGGGCGGATGAGAAAGAAAAAACTCGCTTTGTCCTAAAATAAAAGGCGATAAACCATAATTAGCTTTCAA
>NETF01000066.1 GCA_002172675.1 unicellular cyanobacterium SU3
TGGCACAGTAAAAGATGTTTATATTCCCATCAATGATATTTTACCTCTCCCTTCTCCTGCTACATAATTTAAACTTATGAATTTTGGTGGCGATCGCTTGTCTCAAGCTGACTTTGTGATCTACTGAGGCTTTTGAACCCCAAATCTTAGTAAGGTGAGGGCATCATCTAAAACAGCGATCGCAGGTGCGCTATCTTCTTGGAAAGAAGCAGCATGATAGCGGTGTAAAATAGGATAGGCGAGTTGTTGCTCAGCTAGTTGCCCCACTTGAGTTGATACGGACATCAAGAATAAATCGATGCCTGCAAATTGTTTGCCATCCCAAATAGCAATGAGAAAGTCCTCTGAACTATTGGCTAATCCTGTTATTTGACTGGCTAACGCTCGTTTCGTGGTAACGCCTCCAATCACTGATAAGATAAAACTGACCACTAAAGTAATCATAAACATACCGCTAAAGGTCGTAAAAGAGGCGGCCAACTCCCAGATATCCCCTTGAGGATAGGTGTCACCATTCCCCATAGTGGACATGGTATAGGCGACAAAATAAATACGATCCATGAGATCAGAGGAGGTTTTTTCGGGGGTGCGAGTGTACACTAAAGCATTAGCATCCGCACTAAACATCATCACCCAACCTATCCATAACAAACCAACCCAAACAAAGGCGATGAGGGTTTGAATCACTGGACCGGCAAGACTGAGCCAATAATTACGCTTTTTAGGAATTAGTTTTTTGATAATCCACCAAACTACGTTGGTCACTCGATCAGTAACCGGTCCTGCGCCACCATCTACCCATAAGGCAGTCCATAAAGCATCGATAAGGGATAAGATAACTAGGAATAATCCAAAAATTAACAAGAAGAAATTCACAATCACTTGAATAGACATCTCCATAATTTAATAAAATCAAGAAATATAGTATAATAAAATGAATAATTAGTTCAAAAAAGAATTGATTGTAGACAGCGCAGAACAGGCTATTGAAAGACCTTCAGATTATCAAGAACAAAAAAAATATTATTGCGGTGCGACCCCGGCGATTCGTAATCGCCTAGGGAACGCGCACCAAGAGACAGGGTAAGCAGAAAAGACATACTTTAAAAAGTCAATTCGTTGTCTTGCCAAAAGCTGAAGATATTATTGATGTAGTAATTGGAAAACCTGGGCCGACAAGTGACATTAACATCTGTCGGCAAACTTTAAATAAATTCAAGATAAACCAAACTTTTAGTGCTGATAAAGCCTACATTGGAGAGACTCAAATTATCACTCCGCATAAAAAAACTAAGAAAAGAGAATTAACTGAAGCTCAAATAAAAGAAAATAAAGCTTTATCATCTAATCGGATTTTTGTTGAGCATTTAATTCGAGTTGTCAAAGTATTTAAAGTAGTTCAAGAAAGATTTCGCTTACATAAGAGTCGATATAAATCGGTTTTGTTAACCGTTTGTGGATTAGTTCGGTTGAGAATTAGTTCCTTGATTTTGAAAATAATAGAATCCTCCCAATCTGGAGAGGTAATTGACGTTATAATGAGCCATAGTTTTATGTCCAAATTAGAGTTAATTCCTTCAACCCCTTATTAATTCGTTCTGAAGGCTAATTTTGACTTCAAGTTTAATCTGCCTGTTTTCATTGCTGTAACTGGGTTATGGATTCTTGGAGATGTCTAATAGTTTCATACCTGTTAATCTTGACCTGAAATTGCCATGAGTAAATCTAGCAAAAGTTTTGATTTTGTTTAGTAAAATTTCAGACCTCAGAAAGATGCAAAAATTAATTAAGTATTTAGTGCCATTCCTTTGTCAATTTTTTATCAAGAAAATATAAGTAAATAGGCAAAAATCAACCTAGTGATTATCAAGGCTGAAGCCTTGACTACGGACTTTTTTATTTTGTATTTAATTACTCAGAATGAGTTTTCAACATCTCAATAATTTTTGTATTAGCTTTGGGGAAAGGAAACTGCTCAATTTCCTCTAAACTCACCCAACGAATTTCTTCACATTCGATCGCTTTGGGTTCTCCCGTTAAATAGCGACAAAGATGAACATATAACGTCACTTTAAAATGGGTATAAGCATGATCCAAATTAACTAAATTTTCCCCGACTTCAATCTCGATATCAATTTCTTCTTTTATCTCTCGTTTAATACAATCTTCTACGGTTTCATTCGGTTCTATTTTTCCCCCTGGAAACTCCCATAAACCCCCTAATAATCCCTTTTCCAGACGGCGATCAATTAAAATTAAACCAGCGTCATTATAAATAACAGCTACACCAATTTTTTTATGGGGAAGGGGTTTTTTTGTTTCAGTCATAGGAAGTTGATTTTGTTGACCTTGTTGATAAGCTAAACAGTGAGATGTCCAGGGACACAATAAACATCTAGGCTTAGTTTTAACACAAATTTCGGCCCCTAAATCCATCAATGCTTGATTAAAGTCTCTGGGGTTCTCAGGATCGAGAATAGTATCCGATAGTTGCCATAACGATTTTAGCCCTTTTTTGGGAGGAACGGGCAAGGTGATCAAACGAGATAACACCCGCTTCACATTTCCGTCTAAAATAGAAATCGGTTGGTTAAAGGCTGCGCTAAGAATACCGCCAGCAGTAGTGCGTCCAATACCCGGTAATTCAAGGACATCGGCGAGTTGTTGGGGAAACACCCCGTTATACTCATTTAAAACGATTTGAGCCGCTTTGTGGAGATTTCTGGCTCTACTATAATATCCTAACCCTTCCCATGCCTTTAAGACCCCTTGTAACTCTGCTGTGGCTAAACTTTCGAGGGTAGAAAAGGTGTCTAACCACCGTTGATAATAGGGAAGAACCGTTTTCACCTGGGTTTGTTGTAGCATAATTTCAGACACCCAAATTAAGTAAGGATCTCTGGTATTTCGCCAAGGTAACTGTCGTCCCTGTTGTTGGTACCAAGTTAACAGAGATTGTCTGAGATCAGCTAAATTAAAAACTGGCAAGGTTATGTCTTTAGCCACAAGTTTGCTTTTATTCTTTGATGAAGCTTATTATAAATCCATAACAATAAAAACTAATAAATTTATCTAATCGTACTAAATAAATAATAAAGGACGCTATTTAAAACGCCCTATATATTTATTGCTATGATATAAACTAACGACGTAACCATTTAGAGGCTACAGCGCCTAACGCCGCACCGACTAAAGGATTGCTGAGAAATTTAATCAATGCAGGTTGATCAGCCATGACATCTTGAAAGATATCGGGATGGGAATGATAGGCAAAGCTGGCTAACTTACTGACATCATCAGCATTCATGCGACTAGCATGGTGAGTCGACAAACCTAATTGTTTTTCTAAGTCTTTTTCACTTAATCCTCTTTTTTTGAGATGTTTGAAAAACTCTCTAGCTACATCATCTCGTTCGTTTGGTTTAATTTGAGCGATCGCTTTTTGTAATTCGGGTTCCATTTGTTGGGGAGAAACCTTATCATGATCGAAGGCACGACGAAACAGACCATGTCTTTCTTCTCGACTCGAACGATTAGCAAAATCGTCAAAGTTATCGTAATTTTCTTCGATGGGGGAACCGTCGAGAGATTCAACGTTGCCACCGGCAAGATCGCTCATGATTTGTCTTTTGTATCTATCACTACTAGACATATTTAGTCTTTGCTCCTTTTATTATTTTAGTATTAATTGAATCTAAGCTTGATACTCTATCTGGTTAGACTGAATATCATATTTACTGGTCAAAATTCTTTGTTTGTCTGGGGCATAGATCAAGATTGTTAAATCCTGATTAGGAAAGTTTTTATGAAACCCCATTGTTAAAGATTTAGCCAAGGTTTTGACTTCTGTGGGTTTAACTTGTTCGGAGATAACGACCCCTAACTTGTTATTATCCCGTACGTAAGCATCTTTAATTAATCCTTGGCTGGTATTAACAACCCAATCACCAAATTTTTGCCCTGCCATACTATTTCCCCTTTCTAATTGGGTGTAGGCTTCAGTTCTATCTAAAGTATAACTAGAAACGTTGGTCGGGGTATTTGATGAACAAGCAGTGGTCGTTACGATCATCAAAAGTAATAAAGTGGTGGCGATAAAACGACGAATTTTAAGAAAATCAATTACCATGAAAAACTCCTAATTTAATATTATCAATAACTATAATTAATGTTACCTTTTAGTGGCTAACCCTAGAACTATTGTGTCCTTACAACTTTTTATAAGATAACTAAAAATTTATTAAAAATACCTCCACCCGAAGAAATAAACTTATCAAAGATTGCTATTTATCATTGATTCATTTATCTATCCCAAGGAAGATACGTTACGATCAATACTTTATTAACTTAATAAAAAGTAATAACAATTTTTTTCTGTAAACTGGTCAAAAATTTAGGATTGATATTTAATTAAGTGAGATGACTCCCTGAAAAAATAAATTCAATCTTTTGAAAAATTGCTTTGCAATTTTCATATCAATAGTGGACTGACACAGCTAAAATGAGGAAATAGGAATGTGAGCATCTTGCTCACTAGATAGAAAAATAGCAAGCTCCGATACTTGCACTCCATGAAATTAATGCACAAAATTAGTCGTGTTAGTCCAATAAACTAACGATGAAAATAAAAATTCCCCCCACACTCCCCACCCTCAACTTAACTAAAATATTGATAAACCCAATTAAAAACTGCTATAAATTGAGTCAACTTTTTAAAAAAGGTAATAATGAATACTTATATTCTCAGCTTGTTAGTTATTGGATTGCTGTTGCTGGGAGTAACGTTAGGTTCAGGATGGATTAAACGTCTTCCCCTCTCTTATGCTTTAATTTACCTTGTCTTTGGGATTTTGCTGGGAAATTATGGGTTAGGATTAGTCAAAATTAGACCAGATACCCAGTTTTTGGAAAGATTAACCGAGTTTGTGGTGATTGTTTCTGTATTTGGTTGTGGGCTAAAGATTAATCGTCCCCTCAAGCTTTGGGCGTGGCAATCTAGCATTAGATTGATTGGGCTATTGATGCCTTTATCTATTTTAGCTTTAGCTGCGATCGCTCATTATAGTTTGGGCATGAGTTGGGGGGCTGGGAGTTTACTGGCAGCCATTCTCTCTCCGACTGATCCGGTATTAGCCTCGGAGGTACAGCTAGATGATATTGACGATGAAGATGAGTTGCGCTTTGCCTTGACTTGTGAAGGGGGTTTAAACGACTCTCTAGCTTTTCCTTTTGTCTATTTTGGCATCTATGCTGTTGGTGATCCGAACTGGGAAAATTGGTTTAAAAAATGGGTCGCTGTTGATTTAATTTGGGCGATCGCAGCAGGTGTCGTTATGGGTATTATCGTAGCCAAGGCTGTCGTTTGGATTGATCGCACTTTACAAAAACGCCGTCCAGCTGATGATTTGATGGAGGATTTTATCGCATTAAGTATTATCTTGCTGACTTATTCGATGACTGAATTGGTTAATGGTTATGGATTTTTGGCGGTATTTGTTGCCGGTTTGGTAGTGCAGCGGAGTTACTATCGCCAACCCAACAAAAGATTAGCACAGTTAGAATTTATCGGACAGATTGAAAAGTTATTAGAAGTCACTGCGATCATAATTTTAGGGACGCTATTGTTATATCAGCCAATCTTAAATTATGCGAGACAGTCTTTATTGATTGCGGGAGCATTGTTTTTGCTCATTCGTCCCTTGGGTGTTTGGTTAGCTATGTTAGGGGCAAATCTCCCGTGGAAAATTTCAAGGTTAATGGGGTGGTTTGGGATTAGAGGCTTGGGTTCAGTTTACTATTTAACTTATGCTTTGAATAAAGGCGTAACTGGAACAATTGCTACACAAATTACCTGGATTACTTATTCAGTTGTCGTCTTGTCCGTTATTATTCATGGTGTTACTGCTTTTCCATTGATGAATTGGTACGAGAAAAAAAAAAGTAACTCGTCTTTATCCGATTAGTCAGGAAAATTCACAGATACTACCATACTAATCAGCGTAAGGAGTATTCATGAACTCTAAAAAGAGATCACATCTACAGAGATTGTCTAAGATTAGATAAATTAAAAACTGGCAACGTTATATCATTAGCTACCAGTTTGCTTTGATGTCTCAAAGATATTTTATTTTATTCCTTGTCTTCAGTGGTATTATTAATGGCTTGTAGGGACTTTTCAAAGTTTAATCTTTGTTCTGCGTTGCGTAAAAAATAACCACTCATCATGGCTGAAGCCAATAATTTTCCTAAATGATCTCGACTGGTACTGACAGTTACGCCAAAATGTTCAGAAGGAAGATTACCCAGTAAGCCAATAATATTCCGTTCCATCACTTGGAAAACTTCAGCAGAGTCGGGTTTAGAGAGTTGAGAAATGGTTTCGGGACTGAGAGACTGAACGTATTTCCACAAGTTTTCCGATGTTTCGTTTTCATTGTTAAAGAAGTTCTGGGCGCGGTTTAATTCATTATTCACTGTTGGCCTCCTGTGGATGTTAGCTGTTTATTTAGCTTTTAATGAAATTGATGCTATTTAATCAGTTATCTTTCTTTTCCACTTTAACAAGTTTCTTAACAAAATTGAGGTCGGTAGAACCGAACCGTAAATTCCGATCCCCCGACCTCATGGTACTTTTGTAATGATTAACTAGCTAAATATTCTTGAATATTCGCCTTCCGTTTTCTCAATTTAGATAACGCTTCTCTCTCAATTTGTCTAACCCTTTCCCGACTAATATTGAGGCGAGAACCAATTTTAGCTAGGGTTAAGGGTTGGCCATCGAGGAGTCCAAAGCGTAAAGCAATGACTTCTTTTTGTTGAGACGTTAAGTCCTCCATTAGTCTTTCTAAGTCAAACTGTAAAGAGGAATGGGTCGCAAAGTCCTCTGGAGACTGGCCGTCATCTTCGAGGAGATCCCCTAATTCGGTATCCTGGTTATCCCCCACCCGTAAATCTAAAGAAAGGGGTTGACGGGACCTTTCTAGATAGTCTCTGACTTGTTTGGGGGTTAAGTCCAATTCTTCGGCTAATTCGGCTACAGTGGCCGCGCGACCTTTTTGTTGGGATAGTTCCCGTTGGGCTTTTTTGATTTTATTGAGTTTTTCAGTGATATGAATGGGAAGGCGAATGGTTCGGCTTTTTTCTGCGATCGCCCTAGTGATAGCCTGACGTATCCACCAATAAGCATAAGTAGAAAAACGATAGCCTTTGGTGGGGTCAAATTTTTCTACCCCTCGCTGCATCCCAATGGTTCCCTCTTGGATGAGATCCAATAGATCCAAGTTCCGTTTGAGGTACTTTTTGGCGACGGATACCACTAGACGCAGGTTGGCTTCTACCATTTTGCGCTTGGCTGCTTCGCCTGCTTCTATGATAGATTCTAATTCTTTTTTCGATACTTTGCCCGCTTTAGCCCACTGGCTTTGTGTGGGTTCTTGCCCTGTTTCTTCAATGATCTCGTCTCGAAGTTTTTCTAAGTTAACTAAGCGTTGCACTCGCTTGGCATAAAGAATCTCTTCTTCGTGGGTTAATAAGGGAACACGACCAATTTCTTTGAGATAAGCCCTAACAGGATCAGGATTACTTTTAGTTAGCTTCATAAGAGATTTTTTATCTAGTAGTTCAGTGTCACAGAATGAAGAGTAAGGAATAGTGATATATAAAAGGGAAAGATTATGGTAACAAAATTTTGACTATGATTGTTGTTTTATGGGTTTTTTGTTAATAAGTCATGATTTCGACTCTGATGATAGAACAGATCAATAAACAGATCAATAATCGGTAAGCATATCACAGGGGAACATATTTCTAGTTAGGTATGGATTCCTAGTTTTTACTTTAGTTCCTTAATAATACTACATGATTTTGTTAACTTTTGTAAAGTCTATAATGGTTAGGTACTAGACTAGGAATATATGCTTACGGTTTCAGTGTAACGGAATTTGTCAGTTATTCACTCACTTGTACTGAGCTATGTCGAGGTATCAGTCATCAGGTTCCAACTATTACCTATTCATTTTATTTTTTTTGTTACTATTGATACAAAAAAATAAGATCATCTAATTGGCTGTAGTCGGGTAGAGTCGTATCGATCAATTTACCATTTCTCATCACCTGGCGATCGCTTTGAGGACGAGAAAATAATTCACTAAAATAACGAGCTTTAAATATCACTAAATCTGCATTTGCTCCTATTTTTATTGTACCTAAATGGGGTAAGTTCATTAACTGTGCAGGAATTTTATTAACTGTTGTTACCCAGTCATCATAAGGGGTATCTAAATGACAAATTCTCACCGATTCCTTTAACACTTCTAAACCATCATGATTACCGAATCCATAGAAAGGATCTCGACAATTATCACTGGCAAAAATCACAGGAATTCCTTGTTTTTTTAAGGCATGAATATCCGTAACCCCTCGCCATTTCGGGGTTGTTCTTTGGGTTCTATCTTGTAAATATAAATTACATAAGGGTAAACTAATCACATTGATATTCGCTTCTTTGACTAATTTAATAGTTTCTATAACTAATTGCTCGGATTGTTGAGTTAAACTGCAACAATGACCACAGGTTATTTTATTTTTAAATTGATGTTTAATGGCTGTTTGGGCAATCTTTTTTAAACAAATTGAATCTGGATCTTTGGTTTCATCTGCATGAAAATCTAGGTCTAGATTTCTTTCTTTTGCCAATATAAATACTCGATCTAATTGTTGATCAATTTCAGGATTCATATAAGCAACGCCTCCTAAAATTTGTTTGTATTCAGCCACTAAATCGGCTAATTTTTCGCCTTCTTCGGTTAAAAAATAATCTAAAGATACTAAAGAAACCCCTTGTAAAATAACTTTATTTTGCCATTGATCTTTTAATTGTTGGAAAATATCAAAACTCATCTTTGCTTGTTCCCCAAAGGCATCTAAATGGGTTCTAATGGCTATGGTTCCTTGGGCATAACTACATTGTAATCCAAAGTTCATCCGTCGATAAATGTCTTCTGGTTTCCAGTTATTTTGAGTATCTTTTTTGACAGTGTTTAATGCTTCTTCAAAGGTTCCAGAAAGGTTAGGCGATCGCTCCCAAATATGTCCTTTATCGAGGTGAGTATGACTATCAAGAAAACAAGGAAAAATAATTCCTTTTTTTACATCAATATAAGGAGATTTAGGAAGTTGAGAAGTTTGAGGAACAATATTAATAATTTTGTTTTGATTAATTTCTAAATCTACATGACATAATTGTTCTCTTGTCTGGGGTTCAATGGAAACATTGTCTAATAAACAGAGAGGAATATGAGCATTTTTAATATAGAAGCGATCGCCTAACTTATACAGCATTCAATATTTAGTCTTCTTTTTGATTATGATATCATTTTATTTTAGAAATCGAGGTAACAAGTGAAAAAATGAGTGAAAAAACATGGGAAATTAAAAAATATGTTACTGAAAAGGATCTATGTCCTTTCGATCAATGGTTTAACAACCTTGATCTTCAAACTCAGGTTAGAATTGATGTACGTCTTGATCGGGTTAGTTTAGGAAACTTTGGAGACTATAAAAATGTAGGAGAAGGAGTTTATGAGTTAAGGTTTTTTTTTGGATCAGGATATCGCATTTACTACGGTATAATAGGTAAAAAAATCGTACTTCTGTTAACAGGAGGCTCAAAAAAGAATCAAAACAAAGATATAAAAACAGCAAAAAAATTCTGGAATGCTTATAAAAGTGAACAAGGAGGTATATAATTAAATGCCACTCAAGAATTATCGAGACGATCTTTTAAAGAGATTATCTGATCCTAAGTATTCATCTCAATACTTAAAAGCAGCATTAGAGGAAACTTTACAAGATGGAAATAAAGAAGCTTTTTTATTCGCTTTAAAAAACATTATAGAAGCTAAGCAACTTATTCAAACAATTCCTAAAAATCAAGAAATATCAAAGCAGAATATTGATAAATTAATTTTTAGAGGAGAAGAATTAACCTTAGAACAGTTAGTATCTATTTTACATTCAGTAGGTTTAAGCATAGACTTTCAACCTATTGTGGATTAAATTTTATGAAAACAATAAAAACAAAACTAACGTACTCGAATAACCATAATATCTTCTAAAATATCAACATCACTATTCTCTGTTGCTTCACATTCGTGACAACTTAAGAAAATCAAGCAAATGTCAAGAGAAGTTAAAAAGTGAAAGTGGGCGGATGAGAAAGAAAAAACTCGCTTTGTCCTAAAATAAAAGGCGATAAACCATAATTAGCTTTCAA
>NETF01000067.1 GCA_002172675.1 unicellular cyanobacterium SU3
GTCTAACAACTGCGAGGTCTTTCTACCAATTTTAGCGGTTTTTAGCTGCACTAGCTGATCTTTTTTCCTCATCGAGTATAAGTGTAACCTTTTAATAATGAGGGTTTAGCTTTTATTCAGCAAACCCTAATTATGCAGATTAGTTATCAGTTATCAGTGACCGAGAAAATTGGAGATTGCAGATTTAAGATTGCCGATTGAAAAATCAAGCCCCTTAATTTATTAATGGGGTCAATCTCCAATCTACAATCGGCAATCGGCAATCAGTTGACCAGTTATTAATTATTTAGTCAAGTTGCTTTGCCTCAATTAAAACTGGTTACTATTCACTGTTTACTGTTCAACATTCCCATCAATAGAATATTTGTTAATATGAAGAAACTACTCAGCACCTTGCCTGTTTTGATAGCGATCGCTCTGTGTGTCAATGGTTTTCGCAACACCACAGCTAAAAGTAAAGTCCAAACCAATAACTTTCCTACTTGCGAAGTGAAGCCAAAAAGCGTTTATGATGGCGATACTTTGAGACTGATATGTTCTAATGAAGAAATAAAGGTTAGATTCGCTTGTATTGATGCCCCAGAGCTAAAAATGCCCAATGGAATAGAAGCCCGTGACCATTTGCGTTCTCTCTTGGCTAACTCTGGGAACCAAATTAAGGTTAACACCATTACGACTGACCGTTATGGCCGTACCGTTGCTGAATTATACACACCAGCAGGGGAATTAGTGCAACTTCAACAAGTACAAGATGGGATGGTTTGGGGGTATGAGAAATATAAGTCAGATTGTCCTAGTTGGAATGCGATCGCCACTGCACAACAACAAGCACAGCAAAGTAAACGGGGAATATGGGGAGATAATGCTATACCACCTTGGGAATGGCGACGACGGTAGATGATAGTTAATTTTGTGTTATTAAATTACCATAAATTAAAACTTAAATGGGTAATTGAATACCGAATATAAAACATAAAAAATCAAGCTATTTGAGTTAAAAATTATTGAAAATTTATGGTATAATTATCATCAAATAAAAGCAAATAAATTACTAATAATGCTTTAAATAATTGTGAAGACAGACAGCATATTTTATCAAATTTTTCTTAACTATCCTCGAAGCTTCTTCGACTTGATTGGAGAGTCGACAACCGAAGAAAACAACTACAAATTTTCTTCCATTGAAGTTAAACAACTATCTTTCAGACTTGATGGTTTATTTCTGCCTACTGAAGAAAACTCTAGCCGACCTTTATACTTAGTAGAGGTTCAGTTCCAAGCTGATCAAGACTTATATTATAGGTTATTCTCAGAATTTTTCCTATTTCTTAGACAATATAAACCACAGCATCCTTGGCAAATGGTTGTGATTTATCCCAGTCGTAAAATTGAAAGAGAACAGTCTATCCACTTTGGAGATTTTCTCAAGTTACCAAGTGTAACTAGAATTTACTTGAATGAGTTAGGAGAAGAAGCTAAAAACTCTTTGGGAATTGGTATCATCAATCTTGTGGTAGAATCAGAAGAAAAATCGGTACTACAAGCTAAAGAGTTAATTGAAAAAGCCCAAAATCAACTAAATGATGAAGGAACAAAACAACAATTAATTGATTTAATTGAAAGTATAATTGTTTATAAATTCCCCCAAAAAAGTAGAGAGGAAATTGAAGCCATGTTTGAATTAGCTGACTTAAAGAAAACTAAAATTTATCAAGAGGCATTAGCCGAAGGTGAAGAAAAAGGTGAGAGAAAAGGAGAACAAAAAGAAGCCGTTAAATTAGTGCTGCGTCAACTCAATCGTCGCCTTGGAGAAGTTCCCCAGTCTTTAACTGAGCAGATAAGAGAACTATCAGTTGAACAGCTTGAAAACTTAGGAGAAGCTTTATTGGACTTTACCAGTGAAACTAACTTGAGACAATGGTTAGAGCAACATGACTAGGGCATTTTTTTCTAAAGTAAAAAGGGACTTCATTGATCGCAGTCTCATCTTGCAATATAAGCGATCACCCAATTTTGATAATAATGGTAACTTACAACCAGTCTCAGAAGAAGCTCACCCTGATGGTTATATTTTAAATTATTATGATGGTGAATTAGTAGTTACTAAACCATCACTATATACTCAAGAAGAACTATTAGAATTAATCAATTATCATCCTATTTTTACAGGGATTTGTCCTCAATGTAAACATGAGTTTGATAAGAATAATCCTCCCTTAATTCACTGGGATTGTCCTAATTGTGGGTGGATTGACGATTCAGTTTGAGTTTCTGGGAATACTAACTCTATATCCAGAAAAAAATTATGCTTGATATCTTATCAAAACTTCACTCTAATCCTACTACCGAAGATTATCAACAATTAATGTTTACTTTTTTAAAGGGTATTGTTGAAGGGGTAAGGGCGGAACCAGATCCTAACAAAGCAGACTGGAAATATCATTGTATTGAAGAGATTATATTAGAGCATGGGCAATTTATGGAAGGAGGACAAGCACAGCAGATTGGACTTCCTCAACATTGTTATCATAACTGTTTAAGTATGTTATTTGCTCCTGAAAATCCTGATGATTTAATCTATTGTGAGGGGTTTGCTTTATCAGATTTAGTTAATGTTTATCCTGTTCAACACGCTTGGGTTTATATTGATAAACAAGTAATTGATGTGACTTGGAATCAATTAAGTCCTTGTTATTTTGGTATTCCTTTTAATCGTCAATGGGTCATGGAAAAAAGACTCTTTAGACAAGAAGCTAATGATCCTAAAATTAACTTCTTAAACTATGAATCCCCCTTCAGTATACAGCTTCTAAAATACGGTTTACCTGATGAAGCGATCGCTTAATTTTAACCTTTACTTGGCAGTTATTTATTCACTCGCCTACGGCTCTTATTCACTCGCTCGTTTTACTTCGCCTGGTCAATGGTCAAAGTAAAAATTTAACCACACACAGCAAATCTATTATACCCCTTAAAAAACCCCGTCAAGGGACTTGTGGGGCAATATTTGAAGTCGTTGCGCCTCGTGCGCCGTATAACGCTTACTCGTAGGACTTAAAGGTTATCTAACGGCGCAGGCGCATTTATTTATTTGCCCCAACCGCCCTATGACGGGGGGTTACAGCTTTTTAAAGAATGAATAGAAAGGGGTGTGAAAGTGTGCGTTGTGTCGTTGGGGGTTTTGTCCCGTGGCTGTTTCTTTTCGTTCTGTTGCTGGTTCTGCGCTTGGTTGTGGCTGTGTTCCGCTCTGGGCATGGGTTTCCCTCTGTTTTTGAGTATTGCTTATAGCAAGTTAACGTGCTATAATATAGATATAATCTGGTTTTGGGGGTTTTCTCTTGGTCAAGAGTGTTTCTGCTTCTCCTTTTCTTCCTTCTGCGGTGTCTTCGGTGTTGTCTTCCGCTTCCGCCGTTGGCTTTTCTGGTTCTCGTTCCCCTGCTCCTGGTGCTGCTGCGGTGGTGGCTGTTGCGGTGGCTGCGGTTCCTCCTTCGGTTCCCGTTTCGGTGGGGTGTGCGCGTGGTGTCGACTCCCTTGTTCGGGGTCTTTGTCCTTCGGCTTCGGTGTTTTCTGTTGCCTCTGGTCGTTGGGGGGTTGGTCGTGGTGCTTTTGCTGGTCGTTCCGTTGCTTGTGTGCGTTCCGTGGCGGTTCCTGGGGGGGTGTGGGTGTCGTTTCCTGCTTCGGCTTGTCCTCCTAGTTTGTCCCCGTCCTCCTCCTCTTCCCGTTGTTTTTCGGGTTCCGGAAATATATATCAAATAATAAACCTTCTACAACAACAACAATGTTAGGATTTAAGCTTTCTTTTTAACATTATGTAAACTGCTTGATTATTTTTTCTACAACATATATAATGTTTGTATGAAAGTTCAAAAAGGTCAATCCCCAAAAGGTCAAATAGTATGGATGGTTCTCGATGATGATTACTTACCCATCGAACCCGTTCAAAGATACTTACGTTATCTGGACAATCTAGAGCGATCGCCCAATACTATTCAGGGTTATGCTCGTAACCTCAAGCTTTTTTGGGAATTTCTCAGGGACAAACATCTGGACTGGCAACAGATAACCATAGAACAGTTAAGTGAGTTCATTCACTGGTTAAGAAGTCCTAACCCTACAGTGGTATCTGTCCAACCACAAACTTCTACAAGGTCAGAGAAAACCATCAATCATGCTTTGACCACTGTTTGCTCATTCTATGAATTTTACGAGCGTATAGGGGAATCTGAAGGGGTTAATGGCTATCGCTATCAGTTTCAACCAGGACGCAAATATAAACCCTTAATTCATGGTATCGCTAAGACCAAAGAAGTCAAAAGCAGACTTCTTAAAGTTAAAGAGCCGAAAACTTTTCCAGGATGTTTAACCACCGAAGAAGTTAGGACATTAATTGATGGTTGTCATCGTATTCGAGATAAGTTTTTAATCTGCTTACTCTATGAAACTGGGATGAGAATAGGTGAAGCATTGGGACTAAGACATGAGGATATTCATTCTAGAGGGATTAATGAGATTCATGTGACGAATAGACCTGATAATATTAACCATGCTAGGGCTAAAACTGGAGACAGAATTATTCATGTTTCCAAAGACTTAATGGGTCTTTATTCCGATTATTTAATTGAAGAATATCCCGAAAATATTGACTCTGATTATGTGTTTGTTAACTGTTGGTCAGAACCAATGGGAATGCCAATGAACCGCAATAATGTGAATGGATTATTTCGGCGACTGACAAAGAAAACAGGAATTAAAGCTTTTCCCCATTTACTCAGACATACCCATGCAACAGAACTAATAAAAGCCGGTTGGGATATGGCTTATGTGCAGAAAAGATTAGGTCATTCTGATGTTCAAACCACTATTAATACCTACGTCCACTTAGTAACAGAAGATATGGCACAAGCTTATCAACAATATTTACAGGTGAAAGAGAATGGAAAAGAAAGCAATTAATTTATCAGATGAATTACCCTTATCTGTTGTGCCAGATCCAGAGATTAAATGTCCTTATTGTCATGCTAATAGTTATCGTCAGATAGGAACTAGAAAGAGAAAAGATGGAACTCAAGCTAAGAAACTAAAATGTCAAAGATGTCAAAGACAATTTCAAGATAATTATCAATTGGATCTAGATTTTAAGAATGATTCTGTAACTCCAGGCTATAGTCAAGAAGATATTGTTTGTCCTCACTGTAATTCCAATAGATATATCAGAAGAGGTACTTATATTAGAAAAGATGGGACTAGCAGTGAAAGATTTGAGTGTAAAAATTGTCATAAAACTTTTTCTGAAAATTACAAAATTAATAGCCTTAAACTTGCTTTAGAAGGAGTCGTGTGTCCTAAATGCTCCAGTGATAATTGTATAAAAAGAGGAAAATTAAAAGCCAGAAACAAATATAGATGCCAAGATTGTGGAAGAGCATTTATTCTGTCTAATCGTTCCAAAGAAAGTGCTGATATGTGGCTCCCTGACGGGATAACTTTCGAGGAAATGTATGATTATGATGTTTGGGATTTAACTTTGTTAGGATATGAAAAAAATCCTTGTCATAGTGACTCCATAACAGCTAATTTTAGTCCCATCCATCAAGATTGGTTAAAAGAAGCTTGCAAAAGACTCATTAAGGTTAGAAGTGCCAATCTTTGCCTAAGCACTATAGGAGATAAACTAAATGGGATTAAAGATTTTTCCCGATTCTTAAGTCAAAACTATCCTAATATCCTTGCCAATGAATTAAACCGTCAAGTCATAGAAGATTATTTAGTCTATCTTAAGGAGAAAAAATTAGCAGCTTCTACCAGAATACATAGACTATCCTCACTAAGAGACTTGCTTGAATATAGTGCAGCGATGAACTGGGTAGATGTTCCTAAACATCCCTTAATCTTTAATCAAGACTTTCCTGTTAGAAATAAACCATTACCTAGATACATTCCTGATGATGTTCTTAAACAATTAGATGAGAATTTACACTACCTTCCAGAACCGATTGTCAGAATGATAATTGTTGTTAGAGAAGTGGGAATGAGAATATCAGAATTGTGTACCTTAAAATTTGATTGTTTAAGACAAGATGCTCAAGGAGAATGGTGGATTGAATATAAAAGATTCAAATCAAAGGATGAACATACTGTCCCTATTCGTTCAGAAGTAGCTGGTATAATTCGGACTCAGCAGGAATATATTAGAGAGCATTTAGGTGAAGAATTTAATTATTTATTTTGTACCACCAATCACTCAAGTTATTTTGAGAAGTTTGGCAAAACAGCTAATCAATTTTCTCTTGATTATTTTGAACCTCTACTAAAAATTATTAGACAAGGTATTTTTAGAGGATATTTATATTTGTTAGCCAATAGTAAACAAATAAAAGGAGAAGATGGAAATATTTTTCCTTTAAGTCAAATTCATCAATTTAGACATACTAAAGGAACAGAATTAATTAATAATGGAGTTGGTATTGAATACGTTAAACGCTACTTAGGTCATCATAGTTTTGCTATGACCTTACGCTATGCACATATCCATGACCAAACCCTAAAAGAACAAGTCAAAGAATCATGGTCTGAGGGGAAAATTGTTAATATTTCTGGTGAACTAATTGAAACTAATCCCAATATTGATAATGCAGGTAATTATGCTTTTAAAAAAGGAATTTTGGGGGAAGTTTTACCCAACGGTTACTGTGCTTTACCTGCGAGATTAACTTGTTCTAAAGGGAATGCTTGTCTTCAGTGTAGTGATTTTCGGACAACTTTAGAGTTTTTAGACCAACATAAGAAACATCGAGACAGAACAGAACAGGTTTTAGAGGTAGCTAAAACTAATAACTGGAAGCGTCAAATACAAGTTAATGATGAGGTCTTCAACAATCTTACTAATATTATCAATACTCTGGAGGAAGACTCATGAACAAAGGACGAGAAAAACGGATTGCTGCTCTTAATGAAGCTCAAGAACAGCGCAGATTGGACTGTTTAGATAAAACCGAAAAAGCGATTGTTAAGCTATCACAAACTAATCAAAAGCTTTCTTTTGCTAATATTGCTAGAGAAGCGAAAGTTAGTATTAGTTATCTCTATAAATATTCAGAAATTAAACAGCGTATCCAATACTTAAGAAAACAGCAGGAAGAAAATGCTAAACTCGTTAAACCACAACTGAGGACAGAAAAATCATCTCAAACCATTATTCATCAACTAAAGAATAGAATTAAAACTTTAGATGCTGAGAAGAAAGAATTAACCAAACAAAATGAAGCATTAACAGGAAGACTATATGCACTAGGAAATAGTCAGGATATGATAGCGCGTCTTCAAACAGAAAATTCTCAGTTAAAGAACAAAGTTCAACAACTAAAAGCTGAATTAGAAGTCATAAAAAGTGAACTCAATGAAGATAATAAACAACAATCTAAAACTAAGGTGATACCGATTAATCAAGGTCATAAATTAGAGAAAAATGAGGAGATTAAATTCAAGCTCAACCTCAATAAAACTAATAGATCAGAGATAAGTGAGGTCATTAAGTTAGAACTAAACGCACTAGAAATTAAGCTCAATAGTACCTTGAAAAAACTCATTAAAGCTTCATCGGAACAGATAGTATTAAACGCCATAGAAGCACTCAAAGAAGCTAATTCAACAGGGGAAGTTTTAAAACCTGGAGCTTGGTTAGTAAGTGCCATTGAAAATGGTTGGACTAAAAATGAAAATGAAGTGAAACAGCAACAAGAAAAAACAGTAGATTACTTTACCAAACCAGTAGAAGAACAAGATGAATTAATCTCGCTAGAGGAGTTAAAGCAACTAGGTTTTATGTTAGGAGAGTCAACTAATTAATAAGTTGACATTAATCAATCAAAAACCATTAAATTCGCTCATTTTTTAGTTTTAAAAACAATGAATCAACCATTACCTACTAATATTGAAGCAGAAGAAAGCATTTTAGGAGGAATTTTACTCGACCCCAATGCTATGAGTAGAATTGAAAATATTCTTAATCCTCACGCTTTCTCTCTTCAAGCTCATCAACAGATTTATCAAGCAGCAGTAGAACTTCATCAGCAACAACAACCAACGGATTTAATGACGATTAGAACTTGGTTATCAGACCATAAGTTACTTGATAAAATAGGAGGGGAAGACAAACTCATTCAATTAATTAACTCCACTGTTTCTGCTGTTAACATTGACCGCTATGCACAATTAGTGATGGATAAATATAACCGTCGTCTGCTGATAAAAACTGGTTATGAATTGGTAGAATTAGGACATGATACGACGACAGATTTAGAAGACATCTTTCAATCTTCAGAGCAGAAAATCTATGAATTAACCAAAACTCAAACAGACCGATTTGAACCCGTATCTATTAATCAATGTTTGCAGGAAGTTTTTCAGGAATTAGAGAAAGGTCAAAACCCTGGTTATCCTACTGAAATCTTAGATTTAGATACCTTAATTGGGGGATTATTAAGACAGGATTTAATCGTAATTGCTGCTAGAGCATCTATGGGAAAAACTTGGTTAGCTTGTTATTTAGCTCAACAAATCCTTATTAAACAACAATTACCTGTAGTGTTTTTCTCAGCAGAAATGTCACGAACTTTATTAACAAAAAGATTTTTAGCGATGGAAAGTGGAATTGATTGTCAAAGATTAATTCAGAATAGAATCTATCGTCAAGAATATAATGCTTTATCAGAAAGTTTAAGTCAGTTGAGGAACTATCCCTTAATTATTGATGATACCCCCAGTGGGATGCAGACCCCTTCTAGGATGCGTTCAGCACTGCGTAGAATCGCCTCAGAGCGAGGTCAATTAGGGTTAGTTATACTGGACTATATTCAGAAATTAGGTGACCGTGCAGCAGGGAATAGAGCGCAAGCAATCGGTGCTTTTTCGGGAGCATTTAAGGATATGGCGAAGGAATTTGATGTGCCATTTATTTGTTTAGCACAGATTAATCGAGGGGTTGAAGGACAGAATGACAAACGTCCTTTTATGAGCGATATTAAGGATTCTGGGGATATCGAACAGGATATGGATATTGGGTTACTTTTGTATAGAGATGAGTATTATAATTCTGATAGTCCTGACAAGGGAATGATGGAGATTAATGTGGCTAAGAATCGGAATGGAGGAACTGGCACTGTGAAGGTATTATTTGAGCCTTCTATTGGTAAGTTTTGTCAGACTCATGATTAGTTTGTTTTCCTTGATTAATCTCTCTCTCCAAATCATTCATGATTTAATCTCCTGTTTAGGTAATCTCGTTTTCTCTGTATTAATAGGCAATGATTCTGTCTCTAAACAAGTTAAGTCAACAACTTGACTAGCTAGATCAATATCAATGCCAACTAATTTTCCTTCCTGATCAAAATCTAACCAATGCCATCACATAATCTTTTATCCTCCTCTTTGACAGTAGGATTATGCAGCAAATAAGGGCGTACCCAATCACAATTACGTTCCATTAACAAGTCAAAACCAACTGGCCACAGTTTCACTGTTTTATCCAAACTCCCAGAGGCCAAGGTCTGACCATCAGGACTGAAACTCACACTATTAACCGAATCATTATGTCCCTTGAGAGTGTTGATTATTTCTCCTGTTTGGAGATTCCATACTTTGACGGTCTCATCACCACTGCCAGAAACTAAGGTTTGGCCATCAGGACTGATACTAATACTAGAGACCGCATCATTATGTCCAGTAAAAGTGTGAATTTGTTTTCCTGTTTGGAGATTCCATACTTTGATGGTTTTGTCTAAACTTCCAGAAACTAAGGTTTGTCCATCAGGACTGATACTAACACTAAAGACTGAGGAATCATGTCCAGTGAGAGTGTGGATTATTTCTCCTGTTTGGAGATTCCATACTTTGATGGTTTTGTCAAAACTGCCAGAAACTAAGGTTTGGCCATCAGGACTGATACTAATACTAGAGACCGCATCATTAGACATCTCCATAATTTAATAAAATCAAGAAATATAGTATAATAAAATGAATAATTAGGGTTTGCTGAAAAAGTTACTCAAAAATTTATGCCACTTTTGACCAAGAATTTTCTGACAAATCAATAAGTTTGAACACAGAAAAATGGTTTAAACTATAATCAAAATTAATTAAAAGCTGATTAATTAGTTCATTTGTTTTGCTATTAGTAAATAAGGACAAAAAAAGCGACAAAAACTGCCTCAGCAGTTTAGAAAGATTGACAACTA
>NETF01000068.1 GCA_002172675.1 unicellular cyanobacterium SU3
GTCTAACAACTGCGAGGTCTTTCTACCAATTTTAGCGGTTTTTAGCTGCACTAGCTGATCTTTTTTCCTCATCGAGTATAAGTGTAACCTTTTAATAATGAGGGTTTAGCTTTTATTCAGCAAACCCTAAGTTACCAATATATTGTCTAGCTACGTAATCAGTTCTTTTTCCTTCTCTTGGTGCGCGTTCCCTTGCGCCTTACGAAGGCGCGGGGTCGCACCGCTTTTTAGCATCTCCTGTTTCATCAATACAAAGGGTTATTTCTTTTTCTCCAATCAATAGTTTGGTCAACCATAATCTAATTTCTCTTACTTTTTCTACATCCCAGTGCGCTTCTTTTAGAAAATAATTTAATCCTTGACTATCTTTTAATCCCACTGCTCTTGCTATCTTTGGTAGCGACTTTCTCGGTATTTCTGATAGCATCCCCAAATGTGTTAATTTGAATGCTTCATAGTTTCTCACATCAGAGAACAACTTTTGGTAGGCTTGACAATAGTGATCAATGAAACTTACTGTTGGCAAGGCTTCTCTTCGTGGTGTCACCATTTTACGCACCGCGAAGCGGATCTCTTCGAGATCGCTTCTTATTTTCAATAATTTTATCACCCTATAGTCATAAAAGAGGGATGAAACCTTGCTGGACAGATAATCTGTTTAACTGAAAAGATAACTCAGTTCGTACAACATTAAATTTCGTTTTTTAACCCAACAGACAATAGCGATCGCACTCAAAAACGACTATTAATTAAAATCCCCCACCAAAAGGCAGGGGATTTATGGATTATCTTATGCTAATTCGGAAGTTGGTTAACCAAACTTACCTGCCGTAGAAGCAATGAGGAACGCTGCGTACGTCAGCACATAACCCACCGTAAAGTGAGCTAAACCAACTAAACGAGCTTGAACGATAGAAAGAGCCACAGGCTTATCTTTCCAACGAACTAAGTTCGCTAAGGGGGTACGTTCGTGCGCCCAAACGATGGTTTCAATCAACTCTTGCCAATATCCACGCCAAGAGATGAGGAACATAAACCCAGTTGCCCAAACTAAGTGTCCAAACAAGAACATCCAAGCCCAGACAGAGAGGTTATTAACACCGTAGGGGTTATAGCCGTTGATCAACTGAGCAGAGTTTGCCCAGAGATAGTCACGGAACCAGCCCATGAGGTAGGTGGAGTTTTCGTTGAACTGAGCAACGTTGCCAGTCCAAACCCCTAAATGCTTCCAATGCCAGTAGAAAGTCAACCAGCCCAAGGTGTTTAACATCCAGAACATCGCAAGGTAGAAAGCATCCCAAGCAGAGATGTCACAAGTACCACCGCGGCCAGGACCATCACAAGGGAAGGAGTAACCGAAGTCTTTCTTATCGGGCATTAACTTAGATCCCCGTGCATCTAAAGCACCCTTAACTAAGATTAAGGTAGTGGTGTGTAAACCAAGGGCGATCGCATGGTGAACTAAGAAGTCACCAGGGCCAATGGTTAAGAACAGGGAGTTAGTGCCACTGTTGATAGCATCTAACCAGCCAGGTAACCAAACGTTAGCGTAGTTAGGATAAGCGGTAGAAGCAAGACTATCAGGATTAGATAAAAGTACATCAAATCCGTATAACGCTTTACCGTGAGCAGCTTGAATCCATTGAGCAAATACAGGCTCAATTAAGATTTGCTTTTCAGGGGTTCCAAAAGCAACCACAACGTCGTTATGAACGTATAACCCTAGGGTGTGGAAACCGAGGAATAGAGACACCCAACTTAAGTGGGAAATAATGGCCTCTTTGTGTTCTAGCATCCGCGCTAAAACGTTATCTTTATTCGCTTCGGGATCGTAGTCACGAACGAAGAAGATAGCACCGTGAGCAAACGCACCAACCATCAAGAAGCCAGCAATATACTGGTGATGGGTGTAAAGGGCTGCTTGGGTGGTGTAGTCCTTAGCAATGAAAGCGTAAGGCGGTAAGGAATACATATGCTGTGCCACCAAGGAGGTAATAACCCCTAAACAAGCCAACGCTAAACCGAGTTGGAAGTGGAGGGAATTATTAACGGTGTCATACATATTGCGATGACCTTCACCCAACTTGCCACTGGGGGGTTTGTGGGCGTTGAGGATTTGTCTCATGCTGTGACCAATACCCCAGTTGGTACGGTACATATGACCAGCGATGATGAATATTACCGCGATCGCCAAGTGGTGATGGGCCATATCCGTCAGCCATAAGGACTCGGTTTGGGGATGGAAACCACCTAAGAAGGTCAAAATTGCAGTTCCTGCACCGTCTGCAGTTCCGAAGACATGACTAGCGGTGTCGGGGTTTTCTGCGTACACGCCCCAGTTACCGGTGAAGAAGGGTAACAACCCAGCCGGGTGAGGGGGTGTAGACAAGAAGTTATCCCAACCGACGTGCTGTCCGCGAGATTCGGGAATTGCAACGTGAACTAAGTGTCCAGTCCAAGCCAAGGAGCTAACCCCAAATAAACCAGCTAAGTGGTGGTTTAAGCGAGACTCAGCATTTTTAAACCAAGCTAAATTAGGACGGAACTTAGGTTGTAGGTGCAACCAACCAGCGAATAAGAACAGGGAGGACAAAATCAAGAGGAAAATAGACCCTTGATAGAGATCACCATTTGTTCTCATGCCGATGGTATAGAACCAGTGGTACACCCCAGAATAAGCGATGTTCACAGGGGAAGAAGCACCTGCTTGGGTAAAGGCATCAACTGCGCCTTGACCGAATTGAGGGTCCCAAATCGCGTGGGCGATAGGACGAATGTTGAGGGGATCGGTAATCCACTGCTCGAAGTTACCTTGCCAGGCTACGTGGAAGAGGGTGCCGGAGGTCCACAAGAAGATGATGGCGATATGACCAAAGTGGGAGGCAAAAATCTTTTGATATAGATTTTCCTCAGTCATTCCATCATGGGTTTCAAAATCGTGGGCCGTGGCAATCCCATACCAGATCCGACGGGTAGTGGGATCTTGAGCGAGATCCTGGCTAAATTTTGGAAATTTAGTTGCCATAGCTTTTTAGGAAATTCTCCTCTCTAAAACAATGAGGCTGATGCTCATTTCCTGATGTCATTAATCCTTGTAGCCATGGGACTACAGAGGGGAAAAACGGTTTTTAAAGTCCGTTTCTATCTTAAACACAGAGGATAAAGGACAGAAGTCAAGTATTGCTTCAGTGTCCTTTTATCCTAGATTAGCCAATTGATAGGCTTCTTGCCAGGAAGAATGCCCAAGTGGTGACAATTCCTCCTAACAGGTAGTGAGCAACACCCACTGCCCGACCTTGAATAATACTCAATGCACGGGGTTGAATCGCAGGTGCCACTCTTAATTTGTTGTGAGCCCAAACAATAGACTCAATGAGTTCTTGCCAGTAGCCTCGTCCACTGAAGAGGAACATTAAACTAAAGGCGAAGATGAAGTGGCCTGCTAAGAACATAATTCCATAGGCTGATAAAGCAGAACCGTAGGAGTTAATTACATTAGCAGATTGGGCCCAGAGAAAGTCTCGAAGCCAACCATTGATAGTAATGGCGCTTTGGGCAAAGTTTCCTCCTGTGATGTGAGACACTGCTCCATCCGGAGACACGCTTCCCCAGACATCAGACTGCATTTTCCAACTGAAGTGGAAAATCACAATAGATAAGGAGTTGTACATCCAAAATAATCCGAGGAATACATGATCCCAACCAGAAACTTGACAAGTACCACCCCGTCCAGGTCCATCACAAGGGAAACGGAAGCCGAGTTCACCCTTATCAGGGATAAGACGAGAGCTACGAGCGAACAGAACACCTTTGAGAAGAATAAGGACAGTTACATGGATGGTGAAAGCATGGATATGGTGAACCATGAAATCAGCCGTTCCCAAGGTAATGGGCATCATGGCCACTTTGCCAGCCACTCCTACAGTTTCACCACCAAAGGCATAACTAGCCGTTGAAATGGCGTTGGGCGCGGTAGCACCGGGGGCTAAGGTATGAATATTTTGAATCCACTGAGCAAAGATAGGTTGGAGTTGGATGCCTGTATCCGAGAACATATCCTGAGGACGACCAAAAGCCCGCATGGTGTCATTGTGGACGTAGAGTCCGAAGCTATGGAAGCCAAGGAAAATACATACCCAGTTGAGATGAGAAATGATCGCATCCCGATGACGCAACATTCGGTCTAACAGGTTATTGACGTTCTTAGCCGGATCGTAATCCCGAACCATGAAGATAGCTCCATGGGCACCAGCACCGACAATTAAGAAACCGCCGATCCAAACGTGGTGAGTAAATAGGGATAACTGGGTTCCGTAGTCAATGGCCTGGTAGGGATAGGGGGGCATCGCATACATATGGTGAGCCACAATGATGCTTAATGATCCTAATAATGCCAGGTTAATGGCTAATTGGGCGTGCCAAGAAGTGGTCAGGATTTCATAGAGTCCTTTATGACCTTCTCCTGTGAACGGACCTTTGTGAGCCTCCAGAATTTCTTTCATGCTGTGACCAATACCCCAGTTGGTACGGTACATATGACCAGCAATGATAAAGAGAACTGCGATCGCCAAGTGATGGTGGGCTGTATCAGAGAGCCACAAACCGCCAGTTACGGGGTTTAATCCACCTTTAAAGGTCAAGAAGTCTGAATAAACTCCCCAGTTTAAGGTGAAGAAGGGGGTTAGCCCTTGGGCAAAACTTGGATACAACTCGGCCATCTTACTCGAATCGAGTATAAATTCATGGGGCAGAGGAATATCCCCAGGAGCGACTCCAGCATCCAACAGTTTGTTCACTGGCAAAGAAACGTGGATTTGGTGGCCAGCCCAAGAGAGAGAGCCTAATCCTAGTAATCCTGCTAAGTGATGGTTCATCATCGATTCCACATTTTGAAACCACTCTAGCTTAGGTGCTCTTTTGTGGTAATGGAACCAGCCAGCAAACAGCATCAGACCAGCCATAACTAACCCACCGATGGCGGTGCAGTATAGTTGGTAGCTATTGGTAAAGCCTGAAGCTCTCCACAGGTAAAACAGACCAGAGGTGATCTGAATTCCATGGAAACCGCCCCCCACGTCGCCATTTAAAATCCCTTGACCCACAATGGGCCAAACAACTTGGGCGCTCGGTTTAATGGCGGTTGGATCGGTTAACCAAGCTTCATAATTAGAAAATTTCGCGCCATGAAAATACATGCCGCTCAGCCAGACAAAAATAACGGCTAAATGACCGAAGTGCGCGCTAAAGATTTTTCGCGAAACATCTTCTAAGTCACTCGTTTGACTATCAAAATCGTGTGCGTCGGCGTGAAGATTCCAAATCCAGGTGGTGGTTTTGGGTCCTCTAGCCAAGGTACGGTCGAAGTGTCCAGGTTTTCCCCACTTCTCGAATGAGGTAGGTACTGGATCTTTATCGACTGTTACCTTAGCCTTTGCCTCAGTAACGTCTGCCATGAGGGTTCTCCTCTCTCGACAATAAACTTTAGGGTTTTCCTATTGAGGACAGTGTAATAGAAGATTAGCAAAAATAGGATATTTTGCTTCTCTTGTGATTGCATTTAATATGCTCGCTTTGATTAGGTTTCAGGCGAAGCATCAGTAATAGATGATAAGTCTTAGACCTCTTTTCTGTTGAGCCAGCTTAACAATAATTAAAATTAGGCTTATTCTTCATGGATACTTGGTTATGGCAACAATAGAAAGAGGCATAAAGTCAAGTTTTTTTGCTCTTTATTCACAAAAAGTAATATATAAAAATATTTTTTTAACAAAATGTTGACATTTGCCTTCTTTTAGATAGGAGGTCTTCAATTCAAAACAAATCAAATAGTATATAGTATAAAAATACTTGCTATTTCATCTTTAATTATCATTAAAATTCATTAATCATTTAGGGAAAGAGGTAGCAATCAATATTTTTGTATGAATTAGCAAAAAATAGTAACTTAAAAATTCATAACCGATAACTAATCCCCGTTGTAGAGAGTCCGAGAATTTACCTGAATCATACTTGTGTTTTGTGGGTACATCTGCTATAGTTACCTATAGGGAAGATATGTTCATTGGTAGAGGTTGCTTCCCTTTTTCATTAATTCAACAAAAACTTTTTAATGGCTAAAGCAACTCCGTCATTTTCTACATCAGGTGCAACCCATTGACTGACTTGTTTGACTGCTTCTGGTGCATTTCCCATGGCAATCCCCAGTCCTGCGTATTGTAACATTTCTAAATCATTAAAATTATCGCCGATCGCCATAACTTGATCAGATTTTATTTCTAATAATTCTTCTGCCAAAAAACGTACCCCAAACCCTTTACTTGCTTGAGGGTGAGTCGCTTCAAAATAAACAGGCGTAGACTGAGTTAGATAAAGTTTTTCACGGGGATAAATCTGCTGTAAACTGGATAATAATTTTCCAATATATTCAGGTTCTCCAATCGCCAAAATTTTAGTTGTTTCTTGCTCTAAGATAGAACGTAAATCTTTAACTACCACTGGTTCTATGCCTGATCTTTGACGATAAATTTCAGTTTTTCGGGTAATTTCTTGTACATACAAACGATCATCAATATAACAATGAATTTCCAGTTGATTTAGCCAGTCAGGTTGTTCAAAATAGTCAAATAATTCAGAAGCAATCTCGGACGCAACAGGAAAATGATGGTGACGAATTCCTGTTAAAGGACATTGAATCCAAGCACCATTATAGGCAACAATGGGTAAATTAGAAGCAATTAACTCATGAAAACGTTTAGCTGAATAATACATTCTTCCCGTTGCTAATGCGACCCGAATGCCTCGATTTTGTAATAATTTAATCGCTTTTTTAACTTCATCACTAACCGTATTGGATTTACCAGCGATAGTATCATCAATATCCAGAACTAAAAGACGAATATCCATAAGTAATCTATAAAAAAAGAATTATTTCCAAGAAAAAAAAAAGAGGCGAAATTTCGCCTCTTTAATCTTGCTTAAATCACTGTTCCATCTGGAATAACAGCATTTTTGATAACCACAACAATCCCATTGCGAATATAGAACCCTTCATCTTCACGATTAGACTCTTCTATGTTTTCTTTGTTAACAATGGTGACATTCTGACCGATACGAGCATTTTTATCGACAATTGCTCGTCTGACGGTGCTACCTTTACCGATACCTACGGGAATTTTCCCTTCATCTAATAAAGATTGACGAATTTCAGGAGATTCGTAAAAATCAGCCCCCATTAGCAAGGAATCTTCCACAGTACAATCCATTTCAATTCGACTACGAATCCCTAAAACCGAGTTATGGATGCGACAATCTTTGATCATACACCCTTCACTAATCATGGATTCGGTAATGTTGCAATTGAGGACTTTGGTAGGGGGTAAATTACGCGCACGGGTGTAAATGGCAGCCTTTTCGTTATAAAAGCTAAAACGGGGCTTTGGCTGGCGATTAAGAGCCAAATTAGCCTCATAAAATGCTTCGATGGTTCCAATATCTTCCCAGTACCCTTTAAATAGATAAGCTTGAAGATTATAGTCTTTAGCTGCACCAGGGATAATCTCTTTCCCGAAATCTGTTTGTTCGGGATTATTTTTAAGCAAATCATTTAACGCCTTTTTATTGAAGACGTAAATTCCCATAGACGCAATATAAGGTTGTTCTTTTGCCTGTTCTGGGTTTAAGCCTAAAATGGAGGTATCGACCTGCATTTGCTTTAATTCTTCACCTTTGGGTTTTTCAGCAAAGTCGACAATGCGACCATTGTCATTAATTTTCATTAACCCGAAGCTAGATGCTCGTTTTTCATCAATAGGAACCACTGATAGGGTAATATCGGCACCGGTTTCTCGATGTCGCTTTACAAAATCACTATAGTCCATACGATAGAGATGATCACCAGACAATATCAAATATTCATCTACATCCCATTCATCAAATAACCAACCATACTGACGCACAGCATCGGCTGTTCCTTGGAACCAACTGGGGTTTTCCGTTGTCTGTTGCGCTGCTAAAACTTCTACAAAGCCATCGTGAAAGCCTGTAAAATTATAGGTGCGGGTTAGATGTCGATTCAAAGAAGCAGAGTTAAATTGAGTTAGAACGTAGATTTTGAGTATTTCTGCGTTGATACAATTACTAACGGGAATATCAATTAAACGGTATTTCCCTGCAAGGGGAACGGCGGGTTTTGCCCGTAACTTGGTTAAGGGATATAAGCGCGTACCTGCGCCTCCGCCGAGTATGATTGCTAAAACTTTCTTCACAAGAGAACCTCGCGATTGCCTGTTACACCTCTCCACTAAAGTTTAGGACTGAGGGGGACAAATGGGAAGTATACCGCTACGCGAAAGTCAAAAGTCAAAAGTTAAAAATCCAAAGTAGGCCAGAAAAGAGTTTCAGGACTTGTCAATGTCAAACACCAAAATGCCTAGTGCTGTAGTTAAAGGATTATGGGAAGAATGAATAATTAATAATTCATTATTGCTTGAAAAAGTATCCACTTGATTAGGGATTTGGGGTTAAAATAATTAACTGTCTTTCTTGTAGCGGTCGCACAATTTCTAAATCAACAGAAACTTTGGCTAAAATGTCTTTAACGGTTAAATTTTCATCACAATTTTGCATAAATTTATATTCAGCATCACTTAACTTAATGGGTTGATAATCATAGTTTAATAAACTTTGACTCGGCCAACCATGTAAACAAGGATGAGTTTCAGGAATAGCAGATAATAAGGTTTCATCCTCTGACCAATCTATTTTATTGATAGGAAGTTTTCCTAAGAAAAATTCGTAATGGGTTATATTCTCTGGATCGAGTAATTCTATTAATCGATATCGTTGGCGATCGCTTAATTGTTCTCCCCGTTTTATCAATTCTTCTGATTCTCCGATTAACCGTTCTAACTGCCAATATTGGGGGTTAGAAAAGCCAATAAATTCGAGTCCCGATGCTTCAATTAATTCAAACAAAGTGTCAATGTTATAATCCGTTTCTTGAGGATGAACATACATATCGGCAAAGGATTCGTCTCGATGATTTTCTAATGACCATCTTTCTTTTTCTCGCTTGACAAGTCGATTATTTTCTGGTAATACTTCAAACAGTTTCCGACCGACAAAAACCCCGTCTTTATAGTCCCCTTTGGTTTCAGTTTGTAGCAAAGAAATGGCTTTTTGCATTAGTTGTATTTCCCATCTGCCTAACTCTGCATAGACAAAAATATGAAAGATTCCACCAGGGGCTAATTTTTTAGATAATGCTTTAATTCCTGCGATGGGATCGGGTAAATGATGTAATACTCCTACACAGTTAATTAAGTTAAATTCTCCTTCTATTTTGTCAGCTTCTTCTAAGGGCAAATGATGAAAAGAAATAGGATATTTATGTTTACCTGCAACCCCAGACTGTTGAATGCGTTTTTGTGCTATTTCTAGGGCTTTTTCACTAATATCAACTCCGACAATTTCTGCGTGAGGATTGAGTAAAATTAAGTATTCTGTTCCTACTCCTGTTCCACATCCTGCGTCTAAAATTCGGATGTTTTCTGTTTCTGGTTTTCTTCCTGTACAAAAGTTATAAGCTGCGATCCAATTCCATCGCCAATTATATCCTGGTGGGGGTTCGTTTAATAGAGGTTCGGGGGGAAAAGGATAGGTATTGTAAAGTTGTTGAACGGCTGCACTTTCAGGAGAAAACTTAGTCATAAGATTAGGAAAAAAAGTGAATTAAACTATCAAAATTAATTCATACTTAACTATTATCTCATTAAAGGATACTAAGAATCTGATTAAAACATTAAGATAATTTTTGATGGATTTATCTTCCCTACGAGAGTGATTTTTTTCTAAAAAAGACTTGCTTTTGTAAAAAGTTTGTGTAAGAATAGGAAATTAAGCTTCATAATAAAAACATAACCTCTTAAAAATAAAAAAGGCACTATTATCCATTATGATCTAGTATATCATAAAAGTTGCTTTTGTGGATCATTGCAACTAAATAATTCATAATTCTAATTAGATTGAAATTTATGTAATAACCAGCGACTAACTTCTGAGTGATTAGCTTCTCTACTTTTTTGTAAAGCTTGAACTAAACTCAGTAGATCACAAAGTCAGCTTGAGACAAGCGATCGCCACCAAAATTCATAAGTTTAAATTATGTAGCAGGAGAAGGGAGAGGTAAAATATCATTGATGGGAATATAAACATCTTTTACTGTGCCA
>NETF01000069.1 GCA_002172675.1 unicellular cyanobacterium SU3
TTTAATCTCTTACGCAGTAAGGTAATCTCATTCATAGGGTTTGTTCGTTAGTTAGGGTAACTTTCTATCAAACCCTCTCTGTGTCTATCTTTGCAACCCCTCTCTCATTTTTTTGTCCCGTACTAAGATAACTCTTACATCTTTAATGATTCTTACAAACCAATCTTAGTGAGCAGTTTCCGAAGAATCACAAGAAACTACCATAATCTCTCAGGTAAAATAAAATATAAATAAATAGAAGCTATTCGTCTTTAATACAAAGCAGGTGATTACTTAACATTAGATGAATATCTTGCTAAGAATTCAGAACAATCATCATGAGCTATACTATTATTATTTCCAAATCTGTTCAAAAACAGATTGATAGCTTATCAGATGAACTACGAATGCGTATTTTAGAAAAAGTAAATAAATTAAAAGAATAACTTCGTCTGAATCATCATTAAAATCATGACTGCAAATCCCTCTTTCCCTGCCTCCTCTGCTTACCCTACTATAAAGTATAGTATTCAAAGAGATTTCATATTATGTCCTTAACTGCCGAACAATTAGCAGAGTTAATGCCTGATGCAACTCAAGTTGAAAGTGATGAACCGGAAATGGAAAGTAGTTTACATTATTTTCAATTAGCCTTATTAGTTTCCTGTTTAGAATGGCTTTGGCGTGATAAAAATGATTTTTTTATCGGGGCTAATCTCACTATTTATTTTAATCGTCAACAACTAAAAAATAAAGACTTTCGTGGGCCTGATTTTTTCTTAGTTAAACAAACAGAAAAACGTCCCAGAAAATCCTGGGTAACTTGGGAAGAAGGGGGGAAATATCCTGATTTAATTATTGAGTTACTTTCAGAATCGACTGAAAACGTCGATAAAACCCTAAAAAAAGACCTTTATCAAAATCGCTTTCGTACCCCAGAATATTTTTGGTTTTCACCCGATACGTTAGAATTTTCAGGGTTTCATTTAGTTCAAGGGAAGTATGAAGTAATTAACCCCAATGAGTCGGGTTGGTTGTGGAGTGAAAGCTTAGGATTATACTTAGGAATTGATCAACAACAACTGCGATATTTTACCCTAGAAGGTCAACGGGTTCCCACCCCCGAAGAAGATGCACAACAACAAATGAGATTTGCTCAAGAACAACGAAAACAGGCTGAACAAGCACAACAACGGGCTAATCAGCAACAGCAACGGGCTGATCAATTAGCTGCCCAATTAAGAGCATTAGGAATAGAACCAGAAGCCTAGGAAAATTATAATAAAAATTAAAAATACTTGTTGTATTTTTGAGTTTAATCATCATGAAATCACTTTATAAATGGTCAGTAACTGAATATCACCAGATGATTGATACAGGATTATTAGAAGGTAAACCTGTAGAATTGTTAGAAGGAGAAATCATCGAAATGAGTCCAGAAGAACCATTACATACCTCTACTAATTATTCAGTAGCAGAATATCTCAGAAACTTGTTGCGAGGGAAAGCTATTATTAGGGAAGCTCATCCCATTACACTTGATAACTCGGAACCTGAACCTGATATTGCGATCGTTACTTCTCCTTATACTAACTATTTAACCCACCATCCTTATCCTCAAAATATTTATTGGTTAATTGAGGTATCTAATCGAACTTTAAAAAGAGATTTAGAAGAAAAAAAAATTACTTACGCTCGTAATGGTATCCGTGAATATTGGGTTATCGATTTACCTCATAAAAAACTCTGGGTATTGAATCAACTTAAAGGGGTTCAATATCAGAACTGTAGTGAACTGACTAAGGTAATAATTTATCCTCTTGCTTTTCCTGAAATAGCTATAGAAATTAGAAAATTATTGATTGTTTGATAAATAAAAAGTAATTTAATTTTAAAATATGATAGAAATTTTAACACCAAGATTAAAACTAAGGGAATGGAAAGAAGAAGATAAAGAACCATTCTTTAAGCTTAATTCTGATCCTAGAGTAATGGAATTTATGCCAAAACTATTATCAAAAGAAGAAAGTGATAATTTTGTTGAACGTATCAAAACTCATTTTCATGATCATCAGTATGGACTATTTGCCGTAGAATTAATTGAAAATCAAAACTTTATTGGATTTATTGGCTTATCTATTCCTAAATTTGATACTTTCTTTACCCCTTGTGTTGAAATTGGTTGGCGTTTAGCTTACGATTATTGGGGAAAAGGTTATGCTACAGAAGGAGCAAAAGCATCTCTTAATTATGGATTTAATAAACTAAGTTTAGCCGAAATTGTCTCATTCACTGTACCGAAAAATTTCCGTTCTCGTCAGGTTATGGAACGGATTGGTATGAAATACATTAGTGAATTTAATCATCCACTATTATCAAAAGGACACTCTTTAGAAAAGCACGTTTTATATAAAATAGTTCAAAAATAACTCATTAATTATTAATTATCAATTATTTATAGCCAATTCCCTACTAAGGTATAAGCTGACCAATAAAAAGGATGTTTATACCAACGATTTTTTAACATTGATAATTGTGCTTGTCTTAAAGCCTCTGCTTTTGATAATTTATTGGTAGATAATTGTTGATAAAATTGTTCCATAATTTCCGCAGTAGCTTGGTCATTGACTGACCATAATGTAGCTAAGGTACTTCTTGCACCTGCACGCACTGCAAATCCTGCTAAACCTAACGCAGCGCGACTATCCCCTGATGCTGTTTCACAAGCACTTAAGATTAATAATTCAATAGGTTTGTTGCCTCTCGGATCATTTTCTTTCAATAATTTTTCTAATTCTAACACATTAATATAACTATCCCAAGCAACGATATAAGTTTGTTTATATTGAGAACTAAATTGACCATGTGTGGCAAAATGAACAATGGGAAATGATTGATTATCTAAAATATTTTCTAAATTTTCTAAGGTGAATTTTTCATTCAGTAAATCTGTAGTAGGAACTTGTTTTTGAATTGCGTTTAATTCTTGTTTAACATAAAATAAAGGGACTAATCCTTCTTGTTCAAATGTTTCTGTTAGTCCCCCAAAAAGTGTATTTAATCCTTGATTTTGTAAAGGTTTTGGTGATAATAAACTGAGTCCAGGACTTAAAGCAACTTGATAATTTTCAATTAGATATTTTTGACCATCATATAAAGCACTCATCGGTGCATTTCTAAATATTCCATCGGGTACGAATACTAAAGTTTCAATTTTGTTTTTTTGTAGTTCATTGAGAAAAGGTTCAATTAACCATTTATATAAAACTTTACCATCATCAAAAAAAGCTCTTTGACTTCGTATGACAATATTGTAGCGAAATTGTTTGACTTGTTTTTCTAATTCTTCTTGAGAAATTTGAGTGATATGAACTCGTAAAGATTGATCAGGTAAACTGACTAAAACAGCCAAGCGATCGTTTAAAATTAGAGGATAAATAATAGCAGCATTAGGATCAATTTCTGCTATATCTACTGGTTCACTTTCGACACAAATATCATTAAAAAAGTCGTTTAATTGGGCTGCTTGTAAGGCTTCAATTTGTTGACGAGCTTCTTCTAATGTTATTTGACTAACAACTTCTTGATTATTTTTTGGTAATAATAAACTCAGTAATTCTCGATAAACGGGTTCTACTTTTTCCTGAAAAGAAAATTTATACTCTCTATTATTAGCTAAATCATCTCTTAAAGCTTCCAGGGTATTAACGGCTCCTAAATAAGCAGATATAGCTTCTTTTTTAAATTCTAAATGATAAAGAATTCTTCCGAGTTGCCATTGTAATAGATAAGTTATATTATTAAATTGTTTGGCTTGAGATTTTATTAAGGCTTGTTCTGTTAATTGTTTGGCTCTTTGATTTAATTCCCGGCTAGTTATATTGATTTGATTAATATCAGAAAAGTAATAAATTTGAGAACAATCAAATAAATGACTTATGACAGTATTTTGACGTTGACAAGTTTGAGTAAAAGCAAGTTTTTCATACAATTTTCCTAAATCACCAATAGCATAAATAATTCCTTTTTCATAATTAAGAATTTCAGCTTCTTGTTGAGCATTTTTCAAGAAAGTTTGAATTTTTTTCCACGAAGGTAATAAATTAGAGGAGTTAGCTAAATTACTCCATTTTAGTAAAAGATTAGCTAAGTAAATTTGACTATCGACTTTAGTTTGATTTAAAGGTAGTTGTAATAAATTATTTTCTAGATTAATTAATAATTGCTGTGCGTCTGTCCATGATTGTTGAGTAATTAATAAATTCAATTGAGCTAATTGACTCTTTAATTTACTTTCTAAGTTAGTGGAAATTAATATAGACTGTTGATAATTTTGTTTGGCTTCTTCAATGTCATTTTGTAATTCGAGATTTTGTCCTAAATTATATAGAATAGACGCTTTGACTTCAGAAGAAGAGACTTGAGATAAAATATTATTGAGTATGAATTGTGAACTGTCTAAATTACCCTGCTGGCGTAGAATTTGCGATAAACTTAACCATCCGGCTTGTTCTAAAAGGGTTAAACTTTCAGGCAATTGAGGCGTTATATTATCAATAGTTAACTCATAACATTTCAAAGGATTATTGATTAACTGATTAGCTAATTTTTGACAAGCTTGTGTATATAATCCTAATGCTTGTAACGCTCTAGCTTGATTGATGTTTGTGCGTAGAATGCCAGAATGATCTTTACCCTTTTTATAAGTTTCTGTCGCTTTTTCCCAACTGGATAAAGCGGACAAAGGATCACCTTTTGCTAATAATAATGTTCCTTGAATATTTAATGCTTCAGCTAGAATAGGGAGGGTTTGATTATCTTGTGATTGGGATTGTAATAACTCTAAACTATTATTAATAGAACGGTTTGCTTGTTGCCATTGTCCCAGTTGACTATAAGCTAACGCAAGATAACTTAAGACTCTACCTTGACTAAGGATATCTCCTTGTTTTTGATAATCTTGTACAATATTTAACCAAGTTGCGATCGCTTGGTTAATCTCTCCTTGTTGATACCATTCTCGGCCTTGTTGTTCTTGTACTAACGGAGGGGATGCAGCAATAATTCTATTCAGAGGAAGAATAGACCAAGAAAGGGTTAAACTCAAGCTAAGAAATAATAATAGTAAAAAACGGAGCAAAGAAGGGATAATAAACAGCATTTTACCTGTGTTGGTTGCCTTTTACCGGCTGATCGCAGCATCAATCTACTTTAAAATAACACTACTGATAATCTAGAGATTTTCTATAAAATTTTCAGATCCCTAACGCGATCGCATTATTCTAAGATTAAGACAGGGTAAATTGCTAATGAACCCATTCTCTGTGGCCAACCTTTAACCATCCTCACAATGATTTTAAACACTTCAAAAACTATGAAACATACCCTTTCTGTCTTAGTTGAAGATGAAGCCGGCGTTTTAACCCGTATTGCTGGTTTATTTGCTCGTCGTGGGTTTAATATCGAGAGTTTAGCCGTGGGTCCGGCTGAACAATCTGGAATTTCTCGCATTACAATGGTTGTTCCTGGAGACGATAATACGATTGAACAGTTAACCAAACAACTCTACAAATTGATTAACGTCCTCAAGGTTAACAATATTACTCAAACCCCTTGCGTAGAAAGAGAACTGATGTTAGTTAAAGTCAGTGTCACTGCGAGTAACCGGGCCGAAGTGTTAGAAGTGGCTCAAGTTTTCCGAGCTAGAATTGTAGATATTTCTGATGATACCGTAACCGTAGAAGTGGTGGGAGACCCAGGAAAAATGGTGGCCATTGTCCAAATGTTAAATAAATTCGGTATTCGGGAAGTGGCACGGACTGGAAAAATTGCCTTAACTCGGGAATCTAGGGTAAATACAGAGTATCTCAAGTCCCTAGAAGCTAAAATTCAGTAGCTCAATCTATTGCTGATTTTGACTACTGAGGAGTCAGGAAAACAAGAGAATTTTCATGATTTTAGTAACTATCCTGCAATTATCTCTAAAAGGCTAAAGACCAACTCTCTTATGGTTAGGGATATCCCAACCCTATAGGGTATTATCTCCCTAGTCTGTCCCGTTTCTCAACTTGTACTATAGTATTAAAGGCAGAGTTAAAATACTTCTGATATAATTTCTTGTTATTTATTAATTAGTACGGAAAAGGTCAGAAGTCCTAACGAAGCTCAACATCAAATGCTAGATTACATAAGAAATCCCCATTCGTCTATGCGATAGGGTTATTCAACAACTATAATCAATAGGAGTGTTTAAGAGATTAGCAATTATGAGCAACATTGACGATCAAATCCAACAGGAAAGAGAAAACGCAAAAAACGTCTGTAGCACTGACGGTAGTGATTCTGGAAATTGTGCAGCAGCTTGGGATGCAGTAGAGGAACTTCAAGCAGAAGCTTCTCATCAACGTCAGAAACAAACCCCAAAAAGTAACTTTGAACAATATTGCGATGATAATCCCGATGCAGTTGAATGTCGAGTTTATGATGATTAGAAACAATAAGTGTTTAAATTAGCTTATTGTGCTTTCAATTCATCTAAAGCTCACGGCAGTGAAGGTTAACTATAATTTTCACTGCTTTTTTTAGCAAAAGCTAAGATTAATGTTAAATATTTAATAATCCATTAGTTTATTATGTCAGTTTTGGCCGCGATCGCAGTTTTAATCATATTAATTGTTGTGCATGAGTTGGGTCATTTTTCAGCAGCTAGATTGCAAGGAATCCATGTCACTCGGTTTTCCATCGGTTTTGGCCCCGTTTTAGCTAGATATCAGGGAAAAGAAACAGAATACACCCTTTGCGCCATTCCTTTGGGGGGATTTGTCGGGTTTCCTGATGATGACCCCGATAGCGATATTACCCCTGATGATCCCGATTTACTCCGTAATCGTCCTGTTTTTGATCGTGCTATTGTTATTAGTGCCGGGGTTATCGCTAATCTTATTTTTGCTTATTTTCTCTTGGTGGGACAAACCGCTACCATTGGGATTCAAGAGTTACAACCAGGTTTAAGTATTCCTCAAGTTGATGCAAATTCGGCAGCCATGGTGGCGGGTATTGAATCAGGAGATGTCATTCTTTCAGTGGATAATCAATCCTTGGGAGACTTCCCTGATGCAACAACCATATTTGTTGAAAAGGTTAAAAATTCTGCTGAGAAACCCCTGGATTTAAAGGTTAAAAGAGAGGATAAGATTGTCAATTTAACTGTCATTCCCCAAGCAAATGAAGAGGGAGAAGGAAAAATCGGAGTAGCATTATTACCTAATGTACAATTAAACCGCTCTCAAAACATCCTCGAAGCTTTCAGTTACAGCGCGGAAGCTTATCAAAATGTCACCATGTTAACCTTGCAAGGATTTTGGCAATTAGTTAGTAATTTTCAAGAAAATGCCAAACAAGTTGCAGGTCCGGTGAAAATCGTTGAATATGGAGCCAGTATTGCTGAAAGTAATCTAGGTAATTTGTTTCAATTTGGTGCATTAATTAGCATCAATTTAGCCATTATTAATACCCTTCCTTTACCTGCTTTAGACGGGGGACAATTAGTCTTTTTATTAATCGAAGGGTTATTTGGTAAACCCTTACCCCTAAAACTTCAAGAAGGTATCATGCAAACGGGTTTAGTGTTACTCCTCAGTTTAGGTATCTTTATCATTATTCGGGATACTGTTAATTTAACGGTGGTTCAAGATTTAATTCAACAAATTGGTTTGTAACCTTAAACTAAGTAATGTAATAAAGGGAGATGGTAGTTTACTGTCTCCTTTTTGTTTATTGAAGTAAAATAAAATAAAATAATACCAATTCTTAAAAGTAACTGCACACTTAAATGGTCATTACGAGGGGTAATATAAACAGTAAGCTTTGATTTTTATTGAAAATACCCCGAAGTAATCTCTCTAGCTGTTTCTGAGAACTGATATAAAATAATTGAACCCTCAGCTATGTTAGCCTTATGCAAACAACTATCTCTAAACATTTATCAATCGAAGACTACTTAAAACAAGAAGAAAAATTCACGAAAACTGACCCTAAAACATGGCTATTTCAAGAATTTTATGAAGAAGATGAAACCATAACAATACAATTAGAAAATATATCTTTGCAGTTTGATGATATTTATCATAAAGTTGATTTTTAAAACAAAAAGAGTCAACCATCGTTGACCCATACAATCATTATTTATAATTAATGACTAATTACAATGGTTTTGTCGCAACAATTGTCCGATGACGATGATCACTAGGAAATGTCGTTTTATAATCAAATCCTAATTCTTTTAACGCTTCTTCTACATTAAAAGTATAATAATCATCACTATGAGGTTCGGTACTTTTCATCAAAGTGAATAAGACTGGTGGTAAGTTTTGAATCACTTCTGATCTTGGGTTATTATCAACGATACCAAGAACACCCCCAGGACGTAAAATACGTAACGCTTCTTGAAAAATAGCGATCGCAGCCTGACGGGGTAATTCATGGAGAACAAACTGAATAGTAACCACATCAAAGGAATTATCCGAAAAATCCGTCTTTTCAGCTAAACCATGCACCCATTGACTAATTTCTTGCTGTTCATCGGTGACTTTAGCCACTGCTAACATATAGGGAGATAAATCTAATCCGATGGTGTTAATAGGTGTATTTTGCCGTTGGCTATAGTAACGATGTAATGCTTTTGTCGAAACACCCACAGAACAACCAATATCAAGGATATCCTTAACTTGAGGAGGACTGTAGGGTTCTAAAACAGCATGAAAACTAGATCGAAGTCGTTTTTGTGCTTCTTGCCAGGTTAAATCTTCATTTTTCCACACTCGAAGTCCTAACGACTGGGTAGCAGGAATAGCCTCAAAAGCAGCTTTCCAGCATAAATTACCTTCTTCGTAAGCATGGAAAGGAACCAGATAATAGTCAGGATAAACGATATCAGGGTTAGTAATTTGTCCCAGTAAGCTTTTAGCGGGAGATTTTTCTAAGGTTTGACAGTTTGCTTCCCAAGAAATGCCGTTTTTTTCTGCTGTTTTGATTATAACTTGTCTCGCTTGGTGAGTCATGAGGCGATAAATAGGCTTTGTTTTAATCATTACATTGACAAAGCGCGAGAGAATATCATCACCTGTCCAGTCAGGTTTAACTTTATCAGCCATAATATGAAAATGAGGGTTGATGATTTGAAGATATTTTTAACTATATCACTATTGAGTAATATAAGATATTATTGAAATAAAACTAAGTAATTAAACTTATTTAATTGTAAAAATAGACTTTAAGGCTATGACCACTAAATTAGATTTACAACCGTTAATTAAATTGACATCAGAAGATTTCTATCAACTCTGTCAAATTAATCCAGATTTACCCTTAGAATTAAGTCGCAATGAAGAATTAATTATTATGTCACTCGTCGGGGGAGAAAGTGGAAATCAAGAAGCTAGTTTAATCACTGATGTAAGTATTTGGAATCGTCAAACTCAATTAGGATTTGTCTTTAGTTCATCCACTATTTTTAACTTACCCAATGGGGGAAATCGTTCCCCTGATGTTGCTTGGATAAAAAAAGAAAGATGGGAAAGTTTAACCTCTGAACAAAAACGCAAATTTCCCCCTATATGTCCTGATTTTGTCATTGAATTACGTTCTCCTAGTGATAGATTAAAACTGTTACAAGAGAAGATGCAAGAGTATTTAGATGCTGGTTTAAGATTAGGATGGTTAATTAATCCGCAAGATAATACTGTAGAAATTTATCGTCTGAATCAATCAGTAGAAGTGTTAAGTTTACCTGTATCTTTATCAGCAGAAAATGTATTACCTGATTTTAATTTATTCGTTAAATAATTGAGGAGAAATTATCAAATGGAAGAGTTATTTGAGTTAAAAACGATGTTACTCGCAGGAAATATTGGCGATGCTTTGTTGCTGGTAGAGGAACTAACAACCTGAGTTCGATGTAAGCAAAAGCAATAAATTCCTAAAAAACAAAGGAGCATCTTAAGAAAAACAAACATAGCAATTTCAGCCAGTTAGTATTTAAAAATACTGGCTAAAACCAATCTATTTGATT
>NETF01000070.1 GCA_002172675.1 unicellular cyanobacterium SU3
GGCACAGTAAAAGATGTTTATATTCCCATCAATGATATTTTACCTCTCCCTTCTCCTGCTACATAATTTAAACTTATGAATTTTGGTGGCGATCGCTTGTCTCAAGCTGACTTTGTGATCTACTGAAGCTATCGATGTGTTTAAACAGGCTCTGAAGCTGAATCCAACTGATTCTGAGATTTTACGGGAACTTGGTTTTGCTTATCGGAAAAAAGGTGAAAACTACTACCCTGAAGCAGAGAAGTACATGAAAAAAGCACTTGAAATCAACAATTCAGATGTAGAACTTCATGGCATGATTGGTGGTCTGCTTAAGCGAAGAAATTTACATCAAGAGGCTCTAGAACATTATCTACAAGCTCACGAACTAGAACCAAAAAAACTATATCCTTTGGTAAATCTTGGCGGAATGTATGCAGCATTAAAAAATGTACCTGAAGCCAAAAAATGGTACAGTGCTTTACGATCTGAGTGTGAGGAATTAATCAGTGCTGGTAAAGCCGATTATTGGACATACTTGTGTTTGAGTGAAGCTGCTATTGCTGATCGCGAGCAAAAATTAGCGATTGCATCGCTTCAATATGCCAAAGAAATGGACGCACCAATTGAGGATTTACGATCTGCCACTGAGCAGTTTAACTTTCTTGTCCAGAATGACTTTGAGAAAGATATTGTTGTAGAAGTTTTATCCTCTTTTCAATTTGATTCAGATTGAGCAAATTTTTAAGAGAGAAAATTTTGGAAGTGTTCTTTTTTTACTCTCTGTTCAGCGATCGCCTGTCCAACTTCCTGAAGCTGCGAAATATGCTGTACAGAATCCATAGGTTGAACATCTTCAGGTCTAATATGATTCAATTTCAGATCGTTCAAACCCTCACGAGATAAATCAGCATTGTAACGTAGATATGTAAATAGTTTTGAGTCTACAGAACCTTTTGTTCCAATCATATCCTTAACTTCGTTGTCTAACTTATCACCAACCAGACAGTCGCCAAAAACACGACAGAGAAAGTCCTGTTCATTTTGAGCAGCAAACATTAGTGCTGAAGGAATAGAAGTCGCATTGTAGAGCAGATTCATTTCACCAGGTTTAAGCTCCTTGTTAGCTTTAGAAGTCATTCCAGTTCCTACTGATACCAAGAGCATATTGTCTTTGCTCGCCAACCAGTTCAGATTGTAAGGTTCGACTGTTGCCATGAGAAATAGCTGAAAAGCTGGATTATTGTACATGGTGATACCACCATCAACAAACACAAAAGGCTCTCCTTCTTTTACTTCTATAACTTCAGGTGGAAAAAAGGTAGGTGCAGCAGTACTAGCACGTACTAATTGCCAAAGAGGAAATTGTAAGTTGCAATCTGGTCTTTCTGGATTGTTATAGTAGGCATATGGATTGTTAGAAATTGGCCAGGGGGAATCAGTAGTAGCATTTCGTAGAACCAGCATTAGCAGAGTTTTAAGTTTGTCGCTGCCTAATGTTTCGTTTTTGAACTCGTTTTTTAACTGGTCTTTGAGTTGCCGATCTTCAAACTTGAAGTGAAATTGCTTGAGTAGATGCGCCCGATCAAACATTCTTTCACCACTCTCTAAATAAAAATTGCGAATTTTGCTTACCGACATTCCCAAAGATAAGCAGGTAGCGATGATTGCTCCAGTACTCGTACCTGCAATGTAGTCGAAATAGTCAGATAGAACAAATGTTTCGTCATCTTTTCGACCTAGTTCTTCTCTAAGAAGACTTTCAATTTTAGCTAATACTTCTATAGTCACAATACCTCGTATGCCACCGCCATCTAGGGCTAGAAGTTTTCTTTTTTTTGTTTTATTTGAGATATCTTTATCTTTCATAAAAGGCATAATTTTCTTCTTTGTAAAAATATGTTTAAAAGCTAGCTTTATACCAAACCGTCTTGTGACTTTATTCAGACAGGCTTATCATTAATTACTGTATATAATGTATGTCCACGAATTGAGTCATTATCTCTTTACATTAGTTTTGATTAATTTATAAAGAAAAATCTCGAAGTTTAAATAACAACTACTCTATGTCATAATGACGAACAAATATTACTTCAAACAACATAGATTTATCAGGTCGAAGTTGAGCCCTATGCAATAAAGGTCTGTATATTTCTTCTGTATTGGTGAGAGATAAAAGTGTAGAGCGTGTTTCTTTTAAGGTCGAACCTCTACTCGCCCAATAAAAACGTTCTCCTAATTCCTTTATCCATAAATCATTGTTATTAGCTCTGTTATTGCCTCTAGAAAAAGCATCTATAAGGTCTTGCCAAACCCAAAAGTCTCTACCAGGGGGTTGCCTAGATAATCCAAACATTTCAAGAGCAGTGCTACATGGATCTATACGAGCGTCTCTAGGAACTTCATTCCTTTCAATATTGCTATTCTTTACAATTATCCATAAATAGTTAGTAAAGTGATGCTCCCAAGGATTGACAGATTGGAAACGAGAGCTGATCTCTTTGGCAAATCGATCTATGAGGTCGCTATCATTTTCAAGTTTAGGATTAATAGGCTCCTCAGATTGCAAAATATCGCATTTGCAAATCAATTGAATTATTAGATATCGAATCCCTTGCTCGCTGGCTTCTACTGCCTGAACGTGTTTTATGGGCTCTGGAGGCTGAGAACCTGGAGGGTAAAGAGTGATGATCCTGCAATCTTCAAGATTAGTAAGATTTGTTGCTAGACCAACTTCGTATAAAGGCCAATCCCAATTAGTATCTGAAGTTGTAAATATTAGCAATAAAGCATCTGCATTTTTGAGGCTTTCCTGTATTTTATTAAACCAATTCGAGCCGTATGGGATGTGTTCGGAAACGAAACAGTCAATTTTGTCCCCCCCCAACGTCTCAAGGTTCCTTTTAAGTAAAAGGGCTACCTCAGCATCCTCATGTTTATGACTAATAAAAATGTTCATGCCTCTACTTAGTGGATTACACTTTAATATAAATATGCTTCAATAATAAGTATATTCCGAATCGCTCTAATTGAGCAGCATAAAGAGCTGGATTACCCTTAAGCCTATGGACTTAGAACACTCTGGTTTGCTATTCACAGTGCTTTGGGGTATTTAATTTAGTGGAGAGACTTTTTTAAATGGTACAGTAAAGACGAATATAACATTTGGGTGTTTCTCAAGACTTGAAAAAAACACTACAATAACTTAAAATGATTGCTGTTTTGAGACCACAAATCTTTTTATCTTATGCAGGTAAAAATGCCTTCGAGGCTAATTTACTTCTGTTGGTCTTGGAGAATCTATTCTCAGATTTTAACTTAGTTGTTTGGAGTTACAAACGCAACCAATTAGCAAACGAGAAGAATATAGCCAGCAGTCTTAAAATCAGGGTAAAAGAATCTTCAGCAGTTATTTTTCTGATTTCTCCATTCACGCTTGAGAACGGTGCAAATCAATGGGTAGAACTAGGCTATGCGGATGCGTATGATATTCCAACGTTTGTCTTGCTACACCACATTACTTTTGAAGAGTTAAAAAAACATGAACGGAATGTACCTCCATTGTTACTAGCAGGAGAATGTACTTTAGCGGTAAACTGGAGGAAGTTAGAAGATGAGCTGCGACAGTGCTGTCAAACTGAGCGAAGCTGACTCGACTTAGAACTTTATGTAGTAACTGCCTGTCTGGGATGAAAAATTAAAACTATGACCCAAAAAGTATTTTTCTCATATGCTCAACAAGATAAACATCTTGTCGAGCCAACCCTAAAAAAACTCTCACAAGCTGGAATTTCAGAGTTAGAAATCACTTCAGAAACTGATGACCCAGTTCAACTTGCTCAAGCTGGAGAAAATTTACGAACAATGATTCTCGATCATGTTAAATCCGCAAGCCAGGTTGTGGTTCTTTGGAGCGAGCATGCTGCTAACTCTCAATATGTCCAATATGAGCTTGGATTAGCGGATGCTTTAGATAAGCCTATTATAGTAGTTAAAACAAATCGTTCAGCTCCTCAACTTCCATCTAATTTAGCGGAAACTGCTTTCCTTGAGCTTGATAATGTTGTGAGTTAAGAATAAGAAAATCTCTTAGGCTAAAAGAGCCTTAATTTGAGCATATATATCTTTAGAAATATTTTTTACTTCTATAATTCTACTAGCACCTTTCAAAGCAGAGTTTCGTTCTCGCTCTGATGGAAATGGATTTCTAGTCAACCCTTTTCTGTATTCTTCAATAGCTTTTTCTACCTGCCCTAGTCCCAAATATGCCTCACCAGCCGTAAAATCGACCCAGTAAGATACTACTTGACGCTGCTGTAACTGCTCACAAGTTTCTAGAACCTCTTGAAATATTTGCTCTGCCAACGGCTGATCACCTTTAGCGAGAGCCAGACTTGCTGCATTAATACCTGGATAATACTGTGTTTTGTCTGCTTCATAAGCGCGATGATAGGCTTCAATTGCTGCTTCTAAATCCTGAGTGTCTTTTGTCGAGCTCCATTTTTCGCGAAATAGTCTACCCTCTAGGGAAGCAATTTCAGAATTTGAGCGCAGGTCTTGGTCAATCGAAATAATACGCTTAATCAGAGCTTCCGCTTCTTGTAAGTTATGAAGTTCGACGAGAATTAATGCCTTGCGATGAAGCAGAATAGTATCTTTATTTAGCAAGCTAAGAGCATAATTTGTCTCCTCTAGGGCTTTCTCAGAATGTTTTTGCTCTAACAAGATTTGACTCAACAATTCATGGATAACTAAAGTTTGCTCGCTCGGTTTAAATAGTTTTCCAAAAGATGCATACATCGTCTCACGTATGCCAATTATCTCTCCAGCACGACCCTCACGAATTAATTTTTCAAACCGCTCTCGCCATATTTCTATTTCTTCTACAAATAATGATTTTTGGGAACCATATAATTCTACCGACTTAAAATAAGTTTTGACAGAAGTATCGAGCAAAAGCTCATTTCGATTTATTTCTGCTTGCTTTACTATTCGCTCACATACTTCTCTTACCTGCATTTCATCATCGCCTTTATAAACCTGATAAGAAGAAAGCGGATTGGCCAAATCACTACGCTCGATAGAGTAAATAATAGGGATAATGCCACGCTCTTTATTAATTCCGCTTGCTACTCCACATTCCCACATTATCCAAGGACGACCAGAACTGCTTGGAGTTTGAATGGCAATAATAAAATCACTCTGACTAAGTTTGTTATACAAATCATCGCGCCATTCTTTGCCTATGTTAATACCACCATCTGGACTTGTATCGCTAGAGAACCAAGTCTTGACGATTCCCAATGTTAGATTCTCAATTAGCTCATGCCAGGCTTTTGCCAAAGCTTTCTCATTGTGAGCATGACTAATCAAAACTTTGATTTCTCTAACCATAGAACACTACTCCTGACCAATTAATTGTTTACCAAATTACCCAAAAATCAAATTTATATTGTTGATTCTGTCCGAAGCTTATTTTAGAGTTTGTTTTCGTTGGTTGCTATTTCATCAATGAGAAATCCACTATTTTCAGCTCTTTGCTTAAAAAAAGCGGTAATATCTTGCTCATCCTTTGGCTTTTTATCCCAAACAATCAAAGCAAGTATATTTGGGGAATCTCTATCAAAATTGGACTGTGCCAATGCTAAAGCTTCTTGAAAAATTACCTCATTGGTAGCAGTAAAAGCTGCTTCTCCTTCATCAGTTCGCTTAAGATTGACTAGATCTCCTATAGCTTCTACATCTGAAACTATTTTGTCAAACAAGTATCCCCAATCCCCAGGACGATCTGTCACTGAAGTTTCGCGAAATCGGTTAGAGTCGAAGGGTAAAACCATACGACGTTTTAAACCTAACTTCCCAGCAACCTCCAGTGCCAGAAGATCCGCACCGCAAGCACCAGAGCATACTAAAGCAGTTGCTTGATGCTCTATCAATTTTTCTCTAATACAGTCTCGAACTTTATCTCTATTTTTCAATGGAAAGCGGGACGTTTGAGTTTTTTTTGCGTCAATTCGACGACCTGCTAAAACAACAATCATTATAAATGTTTTTAAGTGTTTAAAAAAAATGTTAACATAGTATCAATAAAATTTATATTTAACTAATTGAAATAGTAGCAAATATTACGTTCACTATTATTTTAATCAATCGCATAAAAACAGTAGGTATTACTTCCTATCCCCCCTTACACAGTTAAAGTTATCGAGCTAGTAAAAGATGAAAGAGCTACCCTATTAGTCATTATAAGTAAAATCAATCCAAAAGAACTTTTAGAGATACTTAAAATAAGTATAGAAAATACAGTATAATTAAACAACGAAATTGTATCTGGATATTTGAAAGCTCTTATTAAAGAAGCTCTCGATCTATTTTAGCTATTACAAAAATATCTAAAAGATGAGTAACTTTTGTTATCGATTTAAACAGTTCGCCTTATCTGTAGATTACGTCGAGCGAAATACCTATAACAAAATAGAGGAAATCTTAAAATCATACTTTGAAAAAATAAATGCTAAATTTTACGAAATTCAGATTGACGGTCATGAAATTAAGGAAGATAACAAGACAGTCCCAGCACTACAAACAATATTTACACATCCAGATAAACAAAGTGTAACAACTGCGATTAAAAAAAGTGATGGTAGTTATACTGGTCAAACAACTTACGCATATGACAAAGGAGAATATCTTTGGATTGTCAATGAAAATAGAACTCCTCTTAGTAATAACGAGGCTTACATTAATTTATGGGATGCATTTATAAATGAACCTAATAAACTTTCAGATGATTTTCCTAATTATTGGGATTTTTACGATCTAGCTGAAATCAAGACATCAATTGTTCTTCCTCTTAAGTTAGACCGTAAAACGTTTGGTTTTCTTAATTTAGAATTTACTGAATACATTGAATCGCATAGTACAAGACAGAACGAGCTTAAGGCACTTGCAGATGGGTTGAGTACTTTACTGACGTTGGAATTTAATACAAAGCTATCAATTAAAAATACAAAAAAGGCATTAGACGAAGTAAAAGGATATGTAGAATATGTAGATACACTGTCTATAGAAATAAACAAGCCACGTCTCTTTTTTGCGTATCCTCTTAAATCTTGTAACTACGTAATAGGCTCTATTAAAGAGGTATTAGATCAATTTGAAGATTTTGAAATAGTTGATTGGGCAAAAATTAATGATTCTGGCAATATTACTCAACAAATAATCCAGATAATTAGTTTATGTAAATATGGCGTATGTTATTTTTCAGAGGAAAAAACAAAACAACCACGAGAGTACGAGTTTAGTCTTAATGTAAGCTTTGAAGCAGGTATGTTACAAGGTTTGACAAGTAGCCCTACATCGAACCAAATCGGCTGGATTCCTATTTGGGAAGAAAAACCACAACCTCCTTTCGATTTTGCTCAGGAAAGAGCTATTGTTGTTCCACGCTTTAGAGACGGACAACTAAACGATAACTTGTTCAAGGCAAATTTAAAGAGTCGAATCTACGAACTTCTTAGTAAAAAGAAAACACATTAGTATTTTATTTAGTTTATTAAAATGACAAATCAAATTATTAAAAAGAAGAGCAAATCTTATCTTGAGAAGCATAATGGAAAAATTCCTCTTTGCCCAAAAAATAATTGTGGATTCAAATGCTGCCAATTTCAACAAGGTAATTATATCGTACTCTATCCAGGAGAATTAGAAGAAGCAAAAGCTCAGAACAAATCTGTACGACATTTAAAAATTTTGGTTAAAGATCGACATGGGGGGTCAAAAGCGATTTGTACAGCCTCAAATACATCAAGCTGTGATAATGGATATAAACCTCTCGACTGCGCCTTTTATCCATTATTTCCAAAAGTAGGAAATAAAGATAATCAGATTAATTGGTTCATAAAAGGAATTAAATGTCCGTTACAAATATCTGAACTTCATGAACATATTAGATGGGTACTTATTCAGTGGAATCAATTAATTCAAAAAAAGCCACTACTAGAAAAGTGGTTATATGATGTGCGAATGATAGGCTATGAAGTTGTTAATTCGATAACAGTTGATTAAAATTTTATTGAAATTTTGCTCCTTATTGATCATTATACGAAAATTCGGAGAGTGACAGAAGAGGTTTATACTGATTTCGATGTTTTTCAAAACAATATCAGAATCTTCAGACTCCTTAAGCATTAAAATGTATCGTAGCTAGGCATTGATAATTCAAACTAAATCCAACAAAAGTTCTTGAAATGAGTTCAGAAACACCAAAAGTTTTTATAAGTTACAGTCATGAGGACAGAGAGTGGGTTGATAAATTACAGGTACATCTGGCTCCGATAGTTCGTGAGCTTGGGATCGACGTATGGGACGATTCGAGAATTCAGGCCGGAATGAAATGGTCAAAAAAAATTAATGAGGTTCTTGCAGATGCTCAAGTTGCAATCTTGCTTATTAGTCCACATTTTCTCGCATCAGAGTTCATCGCAAATGAAGAGTTGCCGTATCTTCTCAAGGCAGCTGATAAAGATGGTGTTTTAATAATTCCAATAATATTGAGTGGGACACGCTTTGATAAGACTCCAGGACTAAAGGAGTTTCAGGCGATCAATAGCTTAGACAACCCACTTAAAGCATTATCGGAAGTAGAGTGCGATGAAGTTTTAGACGAGGTTGCAGAAGCCGTGGAAGTTCATCTTCTAGAGGCTTCTGAGCCCCAAGTTTCACAGACTATTTCCAAAGAGCCTGTTGGCCAACCATCCGCAAAAGTTAGTTCCGAGTTGGAAGATTTGATTATTAAATTTCTAACCGAGTGGAATAATTGGTACTTCAATGCCACTCGCATCTACAATTGGGGAGCAAAACGTTCAGGTTTTGAGTGTTTTAAGAATTATAGCCCCGCTGAAATTAGAGAGATATTGGAAAACCTTGCTAAATTAGAACGTCTTAAGGTTAGAGAAGGCAAAAAAGGAAGTATGGTTTATAAGATTGTAGAATCTTAATTACCTTGATAATAACTTAACTCCGTTTACTATAGAAGTAATCAGGAGTATTCCTAATATGTTTAAATGCCTAAGTCCCTAACCACTTCAGAAAATAATATTCTGCGTCCCGAAGATTTTGATCCGCCTTTGAAGAGAAAAAAGGCGACTGTTCCTGGTTATTGGATGATAGATGAGCTTTCGGCAGAAACAGGATACTCCATTCGCAAAATTCAATACGATATAACAGGAAAACCACAAAGTAAGACTCCTCCAAAGCTTAAAGGCTATAAAGCGGGTGCGGCCTTTTTAGTCCCTGATGCTGATGCTTTGGCATATATCAAGGAATGTCGAACAAAAACCAAATAGTTAGTCCTTAACAAATCTTATTCCTTTGAGGACAAATTTTATATCCTTAAGATGCGAGTTTACGCACTTTAAGGATATACTATTCTTAAATGCGTGAAACTCAGCTAATTTGTTCCACCAACCTAGCTGAGTTATCCGCAAACATATAGTTTATGTGAATCGCTCAAAAGCGATTACACAATGAAATCCTATGTACCATGATAAGGCTTCTGGGTGCAAACAGGCAAGTGTTGCCAGAAATTCTGCTGTCTGGAAATCCTCTGCATCCCCTAAGTATCATCGAATCCCTTCCCCTCTCTGGCTCTTACTTAAAAAAAAGGGGGAAAAATGAGAAACACCTCCTTAATCCGTCAGGAATTCATCACATCGTCAGGAATCGCCCCTGACCTCTACGATTTTGCCGTCAAAATCGTCCCCGACATAGAAATTGACTCCATCACCAAAGAAGTCACGGGAACGCCCCTGTATGACCTCCTGGGCTGGAAATACACCCGATTTGGTCATCAAGCTAAACCTAACCTCCTTGGGGCTGCCTTCCACTCTGAAACTGGAGAACTGTGGCAAACAAAAATCTTTGGGTTCCTTGACAACGGCAAGCGAACCGGAAAATATTACGCCCCTACTGGCATCGGCGACGTTCCTTACCTTCCCCCCGTCCCCCAACGGATAAGAGAAGAAA
>NETF01000071.1 GCA_002172675.1 unicellular cyanobacterium SU3
ACTCAAACAATATGTAGAAGATCAAGATCGTCCTGATGTGTAAACGATGCTTCGCAGTTAATAGACTGGTTGCATTTTCATCCCGTCAGTAAAACTGAGGGTCTTCAATCCAACATTTTAAGATAAAATTCGGGTTCTAATAGCTCTTGCCAAAACAACCAACCTAGAAAGGTACCAAAAGGAACCGAAGTATAAGTAAACATCCCGACACTAGATGCAGGGGCGTTTTGATAACCGCGAGTTAATAATAATTGACCAATAGTGGTGGTTAATCCGACTCCGAGTAACAGAACGCATTGTTCTAGAGTAGGGGTTTGCCAAGTCCAAGTTAGAGGAATAGCAGAGATGCTAAGACCCACAATGGCAAAATAGGTAACAATTCGCAATGGTGGTTCGGTAGAAGAAAGTTGGCGAACCGTGACAAAAGCTAAAGCGGCCATCAAACTACTACCCAAAGCGACTAAACTTGCCCAGTTAGTGTTGTTGCCATCTGGTTTTAAAATTAGAAAAACGCCAAAAAATGCTAATAAACCTGCCACAATTATGCGCCTAGAAAGGTTTTCTTTCAGCCAAGCTAAGGCGATAAAAGGGATGATCAGGGGAATAGTTGATTTGATGAGCATAGAATCAGCTAAGGGAAGATGAGCTAAAGAGTAAAAAAAGCAATACATGGCTCCCATGCCAATTCCTGAACGAAAGAGATGTAGATGTATGCGGTTTGTTTGTAAGATGTTATGGCCGGCGTTAAATAATAAAGGAATTAGAACAAATAATCCAAACAAATTCCGAAAAAACACAATAGATTCATTAGGTAATGAATCTGATACCAACTTAATCAGGGCTGCACTCAGAGCAAAACTTAATTCAGCAGTAATAATAAAAAAGGCTCCACGTTGAATACTCTGAGGATTAGTCATACAAACAAATAGGGTTTTAGCTTAAGCTCGTTACTTATTTTACTGATGAATTTTGGTAACTGGGATTGAGTCTGAGAATTTATCTGTGGTTTCTGGTAAATGAGCATTACAAAAACAATGATATAGTTGTTACAAATTTCTTAAAATTGGAAATAAAGTCGAAGACATTTGAGGAAGTTATCCGATTCATAATTTGATTAATAGTAAATTATTTCTAGGTTAACAAAAAATAAATTAACTTAAGCAAAGTTTTTTCACGATTTATAACAAAAGCTAACATCTCTAACAGTAAAAATAACATTGGTTGTGGACTATATGAAGTAAGTTATTTAACTTTTGGTTAGTTTAAGATTGAGGAGGAGACGATGTTATTAATTTATTATTGGAACTTAGTAAGACTGAAACAGCCTAATATTCAAATAAGATTGTACCAATTTGAGATAAACAAAGGGACAAATTCATCAAAAATGGGAGAAGCTAATTGGGTAAGTTGTTGTCTCCAAGACAAAAACAGAGAAATACGTCTTTGTGACCCCTTTTGTTCTCAATTTGATTAAACCGATGGCTTATTACTTTATTGAGAGATTTCAGACTCAAGAGCTTGAGTACGATGGAAAAAAGATAAATCGATGTAACGATGACCATCAGGAGTGTGATAGATAACATCTTGAAATTGATGATTCCAAAGAATATCTCGAAAGCCATAGGCAGAACGAGCATACATGGTTTGGGCAATGGATTCATCAATACCAGACAAGGAAGTTAAGAGCATCGCTTTCTTTTTTTCTAAAGTGTCGAGATTGACCCCAAACAAGGGGCTATTTTCATCAATGGGGTGCATAACTGTCCAAGTCATCGCTAAAGTAGGATTATGATCTCTAACTAGGGTTAACTGAATAAAGGCTAGAACATTTACCCTCTCAAGGTTACAGACCGATCTAGTGCGGGAAAAAGTGCAACAAAAAAGCGTACTATGTTGCCCAAAAAGCCCTAAAATTGGTAAAAGTCTCTTGCACCTGTCCAACTAAAACAAATGTGCGGAATGCACCCCCGCTTTCCACCTTGAATTCAATTCAAGGTGGGTCGGGGGTACCGTAAGAAACAGCGAGTGCCAATCACCCCAGAAAATTTTGAATTACTACCAGGAACCAAGTTATCATTAGAAAATCGTTGGGTAATCATGGCCGAGCTAATACCTTGGGAAGAGTTTGAAGAGGAATATGCCAAACAGTTTAAAAAGGAAAAAGGTGCGCCGGCTAAACCATTTAGGATGGCATTAGGAGCGTTAATAATCAAAGAGCAATTAGGGACAAGTGATAGAGAAACAGTAGAACAAATAAGAGAAAATCCATATCTACAATACTTTATCGGTTTAGAGGCATATACATTTGAAGCTCCCTTTGAAGCCTCAATGATGGTTCATTTTAGACAGAGGATAAATGTAGAAATGGTTAAAAGAGGAAGGGAGAAGACAGAGCAAAAAGAAGAAAAATCAAGCTCAGACTCTGAAGAAATAGGAGAGAGGGAAAATAAAGGTAAACTGATATTAGATGCCACCTGCGCCCCTGGCGATATCAAATATCCGACGGACTTAGAAATATTAAATCAAGGAAGAAAAGCGACAGAACAGATAATAGATAGTCTCTATAAATCCATAAAAAGAAGACTCAAGAAAAAGCCAAGAACTTATCGTAATATAGCAAGAATTGAGTATTTAAGAATAGTGAAAAAACGTCGTTCTACTAAAAAAGAAGGAAGAGAAGCAATTAGAAAACAACTTAAGTATATTAAAGCAAAGCCTAAGTAACGTTCCTGACGATTAAAACTGTAGTTGCTCAACAGTTCCCTTAATGGTTCACACACTGGGACGATTCTTGTTTCCAAGGTTTTCTTATTCCTAACAATGATCCCATCCCTAACCACACCAGACTCTTCATACACATCAACCGTTTCTAAGGCACAAACTTCGTTTAGTCGACAGCCCGTAAATAACATAATCCCAAAGAACACCCGATCTCGTTCATTATTGAACCCCTTAGAGAATAATAACTTGATTGTTGGTTCTTCTTGTAATGGACTTTTTGATTTAGTTTCCTTGTGTAGTTCTTTCCAAGCTTGTTTTTTCTCCTCTTCACTCAGTTTGTCATAGGCTTTTATTACTTCAAGTGTTCCGAGCATCCATCCAGGTTGCTCCTGAAGCTCTTCAAGATTTACAAAATCAAACTCTTCTGAATCCCAAGGTTTCATACTCATTTTTAGCCTCTTTTTTACTACATTATAGTATATGGATTATGCTAATAATAAAAAAATGAATTTTTGTCGCTCTAAATAATTGATGTAAGACTTACCTGTGTTGTTTCTACTCATTGTTATATACCAATAAAATAGACTTTTTTCAATTAAAAACTCACCAAACTTTTGAATTTTTCTGACCAATTGGGAGAAAGTTGGTTAATTTCTTTAGCTAGATTTAAACTCCTATTCGTTTGAGCTATTTCTATCAAACATTCTTCAATTTGATAATGTTTCTCTTCAACCAACCAAGTCAAAATATCGGCTAAATGCCAAATAGATTGTGACCCCCCATAAACCGCATGAGGACATTTTGAATTGTCTTTTGATATTAACTTTTGTATATTCTGCCGAGTACATCCTAACAGTTTAGCAATATCTGTTATTCCCACAAAGTCCGGTGCAGCTTCAATAATCTTGGTTTGTGGAATAGCCTTTAAAACATCTTCTATTGAACTTGATATGGCTTTATAAGCCGTCTCTGATTCTCTTATAAAATCTAAAGCAATATACCCCTTTTTACCAATCCCAATCAAGGCATCGTCACACCCTGACTCATACAATTGATCCACATAAATTGATGGGTCTATATTTTCGTCTAGAAGCTTAAATTTTAACGTAAACTCATACTCTTTCATAAATAGCTTCTCCTAACCCTAGTCATCTGTTTCTTTTTGATAAATACAGTTATCTATTACTCGTCGTATCTGTTTGGCATGATTAGTGAGATTTTTAGGGGTACTCCAAATGCTAGTTATACAAAATTCTCCGCATCGGCATTCCGAATTGTTGTAAGGGCAATAAATCTTACCCCAAGCATGAGATCCACCTTCTACTATCCGCCAGCCTTTTTGCTCTGCGTACTCTAAGGCCCTCCTTATCTCTTTGTTAGGGTGTTTTTTTGCCATTACATAAAACAATAACCCCTATCTTTGCTGGTTGTCAAGTGACAACTAAAGTTTTTTTGGAGAATCAAATTAGATCAATCACTTAGAAAATAATAACTCTTTTCCATTGTTTTCCTTCCTGAGAATCTCGCCAAGAATTAAACTGATTTATTGATTTTTTCCTTTGAGAGTAGCTACCTTCCCATTAAGTTCTGTCAGATAACGATTTACGTTCATCATCTTTTTAAATAACTGTTTACTAACTTGACTTAATTGAGGGTCAGTTCCTTGAATAAACGGTACATTAAAGTTTAGCAATTACAGGAATAAACAAACTTTGCATTTCTTCTATGGTTTGTTTACTTTGTTCCATGTGTTGTTGATATTCGGTTTCTATTTGTTTGATTTCATTTTTCTTTCTCGTTACTTATGCTTTCTGTGCTGCTTAAAGTCGCTGATGATCAAGATAATATTGTTCTCATGATTAGAGAAGAACCGAAGCTTGTTCTGCCAGGGAAGAACGTTCCCCTTTGATCAAAGTGACATGGCCAGCGAGGGCATCATTTTTAAAGCGTTCTACGACATAGGTGAGTCCGTTACTGGCCCCATCAATATAAGGGTTATCAATTTGTTCGATATCTCCGGTTAAGACAATTTTAGTCCCAACTCCAGCACGAGTTAAAATGGTTTTTACTTCATGGGGAGTCAAGTTTTGGGCTTCATCCACAATCAAAAATTGTTTGGGAATGGTGCGTCCTCGAATGTAAGTTAAAGGTTCAATTTGTAAGAGTCCCATTTCTAACAATTCTTCATGGCCCCGTCGCCAATGAGCCGGTTTATTAGAGGGGTTTTGGGTCCCTAAAATAAGGTCGAAGTTATCATAAATGGGTTGCATCCAAGGAGTCAGTTTTTCGGTGATTTCCCCTGGTAAATAACCTAAATCACGTCCCATCGGAATAACGGGACGAGAAATTAAAAGGCGATGATAACGCTTTTCATCAGCCACTTGATGAATTCCGGCGGCAATCGCGAGAAGGGTTTTACCGGTTCCGGCTTTTCCAATTAAGGTTACTAGAGGGATCGACTCTTCTAACAACAAAGTATACGCAAATTGCTGTTCTCGATTACGAGGACGAATTCGAGCAATCCCTGACGAGGGTATAGTAAACAGAGGTAACAATTGTTTTCCACTATGAGCCACCCGACCCAAGGCTGTATGATTAGGATTAACCGCATCAATGAGGGTAACTAACTGATTGGGGAGTAACTTTGTTGGTAAGACTATCTGCTTTTCTGAGAAAAATTGCTCAATGGTAGAAGACTCTACAACCAGTTCGCTGTACCCTGTATAAAGTTCATCGGCTTGAATTTTGTCGGTTTCATAGTCCTGGGCTGAAAGTCCTAGGGCATCGGCTTTAATGCGGAGATTGGTATCTTTGCTGACTAAGACAACGGGACATTGACATTGTTTGTGGAGTTCTGATGCCACAGCTAAAATCGCATTATCCCCTAAGTCGCTTTCTAATTCTGGAGGAAGTTGTTTGAGGGTTTCGACAGAGCATAACGCTACCCGTAAACTGCCACCATTTTCTAGGGTTATGCCTTCGGTTAATTTTCCTTGTAAGCGAAGTTGATCGAGAGTCCGAGAAGTTTGTCTAGCATTGCGTCCTGTGACTTCGGGCTGTTTTTTAAAGCGATCAAGTTCTTCAATAATGGTGATAGGCAGTACTACCTCATTATCCTCAAACTGAAACAAAGCCGTAGGATCATGAAGTAAAACGTTAGTATCGAGAACGTAGGTCTTTTTCATTTTCATTGGGGATAGCTGATTATCTATCCAACTTGATTTAATCGATTGATAACCCCAATTTTTTACTCACTGATTAACCATTGTTGTTGTGCTTTTTCAATAATTTCTATGGCTTCAATGACTGTATCAACGCAGTAGGGAATTTTAACATCACTAGGGTCAGCTAGTGGTGTTTTCCCTTGAATCATATATTGATTAGCCCAGGTAACTAAGTCTTGCCACATAGGCCCGACCATAATTAAGGGGATGGGATCGAGATGACGGACTTGTAATAATTGCCAGACCATCAAAGCTTCTAAGGTTGTCCCAATGCCACCTGGCATGATAATAAAAGCATTAGAAATTAAAACAAATTGATGCAGTCGAGAAAAGAAGGTGCGATGACGAAATACTTCTTCGACAAAAGGATTGGTTTCTTGTTCAGCTTCGAGGTCAATACGGATGCCAATAGAACGAGTTATATCTTGGGGATCGGCGGCCACACTACCCTCATTCGCTGCTGTCATTAAGCCAGGTCCGCCTCCTGTGACAATATCACATTGCATTTGGGTTAGTTGAGTGGCTAACCATTTTACATCTTTATAAATGGCAGAATCTGACTGAATTCTCGCACTGCCAAAAATGGTGACACGGAACCGCTCTCGTTTCGGAGGGCGTAAACTGGTTAAAGCATTAATGACCTCCCACAACTCTAAAACCGCTTGCTTAACCACTTTCAGAGTTCCTTCTGGGTCATTGAAACTAACCAGATGAGGGGATAAAGGGGGTTTTTTTCGGTTCATTGGGAGACCCCAGTGAGATAAAGAATGTTGTAGGAGAGATGCGACTGCGGGTAATTTTTGGGGTTAATTTAATTATTCCCTCCTTTTTCTTATATTTTAGCTCAAAAGATTAGATAGTGACTTAAACTTTTTCTCTTAAAGCTTTAGTTAATCGTTTTAAAGCTAAAGAACTATCTTCAGGATCTAAATGAACATCTAATAGGCAAAAGTCCTCTGTATAGTTTTGACTTTTTTCTAACGCTAATTCTAACTCATCTTCTGTTCTAATATCAAAGCCTTTACCCTTATTGAAAATAGTAGGAAGCTGGCTATAATTCCACAATAATATGTCATTAAATTTGCCATCTTGCATCGGTCTTTCAGTTCCGTAGCCTAAATTATTGAGAACAATAATAATCGGATTTAAACCATAACGAACAATGGTAGATAATTCCATGCCAGTCATTTGAAAAGCACCATCCCCAACCAGCACTAAAGGACGAAGGTTGGAGTTAGCCATTTGTGCGCCAATACTAGCAGGTACAGCGAATCCTAAAGAGGCATAATAAGCAGGAGAAAGAAAACGAGTTTTTTGATGGACAACTAAATCGGCTCCGGCAAATAAGGCATCGCCGACATCGGCAATGACAATCATATCATTATTGATAAAAAGATTGAGTCGTTCAAACAATCTTTGAACCGTTATTTTTTGTCCAGGTTTTACTGAGAATTCTGTGGGGAGTAGGAAACGAGAAGGTAAGTCAAATTGGCGATGCTTGAGGTCAGCGATTAATAACCCATTGAGGAAATCAACTAAAGAAATATCTTCATAATTATGAAAATGAATTGAGGTTTTTTCACTGTTAACATTAATAAATGATTGAGGATTTAATTTAGCTGTAAAAATTCCTAAGTTAATATCAGACAGAAAAGTTCCCAAGGCAATAACACAATCACTTTCTTCTACATATTTACGAGTAAATTCTTTTCCCATTGCCCCTTCATAAATTCCTAAATTATTAGGGTGCATTTCGCTAATGACTGATTTACCTAACAAGGTTTCAGCGACAGGAAGATTCGTTTTTTCAACTAATTTTAGGAGGGACTCTTGTAACTTAAAACGATGAATTTCCACACCGGCTAAAATGACAGGATGTTCAGCTTGATTAATCAGGTTAACGGCTTCTTCTAACGCTTCTTGTAGTGCATTAGGATTAGATGAAGCGTTGTTTGTAGAAGGTTGATTATTAGCACCCAGAGTAACATTAACCATATCTCTAGGGATTTCAATGTAAACTGGTCTTTTGTAGCGTAAGGCTGCGGTTAAAACCCGTTCAATTTCGGAATAAGCCGTATCAGGATTATCCAAAACGGTAGAGGCTACAGTGATTTCTTGAAAGACTTTATATTGGGTATCAAATTCTTTGACTTTATGGTGTAGTAAAGGATTTTTAGTTCGTTCATTAACGCCAGGAGAACCACTAATGACGACCACAGGGGACTTTTCAGCAAAGCATTGGGCTGTGGTGTTGGCAATCTTTAATCCCCCTACACAATAGGTAACACAGACAACGCCTAATCCCCTCAAACGAGCATAAGCATCGGCAGCAAAACCGGCACCTTGTTCATCACAAGTATTAATAAATTGAAGTTCACTATTTTCTAATAGTTTATTAAATCCTAAAACAAAATCTCCAGGGACTCCAAAAACATGATTAACGCCTAATTGTAATAGTCGTTCAATTAAATAGTTGCCGATAGATTTATTATTTTCCATTTTTTTTTGTGCCTTAAATTTAAAACAAATGTTTGAAGTATTATTAAGTTATTTTTCCTCTAAAAAACCTTGAAAAAATGATTGTTATGATTGATAGTTGTATCCAAGCTTCTTTATCTCTATTTTAGCTTGAATTATAGGTTTTCAGACGAATATAATAGTTAAGTGACAATCTTTGAGGCAATAAATCATCGCACGATTCCGAAGACGACGAAGTTCAGCGCAAGATTATGTAACTCAGGAGGAGTTTAATCAACTATTGGCACAGTCCCAATCTCAATCAGTGCCGACGATTGATGTTGAGGTGGTGTCCGAGCAAACCAGCGAATTACAGAGTCCCTTTCAACCCCTCACTGAAGCCGAAGAAGCTGAAAAACAACGGTTGGAAGCGGTGGTCTCTGGTGCTGTATGGGCAGCAGGGAAAGCTCTACAAGAACTACGGGACAAAAAGCTGTATCGTGACACACATCCTAGTTTTGCGGTTTATTGTCAGGAAACGTTTGGTCATTCTCGTCAGAAGTCAGACTATCTAATCGTAGCCGCCACCATCTACGAAAATTTAGAAGCCAGTGGTTGTGAAGTTCTTCCACAGAGCGAATTTCAGGTTAGACCTTTGGGCGTATTGAAGAAACCACCACTACAAGTAGAAGCTTGGGACAAAGCAGTGGATATCTGCAACGGAAAAGTCCCCAGTCACCGCATTGTTAAACAGGTGGTCAGAGAAATGACCAGAGAAGATGCAGATAACCCTTTTGAGTTAGGTGAAGTGGTGGGGATTGTAGCTCAAGATAACCCTGAATTAAAAGGGAAAAATGGTTGTTGGGGAATTGTTACAGCACTAACAAAAACCACTTGCAATCTACAAACTTGGAATGATGAGTTAGAAGAAATCGAGATTGAGTTCTTACGAGAATTAGAATATACCGAAGAAGATTGTGAAGCCATCCAAAAACTTCATAAGAGAATTCAGCGACTACAGGGCGCCGAGTTAGAAAAGACGGCCAAGGGAGTGTTACGGTTACTAGGGAAAATTGACCGTCCTTATCTGACCCCCTTGGAAGAGGAAATGCTTAGCTTAGTGGAAAATATTTATGGTTGAACATCAACAAGATGTCGCTATCCCTCCCCTTTCTCTGTCTTAAGCAGGGAGGGGTTGTTTACGATGAACAGCTATAGTGAGATACGCCACCACCACCAAAAAACGCCCTAGGTTTTAGACGATAGTATTTATCTTCTACGTCTTGTGATTGCTCATCATATGGATAGCTAAATACGGTTTGTAACTCTTTAACTAACGTGTAGTCACCCTGCATGGCTTGTTGATAAGCAGGGACAATCAACCACTCTCGCCATGTGTATTTTGGGTTAGTCTGTTTCATATTTGATGATATCTCAGCCAAATTGCCGTGGTTCCTGACGAGGTCGTGCCAGCTTTGTAGCCAAGATTGCCATTGCTCATCAATTTGTTGTGAAGTTTCAACATAAAAGCTCTTTTTTAATGGTTCAACATCGTCTGGTATATGGGATAACTCGCGGAAGAAAATG
>NETF01000072.1 GCA_002172675.1 unicellular cyanobacterium SU3
TTAAGTCCAATCTTCTATTATATAAAACAAACTTATGTTTAAGGAGGTTTTTTGGGCTGTTTCAACGTAAATTGGCGATCGCAGATTAACGTTTCGCCTCTCTGAAACTGAGTTTGTGATCTACTGAGTCTTTCTAACTCGTCAATACAATTTTTTGCCTCATCCTCTCCGTAAAGCAAAGATAAACGAGATAATAATTTTTCTCGAATATCTGGTGTAATTTCTAATAAAGGTTGAGTATAGTCCGGTTGGGAATAATAGGTGCTTTTTTGGTTTGGGTAGGAAGTCATCGAATTATTGCTGGTAGAGCTTAGATTGACAATTTAATCTGAGTCTTTTCTTAAGATTAAATAACCACGACTTACTAATTCATCATAAAAATGATCTGTTAATTGACGACATTCGCCCCAACTTTGACTGCGAAGAGACTCCTTATTAAATTTTATACCTTGCCAATATTGAGGATTTTTATAGGTTTCTTGGTAACATTTCATGTCAAAATTATTCATGATATAATCCTCCCTTAGAAAAGAGCTAACATCTCAAAACTACCTGAAGGGAACTAGACAGTTGTAATTTTATTCTTTGATACTTTTATTATGAATACTTTTATTATGACTCAAGGTTATTAATGCTCGTTTCAAACCTAACTAAAATAAAATAATTTTTAACAAAAATATAGATTGATTATCTTTCACTATTTGAGCGGTCGAGACCTCGACTTGAATGGGTACAGCCAAACAACTTTTATCCTATCATGCAATAGGATGTAGGGACATAATATATGATTGCTGTAACTTTGAAATACAGGAGTGTGAGCATCCTGCTTACTTTTTTAACAATAACGGAGATGAGTTTTGTCCCATTTTGTCTGAATGAACTAAGTAGTCGGACATAAATATAGTTAACTGTCTTAAGAAATGTAAATAAACCGTAACCCCTTAAGGTGCGCTTTCCCTGCTCCCTTTGCTCCTCGGTCCCCCGCTCATTTCAGAGTAATGTTTATTTTTGTCCAGGTACTTATAGGAGCTAGGAGGTTAGTTAAAACTGCCCCACTGTTCCCTGTTTCCTATCAAAACTAACTAAATTTAAACAAGGTTAAAGATGTGATTTTATTCAAATTTCCAGTCTTTAATATTCCAAGTATTTCTATCCCAAGGGGTCAATTCAAATCCTTGTAGACGGTTACTAATCGCAGTAACATCCGCTCGATGAACTAAGGGAATAATCACCACATCATTAACAACAATATCATTCATTTTAATAAACAACTCTTGTCGTTTGTTGGGATCTAATTCTTGAGTCGCAGCTTCCCATACTTGATCATATTCGGGATTACAATAACGGGTGTAATTATCCCCTACCCAATTATTAGCTTTTTGGGGAATTTCATCACATTTATAACCTTCCATATAATTGGTTGGATCTGGGCTATAATTTCCAGTGGTAAACATCTGTAAATCAGCATAAAAATGCTCAACAGTATCATTATTTGAGGGATCACCAGAGAAGAAAATACTAGCATCAATACTCTTTAATTCTACCCCTACGCCAATGGTTTCTAATCCTTGTTTAACGATTTCTTGAGTTTTTTGCCTTAGAGGATTGACTGAGGTTTGAAACACCACTTGCATTTCTACTCCATTTTTATCTCTTGTGCCATTATTATTGGTGTCTTTCCATCCAGCTTCATCTAATAATTGTTGTGCTTTTTCTAAGTTAAATTCATAGGAAGTATTGGGAGAGTTATATTCTTCGGGTAAGAGCAAAATATTAGCGGCTGGTTGCCCTGTAATACCATATAATTGCTGACTAATCGTATCGCGATCAATGGCTAAACTAAAGGCTTCTCTAACCATTTTATCGCTCAAAAAAGGATGGGGATTGTTAATATTTGATCGTTCTCCCTCTGCTGTTGCTTCATTGGGGTCAGAAAAATTTAATAAAATACGTTCACTTAATGTACCTAAAATAGAAACAAGTTTTCCTTGTCCCCCTGTTTCCAATTGTTGTAAAATAGGAGCCTCTACTTGCAAGTTAAAAGCATAATCTGCGTCTCCTGTTTGTAACACTGCTCTCGCTGCAGACGTTGCGTCTCCTCCTCCTTTTAATTCAATGCGTTCAAAGCCTAATTCCTCAGCATTTCTAAAGTGTTGATTCGGTTCATAAATAACCACATCACCGGGTTTAAATTCAACAACTTTATACGGTCCGGTTCCAATGGGTAATAAATTGGCAGGTGCTTGTCTGGCATTTTCTCCATTATATTGTTTATAAATATGACGGGGTAAAATAAGTCCGGATGAGCCAATAAAAAAGCGATTCCAAGCCGGATTTACCCGTTTAAAAGTAATCTTTACTGTGTCATAGTCAAGGGCTTCAACGTTCTCAATAATTTCGTAATCTCCTGCACTGGTTGCACCAACTTTAGGGTTACTTAAAAACTCATAGGTAAATACTACGTCATCGGCGGTAAATGGAGTCCCATCAGACCATTTTATATCGGGTTTCAACTTCCAAATAACGGACTTGCCATCTTCTGCAATTCCCCCATTTTCACGGGTAGGAATTTCTGCTGCTAAAAAGGGAATTAATTCCCCATTTTTATCATAACTGGCTAAAGGTTCTAAAGTAATTCGACTGGCTTCTGTATCTTTTAATCCTGTAGATAAATGAGGGTTGAGAATGGTGGGAGCTTGCCAATATAATAATCGTAAAGTATCACTATCACTTTGGCTATTTGTGGTGGTTTGTTGCTGAGAATTACAGCTAGTTAAAAGAAGTGAAGTTCCTAAACATAAAGAGAATAACCAACGGCAGGATTGATAATGAAATAGTTTCTTCGACACAGATAGACCACTTCCTCAGAGCATTGGGTTCAGGGTAGATTGTAACTTATATCTTGCCTCTTCGATAACAGTAGCTAGTTTAGAGAGGGAATAGGGAATAGGGAACAGGGAACAAGTTTTTATACCAAATCCGATTCTAAAACCCATCTAATTTGCTAGAAGAGGCAGGAGGCAGAGGGCAGAAGGGTTTTACTATACCGCTTGCGGTTAGTTGGGGTAGTTCACCCAAATCGTCCACTAACATAGTCTCTAGTGGCTTCTTCGGCAGGATTCTGGAATACTTTCTCGGTTTCGTCGTATTCTACAAGATAACCGACTTTACCCCCTCTATTGGTGGCTTCTGCGTTGTAAAACGCCGTTAAATCAGATACCCGTGACGCTTGCTGCATATTGTGAGTCACAATAACAATGGTGTAATCCCTTTTTAATTCGTGAATGAGTTCTTCAATTTTTAGGGTAGAAATAGGGTCCAAAGCAGCGCAAGGTTCATCCATTAAGATAACATCTGGTTTAACTGCGATCGCCCGTGCAATACATAATCGTTGTTGTTGTCCCCCAGACAAGGCTAACCCACTTTGATGTAATTTATCTTTGGTTTCATCCCACACGGAGGCTTTTTTTAAAGCGGTTTCGACTAACTCCCCCATATCTCCTTTATATCCATTGATTCTTGCACCAAAGGCAATATTTTCATAAATAGATTTCGGAAAGGGGTTGGGTTTTTGGAATACCATACCAATACGACAGCGTAAGTCTACAGGGTCAACTTTTTTAGCATAAATATCTTTACCATGATAGGTAATTTTCCCATCAATTCTGGCACTAGGAATCAGATCATTCATGCGATTAAAACAGCGTAATACTGTACTTTTTCCACATCCCGAAGGGCCAATAAAAGCGACAACTTTATTGAGGGGAATATCTAAAGTAACATCTCTAACGGCTAAATTTGAACCGTAGAAAACGTTTAAGTTTTCAGTGCTTAATACGGTTTCTGTTGCAACATCAGTCATCATTTTTTTAAACCTTAATCATTTGAGTAACAATAAATTTAAGCAGATTAACCAAATTTTCCACTTACATAGTCTTTAGTATCTTGGTGTTTAGGATTACCAAAAATAGTCTCTGTGTGATCATATTCCACGAGAAAACCCACTTTACTCCCTTTATCCGTTGCTTCTGCATTGAAAAAGGCGGTGTAATCAGCAACCCGGGTCGCTTGCTGCATATTATGGGTAACGATAATAATGGTATAATTTTCCTTTAATTCGTGCATTAATTCTTCAACTTTCAAAGTTGAAATCGGGTCTAATGCTGAACAAGGTTCGTCCATTAAGACCACTTCAGGTTGAGCCGCAATGGTACGAGCAATACAAAGTCTTTGTTGCTGTCCTCCAGATAAAGAAAAGCCACTTTCTCCTAATTTATCCTTAACTTCATCCCATAAAACCGCCCGTCTTAAGGAGGTTTCTACTAACTCGTCTAAATCTCCTTTAAAGCTATTAACCCTAGCACCGTAGGCAATATTATCATAGATAGTTTTAGGAAAAGGATTAGGTTTTTGAAACACCATACCGATGCGTTTTCTAACCTCAATGGGATCGATATCAGAGGCATATAAATCCTGTCCATGATAGTTTATTTTTCCATCCAGGTGAAAACTATCAATAAGATCATTGAGTCGATTGAAACACCGTAAAATGGTACTTTTTCCACATCCCGAAGGACCGATAAATGCCGTTACTTTATTTTTTGGAATAGTAAACGTAACATCCCGAACAGCCCGATAGGTTCCATAATAAATATCAACATGATCCAGAGAAAAAACAGTCTCTAACTTATCTATTGACATTGTATCTTGTTCAACACTTCCCATGATCATTTACTCCTTAAACAATTCATAAAATCCCTCATTTTTTTTGTTAACCGACTGAACAATTAACCAATGATTGCAATAACCAATAACTGTCATGTAAATTTGATTGAGATCCTCTTTTTTAAAAGTGATCTCTGAAAGCTTAAAATCCCTCCTGCCTTCTGCCTTCTGCCTCCTGCCTCGCCCGAAGGGCAATTAATAGGTTTTCTGACGAGTGGCGATACGTGCCGTAACACTGGTAATTAAGACCAATAACACTAAAATGAGAGATCCTGCCCAAGCTAGTTCCTGTTGAGGCTTAAATGGGACAATGGCGTAGTTGTAAACCAATACTGATAAAGTAGCAATGGGTTCGAGGAGTCCTTTGGGGGGTGGACTGGGCCAGAAATTAGAGTAAAGTGCCGTAAAAATAAGCGGAGCCGTTTCTCCGGCAGCACGAGCGATCGCTAAGGTAACGCCAGTTAAAATAGAAGGTATAGCAGCCGGTAAGACCACTTTAATCACCGTTTGATAATTATAAGCCCCAACACCAAAGGCCGCCCAACGTACCTCTTGAGGTACAATTTGTAAGGCTTCGTCGGTGGTTCTAATAATGGTAGGTAACATTAAAACGGCTAGGGCAACACCCCCGGCAATGGCCGAAAACCCTACTACGCCAGTGGCCACCAATAAACCATAGGCAAATACCCCGGCAATAATGGAAGGAACTCCACTTAAAACGTTAGTGGCAAATCTCACCCATCGAGCAATTTGGTTATCACCGCTAAATTCCGAGAGATAAACCGCAGCTAATACACCAAAAGGAACCGAAATAATCGTTCCGATGCTCACTGTAATTAACGTGCCAATAATAGCATTGGCAATACCACCTTCTGAAAGGCCAGGGGGAGGCGGTAACTCAGTAAACAGGTTGAAATTAATCCGACGAAACCCTTGAATAGATACGAAGATTAACACCGCAAACAGAGGAATAAGGGTGATAATCATACATAAAGAAGCAATTGTTGTCCAGAAAACATCAAATAAAGCACGAGTCGAAGTCGGCTTTTTTTTAAGACTTAATCCTTTGTCTTCCATAACTCATAAGTATCTCAATAAAAATAAACGTTACGGTTGAGATGAGAGAAAAGGCAACAGGCAACAGGCAATAGAGAAAAATATACTATTATTGCTGTCGATAAAATCTCCCTGCTCCCTGCTCCCATACCGTCTCAACTAACAACTTCATGGTTTAATATTTAGCCCGAACTTGACTAACGATATAATCGGCTAAAATATTGACGATTAATGTCAAAATCATTAACACTAACCCTGCATACATCAGGGCAGCCACCTGCATTCCCGATGCTTCAGCAAACTGGTTAGCAATTAAAGATGAGATGGTATTCGCTGGTTCTAAAATAGAAATACTAATTTTGTTGACATTGCCAATAATCATGGTGACGGCCATAGTTTCTCCCATTGCTCGACCCAAAGCTAACATAATGCCCCCCACAATACCAGAAAAGGCAGCCGGAATTAACACACGGAAAATGGTTTCCCAACGGGTTGCCCCCAACCCTAAAGAAGCTTGGCGTAACTCAGGGGGAAGGGAGGCTAAAGAGTCCCGCGAAATAGCAGTAATGATGGGTAAAATCATGATCGATAGCACAATACCAGCAGGAAACATCCCTGGACCACCAGCAGGAGGCGTGCTAAATATAGGTATCCAACCAAAATTATTATGTAACCACTCAGCCAAAGGTTGAACCACGGGAATTAAGACAAAAATCCCCCATAGTCCATAAACCACACTGGGAATAGCTGCGAGTAACTCCACTAAGAAAACTAAGGGCGTGCGGAATTTTAAGGGGATAAAATTTTCACTTAAAAATATAGCCGTTCCAATGCCTAATGGAATGGCTATTACTAGAGAAATTAAAGAACTGACTAAAGTTCCATAAATAACTGGTAATGCGCCGTATTGTTCTCGCCCTTTAACGGGGTTCCAGGAACTACTAAATAAAAAACTCAGTCCATATTCTTGGATAGCTGGCCAAGCACGCCAAGTGATAATTAAAGCAATAGAAACCAGAATAACACCAATACCAATGGCAAAGGCTAAAGTCAGCCAAAGAAACCAATTATCGACGGTTTTCTCCATTGCAGAGCGAAAGCCTACTCCAGTTTGTCGTCTAGAAGATGATGCAGTCACAATAAATTAGCAAGCTTAATTGCCTAGAAAAACAACAGTGAAAAAAAAGTGAGGAGAGAAGAACGAAATATTTGAGTATCAGGGAAAGTTATCAGTTTTTATTATGCTTTTTCCCCTCACTCATTATGTCATTAATTATTCAACTTCAATATCATAATCAGGACTAATGACATCGGCTGCTTCAGCCACTTTCTCTCTCACACTGGGAGGTAAAGGAACATAACCCAATTGTTTACTTTGTTCTTGCCCTTCGGTTAAACCGTACTGGATCATGGTTTCCATAGCGATCGCTGTTTGGGGATCTTCGTATTCTTCATACGCTAACATCCAAGTGTAGGTAACAATGGGATACGAATTATCTCCTTCTGGATCAGTAATAAATGCCCGTAGGTTTTCGGGTAAGGTAACAGCGTCTAATGTGGCTGAGGCGGTTTCCTCCGTGGGGACAATATAGTTCCCTGAAGCATTTTCTAATTCCGCTACAGGAATATTATTTTGTTTGGCGTAACCATATTCAATGTAACCGATCGCTCCTTCATTTTGCTGAATGGATGCAGTTACCCCTTCGTTTCCTTTACCGCCAATAAATTTACCTTTGTTGGTGGGCCATTCAACACTTTTACCTTGGCCGATGGTGGTTTCCCATTCGTCACTAATGGAACTGAGGTGCATCGTAAATACTCCTGTTGTACCACTACCATCGGAACGGTGAACCACGGTGATGGGTTGATCAGGTAAGTCGATATCGGGGTTAACTTCGGCGATCGCAGGATCATTCCAGTTGGTAATTTCACCTCTGAAAATACCGACATAAGCTTCTCTAGAGAGTTTTAGCCCTTCAACTCCAGGTAAGTTATAAGCCATAACAATACTACCCGCCGTCATGGGTAGTAAAATAACACCTCTATCAATTTGGGCAATTTCTTCGTCTGTCATGGCTACGTCACTCGCCCCAAAGTCAACGGTTCCGGCGGTAAACTGTTCGACTCCGGCACCACTTCCCACGGACTGATAGTTAACTTGTAGTTCCGGGACTGCCTTATTCAGTTGCACAAACCAGTTTTGATATAAGGGTGCAGGGAAAGACGCACCCGCACCGGTTAAGGAGACATTCCCTTCTAGGGGAGGGTTTAAGGCGGTGGTTGACCCTTCGCTTCCACTGTCGGGGGTGGTTGTCGCCGTATCAGGGGCATCGGAGGAACCGCCTCCACAGGCTCCTAAACTAAGGGCTAAACCGAGAATTGATAAGGATCTTATTATGGTACGTTTACTTGATTTCACAGGTGTGAACATAAGGCTTTAATTGTTAATTGGATAAACTAAACAAATCTTAAAGCAGAATCTAACAATTTATGGTAAACGTTAGGTTAAGAAAGTTATAAACTCCAGAAATTTGAGACTTTTTTTTGCAGATCAAACTTCCTCTTATAAAAAAAAGATTAATTTTTATCTCTCGCTGATAATCCAAGATTATCATGACATCATTATTAGAAAAGGTCTTATTTCTCTTCAAAGTACCCTGAATAAGGGATGTCTAAGGGAATGTTATTTGTTTAAGTTTAAGTTAACTTCTTGGTTCAAATTAATTGCTAATTACTATCATTAAAGAAAGGTAAAACTACAGATGATAACGAATATTTACGAAATTTTCAAGGCCAGAACCCGAGGTCTCGGTCTGATTTTTTTATCTTTATTATCCGCTTGTGCATCTGTTCCTGAATCAGCCATTGAACCGATTAAAATTGATGGTTCAAGTACGGTGTTTCCCATCACAGAACGGATATTAGAAAGCTATGAAAGTGAAGCGGTTGACCAACCCATCAAAGAACTCAACATAGAAGGGGAGTTTTCAGGAACGGGTGGCGGATTTCAGAAATTTTGTGCAGGGGAAACCGATATTAATGCAGCCTCTCGTCCCATTTCCACAGAAGAGATGAGGGCCTGTAGTAATAATGAAATCCGTTTTATTGAGCTTCCCATTGCTTTCGATGCCATTACCGTTGTGGTTAATCCTAGCAATGATTGGACAGATACGTTAACCGTTGAACAATTAAAAAGGATGTGGGAACCCACAGCACAAAATCAGGTGACTCAATGGAATCAAGTTGATCGAGCTTATCCCAATCGTCCGTTAACCTTATATGGACCTGATGAACTCTCCGGTACCTACGACTACTTCACCAAAGCCATTGTGGGAGAAACCGGAGCGAGTCGTCAAGATTACGTTCAAAGCGAGGATGATGAGGTATTAGTTAAAGGGTTAGCTCAAGATCCTAACGCGATCGGTTATTTTGGCTATGGTTATTATCAGCAAAATCAAGATAAACTCAAGGCTGTGGCTGTTGATAGCGGTAATGGTGGGGTCATTCCTTCGATTGAAACGGTGAAAAATGAGGAGTATCAGCCTTTATCCCGTCCTTTGTTTATCTATGTTAATGCCAAGCGAGCGCAAGAAAACCCTGCTTTAGAAGTCTTTGTCGAATACTATTTAGATAAGGCTCCAGAATTAGTAGCAGATGCAGGTTATATTCCTTTGCCTGACGATGCTTATCATCTGGCTAAAATCCACTTACAACGGTTTGATGTGGGTAGTGTTTTTGAAGGTAAACCCCAAATTGATCTCGCTATTAGTGATGTCATGCGACAACCCGCTAAATTTTAGAAGAAATACCCATATTTTAATATTTTAGGCTTCGGCCGTAAGCTCAGAGTGATCACGCCGAAGTCCGAACGGTACGCACAAAATTGCACTTACCAATACGGCAAAGTATGGGTAATATGGGGGCGGAGAGACTTGAACTCTCACGACCTTGCGGTCAACGGATTTTCATTCTCTTGCAGCTTTCGCTACTGCACAAGTTGAGCTTTGAGAATTGGACTCTCCCTTTACCCTCAGCTTGATCTGTTAGGGTAGCTCCCGTCGAGTCTCTGCACCTTCTAAACCCTGTCGGCTTTAGCTTGGCTCAGGATTGCCCTATCTATATTCACTAGACGTAGGTTTCCCTGAATTTGAGAGCTGACACTTGTAAGATTTCTCTAACAAGGCTCAATTTTACTTAAGTCCGTAGCGTCTACCATTCCGCCACGCCCCCGTCAGGTCAGAAGCTAAACTAGCTTTTTTCACCGACAATTATTAATAGTAGCACAAGATTGTCGTTTGGTTAACAAGTTTTTGAATTTTTTAGATTTTTTTTCTTGGCCCTTGATTTGGTGGGATTTTCCGACGTTTCGGGGATAATAAACCAGTGATAGCCACAACAGTTAAACCGAGTCCACAAACAACCCCATAGCAGCAATGCAACCAAGGATAGTGTAGCCAACTACCATTATGAACAGTACGACTCAGTTGATAAACTGACTCAGAGGGATGATTAGATAAACAAACATTTGTCCAGCCACTTATGGCAAAAATAACGCCCATTGTCCCAAATAATGGGGATAAAAGAGAATGATATTTCCTCATAAGAGGAGTTTTGTCAGGCTTTTTTGATTTTTTCCTCTTAGTCCCTCTCCAGATAACTAGGCCACTAACAAACAGGGCGAGTATGGATAAACTAACCAATCCATTGATCACTTGATAGGTTAATGGATTCACCGGTTGAAAGCTATGCCACTGTTGAAAAAAACCGTAAATTTGATCTAGATGAAAATCCCGTGCGATCGCAATTATTGTTCCTGACAAAGCGTACCAGATGATAGGTAAGGCAATGATAATTGTACCCAAACGCTTATGGAACAAAATCCACCGACGAAGAAACTCTCGACGAGATGATTGCTTTTTGAGTTGATCAGGTTTCGTTGATAACTCGGTACTGTTTGATTGTGATGTTTGACTCATAATCACAAAGTTATTAACCCATTTTCAAGAATGGTTTGGCACGTTTATCATAAAATAGCCACTACATCATAGCGGTTGTCAATAAGGTGTATCAAAAGTTTAATTAAGTTGAGTGGGGGGAGTGTGGGGAGAATTTTTTATTTCTATAGATTTGCTATTTTTAAATCCTTCTCGATTAATCTAATCAATTTATCAAATTTTTTCCTATATAAATATCTTCGGGTAAAATTTCTTGCATGATCGTATTATCAAAATTAGAAATTTTTGCTAATCGATTCGCTTGTTTTGCAATGATTTTTTCAAAAATATTCCTAACTAATCGACCATTTCCAAAACTTTTATTACGATTATTATATAATTCTTGAAATTGTGATAATAATTGTTCTTCTGCTTGTTGAGTTAAATGATAATGATGTTTATTAGAAATACTTTGAAAAATTAATAATAATTCTTTTGGTGTATAATCTTCAAAGTTAAAATAACGAGTAAAACGAGATTAGAGACCAGGATTTGATTCTATAAAGCGGTTCATTTCTTCTCCATATCCGGCAACAATAACCACCAATCTATCTCGATGATCTTCCATTCTTTTTAGTAATGTATCAATGGCTTCTTGACCAAAATCATTACCAGAATCCATAGGTTTTAGGGTATAAGCTTCATCAATAAATAATACCCCATCTAAAGCAGATTCTACTATGTCATTGACTTGTTTGGCTGTATATCCGATATATCCTGCAACCATTCCGGATCTATCTGTTTCAATTAAATGGCCTTTTTTTAGTATTCCTAATTCTTTATAAATTTTACCCATTAATCTAGCTACGGTTGTTTTTCCTGTTCCTGGAGAACCACAAAAAACAGAATGTAAAGTAATAGGAATGCCCGATAATCCTTGTTGTTTTCTTAGGTTTTGAATTTTGATAAAATTTACATATTCTCTGACTTCATCTTTTAAGCTATTTAGTCCAATTAATTCGTTTAAGTCTTTTAAAATAGTTTCTATTTCGTTATTATTATCTGGATTATTATTTATTGTATTATTTGAGTTAGGACTATTATTGATAGAATTTTGAATAACTTCTTTTTTTAATCTTTCTAACTCGTTATCTATTGAGTCAGGATGTTTATAATAATTAGATAACTGTTTTCTTTCTTCTTCTACGATAGCACTGTAATCTTTATCTAAATCCATATTAAATACCTCATCTAGAAAATAAATAAGTAATAGGTTCATGTCAAGATAAGCATTGATAGCAGTACAAAAATCTACTGATATGAAAACGGCTATCAAGACATAAGATGAGTATTCCCATAACAGACTAAAAAATTAACAAGATAAGAAAAAATATTTAGGTAAAGGTTAACAAGGAAATGTAGCGGTAGCGGAATGAAGTAGTCTCTATGTTTATGATAGATTGCTTTGGGGTATTTTCGGTAAAAATCAAAGCATACTGTTTATATTACCCCTCGCAATGACGACTTATTGCTATAGATTGCTTCGGAGATAAAATTAATTTTTAAATGAACCTACAATAAATGGTAGGATGGAGAGTGCATCGTTCTATAGTTTTTAAATTTTACTTAAGAAAACGAAAAAAATTAAATTATTTAATTATTAATCAATCAATATAGTTGATATTTAGAAAATATCAAAATTAGTATGTATTACAATTCATAAGATTATGTTACATACTAGAGAGACATAAACTATTCTCATAAAAGTCTTGACAATCGATATAACAATAGAAAATACTTAACCTTAAGTTAAGGGTAATTAATTAATAGATAATCATCTCTTTTATCTTTACTCAGGGCAACAAAGTAACACGCTTGATCTACTAAATCTTTTAAATAGTCATGGATTAAAGAAATTAAATAAAACTTCATATTTATGATACATTGATTAATAGTATGACTGACTTAATTAAAGTTAGTCTGTCAAAAAAACTTAGCAAACGGAAGGATAGATATGCCTTTTTCTATAGATTCGGCCCGCAACATTTTTCCGAATACCTTAGCTGCTGATGCGGTTCCTGCAACCATCGCTAGATTCGAGCAACTCAGTGCTGAAGACCAACTGGCACTGATTTGGTTTGCTTATCTAGAGATGGGTAAAAATATTACCGTTGCTGCGCCTGGTGCAGCGAATATGCAGTTTGCTGAAGGGACTATCAAAGATATAATCAACATGACTCCTTTAGAGCAAAGTCAGGCCATGTGTGACTTAGCCAACCGTGCTGATACACCCATTAGTCGGACGTATGCCACTTGGAGTCCTAATATTAAGCTTGGTTTTTGGTACGAACTAGGAAAATTAATGGAAGACGGTAAAGTTGCGCCTATTCCTAAAGGTTATAAGCTTTCAGCCAATGCTAATTCTGTCCTCGTAACCATTACAGGTTTAGAACCGGGTCAACAAATTACCGTTCTCCGCAACTGTGTGGTAGATATGGGTTATGACCCCAGCAAAATGAGCAATTTCCAAAAGGTAACAGAACCAGTTGCTCCCCCCAAAGAAATGTCACAACGGACTCAGGTGAAGATTGAAGGGATTGATAATCCAACTATCCTGAACTACATGAATAATCTGAACGCTAATGATTTTGATGCTTTAATTAAATTATTTACTGAAGATGGAGCCTTACAACCTCCGTTCCGCAGACCTATTATTGGTAAAGAAAACGTGGTGCGCTTCTTCCGTGAAGAATGTCAAAATCTCCAATTAATTCCCAAACAAGGGATAAGTGAACCAGCAGAAGATGGTTTCACTCAAATTAAAGTGACAGGAACCTGTCAAACCCCCTGGTTTGGTGGTGGTGTTGGTATGAATATCGCTTGGCGATTTTTACTCAATCCTGAAGGTAAAATTTTCTTTGTGGCCATCGATTTACTTGCGTCTCCTAAAGAGTTATTGAACTTAGCTCGCTAATTAGTCGGATTTTTGCTATATTTTTAGAGATAGTAAAACCACAATTAATACGATAGATACGCTCTACTGGTTAGAGCGTATTCTAATGAATTGAAAACTCCGATATGAAAACGAACACTCAAGAATGGTCACAGACTGATCAAAAAATTGCTCACGAAGCATTAACAAAAGCCTATGCTAGAGAAACGGAAGCCCTCATAGCTGAAATTAACCAAAAAGCTAGTCAAGTTAATCATATTGACGAGATTTGGGCTTTAAACGATTATCTGAGTAGTAAACGATACAATATTGATGGTAAGTATGACTTTAGAGAGTCTGCATCGGTTTTTGTATTGGCTCAGTTAGTTAAAGAAAGATGGTTAACCCTTGATGAATTAACAGGTTTAACACCGTCGACAAAAGCTAAAGTGGCTGCTCTAACAAAGATGTCATAATCTTTATAGTAAGGTGGGCAATGCCCACCCTACAATGTTTTTAACTATTAACCATTAAAGCAATATCTTCAGGTAATATTTGTTGCATCGTATAAGTCGTGACATCAGGAATAGTAACTAAACGATTCGCTTGTTTTTCAATGGTCTTTTCAAACATATTTCTAACTAATCTACCATTACCAAAACTTTTATCACGATGATCATATAATTCTTTAAATCGGGTTAATAATACCTCTTTAGCTGCTTCGCTTAAACTGTAACAATGTTGATTGCAAAAATTTTCAAAAATAGCTAATAATTCTTGTGGTGTATAATCTTCAAAATAAAAATAACGGCTAAAACGAGATTTTAAACCAGGATTAGAATTAACAAAGCGGGTCATTTCATCTCCATAACCTGCCACAATAACCACTAATCTATCTCGATAATCTTCCATTCTTTTTAATAACATATCAATGGCTTCTTGACCGAAATCATTGCCAGGATCAACAGGTTTTAAAGTATAAGCTTCATCAATAAACAAAACCCCATCTAAAGCAGAATGAACTAATTCATCAACTCTTTGTGCGGTTTGTCCTACATATCCAGCCACCATTCCTGATCTATCTGTTTCAATTAAATGACCTTTTTTAAGAATACCTAATTGCTGATAAATTTGTCCCATTAATCTGGCTACGGTTGTTTTTCCTGTTCCGGGAGAACCACAAAAAACGGAGTGTAAAGTAATAGGAATAGGTTGTAACCCTTGCTTTTCTCTTAGCTTTTGAATTTTGAGAAAATTGATATATTGACGAACTTCATCCTTTAAATGATTGAGTCCAATAAGTTTATCTAATTCTTTTAATTGATCTTCGACGGTAGCATGAGAAGAAGGAGAATAAGAAGGGGATGATGATTTATTTTGTAACTCTTGTTTTCTAACTTTTTGCCGATCTGATTGAATTTGCTGTTTACGTCTTTCTTCTCTATTAAATGTTTCTTGTTTAATTCTTTCTTGTTCTGCTTTGATTTCTTGTCTGCGTTTAATTTCTGCTCGTAACTTAGCCTTTTCTCGTTCTAATTCCCGTTGTTTTTTTCGCAGTAATTGATATTCTTCTTCTTGCTGAACTAAACGGCGATCGCGTTCCATTTCTTGTTGTCGTTGAGACTTTTTTTGTTGTTCTTGTTGTTTCAGTTTTTCTAAGTCTTCTTTAATGCGATCGCTATAATTGGGAAAATCTGACATTGATTTAACTCCAAGATATTGAATTTCTCCTAAACATTCCTTAATTTAAGGTTATCATGATTAATAATCATAAAAATTTTCTAAATTTTTTCTCGATTTTTCATTAAGTTTCCCCTCAATCCCTAGACATTCGATAGACTATACGGGAGTGTGTGTAAGTATTGTTCATAATATGACCTATTTGTGTGGTAAAGTCTCCTATCGTTCTTTAATGATCGCTTTATTTTCTCTAATGGTGGGTTTAACTGCTGTTCCCGTGCGAGGACAACAAGCTATTTATAATCCCATTCCTATTAAATCTAACGGAGCCATTGCTGATCGTCTCTCAGATAAGGATATTCCGACGGGAGAAGGTGGGTTTGCCAAGGATTATGAAATAGATCTCGAAAAAGGGGATCAAGTGGCGATCGATCTAACTTCTGATGAATTTGATAGTGTAGTGTTATTGTTAGGGGCCGACGGGGCAACCATTGCCGAAAATGATGATGGGCCTGATGGGAGTACCAACTCCTTATTATTTTCGCGTATCACCGAAACTGGCCGCTATATTATCCGTGTTCGTGCCTTTGGTGAAACAGGAGGCGGTAACTTTAACCTCAAAGTAACTCGTTTACGCCCTGTGGATCGATAATAGACACAAGATCAAGGTTTCAGTCCATTCGACAACCGCCCCGTAGGTGTCTCCGGTATGACCTCCAAACCGATAATTAAACCAAACACCCACCCCTAACGCGATCGCCATTCCTATCCCTGTTACCCTTAACCCTAACTGCCATAATTCAGGGTAAAATGCAATAAATAACCCTGTCATTCCCCATAAACTAACTAAACCTCCTAGTAAGTCTTGAGGGACTTTGAGATAGTGTTTATGAAAGGCTCCTTTTCCTGTGGGTTTGAGATAGGGATAAAAGGCGATCGCACTCACTTGTCCCCATCGTCCCCAACCAGCAACCATCATTAACACCCAAGCACGATGGTCAACAATAGCACTTAAAGCGACGATTTTGAGGAGAATGACCATAACACCGGCCATTACCCCAAATGCCCCAGTAACGCTATCTTGCATCACTTGTAACCGTTTTTCAGGATCAGTAACAGCTAAACCATCAGCACTATCGAGAACTCCATCTAAATGTAATCCACCGGTGATATAAATCCCTAAACCAATAATTAAAGCACTGCTTACGGTTAGGGGAAACCCTATCCAGCTTAATAATGTATCGATGATGCTTAATAATCCTCCTATTCCTAAACCAATAATAGGAGACCAACGGGCGATCGATTGAAAATTTTTTGGCCACTTATTAGGTAGCCGAATAACTGTATAAAAGGTAATCGCTCCTAACAAAGATGTAAAAAAATCTGTCAAGTTATTATAAATTGTATGGAACATTGAACATTTAACTAGATATGTATAGAAAATTTACAATCCCAAAATTCACCCCTTTCTCCTAGGGCTTTAAGAAATGCTTAGGGAATATTGCGGTAACATGATGTTAGATGGCACCTGGCTAAGGGTATTCTTAAACGCTTGGCTAATGTTAGTCTTGCCTTAACCTAAATGCCTAATTTTATCTCATCTCATCATGCTACAAGACAACACACCAAAAATGTCCCATAGCATGGATGATAAGTCGTCAGCCAATTTGTTTCTCTGCTCCTAGGAAAGAGAAGAGCTTCTTCGAGCTTTATTTTTCCACTCCTACAGTCTTTCGACTGGCTACCAATCGTCGTGCTTTCAGGCAATTTCTTATGAGTCATCATCACCCCTCACACCCGTTCCCGGCCCCTTGTATCATTGATTTTGGGATTATTGTTAATGCTGAGGACATGAAACGTATTCTCAACGATCTCGGAAGGGTTCGTTATATTCATACCCTCGATGGAAATATAGAAAGCGAAGGGGAGGGATGGATTGTTGAAGTATTTAATGATCCGAGTCAAGCCACTATCGTCGTTAATCGCTCTTTGTACCTTAATGTTCAAAGTTTCGATTATTTACAACTTCAGCGATCGCAAAAGCAAGAAGCGTATTTTGATTTGATTCAGGATCGTCGTTGTTTACGTTTGATTCCCATTACCTATTCTTCTCCTATTCCTGATCATGATTCTAATCTTGATGCTAATGCTTTAGAGGCTATGGTTACTCAAGTTTTAGCAGCAAAATGGGATATGCAATTAGATGATGAGGATGATTGTCCTTTTTAGGGTATTTACTCAAAATTTCTTCTTTTATAGAGGGCTTCTACTACAATAACGGTGGAAGCCTGATTATTCTATAAAAATATTGTTAAACGTAACTAATTTCACTGTTATAATAGTTTTAATAAACAAGCTATTTCAAATGAAAAATTTCCAAGTTTTATGAATTAAAATGGTTTATATATGGTAGAAAAGACAGTTAAAAAAGAGCTAATAGACGGAGAAAAAGATTTTTCTTAATATTAATTAGTCTTGTACAAGATGTAATTTTTCTGGTCATTTGGTATATTTTACAATCTTTATTAAATAAAATAGTGGATTCAACTATTACTTATTTCCCACTATCGGGAATCGACAATTTTACTGGATTAACCTTTAAACTCTTCTCTTCTGTTCTGACTTTTTCTTCAGTCCTTTATTTTGTTGTAATAGATTTTCTAGAATTATATAAAAAACTTACTCAAGAAATTCAAGACATCTTATCTAAAGAAAAAAACAATCATGAATAGTAACAAACTTCCCTGGGAACTTCCCATAAAAGAAGCTCTTAAAATTTATCTAAATAGGCTACAAATCTTGTTAACTTTATTTTTGATTAACTTACTGCTAATTTTCCCTATTTTCATTTTAGTAAGTTTATTAATTTCATCTCAATATCGTTGGTTAATCTTATTAGGGTTAATTTCCATTATTATTGGATTGGGACTTGTCCTTAATATTTTAATTAGACCTCTATTTTTTGAGAACAGAAAACTGATAGACAACATCAAGAATAATCAAGAGGATTCTGACAAAGAAAAAATAGTCTTCAAGGAACTTCTTCGTCAAGCTCAATACACTTTTAATATGTCTTTAATAGCAACTGGAACTGCTTTGATTATTAGTTTGATTGGTGTCATTTTGATAATTTCTGGCAAAGCTACTGAAGGAAGTGTGATATCAGCAACAGGTTTATTATCAACTACCCTATGCTCTCAAATAGCCAAAGAGTCGAGTAGAAGATTGGAAGATTTACCTAAGAAATAAGTACAATTTAACAATTTATTACACTTGTTCAGCTATCCATAAAACAAAAGGTAAGGTGAGAAAACTGAGCAACGTTGTGACAACAATGGTACGAGCAACTTTGATCGCTTCACCCCCGAATTCTGTGGCTAAAACCACTGTATTGACTGCGGTTGGCATAGCACTTTGTAAAATAAAAACTTGTAAATCTAAAGGATTTAATTGGATTATTTTACCGACTAATAAAGCAATTAATGGTGCTAAAATTAATCTAAAATTAAGAGAAATTATTTCAAACTTAGTAACTTTAAATTGTGTTGTGACTAATTCCATTCCCAAAATAATTAATGCAACAGGAATGGCAGCCCTTCCTAATAAGTGTAAAGCTTCTCCTAAATTAAAAGGAAGCTCAATTTGAAGAATCCTTAAACTTATTCCTGCTAACATTGCCCACATCAAAGGTAATTTAAAAGTTACCATTAAACTATGTTTTAAGCTAGTTCCTGCTAGAATTGCCGGGGCAATACCAAATAACAGAATACTCGAACCAATCATATAAATAATTGCTCTTTCCAAACCGGCCGCCCCTAATGCAAAATCTACCAAAGGTAGTCCCATATTACCATTATTAGGATGCAAAGCAGTCGCAATTAAACTTTTGCGAGTAATAGGAGGAAATTTTAAAATAGAACTAATAATTGAAACTAATAAGTAAAGAATAAAAGCAACAATAAACACCCCTAATAGTAATTGTGCTGCATTCTGTGCCGATATAGTTGTCGTATATAAACTATCAGCTACCAAAGCAGGGGCTAAAATATAAACAATTAATTGGGATAACGTTTGTTTATGAATGGTTAATGTTTTACCAGCAATAACCCCAATAATAATGATAAAGGCAACAGGGATAATCGCAGGTAATAAAACAGTCATTTAGGTTATGAATGGGTTATTTTTTAGATTATAACAAAATATAAAAAACAAGAATTAATCTATTAGCAAAAGAGCAAGAAGCCAATTATAACAAGGTTTGAAGTCTTTCTACTGTCTCATTTTGTTATTGTACAATAATAATACACTAAAAGTTTTTAGCTGTATGGTTTAAAGGGTCAAATTCCCATCGCTGTTGATAATTAGTTGGTCCGTAAACATTGAAGGTAACTAGAGGTTCGTCTCCTACTACCTCAATTGAATGAATAGCTGAATTAGTAAAACAAATAATGTCTCCAGGTACCATATTTTTTTCTGCTACTCTTTCAATTTGCTCAGAATTAGAAGTCTGAGGCACTCGTCGCCAAAACGTATTTTTTTCTACTCCATCAATTACTGCCACTATTCCCCAAGTTCCATGATTGTGAATCTTAGAAACTTGTCCGGGTAGCCAAGCAACCATTTGAATCGTTAGAGCAAAATTCATTTCATCATATAAATCGACAACTGACCATCCTTGTTGAACATTAGGCAATCTATATTCTCCTTGTAGCCAATAGGAGCTAGTGAGTAAACGGCGGACTAAAGGACGAACGGCGAACAGAATTTGCTCTTCTTCTTTCGTTTGCTCTAAAATATCCTCTAAATCCGTTAAAAATCGATAAAGACGATAAGTCTTATCTTTCCACTCCCAGTTTTTAGATAACTGGCATGGTTCACACAAACCATTCTCTCTAACTAACCAATCTTGGCAGTCCATAAATAATTCTCAGGAAATTTTCAGTTTTTTTTAAAAAAGTTATCCTACAATTATTACCAAAAGATGTGACTAAATTAAAGTTGAGGAGAATTTAATCATGAAACTAAAATATTTAACACTTTTAGGAACCAGCTCTATATTAAGTTTGGGTCTAGTTGTTGGTTGTGGCACCCCCTGTGCTGGAAAATCTGACCCTTGTGCTGGTAGTAAAACAGAGGCAGTGGAAACTGACCCCTGTGCTGGAAAATCTGACCCTTGTGCTAGTAAATCTGACCCTTGTGCTGGAAAATAATTAGTTAAGTAGGGTAAGGCAAGTTAAGTATGTCTAATCTAATCCTTACTTGCCCTACAAATTAAGATAAACTAAATTTCATCCCATCCCGTTACACCAGAAGACATCACATAACTGGTGACTGTTGCTTCAAAGAAATTAGCTTTAGTATGCGCTTCTTTTTTGGTATCAGAAAACCGTTCTAAATGAGTATAAGGACTCTTATTATATTTGGGTTCAGGATAAAGCGGTTCTAAACCAATGGAACGTAATCTAATATTAGCCAAATACTTCGTATATTTTTCCGTACTAGACTCAGTAATTCCCAAGATATTATTGCCGACAATATGATGAGTCCAGCGACATTCATAATTCACCGCCATGTCAAACATTTCATAAATTTGATCAACAGAATGAGGAAAGACTTTTCTAGCTTCTGGAATCAATTTTTGATACAATCTAACATGACTTAATTCATCTCTATTAATCATTTTAAAGATGTCTGCTGAACCTGGCATCAACATCCGAGAGGCTAAATTGTAGAAGTAAATAAAGCCATTATAAAAATATAGTCCTTCTAACAAAAAGTCAGCCATCAAAGCAATAAAATAGTTTTCTGAAGTCGGATCATCAATATATTTTTGATAAAGTTTAGCGATAAATTCACAGCGATCTTTTAGCACTTTATCGGTACGCCAAAATTCATAAACTTGAGTTCTCCTTTCTGGGGGTATAATGGTTTCAATTAGATATTGATAACTTTGGTTGTGCATTCCTTCTTGGGAAATCTGTTCAGCCATACATAGGCTAATTTCTGGGGCGGTAATACTACTTTTTAGGTGAGGAATATTACAAGTTTGAACAGAATCTAAAAAAGTAAGATATGATAAAATACCGTCGTAAGCATACCGTTCATCGTCCGTTAAATTAGCATAATCTGTCACATCCTGAGTAACGTCTAACCGTTGAGGAATCCAAAAATTTTCCCTCATTTGTTGATATAAACCCACAGCCCAAGTATAACGAACATCATTTAATTGCATTAAATTTGTTGTGTTACCAAACCAAATAGAACGGTTTTCAATCGCATCATCTCCTCTCGGATTAAAGATAGGATTAATGGACATTTTTGTTTGATTAGTGACAGCCATTTGTAACTTAAAAATTAATGTACATCACTTAATTATATAAGATTTTTTTCTATTGCTTAGTGGTCGAGGTTTTTTTAAAGAAAAAATCAATAAACTTACCAATATTAAGTAGGTAGGCAAAAATAAACGTAAGTTTGTAGTAAGTCCTTTAGGACGAGAAACCTAGTCATTATCAAGGCTGAAGCCTTGACCACGGGCTTTTTTATTTTATATTTAATTACACCTATCTACTTATACTTATTTAGACCTAACAAAAAAAGATTATTGTAGGGTGGGCAATGCCCACCTTATAAGGTTTTTTAATCTTCAGCAAAAACGTAACGATATAAGTCTTTGGGATCAGGTTCGGGACTTTCTTCAGCAAATTTAACCGCGTCATCCACCTTGGCTTGAACCTGTTGCTTAATTTCGTTTAAATCATTTTGATTGGCTAAGTTATGCTCAACTAAATAAGCTTCTAATCGTTGAATAGGATCTTTGTTCCCCCAAAACTGTTTTTCATCCGGCGATCGCAGTTCATCGGGATCAGCTAAGGAATGGCCTCGGAAACGATAGGTTAACGCTTCAATCAAAGTGGGTCCTTCTCCTGCCCTGGCTCTGGCAACCGCTTCTTGGGCGACTTTTCTCACCGCTAAAACGTCCATCCCATCCACTTCTACCCCGACCATATCAAACACACTGGCTTTTTTGTAGATTTCAGGTTGAGAGGTGGCGCGGTTGTGGGCCATACCGATCGCCCATTTATTATTTTCTACCACATAAATAATGGGTAATTTCCAGAGAGCCGCCATATTCAAACATTCAAAAAATTGACCGTTATTACTGGCCCCATCCCCGAAGAAACAGGCCGTTACTTGATCAGCACTATCGTCTCCCATGGCTTCCCGTCGATACTTACTTTGAAAGGCTGCCCCGGTGGCCACGGGTATACCTTCTGCGACAAAAGCGTAACCCCCTAACAGACGGTGTTGTTCTGAGAATAAGTGCATCGAACCTCCTCGGCCTTTACTACAACCGGTCTGCTTCCCAAATAATTCGGCCATCACTTCACGGGGAGGAACCCCACAACTGAGGGCATGAACGTGATCCCGATAGGTACTCGCTACATAATCTTCATCGGCACGTAACGCTTTAATAATACCGGTAGATACAGCTTCTTGTCCGTTGTAGAGGTGGACAAAGCCAAACATTCGACCTCGATAATACATTTCTGCACACTTATCCTCGAATAAGCGTCCTAACGTCATATCTTCGTATAACATCAATCCTTCTTCTTTGCTGAGTTGAATTGACGTTGTATTAAATTCAGGTAAAGTACGTTCAGAAACCATAACAATTCAAACAATAATTAAGAACAATTGAACTAACTATTAAAGAAGCAAACCAAGAATCAAAAATATCGCTACAATCGTATATCGAGGTAAGCTATTGTAATCCGTTTTAGAAAAAAAGAATTTCTTCCTGTTCTAGTTTAAACTGAATAGGGACACTAAGGTGAAGTGGCCATGTTTACCATAAGTAAAAAAAACTTTTACTAAAATGAATCTTTAAGTTACAATTTTGCCAATCCTTTATTTTTGATGTAATAATCAAATTCCCTAAATTCTTATAGATGATTCTGTATCATCATTGTTGTTAATTATAAATATATAAAGTTAAGCCACCCTGCTCTGAGGAAGTCAACCGTGCGCATACCGCTAGACTACTACAGGATATTAGGAATTTTTCCCCAAGCGACAGATGAGCAAATTCGTCAAGCTCATCGCGATCGCAGTGTTCAGTTACCCCGTCGAGAATATAGTAACCAAGCGATTCAAGCCCGCAGGCAGTTACTAGAGCAAGCTCATGGTGTTTTATCTCATCCTGTTCAAAAAGCCAAGTATGAAAAACAATTTTGGCAAGATCAAGCCTCTCACCAAGAAGAAGGGGAAAATATTGTACCAAGCACTTCAGAAATAGAGATCGAGCCAGAGCAAATTCCTGGTAGCCTTTTAATTCTCCATGAATTAGGAGAATATGAGCTAGTTATCAAGTATGGTGAAAGTTATCTTCAAACCCTTCCTACCTCTTCTCTTTCCTTAGATATTGATGATACAGCAACCAAGCAGCGTACCGATACAATCTTAAGCATTGCTTTAGCTTATTTAGAAATTAGCCGAGAACAGTGGCATCAAGCAGCCTACGAGGCAGCAGCGTTAGCAGGAAGCCAAGGATTAAGCCTACTAGAAAAAAATAGTCTGTTTCCCTCCATACAAGCAGAAATTCAAGCAGAACTCTATAAACTCCGGCCTTATCGCATTTTAGAATTATTAGCAGCCCCTCTAAAAAACAAGATCCCCCGTCAAACAGGGATTGAGTTATTAAAATCGATGTTAGAAGAGCGTCAAGGGATCGATGGCAAGGGAGATGATCACTCAGGATTAGGCATCGATGATTTTTTACGCTTTATTCAGCAAATTCGGACTTATTTAACAGCCGCCGAACAAAAAGACATTTTTATGGAAGAGGCTCAGCGTCCTTCCTCCGTGGCTGCTTATTTAGGAGTATATGCCTTAATTGCCCAAGGTTTTGCCCAGAAACTACCGTCCTTAATCTTAGAAGCAAAAACGGTACTCGAGGGGTTAGAACCTCGTCAAGATGTGTCTATTGAACAGTCCATTGTTGCCTTATTATTGGGGCAGACCCAAGTAGCAGCCCAAGCCTTAGAGCGATGCCAAGACCAACAAGCGTTAAACTTTATCAGAGAACAGTCCAAAGGCGCGCCGGATCTCCTACCAGGATTATGTCGTTATAGCGAACATTGGCTACAAGCAGAGGTTTTTGCCCATTTTCGAGATTTGAGAGAAAAAACCGCTTCTTTAAAAGAATATTTTGCCGACCAAGATGTTCAAACCTATCTCAATCAACTCTTCAGTCCCCCTCGTCCTAAACCTCAAAGGGTGACGACCCCTGAAAAAACGCCATCATCTCGTAGTCGTCTGCATAATAATCGTCGTTATCCTAGCTATCAACCCTTAGAACAAGGAAATGTGGCCTTAGATCCGGTTCGTTTGCCGGCTCGCTCCCTCTCTCCTGTGGATATTCGGGATGTACGTCGTCGTAAGCGCAAGCAATATTCTCCAAAACCTGACCCAAAGCCATTGACTCAAACGGTTTCCGAACAATCCCTAAGTTTAAAGCCGTCCGCAGTCCAAACCGTTCCCCTAACAACGACGAACCCAGTTCGTCAGCCACGGCGTAGTTCAAAATTAAATCTAACCGTGGTGGCTATTTTGGGAGGAGTCGGATTAATGGCCTTGGGAATCACTTGGATATATAAAGCGAATTCTCCCTTATCAGCACTCGAACAAGGACAATATTCCGTTGCTCTTCATCGACCCCTGATCGATATTCCGCCGGCTGATGCTCAAATGGTAACAGCGACTGGAATGTTGACCCTAGAAGGAGCGCAGCAAGTAGTAGAAACCTGGTTATCCAGTAAATCTCAAGCCTTTGGTCAAGACCATAATATCGAATCTTTAAATAAAATTTTGGCTGAACCTATCCTCTCTCGCTGGAAAAGACAGGCTCAACAATTACAACAAAATCAGAACTACTGGAGTTATGAACACGAAGTGAAAATAAATTCCTTTAAGCCAAGTAGCAATAATCCTAATCAAGCAGTCGTTGATGCTAATGTTCAAGAAGTCGCTCAATATTATCAAGGAAATAGGGTGAGTCGCTCTTATAACGATAATTTACGGGTTCGTTATGATTTAGTTCGTCAAGGCGATCGCTGGTTGATTCAAGGAATTGATGTTATTAATTAAACTGCCCTAATATGATAGATGAAGCTGAACTATTGAATATAGCAATAACAAATATTAGGAAAGTTTTGAAGTTCGTTCTTGTTATCAAATTGGTGATTCAAAAAGAATTCAAGCTGATTACGATTTGAGAGATTTTATGTGTTTCCATATATCAATAAAATATTTTGATAAGATAGTCATCTAATAGATTCAGATTGTTTATATTCCATATTAAAGATTTATTTCCTACTTGTTGTAGTAGAGGATTAATTTCGATATCTAAGGATTTGATTCCTTGTTTTTGACATTGAATGGAGGTTGTTCCTCTTCCACTAAAGGGATCGAGAACATAATCTTTTTGGCTAATTTGTAGTTCTTGTATCAAAAATTTTACTAAATCTGGAGAATAACTAGGAGTTAGACGATACCATCTATGTATTGGTTCAGTTTGACCAGATTTAAAAGTAATATCACCAATATCAATCTCTTCGTAATTAAAACCAGACTCTTGAATATTTTTTTTAAATTGCTTTTTTTCTGCTTCAATATTCTCGGAAAACAATGATAGTTGTTTAAACATTTCAATAATTAGTTTAGTCGTGCTTAGCCTATCATAATATATTTGATCTAATTAGCACCAGTCAATGCTAAAGAAAATGTTTGGTTGCCAAAATGTTATAATGAAGTAAATAGAGTAGTTCAGAATGTCCCCATCTAGGTTATACTCGATAGGTTGAGAAAATGTGCCTAAATAGGCTTTAATAAAAATAAGGTATGTTAGCCTTGTAGCTAACAATGATAAACTCAAACAAAAAAGGAGGTGTAAAGTTAAATAATGACCCAAGTAGTTGTTGGTCAAAACGAACCCATTGAATCTGCGTTACGTCGATTTAAACGACAGGTTGCTAAAGCTGGAATCTATACAGACTATAAAAAGCACCAATTTTTTGAAACGCCACAGGAAAAACGCAAACGCAAAGAAGCCACTCGGCGAAGACAGCGATCGCGCCGACACTAAGTTTTGGCAATTCTTTGCTGATAGCGATATGTGAATTCATATAATAATCCTTCACCCTAGTCTCTAGAGAAGGTTAAATAGCCCTAACCATAAAAATAAAGTTAGGGCTTTTGAATATGGTTGAATAACCCTATTCTGCAATAATGATAATTGTTTTTGGTTTGAAGGGTATCCTATTTGATAGGATCTTTATGATTGGTTGTCACTAATGCTTATTTCTCAATGACTTCTTATGCCTACAATTTTACTAGCCGATGATAGCACTGCTCAACGTGAACTAATTGCTGGTTTACTAATAGACAATGGTTTTTCTGTCACTACCGCCATGGATGGGGTTGAAGCTTTAGAAAAGTTAAAATCCCTGGCTCCGGATCTGATCATTCTCGATGTGGTTATGCCCAATCTCAATGGTTATCAGACTTGTCGTAGTATTAAAAGTGATCCGAAAACAGAACATATTCCTGTCATTCTTTGTTCAACTAAAAACACTCAAGTTGATAGTTATTGGGGATTAAAACAAGGGGCTGATGCTTATATTGTTAAGCCATTCCCTCATGAGGAATTACTCGGAACAGTAAAACAATTATTAAGGAATTCTTAACAACGAGAAAATTTGTACACACTGTTACACAGAGAATATTTTTGGGTATCCTTTTCAATGAAACTTAATTCTCTGCGATAATAATTACCAGTGTACTTAGTAATGTTAGAAATTTTTTTGATTGCCCAGTGTTCTTTAACGCTTCCTGATGGTAGTACACAGCATTTTGAATTTTGTGGAAATACCCCAACCTCTATTCCTTCCCCACAACCATCTCAAGATTTATCTTCCCCTAATTCCCCTTACTCTGAACAATCTTCTTCAGAATCTAATGCTCCTATCTCTTATCAGTATTTGACTAATAATAATTATGAGCAATGGAGAGCAATGGTCAAAAACTTCGATCCTATTAGTGGCAATTCACAAGCTACTTTAGACGATGCTAATTCGCTTTTTGGTTCGGGTCAGGTGATACAAAGGAAAAGTCCAGAAATGCAAAAGATTCAATGGAAAGAGTTTGATCGTTCTGTTGAAGCTTGGTTTAAAAAAGAAGGCTCTTTATGGGTTGTTTTTAATTGGAAAGGTAAAGGTTTCTAGTTTGATTTCTGCTCACGTCTAATTATTCTCACTGTTGTTCCCTTTCCTATTTAGGTTATTTCTTGAGAACCATTAACTAAAGTTAATAAAGGCCCTGTTTGTTCTGTTCCCTTAACACTTAAATCACTGTGACATAAAATAATTTTTTCTTCTACTCTCCCCAATAAATCCCTCAAAATTCGCTTTAAACGTGCTTGATCCGCTTCAAATTCATCTTCAGGGGTTAGGGTAGATCCAGACCATTTTCGGAGGAATAAGGGGGCGCAAAATAGCACGGAAGCCCCTCCTTTTTCCCATAGATTCGATGAAATATCTAACCAAAATTGCCAACGGTGACAAGTTCGTAAGGACCGATATTGGAAAATTGTTGCTAAAGTAACATAACTGGGTTTTTTTCCTAAGTAATAGAGGGGTCGAGGATTAGCTGTAATAGTTCCCCGTTGTAATAATTGAATAAACTCCATTAGGGTTTCTTGTACAGATTTAGGATTAGCATTATATTGTCGTACACGGCGATCAATTTCCCAAAAATGTCGAGTGGTTTCTGTTAACTCTCTTAGAGCAGATAATTGTTGATAGGATAATTGATAATTGACTTCTATTAGTTCTTGAATAGCCTTATCTAAAACTATCATCGGACTCGAAATTTGCTCTTGCTTTACTTGCTCTTTGGTTACGTTTATCCAATCAATAAGACGATTATAAGCGGCTGTCGCTTGATGACCAATTCTATCCCAACGAGGATAGGTTTCAATGGGTAATAGTTGAGGTGTTTTAAATTTAACTTCATAACAACTATCGGCAATTAATCCGGCTCTCACAAGATCGATAATTGTCATTTTTTGGTCAGCATCATAACTCAATGTGGTAAGCATTTGAGCAATATCATCTGCTTTGAAACAATCCGCCAAACCTGGATAAACAAGTCCTAACAAAGTCAATAAAGCTTTAATTAAAGGAAAACTGATTAAAGAACGTTGTTCATTTAATGGCTTGACGGGAATATTCGCAGTCGATAAGATTTCAATTAATGTATAACGAGCAATTTCGTCTAATCCTGGAGCAATAATGGCTACATCTTCGGGATTAATTCGGTTACTTTTGATAGTATCAACAATAAAATTAGCAGTATTTCGTAATAGTTCAGCACGAGAAATTGTTTGAATAGAGGTAAAACAATCGGGTAAGGTTTCTACCGATAAAGGATTACTGGATAATTGTATGATTAAGTCACTATAATTACTCTGAATTCGAGGATAATTAGATAATAGTTTTATCTCGCAATGAGATGATAATTGATATAAATATTCAGGATCTGCATTTAATCCTAAGCGAACTTGTCCATCAGGGTTGTAAGTAAAAACTCCAAATGCGTTATTCTCCAAGAGAAACTGGAATAAATCTTTAGCAATCGCTGGATAATCATCCACATCATCAGCAAAAATTCCCTGATAACGAGGGATTAAATGGTGTTGATATTGGGGATTGGGTAATAAATATCGCCAATACAGAGTATAAATTAATCCATAAGTTAAAAAACCCCGTTTTAAACACCAGTCTTGCCATTCTAAAATGAAATCACCCCGTAATTGAGCAACGTTAGTCTCCTCTATATCTGAATTATTTAACTCTTCTAAAAAATGCTCCCCTCCTTCTAAACCATGTTCTAGAATGTAGGGGATATGCTCAACCATGATCCCACTTGCACCGGCTAATTGTAATAAGTCCAAAGTTTGACGGATAAAGCGAAACTCACTATTTCCGGTTAATCTTGTTGAATATTGGTTGAAGTCGGATCTATATAACTGAGTGGCGAGGAATTGTTCTGTTTCGGGACGTAAGAGTAAGGGAAACTGTGCTTTTAGGGAAAGTTCCTCAAATAATAGGGGCCAAAACAATTGGATTTCATCTCTCATCCATCCCATAGGAGTTTTACAGTGAATGGGGTAACTACCCTCAACAGCTAAAGACAGTCGATCAGCCAAATCTCGACGATTATCATCATTAACGGAAAAAATTAACACTGATGACGCGAGATTTTGGGTTACTGATTGAATTGAGGATGTTATCTTATTTTGACGTTTATTTTCAACCCAGTCACAAAACTCTTTAACTAATTGGGTTGTTTTTCCGGTACGGGTGGTTCCTTCAATCCACAGAGAGCTTCGCTTCACGGACATTCCTCAACTAAATGGGTTAACATACAATTATTTTGCATTGATTCATTGTAGTTTCTCTATCTATTTTATTTTTTCTTTGTTGCAGGTAAGTAGCAATTATTATGAAATTTCGGTCCTTAATTAAAAAGACATCTAACTGGTTAACAGCTACCCCAGAAAGATCCTTAGATAACGCTTATAAAGCAGCTTTAAAAATAAAAGAAATCGAAGATAATCATTTTGGTGGAAAAAAAGTATCAAAGGAAAACGCTGACTATGGAGACAGTGTGATCTCTTATTTTAAAACAGAAGTCAATGGTTATTTACAAAAAATTAATATGGGATTAGGTGTCTTTAAAACCAGCCGCCTTTTCCTGAATATCTCTAATATACAAGAATATCCCCAAGAGCAGATAACGGAACGAGAATTACAAAAAAATACAACATCTGCTGCTATTCTTTTTGAAAAATTAGAGTTTATTGACCAAGTGGCGGCTAAATATCAATCCCGTGATATAGAGGAAGTTTATGATGGTTCTTTGGTATTGGCAAAAGAAGCGTCACAGGACAAAGAAAAAGAACCATTAAATAGTAAGTATCCTAATCAAACTAATGCGAAACTCCCTAAGAATCTAAATAAGACATATTCTGCTGAAGAAAGCGATCGCCGTTTAGAATCTGCTTCTCAAAAAACAGGTGTTTTACCCCGATCTTTTATTAATACTCTTAATAAAATAAAACAAGAAATCGATCCAAAATCTGGAGAAAGTGAAGAACAAGTTATTAACAAATATCGCAAATCCCGTTTAAGAACAGCCCTATCAATTAAGTTTATTTTATTATTGATTATTGTTCCTTTGTTAACGCATCAATTAACTAAAACTTTTTTATTAACTCCAATTATTAATCAATATTTTAATAATCACGAAGAAGTTGTTTTTATTAATAAGGATTTGGAAGAAGAAGCCTTTGAAGAGTTGAGTCATTATGAAGAAATTTTACGATTTCAAGGGTTAATTGGATTAAGAGAACCGTTAACAGATGAAGAAGTTGAAGAAAAAGTACAAGAAAAAGCCCAAGAAATCACAGAAGTGTATCGCGGACAAGGAATTAATGCGATTGGCAATGTTTTTGCTGATTTATTTTCAGTCACTGCTTTTGCTATTGTAATTGTGAGTAGTCGCAAAGAAATTGAAGTCCTAAAATCCTTTTTGGATGAAATTTTATATGGTTTAAGTGATCCAGCGAAAGCTTTTTTGATTATTTTGTTCACTGATATGTTTGTCGGTTTCCACTCCCCTCATGGTTGGGAGGTTATTTTAGAAGGAGTGGCTCATCATTTTGGTTTACCTGAAAATCAAGAATTTAACTTCCTTTTTATTGCTACTTTTCCAGTTATTTTAGATACGGTTCTCAAATATTGGATCTTCCGTTATCTTAATCGTATTTCTCCTTCTGCGGTAGCTACTTATAAGAATATGAATGAGTAAGTTGAGTGTGGGGTCTCGTAACATTGTTTAATACGATAAAACCAAGAACGCGATCACTCTAGGAACTATCGCGCTATGGTAAAATCGCGGAAAATTTAATATTTACGATCGCCCTACAGTGTCGAATGATGACCCAACAATCTTTCATCCAACGTTTTGGCCTTTATGTACTGTTAACTGTGATAGCAGTAGCCATGTTATTTCCCTTACTATGGTTACTCAGTACCGCCTTTAAATCTCCGACAGAAGATGTTTTTACCACTTGGTTTCCAACCCAACCCACCTGGGAAAATTTTCGTGTTGTTTGGCAAACTTATCCGTTTGGGCGATATTTAGGGAATAGTACCTTAATTGCCGTTTTAACAGTGGGTTTAAATCTACTGTTTTGTTCTTTAGCTGCTTATCCTCTAGCCAGACTTAATTTTTGGGGACGAGATAGTATTTTTGCGGCGGTGATCGCTACCATTATGATTCCTTTTCAGATTGTCATGATCCCGTTGTACATTCTCACCGTACAGTTAGGATTACGGAATACTTATTTAGGGGTAATTTTCCCGAGTTTAGCCTCTGCTTTCGGGATTTTTCTCTTGCGTCAAGCGTTTCAAGGGGTTCCCAAGGAATTAGAAGAAGCAGCCAGGATTGATGGGTGTTCAGAATTAGGAATCTGGTGGCATATAATGATACCGTCAATTCGTCCTGCATTGGTTACTTTAGCTATTTTTGTCTTTATTGGTTCCTGGAGTGACTTTTTATGGCCTCTGATTGTATTAGATCGTCCTGAATACTATACGTTGCCTTTAGGCGTAGCTAAACTGGCCAGTGCGTTAGATTTAGACTGGCGACTGATTGCTGCTGGATCAATTATTTCTATTGTTCCGGTTGTGCTTTTATTTGTGTTTTTACAACGCTATATTATCCCCACAGAAAGCGGAAGCGGTGTTAAGGGTTAATTCGAGTGCGCACCGCAAAGCGGATCTCTTCGAGATCGCAGATTAGATTAAATTTTGAACTTGGTATTTATTCATTTACCGTAACTTGTTTTCTTAACTAAAATTAACATTTTATACATCATTTAGTTACTGAGAAATTTCGTTAATTCAAAGTCGTTTGTCTAGATATTTGGTAAAATTTTGATAGCATAAGGATACTATTTTCTCTTCAACGTCAAATCTATGCCTAGAACTCAACGGAATGATAATTTTATCGATAAAAGCTTTACTGTAATGGCAGATATTATTCTCAAAATGCTGCCAGCTAACAAAAAAGCCAAAGAAGCTTTTGTCTATTATCGAGATGGTATGTCAGCCCAAGCAGACGGTGAATATGCTGAAGCCTTAGATAACTATTATGAAGCACTCAAGTTAGAAGAGGATGCCAACGATCGCAGTTATATTCTTTACAATATTGGCATTATTCACGCCAGCAACGGAGAACACGCCAAAGCCCTTGACTATTATGAACAAGCAGTGGACTTAAATCCACAAATGCCCTCAGCTTTGAATAATATTGCTGTCATTTATCATTATCAAGGGGAAAAAGCTAAATCTGAAGGGAATATTAACGAAGCAGAAGCTCTCTTTGATAAAGCGGGGGAATATTGGAAACAGGCTATCCGTCTTGCCCCAAATAACTACATTGAAGCCCAAAACTGGTTAAAAATTACGGGACGCTCAGAAATGGATGTCTTTTTCTAAATTTAATTACAGGAACCTTTATTTATGTTAGACCGTCAACAAGTGCAGAAGATTGCTCATTTAGCTCGTTTAGATATCACCCCAGAAGAAGAAGAAAAGTTTGCTGGTCAGTTAAGCGACATTTTAGACTATTTTGAACAGTTAGGTGAGTTGGATACGGAAAATGTTCCACCCACAACTCGCGCTATTGAACTGAGTAATATCACCCGTCAGGATAATTCTCAAGTTTATAGTCATCGAGACGCTTTGTTGAAAGAAGCACCCAACCCAGAAGAAGGCTTTTTTAGAGTTCCGCAAATTCTCAATACTGATGAGGAATAATTATCATCTATATGTTTTTATGTTATGATAATAACTGACTCGGACCTACGCAATTACAACGCCCAAACCTTGTCAGGACCGGAAGGTAGCAGCAATACGGGATGCTTGTAATAGGCGTGGACTCCGAGTCTTTTTATTAAATAAAAAATTTTTTAAAGTTTCTGTATTATAAAATTTGTTTAACATATCATGAAACATTTGTCAAGTAAGTTAGACAATGACCCATGAGAAAATAGACCACCAACATAGCCGCAGCAGACAGGGCGACTAATGTTCCTGCTAACATCAGGGAAAACTCTTGGTGTTCGATGGCTTCCTGCATCAAATGCAGAGACCAAGCAACTAAGGCAACGTCGAATATTAAAATTGGTATCAACATATTTTAAAAAATGTTAACTTTTCTTTCTATTCTAATACACAATCCTTAGCTAAGGAGGAACAATTGGCAAAATTAAGATTTGCTCAATATGTAGTCAGGGTTACTACGGACAGGAATTTGGCGATCGCTTAGGTAATTTTTGACCTCAGCAATGGTTAATTGCCCATAATGGAGCAAAGAAGCAAGTAAAGCTGCTTCTGCGTTCCCCTCTGTCAATGCTTCGTAGATATGCTGGCAATTTCCTGCACCTCCTGAAGCAATAACGGGAATTTCCACCTGTTGGGCAATGGTACGAGTTAGCTCTAAGTCATAACCAGCCTGGGTTCCATCCGCATCCATACTCGTAATTAATAATTCTCCTGCCCCTCTTTTTTCCATTTCAACAGCCCATTTTACGGCATCTAAGCCTGTATTTTCCCGTCCTCCCCGAACATAGACATCCCAACCTGGATCATTAGGGTTATGACGGCGTTTTGCATCGATCGCCACCACAATACACTGTTTTCCAAAGCGATCGCTTGCTTTATTAATAAAGTCTGGATTTTTTACAGCCGATGAGTTAACACTCACTTTATCAGCACCGGCTCTTAACAAAAGTTTAATTTGTTCTAAGGTAGAAATACCTCCCCCAACGGTCAACGGGATAAACACAACTTCGGCGGTACGGTAAACCACATCAATGATCGTATCCCGTTGTTCATGGGTGGCTGTAATGTCTAAAAAGACTAATTCATCAGCCCCTGCATCATTATACACTTTTGCCAGTTCTACTGGGTCCCCTGCGTCTTGAAGGTCAACAAAATTGACCCCTTTGACAACGCGGCCTGCATTAACATCTAAACAGGGTAAGATTCGTTTGGCTAACATTGATGAGTTTTTTTATTTATTGATATTACTACTTTTTATGTTGACATAATCTTGTGATACTCCTAGAAAAATTTTCATTAATTTTAAGTTTAATCTCTTACAAATGGGACTTTTTTTTATGCTTTTTCGCTTTCGACTCAGATAACAAAAATGAGTCTCCTGGATGAACTAAAAAGCGGTTGCGAACCGCTTCCCGTCCTAGCAACATCCGAAACCCCATTACATCCCTATTGGTTAAAGTTAATTCTATATTCCAAACTTGTCCTCCTATTTCTACAGGGGTTAAAATAACCGGACGATATTGTTTATGTCCACCGGAGTCTTTCACGTTTCGCCATTCTAATAGTTTAGCTTCACAATTAATAGTGATTTCTTTATCTTTTTGGTAGGGATGAACTTGAAAATGAATCATCCTTTTACCATCTTTTTCAATTTCTTTGATATGAAAAGCGTGTAACGCTGATGATCTTGCCCCCGTATCTATTTTAGCTTTAATTTCAGTAATTCCTAATTCGGGTAAATCTAACCATTCTCTCCACCCAATAATACCGAAAGCGTCTTTATCTTTTTTGCTATGTTTCTGTTCCATGAAAATTGACAACTCCTTATCTTCTTTTACTCACAATACAGTAAAAGATGACCTTCAGGAAGTCTTGGATCTAAAATATTAATAAAAATAGTTTTGGAAGTTAACTAAGCAAATAGATATAATAGATATTGATTAAATTATCTTCTGCTGAGAATAATTCTTCGATTGTATTACTTCCTATAAAAAATTATGAAAGTGTTTGATTGTTTAAAACAAACTTCGGCTTTACGAGTTAGTGATGGTAAGATTGTTCCTATTTTAACTAATCGTCAATCTTATTCTCGCTTGTTAGTGATCCTTTGGTCACAACTAGGGGATTTTGATACCCTTGAATATGCTTGGTGGTTAAATGAAAAATCATCAGAAATTGCAGCTAATAACATAATAGTAAAAGCCATTGGTATTGGTAATCGTGAATCAGGTTTAAAATTTTGTGAATACACTAAATTTTCCAAAGAAAACTTATTTGTTGATCCTAATGCTAATCTTCACGAACAATTAGAATTATATGAAGGATTATCTTGGAATATTCCAGGACTCAATGATAGGCAAAATGCTTGGGTCAATTTAATGTTAATGTGTGCAGGAATTGGTAGCAAAAGAACGTTAAAAGAAGTGTTGAGAGGGTACACAGGAGATAAAAAAGCCCCTCAATTAATTGGAGAGAAAGAAGTGGTTGATACTAATATTTTACCACCCCTAAAAGGCTCATTTTTTAACTTAGCAGGAGGCAAAGGATTTCAACGACCTTTCGAGTTAGCAACCTTAAGATTAAGGAACATGACCGAAGTATTAAGTAACTGGAAAATTTATGTGCCTAATGCTGCTTATTTAACTCAAAGAGGAGCAACATTTTTGTTTGACAAAAAAGGTAATTTATTATATGAACATCGAGATCAAGGGGTTCTCGGATTTGCTGAAAACATGAGTAATCCTTTGTCATTTTTGTCTCCTAATTTGTAATTAATAAAATTTGATATATCAATGTCCAGCAACCAATCACTAATCTTTATCCTTATTAATTTTAGATTTAAAAATTCCTTCTACTTCTTCATAAGATATTTCATAAGGATAGGTAGGGATAAATTTTAGCGTTAGGGTTGCGACGTTTAATGAATAATTCTCGAATGGCTTCATCATCTGTTGGATGAGATAAGACATATTTTTTTAATTCTTTATTCACAACTCAAAGGTAAAAAAATAGATCATTAATTTAATTAATAATATTTGTTAAACTAAAACAGAGAAAATAATTAACTTGAAATCAATCCTATGTCTCAACGTCCAATATATCTAGACTACCATGCTACTACTCCGACGGATAAAAGGGTCTTAGAGTCAATGTTACCCTATTTTACTGAACATTTTGGCAACCCTTCTAGTATTAACCATTTGTATGGTTGGGAAGCAGAAGCAGCTGTAAAAAAAGCGAGAGAAACCATTGCTAATGCTATTAATTGTAGTCCAGAAGAAATTATTTTTACCAGTGGCGCAACCGAAGCTAATAACTTAGCCATAAAAGGCATTGCTGAGGCTTATTTTAATCAAGGACAGCATATTATTACAGTTCAAACCGAACATCGTGCCGTTTTAGATCCCTGTCACTATTTAGAAAGTTTGGGCTTTGAAATTACTTACCTTACTGTACAAAAAGACGGGTTAATTGATTTAGAATTTTTAGAAAAAAGTATTCGTCCCGAAACAATTTTAGTCTCAGTTATGGCAGCAAATAATGAAATAGGAGTGCTTCAACCCTTGAAAGAAATTGGAGCAATTTGTCAAAAAAATGATGTTCTATTTCATAGTGACGCAGCTCAAGCGATCGGCAAAATTCCTTTAGATGTTCAAGATATTAATATTCATTTACTATCACTAACTGCCCATAAACTTTATGGACCTAAAGGAATTGGTGCTTTATATATTCGTCGTCGGAATCCAAGGGTAAATATTGCTTCACAATTACACGGCGGTGGCCAAGAAAGAGCCATCAGATCAGGGACATTATACACCCCTCAAATTGTTGGCTTTGGCAAAGCTATTGAGTTAGCCTTAAAAGAAATAGAAACAGAAACTAAACGTCAAAGCGAACTTAGAAATAAACTACAAGAACAGCTTTTAAAGATAAAAGGAGTGCATCTTAATGGACATCTTACCGAACGTTTACCCAATAACCTTAATGTTAGTATAGAAGGAGTCGATGGCGCAGCATTATTATTAGGTTTACAAGGAATTGTTGCCCTTTCTTCTGGTTCTGCTTGTACCTCAACTACCACTAAACCATCTCATGTTCTTAAAGCATTAGGACATACTGATAAACTAGCTTATGCGTCTTTAAGATTTGGATTAGGAAGGTTTACAACTAGCCAAGAAATTGATACTGTAGCGCAACAAGTGATTAATACCATTCAATCTTTACGTCAAGCAAATATCACCGCTAAAGTTTAAACAATACTCTGGTTTAAACTGCTGATTAGACTTTTTTATTCATATCATCAAAAAAGTCATCAGATATAACTTCTATTTGAAAACAATTACAGAGTTTAGTCAGTTTAGTATAAAAGATATTAGAAAGATAGGCTTGACTTAAATTAACATCAATTAGGGTAGAATCTGTTAAATCAGTTCTTATAAAGTGAGCGCCTTCTACAGAGACATTTCGTAAGTAACCTTCACTAAAGTCAGTTCTTTCTAAACAAGTATAATCTAGACAAGCATTTTCCATCAAAACACAATGGAAATTAGCTTCTTTTAAGTTAGAGTGAACTAGATTAGCATAACTTAGGTTTGCCCGATAAAAATTAGCTCTGTAAAGATGACAGTTACTAAGATTAGCCCCGATTAAATTTGCTTTTTCTAAATTAATTCCTTCAAGATTAGACCCTTGCAAATTAGACCCTTGCAAATTAGCATTTTCTAAGTTAACTCCACTCAAGTCTAGACCACTGAGATCAACATGAGTAAATTCTCTTTCTCCTAAAGCGTACCTCTGTTGAAGTTTCCTTGATCTCAACTTAAGCATTTTTTCTTTCTTAAAAATTTTTAATATAAGTTTACATTTCAAACATATCAGTGCAAAATAGTTGAAGTCAATAGGTATTATTATATAATCTCATAATCTTAATGTAATTATGGAATAACGGAGAGAAAAAATACTTTAACTAAGACGAAAGCTAAACTTGAATGATTTTTACTGATTTAGGGCAAAAAAGCCAATAGACAATTGGTACTTCCTTAGTATTATTACTCAGTATTGTCAAAGATATAGCTTTTAGGTTATATTCGGGTTAAAATAAGAAATAGTTGTGTCAAAGCCTAATATAAAAGGCGGCATAATCTCCCTAACTTAGGGAAAGATTACCCAAAAGCACAACATTGGAAGATTAATCAAGCGTGATTAATCAGTTTAATCAAAAAAGTTGATAAAACTCCAACGTCTTTATCGAGGTTACCTATCTCATAACTATCCACCTAGACAGCGTCTTAATATAAATGTCAACGAAGCGCAAGTTTATTCTTCAGGATTTTCCAAAATATTGAATAAACCCTCTTGTTGTGAAATGGGTAGAGACACCCTAAAGCAACAAGTAATTTTTCCAGATGGGAACAGTCAGTACCCATAGCCAACTGACATTAGGTTAAGGATAAAAATGAGTCGAGTTCACTACCGTTGACCCTTGACTTAATTAATATGTCAAAATGTTCGATTGTAAACAATTTTTCCAGCAATTTAAGTAAAAAACTCAGGAATTATAACCTGTCATCGTCTCTTACAGAAGTTTGAGGGAATTGAATGCCAAAGCAAATTATTATCGCAGAAAAACATCACATTGCTGCCGTTTTTTGGGAAGATCAAATACAAGAATTAGTGGTTGCCACAGGGAACCAACAAGTTAGCGACATTTTTCTAGGAGTCGTTGAAAACGTCATCCCCGGCATTGATGCAGCCTTTGTTAATATTGGAGATGCAGAACGAAACGGCTTTATCCACGTTACCGACTTAGGACCATTGCGCCTCAAACGTAGCGCCGGTGCCATCACAGAACTCTTAACTCCACAACAAAAAGTGCTGGTGCAGGTGATGAAAGAACCTACCGGTAACAAAGGTCCGAGATTAACCGGCAATATTAGCCTTCCTGGACGCTACTTAGTATTGATGCCCAACGGCAAAGGGGTTAACCTCTCTAGGCGTATTCGCAACGATGATGAACGGAGTCGCTTACGGGCTTTAGCCATCCTCATTAAACCAGCCGGCATGGGCTTATTAGTACGAACCGAAGCTGAAGGCAAAGCCGAAGAAGCCATCATGGAGGACTTAGAATTTTTACAACGGCAATGGGAGTCTATCCAAGTTCAAGCCACCTCAACCCGCGCCCCTTCCCTACTAAACCGTGATGACGACTTTATCCAAAGAGTCTTACGGGATATGTACAGTGCAGATGTCAACCGCATTGTGGTAGATAACCCCTCCGGCGTTAAACGGGTTAAACATCATTTAATGAACTGGAGTGGAGGACGACCCCCCGAAGGCGTATTAATTGATCACCATCGGGAATCTATGTCGGTTTTAGACTATTTCCGAGTTAATGCAGCCGTTAGAGAAGCCCTAAAACCCAGAGTCGATTTACCATCTGGGGGTTATATCATCATCGAACCCACTGAAGCCCTCACCGTCATTGATGTCAACTCAGGGTCCTTTACCCGTTCAGCCACCTCCAGGGAAACCGTACTATGGACTAATAGCGAAGCGGCCACCGAAATCGCCCGTCAGTTACGATTAAGGAATATTGGAGGGGTCATCATTATTGATTTTATCGACATGGACTCTCGAAGAGACCAACTTAAACTACTTGAACACTTCAATAAAGCCCTCAAAGTTGATAAAGCCAGACCCCAAATTGCTCAACTCTCAGAATTAGGATTAGTAGAATTAACCCGTAAACGTCAGGGTAAAAATATTTATGAGTTATTTGGTCAACCCTGTCCCCAATGTGGCGGATTAGGACATTTAGCCCATCTTCCAGGGGAATCTCAACTGGTCGCCCTTGAGTCGACCGCCACTGCGACTCTTCCCGTTCCTGCTCCAACCCCCGTAACCCCGAAACCCGTAGAAAAACCAGAACTCAATGACAGCAGTTGGGACGCTTCCTTTGAAGACGAAGATAAAGACAATTCTGACGAATTAGAATTGTTACACCATCCCAGTTATCAAGAACAAAATAGTAACGCCAATAATCGTCGTCGTCGCCGTCGTCAGACTCCTAACCTGGTTATTAAAGACGATTCTCCTAAGCCCAGCAATAATAGCCCGACAAAAGAAGGAGATGATAATAACGAATCTGGTAATGAAAACCGTAGAGAACGGCTTCCGCGCCATTTGCGTCGAGAAGAAGGCCCAGTCGAACGAGTCTCAGTAGAAATGACTCCCGTAGAACAAGATATTTACGCTTTAATGGGAATTTCTCCTTTGGTACGTCTTGATAAAGAATTTAAAGATCCCAAATCTGTGGTGGTATCAGTCAAATCCCCAGAAGGTGTAGAAAGAAAAACCATCGAACCCGCACCAACCTCCACCCCAGACACAGAAACCTCTGCCAATCAAGAACAACAGATGGTGATTGACTTAAGCGATATTAGTAATGACCAATTGAGTGAGTCTCAAGAGATAGAAGAAACACAAACAATAGAAGAAACACAAACAATAGATGATAATGACGACAATGAAACTGAAACCACTTCCTTATCACAAGAAGACGGGGCGAAACCAGTCATCCGTCGTCGCCGTCGTCGGTCTTCGGCCAAAGACTCCGATGAATAAAATGTTATCCTACTACCATAAAATGCTAAAAACTTAAATAAAACAAGAGAATGGCTAAGTTAAGACTAGAAAACTTAACAAAACAATATCAGATTGATAAAGGAAAAACCCTCGATGTGGTTAAAGGCATTAGTGAGGTTGAGGTTCAAGACGGAGAATTCTTAACCTTACTCGGTCCATCGGGTTGCGGAAAATCAACCCTTTTGAGGTTGATTGCAGGCTTAGAACCTCCAACCAAAGGGGATATCTTTATTGGAAAAAAAAAGGTCACTAATATTCCTCCTGGCGATCGCAATATCGCTATGGTGTTCCAAAGTTATGCCCTTTATCCCCACATGACAGCTAAAGAAAATATTGCCACAGCCTTAAAAATTCGTGATCTTTCCGATGAGGAAATTGATAGACGGATTCAAAAAGCTGCTAAACAATTAAAACTCCAAGAAGGAAAAGATTGTTTACCCGAAAAACCTGGCAAACTCTCAGGGGGACAACGGCAAAGGGTGGCTTTAGCTCGCGCCTTAGTGAGAAATCCTGATGTTTTCTTATTGGATGAACCCTTAAGTAACCTAGATGCTCTTCTCAGAGAACAAGTGAGAGCCGAACTCAAACAAATTTTTACCGAACAAAATAAACCCGTAGTTTATGTCACCCACGATCAAACCGAAGCCATGACTTTATCGGATAAGGTAGCGGTCTTATTTGGCGGTGAAATTCAACAACTGGCTTCTCCCCGTGAAATTTATCGATATCCGGCTAATCAATTTGTCGCCGGGTTTGTGGGGAGTCCTCAGATGAATTTGCTAGAATTAGACTGTGAGAATAATCAGGCTATCTTAGGAAAATTTCTCATTCCTTTAACCAATGTTGCCCCTGAGAATATTCCAGAGTTAAAAGATTCGTCTCCAGGGCTTAAACATATCGTTTTAGGTATTCGTCCTGAAGAAATTTATGAAGCTACTGAAACTGATTCTTTAGTTATCGAAGGTCAAATTAAATTAGTAGAAGAACTCGGTAAAGAAAGTTTAATTAGCGTTCAAGTTGAACAATCAGACTTAGTAATTCGAGCTTTACTTAAAGACGATGGAGAAAAGAAAAATGGAGATCATATATCCTTAGCCCTGCCTGAAAATAACATTCATTGGTTCTATTGGGATGGAAGTGGCTATGATCCAGATGGTAAACCGTTACTTTCTTATCATCAACGTTATCGTCTTAATCAAAAAGTCTCTTAAAACTATGACAAAACTGGGTTAAGAAAAGATAAGCATCTAGGTTTATTTAATGTTACCTTTTGATACTTAAATCGTTCTATTGGGTACAGTTTAAAAAGTCAGGTTAATATTGTAGAGTAATCAACCGATAAATTTTTTTTGGTCATGATCAAAAAAGTTCCATTAATACTATTGCTGAGCTATATCGCTCTTACGTCAGGAGGGTGTAACCTTTTTCAAAGTGGTCAAGACTCCTCAGAAGAACCGCCCGTGGCTGAGTCTCCTGAAACCCCTGAAACCCCTGAAGAAAACCCAGACGAAGTCTTGGAAGACTCTGAGCCCACTCCTGCCCCCCCTCAAGTCTCCGCTACTGAAGGCTTGCTACCCTCCACACCCCCCAGTGAACGGAGAAAAAACATTCAAACCGGTCGGGATAACCCCTTTGCTGTCATCCCTATTCAACCCGTTGTTCGGCAAACAAGTAGCGCAAATGGCACTGCTCCGACTGGCACTGCTCAAAATGGCGTGGCCGCCAATGGCGTTGCTGCACCAGAAAAGCTGTGTACATTGGAGCAAAGACCGGTCGCCACTGTAGCCCAAGCTCCAGGCATGGCAACCCCTGTCTCCGATGTTGGGTCAGCACCTCTTCTTGAACTAATTTTACCCATTCCTAACGAAGCAAGAGGAGTTGAGGTATCAGGAGTCATGCAACTCAGTGGAACTCCTGTGGCTATTGTTAAAGCCCCTAACGAAAACGTCGCTCGTCAAGTAAGAGTAGGGGGAACTCTATCTAATGGACAGGTTAAAGTTAAAGCTATCAATGTCAGTAGTCAAAGACCCTATGTGATTTTAGAACAGTATGGGTTAGAAATTCCCCGTGGCGTTGGAGAACCCCCAGAAGAACCAGTAGACCCACCCACTCCTAGTGCATCTCAACCTGTTGCCTCCTCAGAGTCTTCTTCTGTTCCCTCGCCCGGACCAGATGGCTTCGGAACAGTTAAAAATGTCACGCTTTTGACCTTAAATATTGGTGATGTTCCTTTAGGAGAAGATGAGGGAGACGAAACAGAAAGTCAAGCAAGAGCCAGTGGAATTATTTGTAATGACGGGTTGTCTGCTGTAACAGTCAAAGAATTATCCTTGCAAGTAGAAGATAAAACCACAGGAGCGGTACTCGATAGTTTTGACATCTCATTAGGAAGTACAGGTTACACCATAGGTCCAGGACAAAAAGGAGAATTTGATGGTAGAATTCCCAAATTGCGAGGTCGTAAACAGGAAAATGTTAACATCAAATTAATAGGCTGGAGTTAAGCAAATAATCCTTAAGTAATAGTGAAACACACAAAAGAAAAAATCACTTATCCTCATTTATCCTTAGCCGTTTATCGAGAATTGGCTGCTCATTTGCGTCAAATAAAAGGGGTGACTATTGAGTTAATTCCTCAACAATCTCAACAGTTTGACTACTATAACAGCCAAATTGATCACTTAGAAATGGGTTATCCTGTTAATCTTTCTATCTCAGAAAAAGAGCGATTATCAGACATTCTTAATTATTATGCTGGAGTTCACGGCTCTTACACCAGAGAAGTTAAAGAATGTCTCCCTTCCTAATTAAGTTTTGTCGTCAACTCCTCACGCTTTTTTGTTTTTTTCATGGCAAAAATTTAATCATCATTGAGAAGATAGGTAAGCAGTGCAAGGCAACGAAGTTAATTATTTCGTTTACTTTTAAAAGGGTAAATAGGGAGGCAAAAATAAATCCACGTTTGTAGTAAGTCCCAAGATAAGAGAAAGCTAGTCATCATCGAGGCTGAAGCCTTGACTACAGACTTTTCTATTTTATATTCGATTACACCTACCTACTTATTTGCTATAAAATACAAGTCTTGAAAATTGCCGTAATAGAAATAAATTAATTTTTATTTATTATTTGTTTATCATAAAGTTAAAAATATTTTTTATTTTATACTAAGGAAAATATCAGCAACAATGACGCACTAAATTTAATCTTGTTCATGGTTCAAAAAAAGTAACTTCTATGAAACCGTTGATTTTTCGCACCAAAATAGTTGCTACCATCGGGCCGGCTTGTCATTCTCCTGATGTGTTGCGTCAAATGATGCTGGCTGGAATGAATGTTGCTCGCTTGAACTTTTCCCACGGAAACTATGATAATCATAGCCAAATGATCAAGTTATTGCGTCAACTTTCTCAAGAATTAGACCTACCCCTAACCATTTTACAAGACTTACAAGGGCCAAAAATTCGGGTGGGAGAAATACCCAACGATAATATGACTTTGACAGAAGGTGATTCTGTCACCATCGTTCCTTTACAACAATGGGAAAATCAAAAAAATACCATTGGTATCGATTATCCTTATGTCGCCCAAGAAGCCCAACCTGGTACACAAGTGTTACTCGATGATGGCTTATTAGAATTAACCGTTGAAAGCGTTGAAGGTGATGCAGTGACTTGTAAAGTCGTCGAAGGTGGCATTCTCAAAAGTCATAAAGGGGTTAACTTTCCCTCTCTTAATTTACAACTGCCTTCGATGACAGAAAAAGATAAAAAAGACCTAGAATTTGGCATTTCTCAAGGGGTTGATATTATTTCTTTAAGTTTTGTTCGTCAAGCAACCGATATTAAAGCCCTTAAATCCTTTTTAGCTGCTAGGAACGCCGATATTCCCGTATTGGCCAAAATTGAAAAGCCCCAAGCCATCGAACATTTAGAAGAGATTGTCGACGAATGTAATGCCATTATGGTAGCCCGTGGGGACTTAGGGGTAGAAATGCGCCCTGAAAAAGTTCCGTTGCTACAAAAACATATTATTCGGATGTGTAATCAAAAAGGTATTCCCGTGATTACAGCCACCCAGATGTTAGATAGTATGATGCGTAACCCGCGTCCGACTCGTGCAGAAGCCAGCGATGTCGCTAATGCCATTATTGATGGAACCGATGCCGTAATGCTGTCAGGAGAATCAGCCGTTGGAGACTTTCCGATACAAGCGGTTACGATGTTGGCTAGTATTGCCCGTGATGTTGAGCCAGAAATCTCTTTTACTAATTATCCCCCACGACACCAAGATAAAGCTCACGCCTTAGCTGAAGCCCTTAATGCTATCGACAAAGTCCTTGAGCTTCACTGTATTGTGGCCTTTACTGAAACAGGTTACTCAGCAAAATTAGCGGCAGCAGAACGTCCTCGAGTACCAGTTTTGGCTTTCACCCCTAATATAGAGGTTTATCACCGTCTCAACTTAGTTTGGGGAGTACGCCCTGTTTTGTTTAAATATGATGGGTTAACCTTAGAACAACTACTTGAACAAATGGAATCCGTCTTATTAAAGAGAAATTTCGGAAAAAAAGGTAATCAAGTTTTAGTTTTGGGTGGTTTACCTTTAAGAGAAACGAGAACCACTAGCTTTCTCAATATTCATACCATAGGACAAGACCATTAAACTAAAAGATTAAGATGTTGCATTAATTGAGATGCTTGCATCGCCCCTTCAATCTTTTCTACAGGTTGTCCTTGTTTGAAGAGAACTAAAGTCGGTAAAGATTGAATGCCATACTTTGAGGCAATACCTGGATACTTATCAGTATCGATTTTAACCACTTGTACGCGATTTCTCATTTGGGTTCCCACTTGTTCTAAAATGGGACTCATCATTTGACAAGGACCGCACCAAGTTGCATAAAAATCTACCAAAACAGGAACAGTTGAGGCCGATAACATTTCTTCAAAACTAGAAAATTGTTTTTTAATTGTCATAATCGTTGAGAGAGATTCAGTTAACAATAATTATAAGATAGGAAAATCTATTCCTTTTGGCATAGATTGATCCCTTTTTTCATCAATAATACAATACTCTCTTATCAGAGGTTCTGTCTTGCACATATCATTGATTAATGTTAATATGCTCAGTGTCACCATAGACACTAAAAATAAAACCACAAAATTTGAATGTTTCTTAATTTCTTAATGTAATCTTTAATATTGTTAAGTAAGAGAATGAAAAACAAATATCCATATTAGTCACCTTACTTCAACCAGCCTGATAAATAATACTTAACAATAAATAATTAATCCCTCTTAAAACTAGAGTATTTCACCATTCAAGGGGAGAGACTCGTAGTCTATGGAGACAAAACAGCTTAACTATGCTAAAGTAACCATGATATCTCGAGTATAATCTTAAGGTGATTGTGTTAGTATCATAAACAAAAGAATCGTTCTTTAATGACTTATTTTTCTCATTGTCTTTGATTTAGCTAAGGTTAAATCAGCAAACTCAAGTAAAAACAAACAGAGAAACAGCTTATGAAATCTTCCCTTGTTATTTTATATCACCGTGAACCTTATGATGAAGTAATAGAAAACGGGCAAGTAAGATATCTGCCTAAGAAAAGTCCTAATGGTATTGTTCCAACCTTAAAGAGCTTTTTTGCTGATGATAATAATCAAGGAACTTGGATTGCCTGGAAACAAGTTTCACCCGAACAAAAAAACCAATTTAATAAGAATGTTGTTGTAGAAGATGATGGAAATTATCGAGTTTCCCGTATTCCTTTGACGGCTGAACAAGTGAGGGATTTTTATCATGTCACCTCGAAAGAAGCATTTTGGCCGATTCTACACTCATTTCCCTATCACTTTACCAGTGAATCATCAAATTGGGAAAACTTTGTAAAAATTAACCGCCTTTTTGCTGAAGCAGCTTGCGAAGAAGCGGCCGATGATGCCTTAATTTGGGTTCATGATTATAACCTTTGGTTAGCTCCGCAATACATTCGGGAGAAAAAACCTAACGCAAGAATTGCTTTCTTCCATCATACGCCTTTTCCTTCGGTGGATATATTTAATATCTTGCCTTGGCGAGAAGCTATTGTGGATAGTCTTTTATGTTGTGATGTGGTTGGCTTCCACATTCCTCGTTACTCAGAAAACTTCGTTAATGTTGCCCGTAGTTTGCGGCCCATTGATATCGTAGAAACAACGAAAGTGACAGGACATATGACCCCTGTGGGTATTGCCTTAGCTGAACCAGAAGTTAACACCAAGTTAAAATACAAAAACCAAATTGTGAAGGTGGATGCTTTTCCTGTAGGAACGAGTCCCCAAAACATTTTAGATGTCTTGCATACTCCAGAAGCCGAGGCCAAAGTCGCAGAAATCCGAAAGACGATTGAGGGTCGTAAACTGATTATTGCAGCTGGTCGGGTGGACTATGTGAAAGGAAATAAAGAAAAACTAGAAGCGTTTGAGCGTTTATTAGAACGTCGCCCCGAAATACACGGTAAAGTCAACTTTGTTATGACTTGTGTACAAGCAGCAAAAGGGATGGAAGTTTATCAAGAAGCGCAAAGAGAAATTGAGTATTTAGTGGGTAAAATTAACGGACGTTTTGCTGAGTTTGACTGGCTTCCCGTTCGCCTATTTACTCAACCCATTCCTTTACTTGATTTATTCTGTTACTACAAAGCGGCCGATATTTGCTGGACAACCCCTTTAAGAGATGGCTTAAATTTGGTAGCTAAAGAGTATATTGTTGCCCATGAAGGAAAAGACGGGGTCTTAGTCTTATCCGAGTTTGTTGGGGCAGCCATTGAACTTCCTCAAGCGATTTTAACTAATCCTTATTCCGTTAAATTAATGGATGAAGCCATTGATAAAGCCTTAGATATGTCTCCTGAAGAACAACAAGAAAAAATGGCGAAGATGTACGACACGGTGACTAAGTATGATGTTAAATACTGGTCTGACCGTCTCTTGGACTACTTTGCTAAGATGACCCGTGAATTTGTTGATGAAAAAGAACCAGCATTAAACTAAAAAGTTTGCTCCCTGATGAACCTCAGTAAGTTCCGTTTCCCTACATTGATATGTGGGGATTTTTTCTTATAATAAACAAATAAGAATCTTTTTAATCAATTAATAAGTTATGATATCGTCCTTAGAAAACAATCAAAAAAATTTACACGAAACAACCCATCAACAAACATCAGAAAGTTCATCAAACCAAGAACCAATTTTATGTCCCCATTGTAAACGGACGGCAAGCAATGGTATTAAATGCAAAGGAATTTGTGTTGCTGATGATGATTATTAATCATTATATTATTCAAGGATAAATCATGAGTATTGATACAGAAATCTTACAAACCGTTTCGACAATGCCACAATCTCTTAAGCTAAAACTTCTACACTATGCCAAGTATCTGATGGAAAATTATGCTCAAGACTCGCTATCAAAACCAGAACAAAAGCCTGTTAAAAAACGTCGCTCAGGTATATTAAAAGGAACCTTTGTTTTATTGGCTGATAATTTTGATGAACCTTTAGAAGATTTTATTATTTCTTAGAAAATAAGAATGATGCCCCTCAACTGAATTAAAGTAAAGGGGAAATCAGTTATATTAAAAGGCAATTTAGCCTACTTTTGTGGTTTCTTTTTCGATGGAATTAGAGGGTTTTAATTTGCGTTTTAGGGTTGCACCTGCGCCAAGTATTCCAAGGGAAAGAAGGCTTAAGGTTGAGGTAGGTTCTGGTACTTGAACTTCGTAAACTAAAGTATTTCCTGATGAAACAAATCTTGAACCAGTAGGCATATTTATCAATTCAATTGTCCCTGTTAATATACCTCCCCCATCTATGATAGCAGGTTCTCTTCTAGAGATTTCAGAAAAGACTGTTGCAGCATCAGCCTCTAAATGTCCATCTTGCGCCATGATCATATTGGGATTAGACGATGTTGCTGTAGTCGTTCCTTTTGCCTGTACGTTAGTTTGTCCGTCAGGCATTTCAATGACTTCATTTCCCGGATTTCCGATAAATCTACCATCGATCTTAACTCCGATACTCCCATTAATTTTAGGTGGATTTGGAGCTGGGGGGAAATCATAAGCTAATGAGGGAAATATAAAATTAAAACTGTTTGGACTTCCTGAAATATTACGAAACTCAAACGGATCAATACTAATTACAGCTTTACTTTTTGTAGAAGTTGCTGTCAGCTGATAATCATATTCCAGTCCTCCTTGCGTACCAGTTATGTTTACAAAACAAAAAACCTCATTAATAGGTATCTTGATCATTCCTAGTTCAATTGAGCATACAGGAAGGTTTTGCGGTGTCAAAGATGAAGCTAATGCTCTTGGGTTACTTAAAACCAATGATGTGCTAGCTAGGGTAATACTAAAGCTAACCAACTTGATAACTTCAAGTTTAATCATAATCTTCTGCTTATTGATTAGATGTACATTTCATCAAAGTGTAAACAAGCCAAAATTAACTTTCAAGACTTTTAAAGCTATAAAAAAACAGATAAAGCAGTATTAAGAAAAATAACAAAATATTTAAAAATCTTAAAATATTATAAGCTTGATGATGTCATTTAATTGAGTAAAGCTAATCTCAAGTTTAGTCTGTGAAGATATTATTATAGTGTTGCTAAAGATAATGTATTTGGAATTCAAATTAGTGAAGGTAATGTCTGTAATAATAGACCAGAAAATTAATTACAGAAACAAACTTTTGATAAAGAATATAAACTAAAAATTGCTAAAGAATTGCTCAAAGAAGGGTTAACGGTTGAACAAATTGCTAGAGTGTTAAAACTTCCCTTAGAATTAGTAAAAGAGCAAATTAAGAAAGATGTATAATTTTGCGGACTACGGAGTGTATCTCTTCGAGATCGCTTATCTTGTAGACTGGTTTTATTTTAATAAATCTTGCTTCGATGAGAAATTTTAATAATAATTACTTGAACAGTCTGATCATCAACTTCATAAATGATGCGATAATCTCCTACACGATAACGATAATATCCTTTTAACTTACCCTTAAGAGATTTAATATTAGGATGTTGATAAGGAGTTTGTTCTAAAATTTCAAAACTTTTGGCTAAAAAGTTAGCCAAAACTGGCTCAGCATTTGCGTAAAATGCCTTAGCTTTTCTGGTTAAAACAACCTTATACATCGCTTCTAACATCTCGCCAATCTGTCAATTCTCCATGCTCAATATCTTGTTTACCTAACTCGATATCATCTAATAAATCAGGAACTTCTAACAATTCTGTAGTTGCTTCTTCTCTTTCTTTTTCTGCTAAATTAGATATGAATTCATAAACCATTTCTAAGTTAGATTCAGATAACTGATCAATATATTCACCAAGGGATTTTTTGAGATTTTTAACCTTTGACATAACTCAACATATAAAACCACGAGCAGCCTAATTTTAACATATTATCAAAGTTAACAGTGCGATCGCATTATTGTAGATCGGCTCATGATCATGATTATTAATGGTTAATTATTTCCTCGACTTTTTGAGGAGAAACTAACGTATTCGCGCACAAAATACCGGAACCAGCAACCGCGGGAACCCCAATACCGGGTAAGGTACTATCTCCCACACGATAAAGTCCTGAAATTGGAGTATGACAGCTAGGAAACATCCCTTTTCCTGCCGCTATTGCGGGTCCATAAGTTCCCTGATAACGACGGAGAAAGCGACTATGAGTTAAAGGAGTTCCTATTAATTCTAATACGACTCGTTGACGAATATCAGGAATAACTTTTTCTAACGCTTTATATAAAGATTGCGATCGCTGTTTTTTCTTGTTTTCATACCCTTCATTTTTTTCCCATCCTTGATAAGGTTCTAGAGTATAAGCATGAACCACATAATGACCGTCAGGGGCTAAATTTTTATCCCAAACTGAAGGAATAGAAATCATACAAGTATTACCAGGAACGGTAATGTCTTTATTACTATCATGAACCACCACATGATGACCGATTAAATGGTCTAATCCTTCTGCTTTTATGCCTAGATGAAGGTGCATAAAACTTTCAACGGCAGGAGTTTCTAGTTGTTGGTGGAGGTAACTTTTAGGTAAATTTTCTGGATCTAAAAGATGTTGATAAGTATCCCAAAGGGTGGCGTTAGAAATAACAATAGGTGCGTTAATTACATCTCCTTTTTTTAGTTTAATTCCTGTTACTTTTCCTGATTTTACAATAATTTTATCTACATGGGAATTTAGATATAATTCTCCTCTATATCGCTTTAAACCATTGATCAAAGCATCAATAATTGCAGCACTTCCACCGATAGGATATTCGACACCAGCGCGGGTTCTTTCTCCCAACATAAAGGCAATTTCTGGAGCTACAGTTCCTTTTGCTTTTAATCCTGAAAGTAAAAAACATTCAAGATCAATTAAACGACGAACCCAGGGATCTTTTACGGTTTTATCCATCACATCTCCTGCTGAACCGCTAATCATTCCCACTTGAAATAAACTTTTCATTAAAGAGGGAAAATAGCGAGTTAATAAAACAGGAAATAATTGCCAATCTGATCGTAAAGCAATAGTAGGAATATCTTTTAAGCAGTCATAGAGTCCTAGCATTTTTGACTCAAAATTAGCTAATTCTTTAGCCCCTTGAGGAGTTACTTCTGCAACCGCTTGACGGTACTTTTCTAAATCGCTATAAACAGGAAATTTACCTTCTGGAAAATGATAATGACCTAGAGGATCATAAGGAATAACATCTAAACTTTCCCCTAAACTATCTAATACTTGTTTTAACGGATTAAGAGAGGGTTTATCATTTCCTAAACCACAGTAAAACGAAGGACCCGAATCAAAGATAAATCCTTGACGAGTAAAGGTATGGGCTGCCCCACCGGGGATAGAATGACTTTCAAAAATAGCAACCTTTTTCCCATATTTTGCTAATAAAGATCCTGCGGTTAATCCACCGATTCCACTGCCAATGATAACAACATCAAAACTCATTATAAAACGCTTATATTAGTTAATGGGTTTAGCATTGCTAAACCCCTAGAGAGTTATTAAAATTTATGATTCAGATTCAGATTTATTCTGAATTAATACACGATATAATCCGTAAAGAACAACTCCTAAAATTCCGACAACAATCAAAGAGGTGACTAATTTTAAAATGCCATTAAGAATGGATAATCCAACTATCACACCAACCACAGCAACACCTACTTTAGCAGGGGTTTCTAACCCTTGATACCAAGTAGCAACACGAGTTAAGATGCCGTTACTATTTTCTTCATTGGGGTTAAAAGGACGGACTGGTGTAGTTTGATTATTTATTTCTGCTTCGAGATCCTTAAACTTCTCTTCTAATTGTTGTTCCCAGTTGGGACTATTGCGATCGCTCATAAAATAACTATCCTAATTGAGTAACCATCTATACTATTTATGTTAATGCAATTTTAGAGTTTACGGCCAACTACATATAAGTCATCACTTTGCTGTAACAATGCCATACAAAAGACACAAAAAAATGTCAATGTGATAAGTGGCCATTAAATTGCTTATATCACTATGAAACTCACGGTTATTCTCATCAATACTGTTGTCATTGCTTCTTTTCTAACTGGGGTTGGCGTTCTCTTGGATAAAATAGAAAGTGCTTCTTTATCCAATCCTTTTAGAGTGAAAACAGCACAACTTCACAAAACTAATTAATTAGATTTAATCTGTTTGGGTCACTCTATTGGGGGAAGTCTCAAAGTAATATTTCAGATAAGTTGATAAAAGATTCTGAATAACGAAACCGAAGAGATTGAACAATGAAAAAAACAACAGAAATCAAAAATTTCAAACTATTTATTACCACGTTTGTTTATATCTTTTCTTTGTTTCAATCTTTTCTTCCTCAAAAACAAGTCAATTAATCATGATTGATTATTGATTATTAATGGTTTCTCGGTATTGTTCTAATTTTTGCGCTAATCTATCTACAGAAATACGAGGAGAAAACCGAGGGATAGTTTTTTCTCCTTGAGGTAATTGCATTCGTAAAACAGGAATTTCGTATTGATAGGCGTTAAACCAATCGTCACGGGTAGTAATATCTCGTATTTCTAATTCAAACGTTAGGGTTTCTATTTGTTTTAATTTGTCTTCAAGTCCTTCACATAAATGACACCCTGGTTTGCTATATAAAATAAGTCGCATAGATTAATTAATAAAGAATAAAATAATATTGTAAATCTTAAGATGATATTTAGACAATGGATTTAACCGTTGCCACTCAATTAGCGATCGCCTTAATCTTGGGCTTAATTATTGGCATAGAACGAGGCTGGAAGACCCGTGAAGACCCTGACGGTCTGGGAGATGGGGGGATTCGTAACTTTGGTTTAAGTGGTCTATTTGGGGGCATAGCTGCGGTCTTAGCGGATAAATGGGGCATCGGTATATTAGCGGTGATTTTTTTGGGGTTATCTCTCGTTATTGTCACCTCTTATGCTTTAACGGCGAAAAAATCTAAAGATTATGGAACCACCACAGAAATAGCCTTATTGATGACTTTTAGTTTAGGGGCTATGGTAGTTAGTGGTTGGATGATAGAAGCAGTAGCGATCGCTGTTATTGTTGCTTGGTTGTTGGGGTTAAAAGAAGAGTTAAGACGTTATTTATTATTATTGCAACGTCGAGAATTAATTGCTACTTTACAATTACTATTAATCGCTTCGGTTTTTTTCCCTCTTTTGCCGAATGAAAATATAGGTCCTTGGGACGCCATTAACCCCCGTTCTATTGGCTTATTAGTGTTATTAATTTCAGGAATTTCCTATTTAGGTTATTTTTCCATTCGCATTTTAGGCAATAAAGTCGGTTTATTATTAACAGGCTTTTTCGGGGGAATTGCTTCCTCTACGGCCTTAACTTTAGCCTTTTCTCGTATGGCAAAAACCCGTCAAGATATTACTATTTTATTAGCTGCTGGTATTGCTTTGGCCAATGGCATGATGGCACCGAGATTATTAATAGAAATTATGGTGGTTAATGGTAGTTTAGCCCAACAATTAATTATACCGTTAATCGTATTAGCTATTATTCCCTTAGTTTGCGCCGGTTTATTAGTTTGGCGGCTATCTCCTCCGAAGTCAACTACTCCCGTTAAGCTATCAAATCCAGTAGAATTAGGTGCAGCTTTACAATATGCTGCTTTATTAGCTATTTTATCTGTATTGGTTCGTGCTGCTCAAAGTTGGTTTGGAGATAGCGGAGTTTATCTATTATCAGCTATTTCTGGACTGGTTGATGTGGATGCGGTCGGCATTTCTTTAGCTAAAGCTGCTAATGATACAATGGCCTCACAAGTTGCTATGATTGGCACGTTATTAGCAATCACTATGAACACAATTGTTAAAGTAGGAATAACTGCTATAATCGGGGGTAAAGTGTTAGCTTATTGGTGTGGTGGGATTCTTTTTGGTTCCTTAGCATTAAGCATCATAATTTTTATAGCTAATGTTTCAGTGATCAGTTGACAGTCATCAGTGATCAGTTATTCAGTAATAATGATCAGTTGTCAGTCATTAGTGATGAGTTATTCAGCAACGGTGATTAATCATTTAGTAACCCTGATCAATTATTCAGTAACAGTGATTAATGATTTAGTAATAGCGATCAATTATTCAGTAACAGTGATCAATAATTCAGTAACAGTGATCAATAATTTAGTAACCCTGATCAGTTATTCATCACCGTTAACTGGTCACTGATCACCGTTAATTGTTAACTGTTCTTAGTTTATTGTTAAAATTTACATCAATATGGCTTTAAAATTCTTTCAAAAACCCGAACCCGATAATAGCGATCGCTTTCCTCCAGGTCAATATTTAGCTAAAGGGTTTCCCGTTTTGACCTACGGTGACACCCCACAAATAAGTACAGATAATTGGCAATTTAAAGTTTGGGGTTTAGTAACACCAAAAACCTTTTCTTGGTCAGATTTTATGAGTTTACCACATCATGAATTTACCAAAGATTTTCACTGTGTTACTCGATGGTCAAAATTAGATGTGAAATGGACAGGAATTAAAATTACAGACTTTATCAACTTATTAGATATTGACGCCAAAGCAACCCATGTCATGCAACACTGTTATGGAGGTTATACCACTAATCTTCCTTTGAAAGATTTTGTTTTAGACGATAACTTTTTCGCCTTTAAACTATTAGGAGAACCCTTACCCCCTGATCATGGTGGCCCCATGCGTACGGTTATTCCTCATCTCTACGCTTGGAAAAGTGCAAAATGGATTAATGGGTTAGAATTTTTGCCAAAAGATCAATTAGGTTTCTGGGAAAAAAACGGTTATCATCGACGGGGTGATCCCTGGAAAGAAGAACGATATGGGGGATAATTAATAATTGATAATTAATAATTAATAATTTAGGAGAAAAAACAACCATAATTAATCAAAATTCTTTGCCTTACTCTGTTAGTATTGTTCTGTTTACTAGATATCCCGATCCAGGAAAGGTAAAAACCCGTTTAGCTTGGGATATTGGCGATCGCACAGCAGCAGAAATTCATCGTTATCTCATGAGTAAAATGTTGAGGATATTACTTCGTGAGATGGATGGGGTTAATATTATTGTAAATTACACAGGAGTCGATACTGTCAGCAAAATGATCGACAGTTTTGATCCTGATTTACTATTAGATATCAAGCAAAATATTAAGTCTGATGTCCTTTCTTTTATTCAACAACCATCTTCCTCTTTTGGGGAACGAATGAATGCGATCGCTAAACAGTTAGAAAAAGTAATAATAATCGGATCTGATATCCCAGGCATTACTGCTAATATTTTAAATGAAGCTATCGAATGTATAAACCAAGATAAAGCAGCGATCGCTTTAACTAAAGATGAGGGTTACTATCTCATTGCTTTACCTTATTATCGTGACGTTTTTACTCCCATTAATTATGGTTTAGAAAATGTTTATCAACAGACTTATGCTTTGATGCAAAAAAACTATCCTTCTGCATCTATTCTTAACCATACTTTAGTCGATATTGATGAAGTTAAGGATCTTCAATCTCTCAGATTAACACAGTTAATAGAACAAAATCAAATTGAATTTTCAGTTATTATTCCTACTTTAAACGAAGTTAATTCTATTTATAATACTTTAGTTAATATAGTTAAGCAGGCCAAAACAGTAAATAATATAGAAATTTTAGTCATTGATGGAGGAAGTGAAGATAATACGTTACAACGGGTTGAAGAGTTTAAAAAAGACTATCCCCATATTTTAATACAGTCATTAACTATATCATCTTTAGGTCGTGCTTTTCAGATGAATACAGGGTTAAGACATTCATCAGGGAAGTATCTGATTTTTTGTCATGCAGATACCTTATTACCATCAGAATGGGACAAAAAAATCGTATCAGTATTAAACAATGAAAATGTGAAATTAGCTTATTTTGAATTACAATTTAACTCTGATCATTTAGGATTAAAATGGGTTGCTTGGACAGCTAATAATATCAGGCGATCGCCTTATGGGGATCAAGTTTTTTGTATCAGACGAAATTATTTTAAAGCAGTAGGAGGGTTTGATTATCTTTCTTTGTTAGAAGATGTTACTTTATTTGACAATAAAATTCGTTATCAACATTGTCAGAAAATTCCTGAAACTGTCACCACAAATGCACGTAAATATAGTAATCAAAACAATGAATATAGTTACTTATCTATTTTTAAAAATGTTAGTAAAAATTTAGCTATCATGGTAGGGACAAAAGCTTTAAAGTTACCCGCTTGTCAATTAAGAAAAATTCATTATGCTTCATCCCCTAACTCTGAATTATTAGAAGTTCCTTTTCAAGATAAAATCTATACATTCAAGTACCATTTTCCTAACAAATTAGGTCATAAACTTTCAATCTGGAGAAAAGTATATTATCAACAATCAATGAACGAATTAATTCCTAAAATTTTAAAATATTGTCAAGGTAATGATATTTTTATTAATACTAAAGCCAATGTAGGTATTGTTAGCTGTTTACTGAGTATGAAATTAGCTAAATATCGCATCAAAACTGATATTATTGCCTTTGAACCTGTTCCTTATCTTTATCACATTTTTAAAGAAAATTACGATCTTTATATTAATGAAACAAGAAATAAAATTTATCTAGAAAATTTAGCTTTAGAAGATAAAAAGAAAAAAAATAATCTTAACGAAATCAAACAAATAGCTTTAGATGATTATCAGTTTCCTATTAAGAAAAAAATTAGTATTATTAAAATAGACTTAGACGGAAAGGAATACAATGTACTCAAAGGAATGATAAATATAGTTAAAAAACATCAGCCTATTTTAGTCTTAACCTCATCAATCAGTTTATTTGATCATAATCAAAGTGAGGCTAAAAATGATATTAACCCTAGTTTGAACTTACTTAATAAGTTAAACTATCAAATACATAAATGTAGTTTGATGAATTATATTGCTTATCCTAAGCACAAAATATAAGTTAAAATAAACAGGGATTAGCATTTTGTCTTGAGAGTTATCTTATGTGAATAAGTTAGATAAAAAAGACTGTTATCAGCATTTTGTAGTTAATAAGTCTTATTTATTCGATTATCCTGATTTGTTTAAGTTGCAGTTTTCTCTAAATTGCTTAAGATAAAGGAATAAACTTATACTGGTTTCCAGGATCTAAAGGTAAAGATAACTCCATGCTCTCGTTATTGCAGATTAAAAATTTTGCGTTAGTCGATCGCTTAACCCTACAGTTTGGTCAAGGGTTGAATGTGTTGACAGGGGAAACCGGGGCCGGAAAATCTATCATACTCGATGCAATTGACGTTGTACTAGGGGGAAAAGTTAATAACCGTCTCATTCGTCAAGGAACTCAACACGCATCCCTAGAAGCAACTTTTGAGGGGAATAAGAAGGTATTAGAGTGGTTACAACAGCAAGAAATTGATCCTTTGGATGATGGGACTGTGGTATGTTTACGAGAGTTGTCCTTAACAGGGGAAACTGTGCGATCGCGCTCTCGGATTAATGGTGTTCTCGTAAACTTGCAATTAATGGCACAATTCCGCGATTTTCTCGTAGAAATCACCGCACAAGGTCAAACCGTCCAATTAATGGATGCAACCCGACAACGGGAATTATTGGATCTCTATGGGGGGAATATTATCCTCAAACAACGAAAGTTAGTAGAATCTGCTTACGAAAATAGTAAAAAAGCAGAAAAAGCTCTAGAAAAACGCAAGAAATCGGAACAGGAACGACTGCAACGCCTCGATTTATTAGAATATCAATTAAAAGAACTGGATGAAGCACAATTAAGCGATCCCGATGAACTTGAACAACTCGAACAAGAACGCGATCGCCTTTCTCATGTGGTAGAGTTACAAAAATTAAGTTACGAAACCTATCAACTTCTCTATCAAAATGATAGCGGAGAACCAGCGATCGCCGATCGTCTGGGAGAAGCAGAAATGCTCTTGACAGATATGACAGAATATGATAAGGAAATTGAGCCATTATTAGAGATGATACAATCTGCTTTAACTCAGGTAGTAGAAGCAGGACAAGAGATAAATAGCTATGGGGACAGACTAGAAGCCGATCCCCAGAGATTAACAGAAGTAGAAGAGAGAATTAACTTAATTAAGCGTATTTGTCGCAAATATGGACCCAATTTATCAGATGCGATTAGTTTCTATGAGAAATTAAAGGCAGAATTAGATGAATTAAATGATAGTGAACAGTCCATTGAAAAGCTAGAAAAAGAGTACGATATTGCTTACGAAAACTTAGTTAAAATCTGTCAAGACTTAACCCTATTAAGACAGAAAGCAGCCACAAAATTAGAGAAACAATTAGTCAAAGAATTGAAACCTTTAGCTATGGATAAAGTGGTTTTTGTCTGTCAAATTACCCCTTGTTCTCCTAGTATCAATGGTAGTGATAAAGTAGTGTTTTATTTTAGTCCCAACCCGGGGGAAAAAATACAACCCCTATCCCGTACTGCATCAGGGGGAGAAATGAGTCGTTTTCTTTTAGCATTAAAAGCGTGTTTTGCGAAGTCAGAAAAATCTTCAAGTACCTTAATTTTTGACGAAATTGATGCTGGGGTATCGGGAAAAGTTGCCCAAGCGATCGCAGAAAAATTACATAGTTTAAGCGAAACCTATCAAGTTTTATGTGTTACTCATCAACCCTTAGTCGCAGCGATGGCCGAAAATCATTTCCGTGTAGAAAAACAAATTATAGAAGAGTTATCTAAACTAGAAAACGAAGAAAATGGACAATTAAGTTTACCTGAACTCAGAACAGTTGTAAGGGTAAAAGCATTAGAAAATATTCAAACCAGAAGAGAAGAATTAGCGCAATTAACGGGGGGACACTCTTCAGAAGATGCAATGGAGTTTGCAACATCATTATTAGTTAAAGCAGAATCTTATCGCTTGGGGAAGCAGTCAATTTAGAACCAATAATTGAGGTTCAATCCTTTAAACTAATAAGTATGATGCTTATTTTAACTCTATTTATTTTAATTTTATCCTGGGGAGTTTTAACCTTAGTTCATTAAATAACTAAACCGTAAACTGTATTGACAACCTAAAAATGACTTTAACAAAACTCACCAAAGAATTATTAACGAATCAGTTCAAACAGATAAAAGTAATTGCTACTGACATTGATGGAACTTTAACTAAAAAAGGTGAATTTAGTAGTCAATTATTATCAACGCTAGAACAATTACAAAAACATAATATACAAGTTATACTGATTACAGGAAGATCAGCCGGATGGTGTCAAGGACTTGTTAATTATTTGCCTGTTTGGGGTATTATTGCTGAAAACGGAGGGGTTTATTGTTTAAAAGACAATCAAGAAATAACCCCTTTAACAGCTATTAATGATATAAAAAAACATCGTAAATCATTACAGTATAACTTTGAATATTTAAAGTCTCAATTTCCTCAGTTAATAACCTCTAGTGATAATCAATTTAGAATTACAGACTGGACATTTGATTGTCATGAATTAACACAAGGAGAATTACTAAATATCAAACAAATTTGTGATAAAAATAACTGGGGATTTACCTATAGTCATATTCAAGGACATCTTAAACCCATCGAACAGAATAAAGCAAAAGCATTAATGATGATTAAAGAAACATATTTCAAACAATTATCTTTTCAAGAAATTATGACCGTAGGAGATAGTCCTAATGATGAAAGTTTATTTAATGCTGATATATTTCCTATTTCGGTTGGGGTTAGTAATATTCTGAAATATACAGAAAGATTACAATATAAACCTATCTATCTAACTAACTTATCAGAAATTTATGGATTTTGTGAGTTAGCAAACTTTTTGATTGAACTTAAGAAAAGACTAGATTATGAATAAAAAGCCATTATAATCTAATCTATTGAATTGATATCTTGCATCAGAAAAAATAAACTTAATAATTATAATAATGTGATCAATTCTGAATAATAAGCTATAAAAATTGAACACTTTTGCCTTTTGTCTCTTGCCTATCCTCACTATCTAGTTTTATCGAAGCTGCAAGATATGAGTTTATCTTGAGTTAGTATTTAATTTTAATACTCTCATAATAATGCCAACAATAAAGACAATAATGATTCCTAATATAATATAACTCAAGGGATTCGCTAAATAGAGATAAGGAATTTCTAGGACTATTTTTTCAAGGAAATCAGGTAACGTAAAACGAACCAAGAAACCTAAAACAAAAGAAATCACAACCGCAATAACTAGCCACATTACAATACGAATAGTATTATAAATTGAAGTCACAGAAGGTTGAGGCCATCCTAAAGAAGGTTTTCCAGGTTGAAAAGAATTCCCCTCTAATATCCAATCTGCTAATTGTTTGATTAATGGTGTTTTTCGACTTGGTTTATAATTCAAATATTCAACATGACTTAACAAATGTATTCCCTCTGCTTTATATGCAATTTCTTGGGGTTGTTGCTTATTTCCAGTGGTTTTAAAATTAAAAAATTCAGTTTTTCCTGCCACTGGATCTGTAGGATCGTAAATATTTAACCATTCAAACTTAGGGTTAAAAACACTGTTATCTTTATTAATAGGAACAATCGCCGGCCAAACCACGCCAAATTTACTTAAAGGAGAACCATAAGTAACAAATCCTTGCAACTTTTTAAACAATTCAGAACGAGAAATAATATCATCGTTATTTAACCAAGCAGGACGAGAAGGAAACATATTTTCTTCTTCTTCTGGTGTTAGACTTGCCTCTGCTTTATGAGATTTAAAATCTGATTGAGTTTTCCATTTTTTCCATAATTCTTGATTCAAATAATTCGGTAAAGCTTCCTCTGTTTCCATTATGCCATTAAACGCAACAACGGTTCCTAAACTATGAGATAAAACATACCAGCGATCATAATCTCTCAAACTCATTTTTACTAATCCTTTTACCATCCGTCGTCGAACGGAAACACGGGGAGGTTGTCCTAAATCTATTAAAGGGCCTTTTCCTGTTCTTGTTCCTTCTTGATAAAGCTTAATATCCCCTAAATATTGAACTAAAATGTCAGGTCGTAAATCAAAGCCTAATACTTTACGTAAAATAACACTTAAAAACGAAAGAACAGGAAGAACTAACAAAATAACTAAAGAGACCCAAAAAAACCTTAAGCGACCTTTCCAGTCCATCTCAGGTCTGTTTCCCTTCATATCTTCAGGCGGCCTAACTTTATTACTTGTTGCTAAATTAGGATTCTTATATTGTTTTCTTGACCATAAAGATAAACCCCAAGCCCAAAAACTGAGTTCCGTTTTTAAAGTAGCTGGATCTCCGAGATCAGCCCACCAAACTTCACTAAAAGCTAACTCGGTTATCTGATTATTTTTATCTTTAACTTCAATAATAAGAGGTTCTTTATCATCAGCTTCCCAAGTTTGTTGACTAGCTCCGTAAGCTCCTGTATTTTGATCGTTAATAATAATTCTAACTTGAAGATTTTTTTGTTTATCAGCTTTTAAAGCCGTTGCCATATCCCTAACAATTTCTTCAACTGTCTCAAATTTCTTCTGTTCACCAATACCGTGAACCACTAAAATTCCAACTTTTGTCACCATGAGAATAACTCCTATTTTTTATTTTAAAAAATACAAGATATTTTTTGAGGATTGATAGGGTTATTTTAACTGAGATTCACTAAACAATTAGATAAATTTTTATTACATTCGCTGTTTAAAATATATTTTTTTAGTAAATAAAATTATCAATTATTAATCATTTACCCAAGCTTGCTAGTTCTCCACGCCGAAGACGCAACTATGGTATTCTATTGTGAAACTTACAACAGATTAAAAATCTTTTAGTAAAACTCCCTAATCTCATAGTTTTCATGACGACTCAACTCTCCTCTTATGAATTCGAGGTTGTCACAGTCAACCCCCAAGGCGAAATTACTCAACGGGAAAACAAAAAAACCTTATATTTCCTAGAAAAATTAGAACACGAATCCACCTTAGAAATGGTAGCCATTCCAGGGGGAACCTTTTATATGGGTTCTTTGAAGACAGAAGAAGGATGTTTATCTTCCCAAACCCCTCAACACTTAGTCACCCTCAAACCCTTTTGGATAAGTAAATATCCCATCACTCAACACCAATGGAAAGCTGTAGCAAAACTGCCTTGTATTAAACAATCTCTTGATCCTGAACCGGCTAATTTTTCTGACCCAAATCGTCCTGTTGAACAGGTTTCTTGGTACGATGCTCAAGAATTTTGTGCTAGGTTATCCGGATATAGTAAACGGTCTTATTATCTGCCTAGTGAAGCCCAATGGGAATATGCTTGTCGTGCTAATACTAGCACCCCTTTTCATTTTGGGGAAACCATAACTACAAACTTAGCTAACTATTCAGGGGTTAATTGGGAGTATCAAGGAAAAGTTTGCAGTAAAGGGTCTTATCGTCAAGGTCCATCGGGAGAAGATCGACGGGAAACCACTCCCGTAGGACATTTTGGAGTCGCTAATAGTTTCGGACTCTATGATATGTACGGTAATGTCCGAGAATGGTGCGAGGATCTCTGGCATAAGAATTATGTGGGTTCTCCTGATAATGGCCAAGCTTGGATCAGCCATAGTGAGGAAACCAGACGAGTCCTCAGAGGTGGATCATGGAATTGTTCTCCCCATAAATGCCGTTCAGCTTACCGAGCTAAACTTGATCCCCTGACATCTCTGTATGATATTGGCTTTCGTGTCGTTCATTATTAATTAGCATAGGACAATCCCTATCGTGATATGATAGGTGAGCAAGAAAAACCATGCTTTTCCCATCATTACCCTTATGCCTCAAGCCGTTGGTGTTATTCAAACTGTAGGATTCCCCGCCGTGTTAGCAGCAGCTGATGCAATGGTCAAAGGAGCAAGGGTGACAATTGTTTATTCTGATAAAGCCGAACGTGGAGAATTTTTAGTAGCTGTTCGCGGGCCTGTTTCTGAGGTAAAAATTGCTATGGAAGCAGGAAAAGAAGCGGCTGAAAAATCCTACAACGGTAAGATATCGAGTCATTACATTGTCCCTAACCCACCAGAAAATCTGCTCAGCATCCTACCCCTAGACTTCACAGACGAAGTGGAACCATTTCGCGTTTCATAAAGTTATCAAGATAAAGGATTTAAACACCCTGACTGTTAATTGTGTTACAGGGTAACTTCCTATGAATTTTGATGATTGCTCTGTCATCGTACCAAAGTTTAACTATTAAACGTCTGACTTCGTTATTGCACCCTTTCACCATAAAATTAATCCTATTGTTAACAACGCCATCAATCACTATTTAGGAGACTTACTATGACTCAAAAAGCTGTCGGATCAATTGAATCAAAAGGTTTTCCAGGAATTTTAGCGGCCGCTGACGCTATGGTTAAAGCAGGAAGAATTACCATTGTTGGTTATATTCGAGCAGGAAGCGCCCGTTTTACCCTCAACATTCGCGGAGACGTTCAAGAAGTTAAAACCGCTATGGCCGCTGGAATTGATGCCATTGAACGGACAGAAGGGGCTACCCTAGAAACTTGGGTCATTATTCCCCGTCCCCACGATAACGTTGTGGGAGTCTTACCTATTGATTATAGCGATCAGGTGGAGACGTTTCGCCAAGCGGCCGAAGGTATTGCCCTTCCTGCTTCAAGTTCCTAATTCCCTTTTAACTGAACTTGGCTTCTCAATGGGGGCAATATTGCCCCCTAAAACTCTCTCGACAACCTTTTATCAAGAATATAATCGGTCTTCATAAAAGTCTTCACAGCATACCTGTGTCACCCCTTCTAACCCTAATTCTTCTAAATAATTCATCCAAGCTTCTGGGGTATCGTCAACGGGTAAAACCCCTAGAACCCTAGCTACATCAGCAACCCAAGGAACCGTAGAGATACAATAACCTTTCCAATGAACTTCTAACGATAACCAATCAGGAACTTGATGGGCATCAAACTGGGTCGATGCTTGATAATCTGCTTGAAAACAGTAAATTTTACCTGTTTTGCTCATAGTTTAAGGAAAATAAAACAACCTATCAATTGATGAGAGGCTTAAATCATTAACGCCTCGTTTACTGATCATGGGATAACATATTTATCTCTCAAAAATCAGCGATCGTGTCATCAAAAAAACACAAAGTTAGGGAAAATTGAATAAATTGAGTGAAACCATGAATAATATATAACACTCGAAGCATAAATTAAACCATAATAAAACTCTGAAACCTTTATAGATTCTACTTTTGCCTTTTAACTTTTACCTTTTACCTTGCGCTGTGTGATATATAAGCAAACCCTTGACCAAAAGACTGATTTTTAGATTTTTTTTGTTTAATTCTTAACATTTAATTTTTATAATCGATGATTAAGAAATGTCAGCCATTTTTTTTGGGAATGGCTAAGCTAATAATTAATATTTTATCTTTTCTTTGGGTTCGAGGTAGTTAATGTTAATCGAGATCAGGCAATGGTTAAAGCGAAAAATTCCCAGAGTTCCCCCCGATATTAGGGAAAAATTGCAACAAGAACTTTTAGACGAGGCTGAACTCGATACTGAATTTCTTGTTTTAACAATTACTTCTTGTTTCATTGCCACTCTTGGGCTTTTAATGAACAGTGCGGCAGTCATTATCGGTGCCATGTTAATCGCCCCTTTAATGTTGCCGTTGCGGGGTTTAGCTTTGGGAATGTTAGACACCGATCGCATTTTAGTAAAAATTAGCCTGATCACCCTAATCATTGGAACCATGACATCGATGATTATTTCTGGTCTGGTGGGGGCGTTTTTTGGTCTTCCAGAAGCCTCTTTTGGTACGGAAATTTTAGGACGGACTCAACCCAATTTAGCAGATTTAGGGGTGGCTGTGGCCGCCGGGGCTATTAGTGGTTTTGCGAAAATTCGTCGTAAACTCAGCGATGCTTTAGCAGGAACAGCTATTTCCGTGGCGTTGATGCCTCCTTTATGTGTTGTGGGTATTGCCCTATCTCAACAGTCGTTACCCTTGGCTAGTGGCGCATTTTTATTATATTTAACCAATCTTTTAGGCATTACTTTATCCTGTATCGTTATCTTCATTTTTGGGGGTTATTACCTTAATTACAGTCAAACCAGTCAAGCTTTGAGTGGGTTTGTGGCCATGACAGGAATTTTAGTGTTTCCTTTATTTGTTAGTTTTGGGAATCTTCTTCGACAAGAAAAGTTTGAAGGAAAAATTAAAACCCTTTTACAAAATAGAACTGTCACCGTTGGCCAGCAAAGTGAGTTAGTTGGGTTAACCGTTCAATGGCCGACGTTTCCCTGGAGTAAGGAATATCCAATTATCTTAGTAACCGTTCAAGAAAATATTAAAAACCCTATTACTCCTACTCAAGTTGGTTTAGTCGAACAGTTAATTAAGAAGGAGTTAGGACAAAAATTTAAACTCGTTTTCCGCGTCAGTCAACTGCGAGAAGTAGTGGCCGACTATGAACGGCCTTTATCTACTCCTGACTTATTTGGGCCAGTGTCTCCTCCTCCTGTTTCTCCCTTACCTCGACAAGACATTTCTCCATCTGTCTGGTCAGAAGATCAGAATTGAACAGGGTTTAAGGTGTGGGGGTCAATTAGATGGGGATTCTAAACCCCACACCCAGGAGCGAAGAAACGATAAACTCTCGATTAAGCTAACATTTTCTCAGGAAAATACTTCTTGAGCTTATCTAATTTAGGAGGAATACTAAACAAACAGTAAGGTTGATTAGGATGCTTTTTGAAGTAGTTTTGATGATACTCTTCAGCAGGATAGTAGTCGGTTAATTCTTTTAATTCTGTGACAATTTTCCCATTAAAAACATCTTCTTTATTGAGCTTATCGATAACTTGTTTAGTAGTTTCGAGTTGTTCTTGGGAGTTCCAGAGAATAATAGAACGGTATTGGGTTCCCACATCGTTTCCTTGTCGGTTTAATGTAGTAGGATCATGACTAACAGTGAAAAAGATTTGTAATATCTCTGTTAAGGAAATCTTTTGAGGATCAAACGTTACTTTAACGACTTCTGCGTGTCCGGTTCTACCACTACAAACTTGATCATAAGTTGGGTTTTTTGTGTCCCCTCCAGCATAACCAGATTCAACACTTTCTACTCCTTCGACATTTTGGTAAACTGATTCGACGCACCAAAAACAGCCACCACCTAATACAATTGTCTCTGACATTTTTTTATTTCCGTATATTTATCATAATTGCTACATTTCTTAATATAACAGTTTCTAATTCAATTTTCATTGAATTTCTGCCAAAAGTCATAATTAAAAGGGATGAAATAGTAATTAATAATTAATTATTAATTGGTAAACTCCATCCTAAACGAGTGGGTTGCTCGTAAATTTTTTTTAATGTGTTAATATCTCTAGAAGAAATAGGAATAGATGAACTGACTTGTGAAAAATAAAGCACATCATTTTCTTGTAAACTATGACCCCAAATACCTAAACCATGACCTAATTCATGACGCGCTGCGGATAAGGTTGCAAGAGGACCTAAACGGGGACTAATTTGTATGATCATTTTATGAAAAAGTTTATTATCTTTAATATAAAATTTATAGCGAGTTTGCGCCGTTTTGGCTCTAGGAATTTTTAGGGTTCCTGTTTCTGGATCAATTTCTGCATCAATCGGTGGGTCAATCCTTTCTATAATAATATCGGCTAATTCTCGTTGAGAAACTTCTCTGATGGATAAATAATGATTCCAGTCAGTCATAGAGGTTTCTACTGCATTAACCCACTGATTAAAACGACGGGTTGTCGCAGCCGTATCATAAGGATTATCGGGACGATCAAAATATAGTTTAATAGGAAATTCTGACCACAATAAATATCCTGCTACACTGGGTTGAATTTGTTCAAAATAATCCCCAGAATAAGGCTCATTTTTCCATTGATTTAAGGGGGTTGGTAAAGAATGACTTTTTAAAGGGGGTAAGGAGTTTTCTAAGTCTTTTTCTAACGCCGAAGATGGAGTAATAATTAATAAAATAAAAAAGACAATTATTAGTAATGGTAAGAATAATTTTAAGTAAAATTTATTTTTTTGTCGTTTTTGCATAAATCAATAGATTAATTTATTTTTTAACCTAGAATCTATACTCTTAATCATAACAAGTTAGAGAAAATAAAGAAGTTACTTTTCGTACATTTCCCTAAATCAGTAAAGATGTTATCTTAAACTATATCAATCATTTTAATATAGTTGGGCTTGACGACGATCCAATCTTTTTTTTATCCAGTCAATACAATCATTAGGACTTAGAAATAAAGTCGGTGCGGCAATATTGCTTAATTCATGGGAAGGATAATGATCATAAAAACATTTTTTTCCTTCTTGATGAATAATAATTAAGGTATTCTGATAAGTATAGCGTTGATTGAAATAATTATCTTCTTTTAAATTGACACTATATTGATTAAGATGTTCTTGAGCAATATCTATAATACCACCTAATGTATTAGAACAGAGTCCGGTGGGATTTTTAGCTTTATGGAATTCATCTTCGTAACCCTCTGCGGATAATAAAGCATAGGAATAAATAAATTCTCCACTCACTTTAGCAATGAGAAAAGGAATAATTAAATATCCTTGGTAACTTTTAGATTTTTCGTACAGAAAACGATTCATAATTAACCATCATTTATTGTTAAGGGGTTATAGCAAACCGACTCAAATTAGAGTGAATTAGCTATATCGTTATGAAAGAAAATATTATCTATAAAAGAAACACAAAAAATTGATTCATCAGAACAGTTTATAAATTGCCCCTAGAAAAAACACAACTTTCTTAAAGGTTGCGTACGCTTTAGTATCAATTTAATGCTGTTATCAGTATATCAATAAATGTAACCCAAGCAAAGCCCCTCACTCAAAAACTTACCTAACAGGGATCAATAAATATAGTGGTTATCTTTGTGTGAATACCATCAAATTGAAAATTCATCAAATTTAATTACATTAGAATTAGGTTGGCGGGTATTAAAGTAATAACTACTAACGGTTCCTTTTTCTGTATCTAAAATGCTAAAAACGCTAATTTCATTACTAGCAATATAGGGTAAAGGATTATTATTTTCATCTGTTAAGGGTGCTAAATTAGGAATGATGGGTTTAAGTCCATTGGGATCACCAATTTCAACATAATTTAATGCAGAATAATCAGGAGGAATCGGTCTTTTATTATCTCCTAAATGTGCGCCATAACTATTACCAACGTTAGAAGATTCGATAAAATTAATACCATTAGAACTAATAAAACGGTTCCACAGATGAGAATGACCATAGAATACTAAATTAACTTTTGCTGTTTCTAAAAGTGGCATTAAATCCCGAATAATATAATCATTTTCTTGGGGATATTCGTAACGAATTCCTTTTATATTTTTATCAGCATCTTTATTAATTTTTTGTATGGGATTAGTATAAGGTGGAACAATATTTCCTCCTAAGGTATGAACGGGATGATGAAACATTACTATTTTATATTTTGCTTGTTGAAATGCTTCACTTTTTAGTTCTTTTTCTAACCATTGATACTGTTCACTTCCTTTTTCAATGGGTTTAAAAATATGTTGACCATAGCCCCAATTTTCAGGGTTATTAAAGTCTTTTTCTGCTTCTTGATATCTGCCTGTGACATTCTTTTCTAAACTAGGAGAACGCCAAATATTAGTAACTTGTAGAACCACTAAACGAATATCCCCAAAAGTTACAGCGTAATAATGACTGTTATTAGATTCTGTTTGAGGAAAGGAAAAAATCTCTTCATAAGTATCCGTATTAAATGAATTATTTTTTATCCAATTTTCTTGAAAATCACCATCATGATTAGCATTAATACTATCAGCTTTTTCTGAGTAAATATTTTCAGCCACTTCTCTAGGAATAGCATTTACAAATTGTTGTGATAATCGTTTATTTTCTGACCATTTTCCCATAACTTCATGATTACCAATCGTAGGAAATAATGGAGCAAATTGAATCAATTGACCCCCATGATAAACCGTCTTTGTTTCTTCATTTTCTATGGTGTAATTCGCCAATCCTTGTAAACAAGGAAAAAATGCTCCACCCCTTTGATCATCAAACCATTCTGAAGCGCGATCGGGAATATTAACTAAATCACCAGCGAAAAAAATAGCATCAACTTTATTCATTGTTTCGACAACTTTTTGCAAATTAGCTGCTACCATTGGCTTTAATTGATGATCAGAGGTTAATAAAATTTTTAAAGGTGTTTCTTTTTTAGGAGAAGGAGTTAAAGAAAAAACATTACTCTCTATTTTATTTTCCTTAACTAAACTAACTACTTTATAAGGAATTTTTTCACCTTGATTTAAACCTGAAATTTCTCCTTCATGTCGCCAGATATGTCGTCTGCTTGTTTGGGAATAATCACCAGTTACTTTTGATTGTTCATCTTCTCTCGTACGACTTAATTTAGTTGTAGTAGCAAGAACCTCTTTATCTAAATGATGTCCATAAACAATTTTATGTTCCATTCCTTGAAATTCAGTAAACCAAACAACTTTAACCGATGATTTCGTAGGAAACTGTAAAAAAGGATCGCTTAGTAAAGAATAAGCTAAATTAGAGTTACTAGAAGACATTTGTATAACAAATAAAAAAGCTAGTATAAATAATAGAGTAGGAATAATTTTTAAAAAATTCAAGATTTTCAATTTTTTAACTAAATCTTAAACAACAAAAATAAACTTATAATTAAATATTTTTGGACAAATAAATGACAAAAGTTAGATTAACCTCATAAATTATCAGTAAAAAACCATAAAAATTTAGTATTTCAGAGTTTTCTAGGACGACAGGGTGATAATATTTATTTGAAATAGGTTACAGATAAAGAGAAGCTTGCTAAACTAAATCTAGATAACTAATGAATCTACCCATGAAGATTCTTGTAATTTCATCCCTTTTTCCTTATCCACCAATACAGGGAAAAGCCCAGGTGAGAACCTTCTCCTTACTCAAACATCTTAATACAAAGTATGACATTACCCTAGTAACCCAAGAACCCGAACAAGTGTTAGAGGAAGATATTGATGCGCTACAGCAGCACATCAGCGATTGTATTGTTTTTCCTGCTGTTAACCGCGAAGAAAATAGCAAAGGTTTCCTAGAAACGGCTAAACAACTGGGAGTGTTTGTGCAACAAGGAACACCACCGGGGGTGTTATCCCATTATTCCACTGCTATTCAAGAATGGTTAGACCAAGCCATTGAATCTCGAAAATTTGATATTTTGTTATGTGAAGGAACGGCTAATGAAATCTATGTCAGACCAGAATGGCAAACGAAAATCCCCACAGTGATTGATATCCATCGTTCTGTCTATGGGATGTATAAGCATCAAATCGAAACCAATTCGCAGGATGGCGGATTAAAGAATCAATTAAGCTTACCCCTATTACGTCGCTATGAAAGACAATATTGTCATAAATTTGCATCGGTCATCGCAGCCAATAAAACCGAACAACAAACCCTAAAAAACTTAAAATTAGAAGTTCCCGTCATCCTGGTTCCCAACGGACTCAACTTACAAGTGTTTCCCAAACGTTCTAAGAATAAGGACGGACACCGTGTTACCTTTGTGGGTGCCATGGACAAACCAGCTAATGTCGATGCTGCACGATTCTTTAGTCTAGAGGTCTTTCCAAAAATTCGTCAACGCTATCCCGATGCAACCCTTGATATCGTGGGAAGTCGGCCGGTTGAGCAAGTCTTAGAATTAAACGAACTCTCAGGGGTTCATGTTACAGGACAAGTCCCTTGTGTTCTTGACTATCTCCATAACACCACTGTATCGGTGATTCCCATTCGCAAAAGTGTCGGCACTAAAATGCGAACCCTCGAAGCTTTGGCCACCGGAACCCCATTGGTGGCCAGTGATTATGGTTTAGAAGGATTACCCGTTGATGGGCCAGGGGTTCCTTTGGTGGCCATGAGGGCCAACGATGTGGATGAATATGTTTATGCAGTAGGCCGTCTCTTTCAAGACGCAAAACTAAGGGAAAAACTATCCCAAAACGCACGGACTTTAGTGGAAAATAAATATACTTGGGAACAAATGACACAACGTTATGAACAAGTATTGCTAGATACCTATAGCAAATTTACATCCTGAAAGGCTCTATCCTCCGTCTTATTATCATGTCTAATGCTCAAATTGTTGCTATTATATGTACCCATAACCGCGATCGCTATTTAGGTGATGCCATTAAAAGTCTTTTGGCTCAAGAGGGGGTAACTTATGAAGTCCTCATCGTGGATAATGGCTCGACTGACGGCACAAAAGAGGTGGTTGAACCCTTTTTATCAAATCCTCATCTTAGATACGTTTATGAGCCAATTTTAGGACTATCCGTTGCTCGTAACCGAGGAGCCAAAGAAACGACGGCACCAATTCTAGCCTATCTTGATGATGATGCCATCGCCTCGCCTCACTGGTTAAAGGTTCTCGTAGACGCTTATGAACGCAAAGAAAAATTAGCCATTGCAGGGGGTAAAGTGACCTTAATCTGGCCAAATAATGTCACTCCGCCGGCTTGGATTTCTCAAGGGTTAGCAGGAGGATTAGGGGCTTATGATTTAGGGAAAGAAGAAATCTCAATTACCAATCCCCAACTCACCCCAAGAGGCTTAAATTATTCCCTAAGACGGTCATTTTTAGAAAAAATTGGTGGTTTTGATGCTAACTTAGGTAGAGTTGGCAATAAACTACTATCCAATGAAGAATTATTTATGACAGAATTAGCCTTAAATCAAGGATGGGAAGTTGCCTATCTTCCTGATGCACTGGTTGCCCATAATGTTGCCCCTGAAAGACTTCAGCGCAGTTGGTTTTTACGTCGCAGTTGGTGGCAAGGGGTTAGTGAATGTTATCGAGAAGAAATTGCTGGCCGTACAGGAATTAATCAGTTAGGACGAGGAGGAGAAAGGTTAATAAGAGGCTTATATAAATCTGTAAAATATATCGGTAAACCGGCACAAAGTTTTGATAATTTAGTTTACGCTTATGGTCAAATTGGCTATTTAAAAGAAGCTATAACCTTATTATTCAATTCCTCTAAATCTTAAAAAAAATAACAACATAACATGGGACAAAAAACAGCTTTAATTTGTGGCATTTCTGGACAAGATGGGTCTTATCTGGCTCAGTTTCTTTTAAATAAAGGGTATGTAGTTTGTGGAACCTCACGGGATGCTCAAATGTCTTCGTTTCAAAACTTAGTTCGCCTGGGAATTCGTGAACAAGTCAAAGTCGAATCTATGGCCCTTAATGACTTTCGCAGTGTTCTACAAATTCTCAATAAAATCGAACCTGATGAAGTCTATAATTTAGCCAGTCAAAGTTCTGTGGGACTGTCTTTTGAACTTCCTGTCGAAACCTTAGACAGTATCGCCACGGGTACGTTAAATTTACTCGAAGCCATTCGGTTTACGGGCGCACCGATTAAGTTTTATAATGCAGGGTCAAGCGAATGTTTTGGGGATATTGGCACAACCCCGGCGGATGAATTAACCCCGTTTCGTCCTCGTAGTCCCTATGCTGTTGCTAAATCTGCAGCCTTTTGGGAAGTGGCGAATTATCGAGAAGCTTACGGCATTTTTGCCTGTTCTGGTATCTTATTTAACCACGAATCTCCTCTTCGTCCTCAACGCTTTGTAACGCAAAAAATTGTCGCAACCGCTTGCAACATAGCTCAAGGTCACTCCCAGGAATTACAATTAGGAAATGTGAAGATTAAACGGGACTGGGGATGGGCCCCTGAATATATTCAAGCCATGTATTTAATGCTGCAACAACCCCAAGCTGACGATTATGTGATTGCCACAGGAGATAGTTATTCTTTAGAAGATTTTGTTGTTGAAACCTTCAATTGTTTAGAATTAAATTGGCAAGATTATGTAATCACTGATCAAAGTTTATTCCGTCCTACCGATATCTCTTACAGTTGCGCTAACCCGAGCAAAGCAGAACAAAAATTAGGTTGGAAAGCTCAATATAAAATGCCAGAAGTGGTTAAAATGATGGTAAAACATCGACTTGCCCATCACAAAGGATAGGAAGTCGAAACCCCCTACCCTTCAATGAATTAATTCAATAATTTGAACTTAGAAACGACCCCGGCCGCCTCGACCACCACCGTTAAAAGAACCGCGAGGTTGACGTTCTTTGGCTTTGTTAACTTTTAAGGTACGACCCATCCATTCAGCCCCATCTAATGTAGAAATAGCTTGTTCTTCTTGGTCATCAGAAGTCATTTCTACAAAAGCAAAACCACGCATACGACCAGTATCACGGTCTGTAGGGATGTGAACACGCTTAACCTGACCGTAATCTGTAAAGACTTCGTTAAGGTCTTCTTTGGTTACGTCATAGGATAGATTTCCTACATAAATTGACATTTTTAGATTATCTCCGCTATTTACAAGGATTGTAGAGAGTGAGTGATCGGAGAGAATCGTATCAAGGCTGAAAGGGAAAGACCCGTCAATGCTAATAACAAAATCTGCTACCGAATACTTATTTGTCTCACTTAATATAATAACATAGGTTTTGGATTAAGATCATATAGGTTTGCTTGTCGTTTCCATTACTCTAATACAATGAAATTATTAATGATTTGTGCTACTTTTCCTTATCCTCCTAGTCGAGGGGGAACTCAAGTGAGAACCTTTAATTTATTAAAACAGTTAAGTTATCATCATGAAATTACTTTTTTAACTCAAAAATCTGAAGATGTTACCACAGAAGAAATAGAAGCTTTAAAGCATTGGGTTAAAAGTTTAATCCTCTTTCCTCGTCCAGCTAATCCCACCACAGGACTACTCAAAAAAATTAAGCGATTTAGTCAATTTTTAATCACAGGAACGCCTCCTAATGTTTCTTTTTTATATGATCAATCTATTCAAAAGTGGCTTGATCAAGCAGTAGAAAACAATAATTTTGATGCCATCACTTGTGAACATAGTGTTAATGAAATTTATATTCGTCCTTCTTATAAAAATCAAATAAAAACTATTGTTAATAGTCATAGTTCAGTTTATAGAACTTGTAAACATCAATTAGAAACAGGAACTTCCGAAAATAGTCGACGCGATCGCTTTTATTTACCGTTATTAAAACGTTACGAAAAACGAGTTTATCAAAAGTTTTCTCATGTTGTCGTTACCACCGATGAAGATTATCAAAAACTAAAAGAATTTAAAATTAATACTCCCGTTTCTGTTATTCCTAACGGGGTAGATTTAGACATTTTTCCTTATCGAAATAGTGATCCAGGGGGTCATCATTTGATTATTACAGGGGGAATGGATTATGTGGTAAATATTGATGCTGCTTGCTTTTTTAGTCAAGACATTTTTCCTCTACTTCGTCAAAAATATCCTGATCTTACGTTAACTATTGTGGGTGCCAATCCTGCACCTTCTGTTGTAAAATTAGCAGAAAATCCAGGCATTATTGTCACAGGAAAAGTGCCATCGATGGCAGAGTATTTACACAAAGCAACGGTGTGTGTTATTCCTTTACGATCAGGATTTGGTATTAAAAATAAAACCCTAGAAGCGATGGCTACAGGCGTTCCTATTGTCGCAAGTGATCGCGGTTTAGAAGGAATGAAAGTGGATGAAGAAAGCACCCCTTTAAGAGCATTAAGAGCGAATAAAATAGAAGAATATATTAAAGGGATTAGTGATTTATTTGAAGATAAAAAATTACGTGAGATGTTATCAAAAAATGGCCGAAACTATGTAGAGAATTATTTTACTTGGGAAAGTTTAGGAAAAAAATATGAAAAAATCATCATGAATTAATTTTTAATTCAATAACATCAAAACATAAAGTTTTATGGCACAAGAGAAATCTAAACAAGCTTTAGAAAAAGGCGAAATAACATTACATTATGGAGATAAAAAAGAAGCAAGCTAGATTAATCAAGGTAGATAAGGATTATTACTACCACATAAGTTAATATGAGAGGCTAATGTGCCTAGCTTAGCATCCAATCAAAGATAAATATAAGTCCGAAATTTTACTTCTGACTTTGTTAAACTCCCCAGGTAGGATTCGAACCTACGACCAATCGGTTAACAGCCGACCGCTCTACCACTGAGCTACTGAGGATTGCTCACACAATTACTAACTATAGCAACAACTTATATTATTTGGCAAGCCTTTGCTTTACTTTTCTTAAAAAAAATCATTCACCAAGGCGTTGTTAATTTTGACCTTTGGGCTTTATCGTATAAATATGCTCCTCACCGTGTAACTCAGAAATGCCTATCAATCACCATTGTCCTGTATCATTATCTTTAATGTCCACGGACTTAGCCATTAACTCTACGTTAGAAACCTCCGGGACGTTATACCAAAAAGATCGTTTTCGGTTCGACTTGCTTCTCAGTCAACCGGATAATTCCCAAACAGTCAACCAACAGGAAGTTACTTCAACGGTTGAAACAGCTAGACATATGTTGTGGCTAGAAATTTCTCCTGCGAGGGTTATTATGAGCTTACAGGGAAATGGTAAATTCTGTTATCGTCATTTTTGGGAGCCAGGAATTTACGGGTTAAGCCGTTACTGGTTAAATGACAACAGTGGGGACATTGCCAATGCTTTTCGTCTGCGTAATTATACTCGTTGCTTACAGTTAGAGGGGGAAATGTTACCAGAATATTTAAGAATTGAATATGAGTTATGGTCAGGAAAAGTGCAATTAGGAAATTATATCCTCAATTTGGAAGTCTATCATTAACTTTTGCCTCAAAATATCCTGAACAATTTGTTAGCATATAATCCTAAAACTTAGGTATCAGAAAAACCATTAATCTCGCTACAAACTTCGTAAAAATCTGTTTTTGGAGGTTTGACAAATAAGGGAGTCATTTCTTCAATAATTTTTTCATACACCTCACTTTGATTTGCCTCCATATCTTCAATTTTTTCCCACATAATGACGGCTATTCCTTCATCAGTTCCGGGCTTTTGTAATAAAAATGCCCCTTGAAATCCTTGTTTGTAGGTAGAAACTGCTTTTTCATAAAGTTTTTGGGCTTCAGAAAATTGACCGGGTTTAAATTCTCCTACAGCAACATAAGCATACTTATGCTTAAGAAAATCGAGAAATTCTCCTGACATTATTAAACTCCAAAATTTTTAGACGTTACAGAAACATTAAATGATTGAGAAAATAGAGACAATTAATTATCAATTATTCTCAATCTCTTCTATTTACTATATATCTTATTTTGCTTCTTTTTATAACATCTTTTAACCTTTTCTTAAGTAATGGTAAAAACTCATATCTTGCACCTTCGATTAAATTAGCTAGTTTATAAGCGTTCAGCTATCAGCCATCAGCTATATTCTTATAACCCTGAGTACTGACTGCTTAATAATTTAAGTTTATTTGTTAGGCGTGCAAGATGCCAGAAAAACATCGATACTTAATTAAAAAACAAAATGTTAATTTTTGAAAAAAATAGGATCTAAATCACTCAGGATGTTTCACCCTAAAAATAAAGTCGAGATAAAAAATGGAGACTTAATAAAATGGTCACAGCAACACGACCAGAAAGCAAAGCTAAAATAGGTCCAACTCAACTATTAATTAACAATGAATGGATAGAAAGTGCGTCAGGAAAACGCTTTGAAACCATTAACCCCACCACAGGGGAAGTCATTTGTGACGTAGCAGAAGCTGACGCAGAGGATGTCAATAAAGCGGTCAAAGCTGCCAGAAACGCCTTTAACCAGGGAGACTGGCCCAACCTATCTGCCAGTCAACGGGGACAACTCCTCTATAAATTAGCTGATTTAATCGAAGCCAACATCGAAGAATTAGCCCGTCTCGAAACCTTAGATAACGGAAAACCTTATCAAGACTCCTTAAACGCTGATTTACAGCTTGTTGTTGCTTGTTATCGTTATTATGCAGGTTGGGCAGATAAAATTCAAGGCAAAACCATTCCTATCAATGGCCCCTATTTCTGTTACACTCGCCATGAACCCGTCGGGGTAATCGGACAGATCATTCCTTGGAATTTCCCTTTATTAATGCAAGCATGGAAACTCGCCCCTGCTTTGGCCACAGGAAACACAGTGGTGATGAAAACCGCCGAACAAACTCCCTTATCTGCGTTAAGGGTTGGAGAATTAATTATAGAAGCAGGGTTTCCTCCAGGGGTGGTTAACTTACTCTCAGGATACGGCCCCACCGCAGGACAAGCGATCGCCCGTCACCCTGATATTGACAAAGTGGCTTTTACCGGATCGACAGAAGTCGGCCATTTAATCTTAGAAGCGTCCGCCCAAACCAACTTAAAGCGCGTTACCCTAGAATTAGGGGGAAAAAGCCCGAATATTGTCTTTGCTGACGCTAATCTTGATCAGGCGATAGAAGGGGCGCATTTTGGCTTATTCTTTAATCAGGGTCAATGTTGTTGCGCTGGATCGCGTCTGTTTGTAGAAGAGAAATGTTATGACGAGTTTGTGGCGAAAAGCGTCGAACGGGCTAAAAAAAGGGTTGTGGGCGATCCTTTTGATGATAACACCAGCCAAGGACCTCAAGTGGATAAGACTCAATTTGACAAAGTGATGGAGTATATTGAGTCAGGCCAACGGGAAGGGGCAAAATTACTGTGTGGTGGTGGCCGTATAGGCGATCGCGGTTACTTTATCGAACCCACTGTCTTTGCTGATGTACAAGATAACATGAAAATTGCCCAAGAAGAGATTTTTGGACCCGTGATGAGTATTATCAAGTTCAAAGACATGGATGAGGTGATCCAACGAGCAAATGATACCATGTATGGTTTAGCGGCTGCGGTTTGGACCCAGGATATTAGTAAAGGCCATGCGATTTCTAATGCTTTACGCGCCGGTACGGTTTGGGTTAACTGTTACGATGTCTTTGATGCAGCTGCGCCTTTTGGTGGTTTTAAACAGTCAGGAATGGGCCGAGAATTAGGAGAATATGGCCTACAACAATACACAGAAATTAAAACAGTAACCGTGAAACTTTAAATAAAGCAGAGAGATGGAGAAATATTTTTCCATCTCTTTAAAACAGTTTATTCCTTCAACTTTGAGTTATTTGAGTCTTTTTTTAGATAAACTGTTTATAATTAACTTACTTATTATGTATGAATCCACTTTCACCTACGCGTGCTACTAATTTGAGAGAAGCTTATCGTATTTGTATCCCTGAACCTTTAATGGGGGAAGATATTGATAGATATTATGTAGATTTATCCTCGGTTCGTAAGACAGAAACGATACAAAATATCACTACAAAATTGCAGTTTCTTGAACCAGAAGAATTTTGTACCATTTTATTTACAGGACATCGGGGTTGTGGCAAAAGTACCGAGTTAAGAAGAATTCAGAAAAAGTTAGAATTAGACTATTATATTGTTTATGTAGAGGCAGATGTTGAATTAGATATTAACGACGCTGAATACACTGATTTATATTTATTGATTATTAAAAAAGTTGCAGACAAATTATATAAATTAGGAGCAAAATTTGATAATAAACTTTTAAGTCAATTTGAATCTTGGTTTAAAGATATTACCAAAGAAACAGAAGAAAGTGTGGAACAAGCGATCAGTCTTCAAGTTGATGCTGAAGCGGGGTTTAAAATACCTTTTATTTCTAAATTGTTAACCAAATTATTAGCACAAATTAGAGGTTCTCAAAAACAAAAACAAACCATTAGGCAAACATTACAAAAAGATATTAGTCGCTTACAAGCAGACATTAATCTGTTGTTAGCTGATGCGTTTAAGAAATTAACAAAAAAAGAACCACAATACGAAAAAGGATTTTTAATTATCTTAGATAATTTAGATCGTATTCCTCCTAATGTTGGTAAACATCCATTCGTGACAACTTAAGAAAATCAAGCAAATGTCAAGAGAAGTTAAAAAGTGAAAGTGGGCGGATGAGAAAGAAAAAACTCGCTTTGTCCTAAAATAAAAGGCGATAAACCATAATTAGCTTTCAA
>NETF01000073.1 GCA_002172675.1 unicellular cyanobacterium SU3
TGGCACAGTAAAAGATGTTTATATTCCCATCAATGATATTTTACCTCTCCCTTCTCCTGCTACATAATTTAAACTTATGAATTTTGGTGGCGATCGCTTGTCTCAAGCTGACTTTGTGATCTACTGAGATTGCTAATAATAACGCGTTGCTAAATGTGGTGATTAATACCAGTTTTGAGGATAGGGATGGAAATACGGTATTAGGCATTGATGCTAATGATAATGCTTATTTAGCAGATGGTTCGGGAGACTTCAGTAGAACTCAATTTGAGAATATTACTGCTGCATTGGGAACCACGGTTGAAGACTATGTCAATCTAGCGTTAGCCACAGGTGGAGCCGCATGGGATTTGAACCAATTGAGGGAAGGAGGATTAACGGCTACATCCTTTACTGAGGCTTTTGTCAACATCAAGGCCGAAGAAGTCAGCCAACAATTGGCCATTGATGTTATCGCCTCTGATCCTAATGTAGAGTTATCTAACTTAACTGGTCCGATTACAGGCCCAGTTTCTGGGCAGACAGTCAGTTTCGACATCGAGCTTACTGTCGATGAAGAAATACGCGGCTTTGATTTGTTATTTGTTCGACCAGGAAGCAATAGAGTGATTGGGTCGATTCCTGTCGTTGTTAATAAGATTTATAACTATAATGCACTTGCTACTGACGCTGATGGAGATATCCTAACTTATCAACTATTAGAAGCCCCCACAGGAGCTACAATTAATGCTCAAACTGGAGAAATTATTTGGGATAGAGCCGAACCAGGGTCATACAATTTTACAGTTCAGGTAGATGACGGCAAAGGAGGTACGGATACTCAAACCTTTGAACTAGAAGTTACAGAAGTAGAAAATCAAAGTCTCGGGTCAATCAGTGGAACCAAATGGGAGGATTTAAACGGTGATGGTATCCGAGATGCTGATGAACCGGGTCTCGCTGGGGTTGAAATTTATTTAGATACTAATAACAATGGAGCTTTGGACGATAATGAACCAGTTCAAATTACGGCTGACGATGATCCGAATACACCTGATATTGATGAAACTGGACAATATAAGTTTACGGATTTATTGCCGGGAACTTATACCGTTCGAGAGGTTATCCCGGAAGGCTTTGAACAAACAGCACCTGTTAGCGGGACAACAGCAAGCGGAAATGGTTTTGCTGATGTGGTCTTAGAATTTGTCTCTGGGGGCAATGCTCCATCTCCTCTGATTGAACCTTATGGGTCAACAGGGGGAACTGTTCCACCATCAGACTTTAACGGCATCTATAGTGTTGAGCCTGTTGATCCTAGCGTGATTCTTGGTCCTCCACCACCGAGTCCTATCATTGGTAGTAACCCTGAAGTGGATTGGCTCGCTTTGCCTAGAGGTTCGTCTGTCACAGTTGGTTTTACAGATGAAAGAGTGATCGATAGCCCAGGAGATGATATCTTCATCCGTAGCTTTGACCCAGAAGACTCTGCCAACGAATTTGCCGATGTTTTCGTCAGTGCAAATGGGACAGATTTTGAATTTTTGGGAACGGTCAATGAAAGAGGATTAGTTGCTCTCGATTTAGCGACGATTGGATTTACAGACCCTGTTGTCGCCGTCAAGGTTGTTGGTCTCGATAATCGGGGGAGTTCTCCTGGATTCGATCTAATTGGGGTTGAAGTATTACCAAATAGTATTGAGAGTCTTGGATTTTATACGGTTGAATTGAGTGAAGGAGAAGTCGTTGAAAATATTGATTTTGGCAATACCAGGCAAGAAAATACCAATTTTTCTCCCCGAATTTTGTCTAGTCCGATTAACGCTGCTATTCTAAATGTTCCATATCGTTACGAAGTAACAGCAACCGATCCGGATGGAGATACGCTTCTTTATAGTCTTCTGAGTGCCCCTGAAGGTATGGACATTGATGAAGACGGGGTTATCACCTGGATACCTGATGTGATCGACACCTACACAGTCGAAATTCAAGTTGATGATGGTCAAGGGGGAATTGTCGTTCAAAGTTATGAAATTAATGTCACAGAAACGTCAACAGATTCCCAAGCACCACAGGTTAACCTTAGCTTTAGCAGCTCAGTTCTAGAACCTGGTGAAACCCTAGACCTCCAGATTCAAGGGTTTGATAATCTTGGATTAGCTGATTTAGACATTACCTTTGCTGGTAACTCTCTTGCCCTCAACCCAGACCTAAGTGAAAACGGTATAGTTAATTCAGCTTCAGTTACAGCTAGTACGATTGGGGTGTTTGAAGTCGTTGCCACTGCCGTTGATACTTCAGGAAATGTAGGAACGAAAAAACAAACGATTCGTGTTATCGATCCCTCAGATACGGAAGCTCCCAATATTGAATTGGATTTAACTCAATTTGATCCTGTTGATCCCGTACTTAGGGAAGTAACGGAGATTGTGGGAACGGTAGAGGACGATCTTGAATTCTATCGCGTGGAAATTGCTCCAGTGAATCTGGTCGATTTTAATAATTTAAGAGTCAATGACCCTAATTTTAGAACGATCGCAGAAGGCAATACAGGAGTAGATGGCGTTTTAGCGCAAATCGATCCTTCTTTATTCCGCAACGATACTTATTATATAAGGGTTGTGGCTCAAGACTTTAGTGGAAACGCTAATGTTCAAGGGGTCGTGTTGGGAATAGATTCTCCCAACAAACCGGGAGAATTCAGTTTAGATTTCACCGATTTATCCATTCCTGTAACAGGGATTCCAATTGAAATTACCCGCACCTATAGCAGTCTGGAGGCTAACATCGAAAGCGATTTTGGCTTTGGATGGACTTTAGGAGGAGCAGATCCTCAGATTCAAGAATCCGTTCCCGTCTCGGAGGCAGAATTAAGAGGGGTTCCTGCTTTATTTGGGGGTAGTGATCCTTTTTACCTAGGAACAAGAGTTACTTTAACTAATCCTGAAGGAGAACGCATTGGGTTTACCTTTGATCCTGTTCCCACTCCAGGACTGATAGGAACCATTTGGAAACCTCGCTTTATCCCAGATCCTGGAGTTGATGAAACTTTAGAGGTCGATGATATTACCTTATCATTACGGTCTGATGGGACATTTGCAACCTACTTAATTTCTTTCCCCTACAATCCCAGTGAATATACACTCACTACCAAAAACGGTACGGTGTACAGTTATGACCAATTCGAGGGATTAGAAACAGTAGAAGACCGCAACGGCAATATTCTCACCTATACCGATGAAGGAATTACCAGTTCCACTGGAGCAGCTATTGAGTTTGTTCGCGATGCTGAAGGACGGATTACTCAAATTATCGATCCTGAAGGCAATTCTCTTGTCTATACCTATGATTCTAATGGCGATTTAATTGAGGTAAGCGATCGCACGAATAACACAACTACCTTTAACTATGACAGCAATATCCCCCATTACCTCACGGAAGTTATTGATCCATTAGGCAGAACGGGAGTTCGCACAGAATACGATGAAAATGGACAAATTAGCAAGATTTTTGATGCAGATGGTAATGCCCTTGAGCTTAACTATGATTCTGCTTCTTCTATCCAAACCGTCAAAGATCCCTTTGGCAATACAATTACTTTTGTCTTTGATGAACGGGGGAATGTTATCACCCAAATTGATGCTTTAGGTGGACAGACACAAAGAACTTATGATGACAATAATAATGTTCTCAGCGAAACCGATCCTGAAGGGAATACCACAACTTATACTTATGATGAACGAAGCAATATTTTAAGTGAAACGGATGGGGAAGGTAATACTACTACCTATACCTACAATGCGGATAATGATTTACTGACTGAAACCGATGCGTTAGGCAACATTACAACTAATACCTATGATGAGCAGGGTAATCTTATTCAAATTGAGGATGCGGAAGGAAATATTACGATCTATGATTACGATAATCGAGGTTTATTAACTGTAATTACCGATGCAGATGGCAATGAAATTGAATTTACTTATAACAATTTTGGTTATGTCACTCAATTAAATTCGCCAGACGGGGCTGAATATACCTTTACTTATAATAACCGAGGTAATGTTACTTCAGTTACGAATGATTTAGGGCAAACTTTTACCTATACCTATGATAATGAAGGACGACAAACCTCTCAACAAGATGCAGAAGGCAATGCTTGTGGTTGCAGTTCTAAAGGAGTAACCCAGACGGAATATAATGCTGCTGGCGATAAAGTAGCAGAAATTGATGCCCTTGGACGACGGACTGAGTATGTTTATAATGACCGAGGTTTATTAATCGAAACCATTTATCCTGATAGTACCCCTGATGATTTAGATGATAATCCTCGCACCTTTAATGAGTATGATGAATTAGATCAATTAATTGCTGTTACCGATGAATTAGGAAGAGTTACTTATTATGAATACGATGCTCTAAATCGTTTAGTAAAAACCATTTACCCTGATGCCACCCCTGATAATTTAGACGATAATCCCTTCATTGAGACTGAATATTATAAAAATGGTTTAGTTGCAGCCGAAATTGATGAGTTAGGCAACCGTACTGAGTTTGAATATGACAAAGCTGGTAATTTAATTTTACAACGAGACGCATTAGGCAATGAAACTACCTTTGAATATGATTCTGTTGGCAATCAAATTGCTGTTGTTGATGCTAATAATAACCGCACCGAATATGTTTATGATGGTTTAGGACAATTAATCGAAATTAATTATGCAGATGGTACAGTTGAGAAACAAATTTATAATTCCCTAGGCTATCTTATTGAAGTCATCGATCAAGCAGGGGTTAGCACTAAATATAATTATGATGCTTTAGGACGGTTAACTAAAGTTATTGATGCTTACGATAACGAAACCCAATATATTCTTGATACCGCAGGAAATATTCTCCAACAAATTGATGCCAATAATCACATTGTTACTTTTGAATATGATCAGTTAAACCGAGTTGAAAACACAACCTTACCCTTAAGTCAAGTTGCTTCAACCACTTATGATGCAGTGGGTAATGTTAAGACAGTTACTGATTACAATGGGGTGGTAACAACCTATGAATATGATCAACGCGATCGCCTTATTTCTCGCACCTATTCTGATGGAACACCCACCGAAACCTTTACTTATACGTTAACAGGACAATTAGCCACTGTTACTGATAATCGAGGGACAACAGTTTATGAATATGATGAACGCAATCGCTTAATTTCTCGCACTGAACCCGATGGTCGCAAGATTGAATATACTTATGATGCAGCAGGTAATATTCTTTCTTTAATGACGGCTTCAGGGGTTACAGTTTATACTTATGACGCTCTAAATCGTATTGATACTGTAACAGATGCCGATGGTGGTGTGACAGATTATGATTATGATGGGGTAGGAAATTTAATTCAGACTACCTTAGCCAATGGTATTATTGAAAACCGTGATTATGATTCCCTCAATCGGTTAATTTATCTAGAAAATATTAAGGGTTCTGATATTATTTCTAGCTTTACCTATACCCTAGATGCAGTAGGTAATCGCTTAAAAATTGAGGGAGAAGATGGACGTATTACTGAGTATGAATATGATTTACTCTATCGTCTGACTTCAGAAACAATTACCGATCCAGTTAATGGAAACTTAACCCTTGAATATGTTTATGATGCAGTGGGTAATCGTCTCCAGAAAATTGATTCAATTAGTGGTATAACTACTTATATTTATGATAACAATGATCGTCTAATTAGCGAAACTATAAACGGCATTACGACTCAATATCAATATGATCATGCAGGGAATTTAATCACGACTATTACAGATGGAGAAACAACAGCAACATATCAATGGAATGGTAAGGGTGAATTAACAGCAGTTGAAGTGACAGAAAATGGGGAAACAGGACGCATTGAATTTGAATATGATTATAGTGATATTCGAGTAGCTATCAATGTTGATGGAGAAGAAACTCGCTTTTTAATTGATACGAATCAACAAGAATATGCCCAAGTTATTGAAGAATATCAAGCCGATGGTGAGTTAATTAAAGCTTATACTTATGGGATAGATTTGATTTCTCAAACGGATGGCACAGACAGAATTTTCTCTCATGTGGATGGTTTAGGCAGCACTCGTTATTTAACAGATAGTAATGGCAATTTAACCACTGAATATGTTTATGATGCCTATGGTAATTTACTTAATCAGGTAGGTGCGAGTGATAATAATTATTTATTTGCAGGTGAACAGTTTGATGAAGCATCAGAGTTAACTTATCTACGAGCAAGGTATTATGATGCTGAAACGGGGAGGTTTATTTCTAGAGATCCCTTTGAAGGGTTTAATGATTTACCTGTGAGCTTACATGATTATTTATATGCGAATGCTAATCCGAGTAACTTTATTGATCCTAGCGGGAATGTTACTCTAATAGAATACCTAAATATAGCTAGCTCGCCTGTAAACAGTGCTATTCCTCTTATAAATGCGGCTGCATACTGTAATACTGGTGAAAACCCAGACTTACCTTCTTTGCCGTCAAATTCAATTTCGTTGGGGCTACAATTATATGGTTATGATGGGATCGATCCTACAAATCCTTTTAGCTTGATTGCAAGATTGTTAACAGTAGCTTGCGATGCTTTCAGAACAGTATCACAAGTTCTAAATGCTGTGAACAATAGATTTTAGGGGTAGTGCGATACAACTCGAGAAATGCTTCTTTATCAATGCCAATATCTTGAATCATACTCATTAAAGTCCTTTGTTTAACTCACATCTTGCACCTAACGAGACAAAGTTCCAACCCGTGTTCATAAAACCAGGGATTTAGTGTGATCACGTCGCCTTCGTAGGTTGGGTTGACAACGGAAACCCAAAATTATTCCTGGTAAGAATTGATGAAAGAACAGGAAATTTGTATGTATTGGCTGGAGAATTAGACTTTGAAATCAAACCATCTGGAGGATACGAATCATGAAACCGATTAACTACAATGCTTTGAGCTTAGATGAACTCAGACAATATATATTAACTCATCGAGAAGATACTAAGGCTTTTTATGCTTATATTGACCGCTCAAAAAATGAAGGTAAAATGATTACCGTTGATTTAGAAGATAATAATTGGGAAGAGAAAATAACAGAGCGAATACGAAAAGGATAAGAGCGATCATTTGTTGTTCGGGTCGCCTATTATTGATTATTTTCGTAACAACTCGAAAAATGTTTCTTTATCAATGTCAATATCTTGAATCATACTCATTAAAGTCCCTTGTTTAATATCTTTTCCCGAATGAATAGGGACCACAACTCTATATCCGTCTTATTGTATCATGAGCAAATTATGCTAAAAGCGATCGCTCATTCATCTTGTTTAAGTCATATTACCTTCTGAGCCTTTGCCATTTCCCCAAACGATGAAAAACATCGATGACACAAACCATTAACCCAAAGCGCAGGAAACTGAAACCTTGCCCCACAATTAGGACATTCCGACAACAATGTTAACCCATGCTTTGAGCAAAACTGAGTCGTCTTCAACTGCCACTCAATCTTATGACAAGCTTCTTCTCCATAACAAGCCCCACATAAGCGAATGGGTTGATGCTTCATTCCCACACCTTTTGGCGGAAACATTTGCCATAACCTTTCCACTTCCACCTGCACTACCTCAGACAACCCTTTTAACTCTTCCTCAGTGGGTGCAGGAATAAAACGAAACTTTTCCCAACGAGCGATTGCCTCTCCTAAACCCGTTATTTTCCCCATCATCGTCACCGTTAACTCATTTTCTCGCCGAAACCGCCCTAAAAAATGACTGATACTTTCCCCTGCTAACGGTTCCACCAAAAACCACCAAGGTTGAATGTCTCGATTTTCCATTATCGATACTCCTCGGTTACTTCTTTCAAGGTTTCTAAATCAATCTTGTGTAACCCCTTTTTTAAGGCTCTGATAGCAGATTCCCGTAAAATCATATCTAACAAGCCAAGATAACCCCCCGTTGCTTGTCCGAGAATTTTTAACATCCGTTTACTGCTTAAATTAGACGCTACAGGTAACTTCAACACCTGACGTTCCCAAATATCCACTGTTTGACTAAACTCATCCCCTGCTAACTTACCAAAGCGATGACAAGCTCGAAAACGGTTATAAACCTGCTCATCTCGCTTAATCACCGCATCTAAACGGTCAGTTCCCACTAAAACCACCGCAATATTTAACTTATCAAAAATATCCCGCACCTCTGCAAACGTCTTAGGTTTCAACCTATCCGCTTCATCAATAATCAACATTTCCACCCCACACCGTTGCAATACTTTAAATGTCCGTTGACGAATTTCTGCAACGGTTCCTTTAGTCATTTGATACTTTAAATGCTCAATAATCGCCCCAAATAAGTCTTTAGCCCCACATTCCTGGGTAACTTGAATATAAACCACTGGAACAATAGGCGGTTTACCAGGGATTTGAATGGGTTTATGTCTCAAGCGATAAGCATTACAAGCAATGGTTTTTCCTGTGCGAGACTCCCCCACCACCCGACAAGATTGTTTAGCCTGACGCTTGCCTTCTAACCAAGTATGCAACGCTTCTACATGAGAAAGGGTAACAACGGTTTTTCGGTTTAATCGTTGAATTTCTGCCTGTAACTTCTCTGAGTTTAATTCAATATCCCCTAATTGTTTGGCAACCGCTTGTGCTTCTTGAATGGTCATAATTTAAAACCCATAATCCTCTTGTAATGTTTCATAGTCAAACACTTCAACCTGTGGGGTTTCTGAAGAAGAGGGCGATAAATCTGTCTCTTGCGACTCCCATTCAGATATTTCTAAAGGTTTTGATGTAATTGCTTTCTGTTCCTCTTGATAGCGTTCCTTTTTCGACTTCTTCGATTTTGGGAAAATTTGGCGATCGCGTACTTCCGATAAGATAGAACGATTACTTACGGTTTTCCCTGCTTCTCTGACTCGCTTACTACTTGCTTTGGCCTCATCTAATGACACTTGTTCCGCTTCCAAATCCATTGCATAAGCACGAGTTAAGAAAACCTCTTGATTGCTTTCTTTTTGATAGACCAGAACAGTGGTAATATCTCTAGGAGCAAACCGCAAAATGACACTTTCTCCTGCATAACCTACCAAATTTTCCCCTCGATACATCAAATTTTCAAACTGAAGATAACCCCCACGTTGTACTTTACGTCTGGTTTGTTTCATCAAGCAAATGTCTAATTCGGGTTTGCTGAATAAAAGCTAAACCCTCATTATTAAAAGGTTACACTTATACTCGATGAGGAAAAAAGATCAGCTAGTGCAGCTAAAAACCGCTAAAATTGGTAGAAAGACCTCGCAGTTGTTAGAC
>NETF01000074.1 GCA_002172675.1 unicellular cyanobacterium SU3
ACCAACTGGTTTTTTGACAGTTGGTGTAGCTCCTCTAAATTTAATGGTTGCCCTGACCGCTTTTGACTCATACCGTTACTTTAACGCAGTCATCTGTTTTGTCAAATCCTGCTACCTGAATCCTTACTCAAATTTGTCTCTGGGATGTCAATAATTCAGAAGTCAAGTTGATAAAATCCTTCTGGTTAGAAGAAAATTTAAAAGACAATAAAGATAATATTTTAAGAGCGATCGCTATAAGTCCTGATGGTAAACTTCTTGCTAGTGGGACTGATGATGGAGTCGTTCGTCTTTGGGACTTAGAAACAGGTAAGTTTAAACAGAGTTTAAGTCATAATCATAATGATTGGATTAGAAGTCTTGCTTTTAGTCCTAACGGCGATACAATCGCCAGTGCTAGTGAAGATACAACCATCTGTATTAGTGATGTTAAAACCTGTAAACATTTACATACTTTAAGAGGTCATAATGGTGGGGTTTGGTCAATTGATTTTCATCCCAAACTTCCTTGGTTACTCAGTGGGGAGATGGGATTCAATGTTAGAATTTGGAATTATCAATCAGGAGAATGTTTACGAATTGCCCAAGGATACAGTCAAGGAATTAAACCGATTACTTACAGTCCTAATGGCACAACTCTAGCAGTAGGAACTAATCAAGCAATCGTCTATTTAAAAGATAGCTTAGATGGAAAAAATAAAGCAGAAATATCAACTCATAGCGGTAATATTTTGTCTCTTGCTTATAGTCCTGAGAGTCAAATTTTGATTGGTGGAAGTGATGATACTAAACTGTATATTTGGGACACTTTTGACAATAATAGACTCATTAAAAATTTAGCAGAACATAAAAATTGGATTAGAACGGTTGCTTATAGTCCCGATGGAAAATTTATTGCAACAGGAAGTGATGATAAAACCGTTAAATTATGGGATGCTTATAATTATCAACTGTTACGAACTTTTACGGGTCATACAGACTGGATACAATCTATATGTTTCCATCCTACCCAACCCTTATTAATTAGTGGGAGTGATGATGGTACTATCAAATTTTGGGATATTGAGAATCTAAAAAATCTTAATCCATTAATTAAAATTTTTAAAACGCCTCAATATCAAATTTGGACGATCGCTATTAGTCCCAATGGTAAATTAATGGCTAGTGGCAGTAATGATAATACTATATGTATCTGGGATTTAGAATCAGAAAACACAAAACCGATTATGATTATTAGAGATCATCGTAATTGGATTTCATCGGTTGCGTTTAGTCCCGATAGTCAATGGTTAGCCAGTGGTAGCTATGATACCAGTATTCGCTTATGGAAACTTTCCTCAACTGAATATAGTTGTGAGAAAATTCTTTTAGGACATGGTAATGCTGTCATGTGCGTTACGTTTCACCCTCATGAGCCTATTTTAGCTAGTAGCAGTAAGGATGGAACCATCAAACGCTGGAATTATTTAACAGGAGAGTGTTTATCAAGTTGGCGATCGCCTCGACCTTATGAGAACATGAATATTACAGGAGTAACGGGTTTAAACTCGGCACAAAAATATGCTTTAAAAACCTTGGGTGCAATAGAAATGTAGTAATTTTAACTACAATGGTAGGCTACGAGAGATTATTATAGGCTAGATAATTTTTAGAAAAGAAACCATTATTACTATGACAGAATTTTCTAATCTAGGATCATCTAATATTTGGGACTATAAACCAAAATGGTGTCAACCTTGGTCTATTTTATTAACAGGAATTATCTTAAGTGTTGGTAGTTGGTTCATTCTTCATATTCTTTGGATCACTTCTATTCTTTCAATTTTAATCATAATTTGGTGGGTTTATTTTCTAATTCTTTATCCTCGAATGTTTAAAGAATATGTAGAAAGTCAGAAAAATTCATAAATTATCTCTACTAATTTACGTTACCTAAATGATATGGCTTCCTCAACAGCATTGAGAGCATCCACTCGACCTATTTTCAATACTTGGGTATTTGCGGGTGAGTCAACAGTGATTTCCACCGCACTTTTTTGCAGAATCGCTTCCAAATCAGTCACACTAAGATTAGGTTGAACCGATAAAACCAGTGTTGCTACTCCTGCCACCATAGCAGAAGAGTAGGAACCACCGCGCACTACTTCAACCTTGTTATCTTTACCAATGGTTTTAATATCTACACCTGGTGCCACTAAAGAAACCCAGTCTCCATAGCTAGAAAAATCAGCAAGTTGCTGCTTATTGTTAATAGTTCCCACAACGAACATACCTGGAATGGTGGCTGGAAACTGGGCAACTCCAGAACGATCTATCCCTGTAGGAGCAATGGGTAAAATATTTTGCTGTTTGAGGATTTTAATCACACGATTATACGCAGGTCTTGGTTGGGAAGAAAAATTACCAAGAGGCAACAGTAAGACTTGAGCCTTTTGCTGACGAGCATAGTCAAGACCTTCAAGAATCCAAGAGTCTTGTCCGAACCCTTTTGAAGAGAGTACCTTGATAGGAATAATTTTGGACGTTGGTGCAATGGCTGCAATCAAGGCTATAATACTGGTTCCATGGCCAGAGACTTCTTGTTCAACTTCTTCACCAGGAACAAAGCTTTGACTAGCTGAAATACGGTCATTAAGTTCTGTGAGAGAGGAAGAAAAACCATCCGCAATTACTGCTACTTTCACTGGTTGTTCTGCATTGGTTTTTTCTGCTGCTTCAATGGCTTGTTTAACACGAATTAACTCAAAAGCTTTTTGATTAATTAGTTCCTTTAAAGCACCTGGCTGCTCAGTTGACGCTTGAGAAGCGAGTCGGATTTCTACTTTCTCTAGGGTCGTATTCACCCATGAATCCTGTGAATCGATTGTCTTGGCTTCTCTCAACACCACTGCAGCTCTTTCAGGTGCATTTAAGCAAGTATAAATACTGGCCAGATAAGAAAATGGCAAGATAGAACGAGACTTTTTTTCGGTCAATGGTTTGAGGTATGCGATTGCTTTTTCTAATCGATGATCCAGTCCACTTTGTCGTGCTAATCCTTGATCGTCTAAATAAGTTTCAAATTCTAGACGTGCGCTCATAAATGCTTGAAAATCTTTGGCATTATCAAAACGGGCTACATCTTCTTGTGGATATTTTTGAAGTTGATTAAACACGATTGCGTAGGCTAGACTATTGAGGGAGTCTTCGAGGTTTCCAGTCACTCGCCATTGTTGTTCATAGGCTTCAGCTACGATTTCATACGTATCGTCGTTGTGAATAAACACACTTCCTTCAAGAATAGGACCACGCTGTAGTAGAGTTGCAGAAAAATTGATGAATCCGATGATATCAAAATTAAATGGACGGAAAAATTCAGGGTTAGGTAAAGCGTTTTGTACGTCAGCTGGTACTAGAGGCGTTTCTATTGGTGAAGCTAGAATTGCACTGGGAATCGCAATGACAGGGAGGCTAGATTCATCTTGCGGTTTGGGTAGTTCTTCAGTTAATTTTCCCTGAATTCTTCGGATCTTTTCCGATAATCTTCGTGCAACCCATTCCCCTTGTCCCCTCTCAATAGTTTCCTCTTTAATGATATCGAAGGGACGAATTTGTAGTGTTAATGGTTTGAACAACCAAATACTAAATTTTACCAATCCAATCGCTATTAGTAGGTAAAAAACTAGACGAATTAGCCAAGAATCTAGTATTTTCAAAAATTTGAGCATTTTAGTTTAGGTAATCTGTATAGTAGTTTTGATATTTAATTAAAATCTCATGATCAAGAAGAGATGGCAAAGGTTTAAACGATAGCTTATGAAAGTAATAAACATGATAAATTTTATTATAGTTGAATTGCCTAAAAAAAATATATTAAAAATAATTAAGTTAAGATTTCTCCACCCATTAATTTTTTATACCGACTTTCTAATTCTTTTTTCAAAGAGGGTAAACTCCCTAAACTTTTATCTGCTGTGATAATCTTTTCTGCTGCAACTCTGGCTAATTCTAACACTTCTTGGTCTTCTACTAAACTCGCTAAAGCAAAGTCGGGTAAACCTGATTGACGGGTTCCTAAAACGGTGCCTGGACCCCTAAATCTTAAGTCCATTTCTGAGATAAAAAAGCCATCTTGGGACTGTTCTAAAACACTTAATCTTTGCTTTGCATCGGGGGTTTTACTACTACTCATTAAGAGACAATAAGACTTATGAGAACCCCTACCGACTCTACCTCTTAATTGATGTAACTGTGATAGTCCAAACCGTTCGGCATTTTCGATTAACATAACCGTTGCATTGGGAACATCTACCCCAACTTCTATAACCGTTGTTGAGACAATAATCTGATATTCATTATCTCGAAAAGAAGTCAAAACTTCATCTTTTTCGGCTGAACTCATTCGTCCGTGTAATAGTCCAATATTAAAATCTGGAAACACTTTTTCTGAGAGTTTTTTATGTTCTTCTATTGCTGCTTTTACATCTAATTTTTCTGATTCTTCAATCATCGGAAAAATAATATAAACTTGTCGTCCTTGAGCAACTTCTCTCCGAATCAAATCATACGCTTGTGTTCTTTCTTTTCCGGTTAATACTGTTGTTTGTATTCCTTGTCTTCCAGGGGGTAACTCATCAATTTGACTCACATCTAAATCTCCGTGTAGTGTTAATGCTAAAGTGCGAGGAATTGGAGTTGCTGTCATCGTTAAAACATGGGGAGATTTGCCTTTTGCTAATAGTTTAGCCCGTTGTTGTACCCCGAAACGATGTTGTTCGTCGATCACAACTAAGCCCAATTTTTGGAAGTTTACGGGGTCTTGAATTAAGGCATGAGTTCCTACTAAAAGGGGTAATTCTCCTGTGATTAATTGACGGTGTATTTCTTCTCGTTTTGCTTTTTTTGTTGAACCTGTCAACAGTTCTACGGGTAAATACAGTTGATTAAACCAAGGAATTAATTTACGATAATGTTGTTCTGCTAAAACTTCTGTGGGTGCCATTAATGCAGCTTGATAACCCGATTGTAAGGCTGCTAAAATGGCGAAAACGGCAACAATTGTTTTACCTGCACCTACGTCTCCTTGGACTAAGCGATTCATAGGTGTTACTGAGTTTAAATCTTCCAAAATTTCATTAATCACTCGTTGTTGAGCATGGGTTAAACTAAAAGGCAATATATTATCAAACTGTTCTATCAGTTTTCCTTTAGGAGTAAATACTGCACTATTATGAACTTTTTTTTGTTCTTGACGACGTTGCAAAAATCCTAATTGTAAATAAAAAAATTCATCGAAGACTAAACGCCGTCTTGCATGGGCTAATAATTCAGGCGTTTCAGGAAAATGAATGTTACTAATTGCTTCTTTTAATCCCATTAATCCATATTGTTCTCTCAATACTCCGGGTAAAGGATCTCTTAGTTGTTTAATTGCCTCTAAACTCGCAAAAATCGCTTTACGAATTAAATCAGCCCCGACTCCTTCAGTTAAGGGATACACGGGTAATACTCGACCAATTTTAATGGACTCAATACTTGATCCAACACTGTCTAAAACTTCAATCTCTGGATTATCTAATGTAATTCCATAACGGTTTTGTTTTACTAAACCTGATGCTGCTACAATTGAACCTAACGGATAAATTCTTTTTTGTCTTTCTTGCCATCCTCTATTAGTAAATCTAGCCCCTGCAAAAAAACGATTGAGTTTAATTTGTCCGGTATGATCTCTTAAAATTAACTCAAAAATACTCAATTTTTTATTTTTAGGACTGGTAAAACAATTACATCTTTTCACTGTTCCAACAATGGTAACTGTTTCCCCTGCTACTAAATTATTAATAGTAACTTGACGCGCATAATCAATATGATCACGGGGATAATAAAATAGTAAGTCTTTGACTGTATAGATTCCTAATCTTTTTAATAATTCTCCTCTTTTATAACCGACTTCTGCTAAGTTACTTAAAGATTGATCCAAACTAACAGGACGTAACGAAGCTTTTTTATCAGTAATAGCTATGGTTTTTGCTAACTTGGGGGGTGGAGTTTCAGAAGGGGTTTCTAATGTCTTTCTAAGTTCGTATAAAAATTGACGAGTTTGACTAATTAAGGTCTTTCTTTGTGCTACACTTAAGTTAGGATAATTAGCATATTGAGTCGCAAAATTTTGCCACTTTCTGCGATCGCTGGTTGGAGTCCCACTCGGAGGACTGTTACCAAAATTCAGGCATAAAAATTCGTTAAATTGATATTGATTACCCTGTAAATTAGTAAATCCTTTTTCTGCTTCAACAGAAAGGGCTTTATCTAAACGTATCCAGTCTGGGGTTCCTGTAGCCATATTTGTCTAGGGAGTTAACACCTGGACTATTTATTGTGACACATTTTACCCTTATTTTGTTTTAAATTGTTTTAGAGTAATTAGTTGCTAGAAGACTAATATTATTAAAACCCTACAAAATTAATCTTTATTAAATTATAAAACTATGATTGTGTTTCATTTTCTATCAGAATTTTTACTAAAATTTTAACAGTTTCTTCTAAGTTATTGACTCTTTCTTCTAAAGAAACGGGTGGCGATAATCCTTCAATTGCTTTTAAGAAATGCTTCCAGCCTTTCTTACATTTTATACCATAAGCTTGTTGATAAGCAGCATAAGAATTATTATAGTTGCCATAACGCTTAATTAATTCTTCTTTTGTTATTTTACTTTTGGGAAGGGCTTTATTAGAAGTTTCAACAGTATCTAATAACTCATGTAAGCGAGTTGATAACGTTGCTGTAATTGAAAATACTTGAGCAGAATTTTTAATATCCTGTTGCTGTAAATCTTCTAATTCTTCAATTAATTTACTAAATCGTGACATAGTTTTTACCGTAAATATTCTTTATTTATCTAATAAATCTCTACCAATATCAGACTGACTGGTTCCCATTTGAGGTTTATTAGGATCATACTCGACGCTATTATCTATTTTACCAAAACCTTGAGGATCATCACTGAAAAATAATGATTGAATTAATGTCCAAAGAATACCTAATTTTCCATAAATAGACTGTGTTTGCTGAACTTTCATCCTTGCTAATTCAACCTCAGTTTGAATATGTTTTAAATTAGCAATAACTTTGTCTCTTTCTGCTATTGCTTTTTGTTTATCTTGTGTTAATTTTACCATCTGTTTATCAATCTGTATTAACTCAAAATTCAAAGTATTAATATTTTCAGATTTCAATTTTATTTGTACTTCTAATTCTTGATTTTCTCTTGATAGTGTAACAATCTCTGCTTTTAATTTTTTCTTATCTATCTTATGTTGTTCACTCCAAAAAGCTAGTTGACCTTGAGAACGTCGTAACGTCTTAACTACACCAACCGCTTCTTGTAATTGTTCATTATTAGGATAGTGTTTAGCTAATTTATAAACACTTTTGACACGAGTATCAATATCAACAGTCATCTTAAAATTTTTTTTATAGTTCGATAACATAAATTATAGTAATTTTTATCATCAATGACAGTGATAGCCATCACATCATTAACCATAAGTTAATTAAATTTAATAATAATAAACTTAACTTTATGTAAGTCCAAGTTTTGCTATGATTAAAATAATAACAAACGCCACACTTTACCCATTAATATTATGGCGAAAAAAGGTACTTTTCCCCTCACAGACTGGTTAGAAACCCATTGGACAACCCCCGCCTTTGGTGGTTGGTTATTAGCTGTATTAGCCCTATGTTTCTTTGGTGCAGCAACCAATACCATGGCCGGATGGTTATATGTTTTAAGCGGTACTATTTTGGCATTATTGGTATTATCCGCTATTCTATCGGTGCGATCGCTCTCCCAAATACAAGTGCGTCGTCATCCCATTCAACCTGTTAGTGCAGGGGATGATCTAACCATAGAAGTAATCATCGAAAATAAATCAAAATCTCCTAAAACCTTGCTTCAAATCTGGGATATCGTTCCTCTGGTCATGGAGAAGCCCAAAAACACAGCTATTGAAGCCATTGCACCCCAAGGAGAATACCATTGGACTTATTACCTAACCACTCAACAACGAGGGATGTATCATTGGCATGAAATAGAATTACGCAGTGGTTCACCTCTAGGACTGTTTTGGTGTCGTCGCACTCAAGAAGTCCCTGCTAAAGCGGTGGTTTATCCTCAGATACTGCCCTTAAATCATTGTCCTTTGATTGACACCATCGGACAAGAAGAAAGTGACCAAAAACAAAGTGATCGCCGTTTTCAAGCAGCCAGTGAAGGGGTTACGAAGGCGTTACGTCCCTATCGTTACGGTGATCCCATGCGGATGATCCATTGGCGAACCAGTGCTAAATATGATGAGTTTCAGGTAAGGGAGTTAGAAGTAGTTACAGGAGGTGAAGATATTATTATTTGTTTGGATAGTGGTTCGGCGTGGAAAGATGATAATTTTGAACAGGCAGTTATTGCAGCCGCTTCTTTATATTTTTATGCCAGTCAGGCTCAACTCAATGTTAAATTATGGACAGCAAAAACAGGGTTGATTTATGGTAATCGTACTGTATTAGAAACGTTAGCTGCTGTCAGTAAAGAAGAAGATCATCAAGAGCATATTTTACCCAAAATACCCTTAATTTGGCTCACAGAAAATCCTGAAAGTTTTGATCATTTACCGTTAGGTAGTCGTTGGCTATTATTCCTTCAAAAAGATGATAAAATTCCTAGTTTCTTTTCCCAAAGTTTAACAGGTTTAATTGTTCAATCAGAGCAATCTTTACAAACTCAATTACAAAAAATTCCGCAGTAATTTAGATTATTTCGTATCTTTAATCGATGTAAGGTGGGTAATGCCCACCCTACGAACCTGAGTTCGATGTAAGCAAAAGCAATAAATTCCTAAAAAACAAAGGAGCATCTTAAGAAAAACAAACATAGCAATTTCAGCCAGTTAGTATTTAAAAATACTGGCTAAAACCAATCTATTTGATT
>NETF01000075.1 GCA_002172675.1 unicellular cyanobacterium SU3
GTGGGGCTACCTTAACAGTGCTAAAACAATATATAGAAAACCAAGGCTATGATGACTAACTTGTTGCTTGCTCCTTAACCCCCACCTGATAAGTCGAGGTGGGGGAATGCGTCGCAATTTTGTTCAATCACAAAATTGTCTCGTTGTTGCGATCGTCGTAACCCTTCCCTAATTTCGCGCATTTCTTCATCAACGCGCAACTGTGTGGTTTTCAAGGGGTTAGCAGAGAGTAATAGGTTTTTTTCATGGATATAGTATTAGAATCCACTGATTGCGATTAATCGAAGTCAGAAATATGATTTTGACACTTCTGACTTCTTAAATTGACTTACATATTATATGCGCCTTCGGTTTCTGGACTTTCAACTTTAGGCAGTCCCATACTGTAATTGAGAACACGACTTTTCAAGTTGTAGCTAATCTCTCCTTTTTGGAGAAGATTACGGACAAAATGTTCTAAATCTGAACCAATACGACGTAAATTATAATCGCTTAATTCTTCTCCACTGGCAGATTCTACTAACTCATCAAATTTACGATAAACTTTCTGTAAAGCGTCTTCATCCCAGTTGAATTCGTTATCAGGATCAACATCTAAAGTGAGCATATTATCACTTTCTACCAGTTCATTATTGTGAACTTCGGCTGCATAAATACGAATATGACGAGTTGTGGATTTAACAAACATAGTAAGCTAACAAAAATAGAGCGTATATATTAGATGGTAATGGTTTCTCTTGTAAAGAGCAATTAAGCTATCTTAAAACTATTATTGGGGATAACGACATTAGTCATTATCCCCCCTCAGTTATTATTTACTTCCTGCTTTGACGCATTCTTCAACTAAAGGCATCACAGAGTCAACATCTTTCCACCCTAAAATGTCTGTCTTTTTTTTCTCAAGATTTTTGTAGGTGCGGAAAAACTCAGAAATTTCCTCTAAACGGTGAGGGGAAATGTCTTTGAGGGAATGTACTTCAGCATAACGAGGATCATCGTCGGGGACACAGAGAACTTTCTCGTCGCGATCGCCACCATCGATCATTTCTAACATACCAATAGGACGAGCAGAAATGACACAACCCGGGAAAGTGGGTTGATCCATGATCACCATCCCATCTAAGGGATCACCATCATCAGCTAAGGTATTGGGAACAAACCCATAGTCATAAGGATATTTTACAGAGGCATATAAGACGCGATCTAGGGCAAAGGCGTTCATATCCTTGTCAAATTCATATTTATTCTTGCTATTTGCGGGAATTTCAATTAAAACATTGATTAAACCAGGTTTAGGTTGAGCAGGAATGAGTGATAAGTCCACAATTTTCTCCGAATGCTTACTAATTACTGTGATTGAGGAATATGACACGATTATGGGTTTACTAAGGGAATATTCCTTTTTAGTGCATAATCTTTCCTTCGCTGCTTATTTTACAATGGATTTTACCCAAACGTTGATAACAATCACATTTTCACTGTGATCCCTGCTACGGGGGAGAAGAGAGAACTCGAACATAATAAATACAGGATTCAAAAAGCGGGTGCATACAACAGCAAGGGGTTATTTATTGTTTTTCACAGTAAATAGCCTCTTTTTTTTTCTTATTTTTTACCTTGATAACAATCACATTTTCACTGTGATCCCTGCTACGGGGGATAAAAGAGAACTCGAACATAATAGATACAGGATTCAAAAAGCGGGTGCATACAACAGCAAGAGGTTATTTATTGTTTTTCACAGTAAATAGCCTCTTTTTTTGTTAAACTGTTGTGCATTTAAACTGGGTAGTTAAAACTCTGCACTTAAGGGAGTACGAGGGAACGGAATCACATCACGAATATTTGTCATTCCTGTCATAAATTGAACCACTCTTTCAAAGCCTAATCCAAATCCTGCATGGGGAACGGTTCCATACTTTCTTAAGTCCAAATACCACCATAAATCATCTGGAATAAGACCCATTTCATTGATCCTTTTTTCTAATATATCCAGTCTTTCTTCTCGTTGAGAACCGCCGATAATTTCCCCAATTTTCGGAGCTAAAACATCCATCGCTGCAACCGTTTTATTATCATCATTTAAGCGCATATAAAAGGCTTTGATTCCTGTGGGATAATTAGTAACAATTAAAGGCTTTTTAAACAATTCTTCGGCTAAATACCGCTCATGTTCTGATTGTAAATCAATCCCCCACTCTACAGGGAATTCAAATTTTTTACTAGATTTTTCTAGTAATTCGATAGCCTTGGTGTAACTAATTCTTTCAAATTCATTGTTAATGATATTGTCTGCTGTTTCCAACACAGACTTATCAATACGCTTATTAAAAAATTCCATGTCTTCAGGACAAGTTTCTAACACATATTTAAAAATGTATTTTAAGAATTCTTCGGCTAAGTCTTGATCCCCTTCAATATCACAAAATGCCATTTCTGGTTCTACCATCCAAAACTCAGCTAAATGACGAGAGGTGTTAGAATTTTCTGCCCGAAACGTAGGCCCAAAGGTATAAACATTTTGAAATGCCATAGCCATAACTTCGGCTTCTAATTGTCCACTTACGGTTAAATAAGCTTGCTTACCAAAAAAGTCTTGAGCGTAGTCTATTTTTTGTTGTTTATCGAGAGGAACTTTGCTTAAATCAAAATTAGTTACGGTGAATAATTCTCCTGCCCCTTCGCAGTCACTCGCGGTAATAATGGGGGTATGAATCCAAAGAAAATCCCGTTCTTGAAAAAATTTATGAATAGCGGTTGCACAAGCATTTCTGACGCGCATTACTGCACCTAAGGTATTCGTCCGCGATCGCAGATGTCCAATGGTACGTAAAAATTCAAAAGAATGGCGTTTTTTCTGAAGAGGATAGGTTTCAGGGTCAGATGTGCCATATACCTGCACTGTAGTAGCCTTTAACTCGATGTTTTGGCCTTTTCCGGGGGATTGTACCAGGGTTCCTGAAACTTCCACAGAAGCCCCTGTATTGAGGAGTTTGAGAACATCTTGATAGTTGGGGACGCTTTCATCGAGAACTACCTGTAAACTGTTGAGGGAAGAACCGTCATTAACTTCCATAAAAGCAAATTCTTTTAATTCGCGTTTGGTGCGAACCCACCCTTGAATGGTAACGGTTTCATCGGGTTTGCCGTATCTTAAGATGTCTCTAACTCGTTTGGTTTGCATTATTTATTGAGTGGTTTATCAATCCGTTGCTTGATTATTTTAGCAAATTTTGTCTTTAACTCTAGTAATAATTAAAGAAAAGCCACTCAAAAAAGATTGATAAGATTATCGCCACCGACATCTTTCATCAATACGGGAAAACTAAACACCAAACTAAAGAAAGTTGATTTTTAAGTAGTTACAGTCAAAAACAAATACTATTGCCTATTGCCCATTTCCTATTCCCTCTTTAAACTAGCTAGTTTGAAAGAAGGTCAAAATGTTAGTCTAACCTTATTTCAACAAATAATTATCTATCCGCTTCTTCAACAATTCCTGCTTGTTGGGTAATAATCTTTCTAGCGAGATCAACTTCTTTAACCGTTCCTTTTATCATGACTAGAAACATTTTTTCTAAGGATTTATTACTACTATTATTAATATCTTTTAAATCCTCGTCGGTTTTTGCAGTATTCGCACCACTTAAGCTTAAAATGGAACCCATTCCGGCTGCGGCTACGATACCAGCAATCACAGGAGTAAGATAATGAATCGTTTTAAAGTTCTCAAAAGCGGCAAATCCTAAGTGAGCAAAATCAGTAAGGATTAGAGTCACTAAACAACCAATTAATGTCCCCAATATTCCTCCAGTAATAGCCCCCATTTTCAGGTTATTAATAGCTTGGGTTTGTTCAAGCTTTAGAGGAGGATTAAAGTTTTCGGTGGTGACAGTAATCTGCTCAGAATTAATCCCTGACGCTTCTAGTTTTCTTTTAGTTTCTTTGGCTGCGTCTTCATTGGGAAATTTGCCAAAGGTTGAGTAAGGTCTTGTGGGAGATGATGGTGATTGTTTTGACATCTTTTAAATTTTCCTATGCTATGTTTAATGAAAATAAGAACAGTTATTATTTTGCTTTGTCTAACTATTCTTATTTGATAACAATTAAGCCCCTATATCCATCTCTCTCAGGTAAGATTATGGGAAAAAAGGAGATTTTTTTAACATAAGTTAACATTATTGATCACAAAACCGCTAGCAGGAATCGTCGGCATTCTTAAATGGTTAATGCGTAAATCTTGTTCAGGTACGTTATAGTTTATCGACTCAATTAAAAAGCGCATAGTTACCTTTAGTAATTCAATGGTAATCCATTCTCCTGGACAACGATGATTTGTGTGATAATCTCCCCCTCCTTGGGGAATAAATTTAAAAGAATCTAGTTCAGAGAAATTAAGAAATCGTTCTGGGTAAAACACATCATGTTTATCCCAAGATTGAGGATCACGATTTGTCCCATAGAGATCGAGCAACACTCTTGTTCCTTCAGGAAAATGATATCCTTGCCAATCAAAGTCTTGACGAACACGAGCAGCAGCGAAGGGAAAAAAGGGATAAAAACGGCGTATTTCTTCGACAAATGCCTGTAAATAATCTTCACTTTCTAAAAGCTTGGGTCGGCATTCTGGATGATCATGTAAAGCCAATGCGCCAAAAGTGATATAACGATCAATGGCAACGATGGGACGTAGAACATTAATTAATTCAACGGCTGCAACTCGTCTATCCAGTAATTCTCCCGATAAGTCACAATGATTAGCAAAAATATAGGTTGCGCTAGTTTCAGGAACATTTAATTGATGATTACGCACTTTTTCAATGATAGTTTCTATCCATTTTTCATTTTCTTGGCGAGCCTTTCTCCCTTGCCAGTGCTTTGGTCCGACTACCCCAGAACCTGCGATCATCGCTTCAAACTGTTGGCTTCTAAGCTTTACCTCGGACTCTTCTAGAGGCACACCTGCCCAAATACAAGCAGCGCGGCATAACACTTCTCTAGCTTCGTCAAACAGGACAATTTTATCCATGTTTTCCCATTTTTTGCCATAATTATGCCATTGTTGTTGGGTTAAAGTGGCTAGTTCTTGAATGCGTTCTTCGCTCATCAAACTCATAAACATTTGTTTACGATATAAATGAGCATCCCCATCCATGCCTTGAATGGATTTTTCTCCGAATAAAGTTTTTTTAACCCTGTCAGGAGCAGCATTTTCACGGGTAAATTTTGTTTTATCGTAAAAAACTTTAGCCGCTGCTTCTCCTTTAAAACAAATTGTTTTTTCGAGCATTAGCCGAGTTTGGAAAATATTAGATTGATAACGTTTGCATCGTTTGGAAATAAAATCATAACCGTCAAATAGTAAGCCTATGCTGCTATCAAACCCCTTGTCTTGAGGCATTTTCTTCATGACTTTTCATCCTCTTCTTTTGGCACGTTAAGCCGACTACAAATGTCAAAGTACCTAATATAGTATTAAAAATAGACCCTTTAAAATATCTCTCTAAATGTAGAAATTAATGACCCGATTATCAAATGTCTAAAGTTGAGGGGAACTGTAGAACCGAGTCGAGTTATTTGGGGATGACTAGAAGTCAATTTATAAAAGAAAGGAAAGACCAAGAAAATAAATTTATTAAACAACTTGTGATGTTTTTGGTTTAGGATAATGGCATTTTGTGCATGAACTGTTTCATCGAAGTTATATGAAATCGCTAAATGTTTGCTACAAATAGAGTCTCTTTCAAAAATTCCCAAAAAGTAACATCAATAATGTCTTGTTGGCTTAAATTATTGAGAATATCTTTAAGAGCATCTCGTAACTTATTCAAATCTCTAAAAATGTCCCATTTTAGTTTCTTTTTAATTTCTTTCCATAATCTTTCAATAGGATTAATTTGAGGACAATAAGGAGGTTGGAAAACCAAGACTATATTGTCAGGTATCTCTAAAGATTTTGCCGTGTGTAAACGACCATTATCTAGTCGATAACGCACGCATTTATGAACCACTGAATAATTAACATCTTTATTATAGAATACCTTTAACCATTTTTGAACTTCACCATAACTTAAAAACCCTTCTTTGTCTTCTAATTCCACTTTTAACTTCTCTTCTATTTCTAAAGAAATTACTCTCGGTCTCCCAGAACTTTTCCCCAGTGTTAATAATTGCTCCAATCCTCCTTTTCGATATTCACTTAACCATCTAGAAACCGTTACTCTATTTTTTCCAACTAATGCAGCCAAATCACCAACTGATTCAGCTTGTTTCGTTTTAATTCAGTAAATTACTTGTAATCTTTGTTGTATCCTAGGATTCTTCTCCTTTTTTATTTTCTTTTTTAAAGTTTCGGCTGATTCAACTATTTCTATTTTCAAGATTCCTGACATAAGGTTTTTCTCCTGCTTTTTTGTCTTTGACTATTTATAACATTCTTTTTTCCATTTCATATTAGCTGTGTCAATTCACTGCGGCGTGTTTGCACATCAGTTTTTCAGTGACCAGTTAACAGTGATTAAGTTATGTAGAGAACAACAGCAGCGTTTTTTCGATGATTAGGTTAATGATAGCTAAGTCTTCGGTTAGAAAGCAACAATAATGTTTAAATAATGCACGTTAGAGGCAATAGCTAATAAATTTCACGACGATGACCTATCCTAACGATAATAATCTCCTTTAATTCTAGGTCAAATTCATAGATAACTCGATAGTCTCCTACTCGCAGTTTATAAAATCCTGACCAGTTAGCTGTTAAAGGGATATGGGAAACTTGCTCAAAATTAGTCTTTAACCAATTTATTTTTTTTAGAATTCTTACTCGTACCGTCTGAGTTAAATTATCTAAATCACTAATAGACTCTGGTTCAAAACTAAGATGATAACTCATCATTTCCTATTCCATATTTTTTATAAACTTCTTCTGCTGAAATTGTCTGTCTTCCTTCCTTGCGTTTTCCCTGTATTTCTAATAACGTTTCCATGAAAGCTTGTTTAACGTCTTTTCCCTCATCTGGATCACCAAAATAGTTATCTAAGGTTTCATTTACCGTATCTCGAATTAATTCTTGTAATTGCTGATCAGTCATATCTTTAATTTGCATAACTGTTTCTCTAGTCAAAGTAATACGTACATGATAACAAAAATAAGATTAAAAGCATTAATATTATATAAATCAAGGAAGTTCTAATTCTTGTTCTAAATCATTAAAGTCCACTTGAAAAACATCTATTTTGTGCTGTGCTAATACTTCCAAAAAATCCCGACGATTTAACCCTGCGACTTGTGTTGCTTTTTCTTGAGAAAGTTCTCCTCGTTGATACCAAAAAATTGCAGCAGCTAAACGCATTGCTGCACAAAATTCTTCTGGTGACTGACGACGCGCAGATAAAACTTCTTCTGATAAATTAAGTGTCACTTTTACCATTTCGATTAACCTTTAGCTAAAACTTTTTCAAAAAACTGTTTATGCTCTGGTAACTCTTTCCCTTCTTCTAAAGAAGATTCAACCAATAATTCTAAAACCTCTTGAGCATTATTAAACGCTTCTTGATAGGTTTCACCATGAGTCACTGGCTGCATAACATCTTCAAACTCAGGTAAAAAAACAACAAAACAATCATCTTCATTTGACCATTGAATAACAATTGTATATTTCATGATTTAGCTATCCTCTTGATTGATTTTTTCTAAAGTTTTAATTGCTTGTGTTACTTGTTTCTCTAAATAAAGTCTAGCATCACTACTATCTTTACCAGCAATAATAATAGATTTTTCAAGTTGTGGATGAGTCCATTTACCATGACTCCCCTTTGCTGGTTTTTCAGTAAACCCTGCTTTTCTAAGTATTTGTTTTAACTCCCTAATTTTCTTTGGCAATGTTTTCTTCCTCTATTCTTTAGGCATTTTCTAAATCAGATAATAACTCTTCTTCTGTTAAATCAATCAGAGCAATATTATAATCGCTCAGTTTTAAAAGAAAAGTAACTCTATCAACTCCCAGTAATACAGTAGCCATTCCTGATGAAATACGTTTCATTTCAAATAGTTTAACAGCCATTGCCCATTTTGCTTCTTGTTCAAATTGTTCTTTAGTACTGCCTAAAGCGTCAGGGAAACTGTCAGGATAATCAATGGTTAATTGCAAAGACATGATTTTTTTTAATAATTAGCAGTTACTTCTCATCGTCTGGGAATAAGGGTTGTTGGTAGGAATTTCGCATTGACAAAAGAGAGAAAATATGTGGATGATCATAAAATGCGATCTCGAAGAGATCCGCTTCGCGGTGCGCTAATGAAGGAGAAAAACCATAAGACCTCGGAGTAAACCATCAACAGCCAAATGTAATTTAGACCAATATACCTATTTTCTG
>NETF01000076.1 GCA_002172675.1 unicellular cyanobacterium SU3
ATTTCTATTTTAACCCCTAAACAATTTTTACAACTGCTAGGAGAAATTAAGCCATGAAACTCAATACACAAATTCCTGATGCTTTATATCAACAAATTGAAACCTTAGCCAGTAAAGAACAAATTCCTGTAGAGCAACTAATAACTATGGCCTTATCTGCTCAAATTTCGGCTTGGTTAACTAAAGATTATTTAGAAGAAAAAGCAGAAAAAGGAAGTTGGAATAAATTTCAAAAAGTATTAAATAAAGTTTCAGACCAAGAGCCTGAAGATTATGATAAGTTATAACTCTATCAAAGTTAATTGGAGTAATTCTTGATATTAACTATCCTCTACGGTTTAAACCATTGATAACCAACTAGCTCAAAATCCTGCTCATGGTTTATTATTATTATTAATTAATGAGGTTTATTAATGATTGATCCGATTACTGTTGGTCAACAAATAATGAGTAACCCTGCGATTCAAGAAGCAGCCGTCAAGGGTTTAGCGACGGTTTTTGGTAAGGTGGTTGGAGAAAAAGGGATTAAGTTGTTAGCTGACGGGGGAAGTTTATTGCTTGATGGCAGTGGTCAATTGACGAAAGCGGCTCGTGATTTCTTATTTCCTGTTTTTCGTCGCTATGTTACTAACTATAATGACCGTCACGGCGTTCTTAAAGTATTAGGAATGGGTCGCTCTGTTAGTTTAGATTCTGTCTATACTCAGGTGAATTTTCGCCCTGAGACGATTCTTTTTTATCAGTCAATTGATGATGAAGAAAAGGTCTTTCGTCAGCGAGAATTACGGGATGAACAGAAGCGTTTGGGGCTGGATATGGCTAGGGAAAATCAATATTTAATGGTTTTAGGGGGGCCAGGAACAGGGAAATCGACTTTTTTGCGTAAGGTGGGTTTGGAGGCGTTAAAGCAAGACAAGGGAGGGTATAAAATTGATTGTATTCCAGTTTTATTAGAACTGAGAAAGTTTAACCAACAAGCTAAGGTTGATTTAGTTAAAGAGATTGCTTTTGAGTTTCAAAATTGTGGTTTACCAGAATATCAAGACTGTGTTGAAACCCTGTTGGAGAAAGGGAAGTTATTGATTCTTTTGGATGGGTTAGATGAAGTACCCAGTGAACGATTACCTCAGATAACGACAAGTATTCGTAATTTACTTGATCTTTATACTCGGAACCGTTTTATTGCTTCTTGTCGCATTGCTGCTTATCGTAATTTTGATAATTTTCAACGGTTTACGGATGTGGTGATTGCTGATTTTGATGATAATCAAGTTGAAGCTTTTATTGATAAATGGTTTGAGTCACATTCTCAGCCTGAGTGGGGAAAACAATGTTGGGAAAAGTTAAATGGGGGGGAACATCAGGCAACGAAGGAGTTAACCAGAACCCCTTTATTATTGACTTTAATTTGTATTTTGTTTCGCAAACGGGGGGAATTTCCCAATAAACGAGCGACGGTTTATAATGAGGCTTTATGGACGCTTTTATCGGAGTGGGATGCTTCTAGGGAAATTGTGCGTTCTAGTCCCTATGAAGGCATGGATACTAAGTGTAAGGAGATTTTACTGGCAGAGGTAGCTTATGATAATTTTGTTGAGGATAATTTGTTTTTTCAAGAGTTAGAAATTACTCTTGAAATTGAAAGAATTTTAGGGGAAATGTTAGAGGAAAAATTGATTAGCGGGCGAGATGTTCTTAGGGCGATTGAAGAACAACATGGGGTTTTGGTGAGTCGAGGGGATAATATTTACTCTTTTTCCCATTTAACATTACAAGAATTTCTCACAGCGAAGCATATTGTTTATAATGATATTGATATTCAAGGGTTAGTTAATCAGCATTTATGTGATGCCCGTTGGCGAGAAGTGTTTTTAATTTTGGCAGGGCTAAAAAAGGCGGATTCTTTGATACAAATGATGGCTGAAAAGATTGATTCTTTGATAGATTCTCCTAAGTTAAAAGATTTATTAGTTTGGGTAGAATGGGTAAGTAATCCCGCTTCAGGAGAGATTAAATCGGTTGGGACAAGCGCAAGTTATCCTCACAAATCTATCGCTTCTTTTAATACTTGAATAAGGTCAGGTTTTTGAGAACTAATTACATCATTAGGTAAATGTTTATGATGGGGAAAAGTAGAGAGGTTAGGAAAGTGAGGGGTACTATCATAACGAAAAACGAGGTTATTTTCTTCATCTTGAAAATGATAACGATAATCTAAAAATTCTAATCGATTATTTTTGATGATTATCGCTTCATTGATTTCTAATAAATGGGTTTGATTGAAACGTAATCTAATCCTTAGATTAACTCGTTGTGGGGTCAAGATTTCTTCTTGATACCGTTCCACATAAACATTTTGACTATTATCAATAGCTTGTTCGATTAGATTAAGGTAATCAGATAATATGTTATGCAACATCGTTTAATTTTTGTTCTAATTCTTGATGTAAAGCCAGGTAATGACGATAATCATTTGCCCATTCGATGAAGATGACATCATCTGATAATAATCCTTGATTATACTGGTGATAAAAATCTTCAGAGTTCATTTGATATTGGTTTTCATACACACTAATTCGTTTGGCAACGGCAATTAAAGCATCTAAAGGTGATGTATATTGAATGGTTTGTTTACGCATTTTTTCTTCCTTTATCTTCTATAGTTAATCGTAAATAGTTGAGAATTGATAGTGAATAGTTGTTATAATGATTATAACTTTTTATTAAGTTAGAAGTTAAACAATGCAACTATCTATTCCTGATTCTATTATACAATCTATTCGTTTACCAGAAAACCGTATTGAAAGTGAATTACTAAAAGAATTAGCTGTTAGTTTATACCAACAAGAATTACTCTCTTTTGGAAAAACTAGAGAATTAGCAAACATGGAACATTATCAATTTAGTCAATTGTTAGGAGAAAGAGAAATTACTCGACCTCCCACTAATTAATACTTCTGAACATTTCCCATTAATAATTAAAAGGTAGAGTAATATTAGGATGAAATAATAACCAAGGATATTCCAAAATGATTTTTGTTCTTAAAATAAAATGTTATCATTAAAGTAATTTCGTTTATTAGGAGTAGAAAATGGAGAAACTTAATCTGAACATAGAAGTTGAATCAGAAATTGCCAATCTCTATAAAACAATGGATTCAACCCAACAAAAAAAGATTCATTTATTATTGGGAATATGGTTAAAAGAAGCTATCACTAATCAAACTTCTTTAGAAGAAATCATGGAAAAATGTAGCCAAGAAGCACAAGCAAATGGGTTGACTCCTGAAATTTTAGAATCTCTTTTACAAGAAAGCTAATGAATAAGATTGTTATTGATACAAATGTCATCATTAGTGCAATTTTATTCAATAACTCACCTCCGGGTAAAGCGGTTAAATTAGCTAATCAATTAGGTCAAATACTCTTGTCTGATGTAATCTTTCAAGAAATGCAGAAAACCATTACTCGGAAAAAATTTGACCGTTATTTAAGTTTGGATAGTCGTCGTCAAATTTTAAGCAAATTATTATTAGATAGTGAATTAGTAGAAATTACCGAAACCATTACAATTTGCCGAGATCCTAAAGATAATAAATTCCTTGAAGTTGCTGTTAGTGGCGAAGCTGACTTGATTATAACAGGCGACCAAGATTTATTAGTATTAAATCCCTTTCGAGGTATTGACATTATTACAGTTAATGAATTTTTAACTAGGGTTAATTTAACTAACTTGAAGGAAGATTAATATGGGGAACTCTGCCCCCATTACTCATTACTTAATCATCAAACTGTATTCTTGATTATCACTAAAAAAAGCCCAATCAATTTCTTGTTTACTTTTCAAAGCTTTCTTAATTTCTGTTAGATTTGCCTCAATTTTTACTCGTTGGTATTCACTGGGTAATTGTTCGGGTTCAACATTCAAACAAACACGGGGTTGTTTACGTCTCATTGAGAGTTTACAAGTGACTCCTTCTACTTTTCGTTTATCAACTCGTAACATTTCTGTAACTAAATAATCTCGTAATTTACCTGCTTGTTTGTCACTGATTTCTGCTAAAGTTTTCAACCGTTTCATTTCACCTTTACGAGCTTCTGTAAGAGCTTCTAAATATTTGATGTAATGGGCTACTTTTTCAGCTTTTTCATCAAATTCAGTATCACTATTTAACCATTCAGAGAAGATGTGATTACGTCTAACTTCTTTTTCAGATTCAGTTAAATCATTACAGTCTTCGATCTCATCAAGCACTCTTTCTAATTCTAAGATATCATCAGAAATTTCCCAGAGTTTACCATTATTTTCCATTGTTTAAATCCTTTACTTTGTGATAATTAATGAAGTGAGTTTGTGTGGGGATAATATTAATCCCCTGATTGGTTTAATAATGCTCGGTAAAACTCCATTCTTCTTCTTCTTTAGGTAAGACCTTTTGATTAAATCCATCCATATAAGGTTTAATCTTAGGATGCTGTGGTTGTAATCCTTTTAAAGCATCTTGTTTTCCTTCATTAGTCCAATACTCAGGACTATTTTTAATATGATTAGAAGTAGTATTGAGCTTTAATTGAGGCTTTTTACTATTCTTGAAAGCTTGAGTTTTCTTCTGAAAAGATTCAGACTTACATTTAATTTCCTTCCTCCATAAATCTCGTCCTAAACCAAACTTAGAACAGCATCGTCTTAAGGCCATAGCCTCAGCATTACTTGAAGGATCTCCATAAGATGAACAGTCAATATCTTCGGTTCCTGTTGCCATTCTAGTTAAACTTTTATCCTCACCATGAATGGTTAAAATGCCTGTCAAAGTTAATCGATTCGATATTTGATTAATATCTCTAACAGACCATTCCCACCCATCAATTCCACAATGATCATCAAGTAAGTCACAAAGGTCATACCATGCAATGTAATCAATGTTATTACCTTTTAAAGTTTTATGACTAATTAAATCTCTAGGAACGGGTTGTGCTAAACTTCTTAAAATATCGATTAACTTCATTTTAAACTCTCCATAAATGATAGGTAATGATGGGGGAAATAATTCCCCAATTAGGATTACTTAATTAATGAATCAATTTGGCTTTGAAGATTAGTCAGCCAATTTTTTACAATTTGCTTCCCTTCTTCTTGTGTTGAGCAATAGCAATCATAAATTCTTGAACCTCCAGCGATATAAATACTCACACCAAATCCTTCTGATTCTGATGAAATATGTGAAATCCAAAAACTGAAAAGGCAATCTTTTGGTGTCTCAGCTTCTAAGTTTTTTCCGTGTTCAATCCATTTCATTGTCAATTTCCTCCTTAAAATCCTAATTCTGCATATTGATAAACTCGTTCAGTTTCTTTTAAGTCAACTTTCCTTAAAAGATAGTTAATTGCATCAGTAACTTTATCAAATGTAATCCCACTAATAGCGGTTTTAGTCCAAACTTCTACCCCTGAAAACTGAGTTTTGATAATACTGCCTATTTCTCTAGTTTCAGGATAATATTCTTCTCCGTCATATTTCCTTACCCAAGCATATAACCGATATTCAATTAATTTTTTACTCTCGTATTTTCTGGTAAAGCAACCTACTGGTAAATCTTCATCATTAATATGAAAATCATTAACATATTCTGATCTCATTATTTGATGTTTGCATTGCTCTTTTTGACCTGTTCTGACTCGGTAATACCAATCTTTACAAGTACAGGAATGACCATCAACTTGATAAACGTCTCCCGTTTCTAAGTTGGTAACTTCGCTATAATCTTCATTCCAATCATATCCTTGAAACTCAGACTTTTTCAGAAAAGTAGCCCATCGTTTCCCTTGTTTATCTTCATAATAAACCCAAGGAGTGTGACCTTTTCCTAATAAACGAAACTTAAGGATTTTAACCGCTACTTTCTTGAGAATAGCTAAAGTTGCGTATTTAATAGTATCTAACATTTTAATCATTTTCTTGACTCCTACTTGGATAATTGACTAGGTTTCTGTTGCATTGCTGTAACAGCGTCGACGATTTGAAACTTAGGGATATTGAGATTAATGGCCGTTTCTTTGGCTTCTGATTTCTTCTCAAAAATAGGAACTAAATGAACACCGGCTGACCATTCACCAATCACTCGATTATCCTGATCTAAGATTGCCCAATATTTCATAATTACCTCTCAAAATTGTTTTTAATTCCCCCAATTAAGGGGGATTAAATGATTACCAGCGAGGGATATAACCGTCACAGTAGTAGTTATATTCGTCGTAAGTTGCCCCTAACTGTTTTTCTTCTTCAGATTCCACTAAATAATCAAGTCCAAGGGCGGTAACTGATGCAGTTCTTCTCATCCCTTTGATTTTAATTTCTACTTCAAAATCGGTTAAATATTTAGGATTCCTGACTTCACACCATTGGCATTTATAAAAAGTTCGGAAGCGATTGATATACTCTAAGGCTTCGCTTTTTTGACATCCTAAATAAACCATAAATCCAGGTTGGTTTTGAGTGCGATTACCCCAATTTTTCTGGTTTTTAATGTCTTCACAAATCACCACGCTATCGCAAAGCTTGGTAACAATGAAGCTACCATGAGGGGAAACTTTTAAAACTGTCATTGAATGATCCTCTATTCCTTTTAATTTGCAGCGAGATAGGGGAAAAATCCCCTATTAAAAATGCGATTCTCTTGGTGCGCGTTCCTTTGCGCGTTCGACGCGCGCAGGGTCGCACCGCTAACTTCTCATGGATGCAATGTCAGCTATTAAGTCATCGCATTTACGGATCACTTCTTTTCTTTCGGAGGCTGTATATTCTTTATATCTGGCTTCATCTGAATGAGCATTCTCGATAATGCCCTTAATGCGGTCAATAGCCTCTGCTAAATCAAGATATTGGCTAAACCCCATTAAATTCTTATCATGCTCATCAATGGTTTCAAGGATTAATAAAGCGGCCTTGAGTTCTGCAACGATTCTGTTCATAATTAAGTTACCTCTTTTCGGGGTGAGAGCAGTTCTATCCGCCAAGACTGAAACTGCTCTCTTGGTTTACATTTATAATATACCACGTTTACATGGATAAAACAAGCATTATGTTATACTTGTTTACATGGATAATGGATAATAGAGGGAAAGATGGGATTAAAAAAAGGGATGACGAATAATCCCAGTGGTAATAATCAATGGGAAAATATAAAAGCTGATAAACCTATTGCTGTAAGACTTTTAAAAGAACAAGATGAAGCGGTTAGAGCGATCGCTGTATCTGAAGGGAAGGCAGTAAGTGAGGTTATTTCTGAAGCCGTAGACATTTATTTGAAAATTAGGCCAACTTTTAATTAATTTTCTGAGGCAAAATATCCCCCCAAGAGGAGAGAACGCGCACCAAGACAAAGAACTAAAACAAAGACAACTGGACGGGGGCAGGGGAAGAAACCCACCAACCACCACCAACAGAAGACAAGCCGAAACCAACGGGGGCAGAAACCCCGAACGGGAGCCAAACAAGACACCGAACCCCAAGGCCAACGGCAAAGGCCAAGGAAGCCCAGGAACCGGAACCCAACTTATGTGTATTACAACGTCTATAACGTTTATTGCAGAAAGCTTTGATGCTGTGTAAGCATTCTATAATGATTATTAAATTTTATGAAAGTTGTGGAAAGGTTAACGTTTTGGTCGTTAGGATTAATATTAATATTGTGGATGATGCTAAGAGAACATAATGGCTGTTTTCCACTACTACCAATGATACAGGATAAATTATGGAGCCTATTTCTCTTATTGTGACTGCACTGGTTGCTGGTGCGACGGCTGCTGCCAAGGATACGGCAGGGAAAGCGGTTAAAGATGCTTATGAAGGGTTGAAAACGTTGATTAAACGCAAGTTTGATGGGGATTCTCTGGCACAAGCTATGGTTGATGCCAAACCAGAAGAAATTAAGCAAGCTGAAGGGTTATTAAAAGGGAAAATTAGCGATGCTGGTGTTGATAAAGATCAAGAAATTCTTAAGGTTGCTCAACAAATCATGAAAGAAGAAGATCCTCAAGGTGCTTCAACTGGTAAATATGATTTACGAGGAGCTAAGGGGATTCAAATTGGAGATGGTAACACGCAAACTAATACCTTTAATTAGGGTTTGCTGAATAAAAGCTAAACCCTCATTATTAAAAGGTTACACTTATACTCGATGAGGAAAAAAGATCAGCTAGTGCAGCTAAAAACCGCTAAAATTGGTAGAAAGACCTCGCAGTTGTTAGAC
>NETF01000077.1 GCA_002172675.1 unicellular cyanobacterium SU3
TTTAATCTCTTACGCAGTAAGGTAATCTCATTCATAGGGTTTGTTCGTTAGTTAGGGTAACTTTCTATCAAACCCTCTCTGTGTCTATCTTTGCAACCCCTCTCTCATTTTTTTGTCCCGTACTAAGGATTTTAACTTACTGTCGGGATTAATTGTTATTTTATCGGTGATCAGTGATGGGTAAGGTAACGAGTCACTGATCACTGGTTATTGTTAACTGTTTACAACTTCATCTATACTCTCTATACTCAGTGGCACAAAATCACCATAAATCGTTAATCCTAATAACATGGGTTGTCCCGCTTGAATGAGTTTTCCTGTCAATACACAACTTTCGTCTTTTCTAGCGACTGATTCAATGGTGGCGCGAATATCGACAACCGAAAATTGCGGTCGATAGTCTCCTGATTTTTGCTGTACATAATTCCAAAGGATATCTCTGATTAATGCTTGGTATCCTTGATGGCCAGAAAGCTCTTTTAGCTTGTCTTTGAGGGTTTTTTCTAAACGGATGCTGGTGACTTCCATTTCGGTGGTTGATGTACGGGGAAGGGTTTTCATAATTTTTTTCCTCATCTAAAGGTAGACATTTCAGTAATATAAGTGTAGTATGAAAAAGTCTCTTTTAACACGGTTGAAAACCTTTATGTTACTTTTTTCTTGCCTCAATTTATTTCTTCGGGTCTTCAGTGGTTGCCAAGGGTGGCCAACTGTGATCACGGGAAAGAAGGGGTTAGAGATAAAGAGTAATTATCCGACTAAGCAAGCAACAGCCTTTAATTTTCTCATAGGGAGTCTATCTCATCGAGATTATCCCTTCTCAGGCGATAATGAATCTCAAGAGATTAGAACATCCCTAACCCTCAAAAGCGGGTGGTGGAGGCAAATCTTCCCTATCCTTAGATAAATACCTAACCCCTCAAGGTTTGTCTGACCCCCCGCTTTACTCCTCTAGTAGAAAGTGGGGGGTTTTGTTAGATAAACCAGAGTAAAAAAATGTGATATTTATCTATTATTGTTGTTCTCTTACGTATCGACTCACATCAATGATTTCTGCTATTTTCAAAGCCACAAAAGACGATGTTAAAACTAACTTATACTCATGACGGATTTTATATTGATTATCTTCAAGAGTCCTTAGAGACTTGGTTAACAACTCGTGTCATTTTAGCGTTACGGTCAGGAACCAGTCTTTGTGTTGAACCGAGTAGTGCTTCTTTTTTAATTTCTTTAGACTTACCTTATGTAAATCAGTTATTAGAAGATGTGAACGAGTTTACAGGGGAAATTGTCGAGGTTAACCGTTGTGATGAAGAAGCAATGGAGGTCGTGTTAGAAGGCACTTGGTTAGGGTCGGATATTGCCAGCGAAGAAGGGATATTTGTCTGTCGTTTAAGCGATCGCTTAGAATCTCTTCTCTATCAAATCTGGCAAGAGTCACCGGTAAAGATTAATTAATATGAACAATTTAGGTAAGATAATTTAATTTTTTGTCAATATTCTAATTAAAGGTTTACCTGAATACTTTGAGATTAATTTTAATGGTAGTGCGATCAACTAAATTAATGTAGTGTGATCGCGCTTTCTTGTAGCAACTGTCTTGATGATCAAGCGATCATTAAAATAATGAATAATTAGCTGAATTTTAGCTATCTGATCCAATCAATATGCAACTTTTTCAGACCATAAGCTCAGAATAAAGTAAAATTAGAGGTATTATAATTGAGGATAGGTCAATTTCGTTAACCGTAGCACAAGCCATTAAATCGGTTGAAATTTGTCAAAGTCTCTCGGATCTTCATCAAGATATTGTTTTGTTTCGTTTTGATGATCTTAAAGAAGAGATTTATATCTTAGCTGGAAAAGATATTTAAGTAATTATTTATCCTAATGGAGATTGGGAGTTTTTACCAAATGAAACCTAATTTTGAGATAATGAGTAAGGCAGAATTAAGAGCCTATGTGTTAAAACATAAAGAAGATAAAGAAGCGTTACGAGTGTTAATGAGTCGTCGCGATCCTAATTCTATTAAATATAATTTTCCTAATACTGAAGAGGGAAGAGAACAGATAAAAGAAGTTATTAAACGTAAAATTGAAGGTCATTAGCGATCGCTGATCTCGTAGGTTGGGTTTCGTTCCTCAACCCAACAAAATAATATGAGAAATTACTGCGTGCCGTTACCATCAGTGGGAGTGTAAATAAACGTTCCGTTTTCTGCAATATTAACGGTTCCATTTTCAGCAGGAGTTTCGATATATGGTTACTTGGTCATAATGCAGGTGGTCAAAGGGTTCGTATCCTTCGATGAAACCGTAAAGGTGGGCGATTTCGTGGAGGAGGGTGGTGAGGAGGTCGTATTTGCCGTAAGCGTCGGAGTTGGGGGTAGCATTATAGGAAAACTCCGAACTCCGAATTTCGAACTCCGAATTCTCAAGTGGGGTGGGATCGATGAACCAACCGATTCCGTTGGCGTTGTAGTCGATGAGGATAGTTCCTGCGTTGGGGCGACCGAAGGGGTCGAAGCCTGTGATGGTGGCTTCGGCGAGTTCTCCTGTGGGTAGGTCGGTTATTTGGAAGGTGATGTCTAGTTGGGTTTCTGTTTGAAGGAGGTTTGACCAGATATTGGTTGCGGTATTATTTAGGTTGTTGATTATTTCAGGTGAATTATGGATAGAGAAGAATTGCTTAGAAGGTATGCTGCTGGCGAAAGAGACTTTTCTGGAATCGAAATGCCCGGTGCTCGTTTGAGTGATATCAATGTCCCTAACATTATTCTTAAAAATGCCGATCTCAGTTATGCTCGGATAGACTTGTCTAACCTTAGTTTTGCTGACTTGAGTGGGGCTAATTTGAGCGGAGCTAATTTGGAAGATACTGCTTGTGAAGGGGCTAATTTCAGTCATGCTAATTTGAGAAAGGTTCTTTTTTTCCAGAGCTATATGGTAGAGACCAATCTCAGCTACGTCGATTTGACTGGTGCCGATTTGTCTGAATCCTCTTTCGATAATGCCAATCTCAGCCATGCTTTGTTGACCGATGCTAGAAATTTCTATATTACAAGGTTTAAAGGAGCTATCTTCAAAAACACTCGTATGCCCGATGGTAGTATCAGGAACAGCTAAAAGCTGGGCTGTTGAAGGCCTATTATTAATCCATTGTAAAATTTCTGTGCGATTTCTCTGTTCAATTATATTTTGGAGGCTGATAGGAATATCAGATAAAAAGTGCGATCGCCGATCTCGTAGTTGGGTAGAGGAACGAAACCCAACAAAACAATATAAGAAATTACTCCATCCCAACAGAAACATCAAAAACAAGAATTTGTGAACTTCCCCAGTTAACATCATAAATACCGCGCTGCACATAACGATGAAAACTGGAATATTCCCAATCTTTTGGACGTGAAACTAAGTTATGATGCACAGGATTATAATGAATATAATCTACATGATTAACAAAATCTTGTTCATCTCGGATTAAATGTTCCCAAAATCGTCTTTGCCAGATAGCTCTCTCTTGTTTACTTTGTCTTGACGTGGAAACGGTGCCTTGATATTGGCGATCGCATCGACGGCTAAACCAACTTTTAATTAACCGCCACCGAGTCGAAAACTCAGCATCACCTTGGGGTAACGTCCAAATACAATGAAGATGGTTAGGTAAAATAATAATGGCATCAATGACGAAAGGATGTTTTTCCATAACTCTACGAAATGAATCTCGCAATAACATTATATTCTCTGCTTCACAGAGAAATGAACGTCGATTATGAGTCACTAAGGTAAAAAAATAGCTGCTTCCTGGTTGTTTTGCCCGACGATATTGCATAAATTGATCATATTTTAAGATGTTATAAGTAGGGTTTTGTTTATCTAGGTAATTTACTATGAGTTGGGTTTCGTTCCTCTACCCAACCTACTATCTGGTTGTTTTGCCCGACGATATTGCATAAATTGATCATAAACTGATGCTATGGGTTGGGTTTTGTTCCTCTACCCAACCTACAGAGTGTGGAAAAAAGTTGATAACCCAGTTACCATGATCATAATGAGATTAAACGCTTTTTCTTCAATCGCAACACCAAGACGAAAATAACAATGACAACCACACCCATTTCCCCATCCTCAAACCAAATCCAATATCCTGATGACATCGGACGCTTTGGCCAGTATGGGGGAAAATATGTGCCTGAAACTTTAATGCCGGCTTTAAGCGAACTGGAAACCGCTTATCGTCGCTACAAGGATGATTCTGACTTTCAAGCAGAATTATCGCAATTATTAAAAGATTATGTCGGTCGTCCCAGTCCCCTCTACTTTGCTGAACGGTTAACGGAACATTACGCCCGTCCCGATGGTACTGGCCCACAAATTTACTTAAAACGGGAAGATTTAAACCACACCGGCGCACATAAAATTAATAACGCTCTCGGGCAAGTATTATTGGCGAAACGCATGGGTAAACAGCGTATAATTGCAGAAACAGGAGCCGGACAGCATGGGGTGGCAACGGCAACAGTTTGCGCCCGTTTTGGCTTAGAATGTGTCATTTATATGGGCATCCATGATATGGAACGGCAAAACCTCAATGTCTTCCGCATGAAACTATTAGGGGCGACGGTGCAACCCGTTGAAGCTGGTACCGGAACCCTTAAAGATGCCACCTCAGAAGCTATTAGAGACTGGGTAACTAATGTAGAAACCACTCACTATATTTTAGGTTCGGTAGCAGGCCCCCATCCTTATCCGATGATTGTGCGAGACTTTCATCATATTATTGGCCAAGAAACCCGTCGTCAGTGCCAAGAAAAATGGGACAGTTTACCTGATATTTTACTGGCCTGTGTTGGGGGTGGTTCTAATGCGATGGGACTATTTTATGAGTTTGTCAAGGATGCTGAGATTCGTATTATTGGAGTTGAAGCAGCCGGAGAAAGTATTGTCTCAGGAAAACACGCCGCAACCCTCACAAAAGGTCGTCCAGGGGTGTTACACGGAGCGATGAGTTATTTATTACAAGACCAAGAAGGACAGGTGATAGAAGCCCATTCTATTAGTGCTGGGTTAGATTATCCTGGGGTTGGACCAGAACATAGTTATCTTAAAGATAGTGGTCGCGCTGAATATTATAGTGTGACAGATGCTGAAGCAGTGGCTGCGTTTCAGAGGTTATCGGAGTTAGAAGGGATTATTCCGGCTTTAGAAACCTCTCATGCGATCGCCTATTTAGAAACCCTTTGTCCTCAACTTGAAGGCAGTCCCCGTATTATTATTAATTGTTCGGGCCGAGGGGATAAAGATGTGCAAACCGTGGCTAAATATTTAGGGAATGAGTAGTTTATAGAAGCAGGGGAGCAGGGAGAAGGGAGCAGAGGGAGCAAATATAAAGAGACTCTTCACACACCCCACACACCCTACACCCCGCACCCTACACCCCACACCCCAGACTAAAATTGCTAATGATGTTCGTAGATAGTCGCAGAAAAAAACAATTAGAAACCTGTCTTCAAAAGTTAGGGATATTGGATACCTCAGTGGTTAATTTAGAATTGCTGGATCTCGCCCTAACCCATCCGACTATTTCTAGGGAAACTAACTATCAACAATTAGAGTTTGTGGGGGACTCGGTGGTTAGATTAGTCTCGGCTGAAATTTTACTAGAAACCTATCCCGATGAATTGGTAGGAGAATTTGCGGCGATTCGTTCCATTTTAGTCAGCGATCGCACGTTAGCGGAGTTTGCTGAACAATATGGCTTAGATCGTTATCTTCTCATGGCTGATAGTGTAGCTCAAGATAAAATGGGTCGGGTTTCTTGGTTAGCGGATGCCTTTGAAGCGGTATTAGGGGCATTATATCTCAGTACCAAAAACATGACATTAGTGCGTCCTTGGTTAGATCCTTTATTACTGACAAAAGCAGCCGAAATTCGTTCTGATCCAGCCCGTCAAAATTATAAAGATGCGCTGCAAGAATGGACTCAGGCACAATATAAAATACTACCAGACTATCGTGTTATTGAACAAGATAAAAATCGAGGCCATGATCAACGATTTTTTGCCGAAGTTTCCCTCAAGGATCGTAAACTAGGATCAGGCTATGGTCGTTCTAAAAAAATGGCAGAACAAGCGGCGGCCCAAGATGCTTTTTACTCTGTTGTTCATCAGAAAATTCAAGGTTAAACATGACCCAGTTAGACATTAAAACCGAAGATGTTGTTATCAAGAATGGTGACTTAAATATTGATGGTTATTTAGCAATGCCCACAGAAAATGGGGAATTTCCGGCGGTGATCGTTGTTCAAGAAATTTTCGGGGTTAATGATCATATTAAAGATGTCACCAGACGCTTTGCTAAAGAGGGATATGTAGCGATTGCCCCTGCTATTTATCAACGGTTAGCCCCTGGGTTTGAAACGGGTTACACCCCTGAAGCGATTGAGATCGGGAGAAAGTATAAAAACCAAACTAAAGCGGATGAATTGTTATCGGATATTCAAGCCACCATTGATTATCTTTATAACTTACCCCAAGTGAAAAAAACAGGAGTGGGAACCATCGGTTTTTGTTTCGGGGGTCATGTGGTTTATTTAGTTTCAACTTTATCCGAAATTAAAGCAACGGCTTCTTTTTATGGGGCAGGAATTGCTAACTGGAAACCAGGAGAAGAAGGTAAGGCTACCGTTGATTGTACGCCAGATATTACAGGCACTTTATATGCCTTTTTTGGCAAAGAAGATGGCAGTATTCCTCAAGAACAAGTTGACATGATTGAAAAGGCTTTAAAAGATAATAATATTCCCCATAAAGTGTTTCGCTATGATGGTGCAGCGCATGGTTTTTTCTGTGATCAACGAGGCAGTTATAATGCAGAAGTGGCACAAGATGCTTGGCCAAAGGTGTTAGAACTATTTAGCAGTGAATTATAGGGGTGTTTTTTCTGGATAAATAGTCTTAATTGTGGGATTTTGCTCATTTTTAACAAAAATTAAAGACTTATTCTAGAGACTCAATGGTATGATAGAGCAGAAGTATTAAGGTAACAAAAAAGTTAAGGTTGCTCTGTTCTATTTTGTAAAGGTGAACCTCCTGGCGTGGGGACAGAAAAAGCTACAAGCTAGATTGAATGAGGGATATAGCCCGTCGCCCTTGTCGATAATAGGCACATTTTCCAGGGCTTAATTGCATCAATGCCTGAGATTCAACGGCAAACAAATCGCAAGAGTCAACCCAATCTTTTCCATGTAGCCCGATATAAAAGTTACTGTGTCTCCGTCGCATTTTCTGATTTTTTCTAACTCTTCCCACATATTTAGCTAATCCTTTATCTTTAATGATTTTTCCCGAAAATGTTGCCATTGAATAGGCTAAAATTATTAATATAATTAAGGAAGTAAACTGAACAGAATTCTCTATCCCCTAATATAACGGTTTTGTATTCTTTCAGTAACGGTAATACTCGGATCAATATACTTTTTTGGGTGTCAAAATTACTGTTTCGGAGTGTGATCGAGCAACTCAAAATATAAAGGAATTCCCCTGTTATCAATTACCAGACTCACCATCAAGATATTAATCAATCCCCATTGGGTTCTATCGATAACAATATGTAATACATCCCCAGGATTAAATGATTGTTATAAATTTCTGGTAACATTTTAGGATTTACAGAGATCGCCAATTTTAGAGCATCTTTGTTTGTACCACAGTTGGCTTAAACTGTCATCTGGCAAGGCTTTCAAGCCGTGTCCCCACGCCAGCAGTAATAATAGTAGTGGCGGTAGTGATGCAGCCGCTATTGTGGGAGGAGCGTTAGTGGTTGGGGCGATCGCTGCAGCTTTGGCTGGTGGCTCTGATAATGATAATAGTAGTAATAATGGCCGAACCATTACCTGTAATTCAGACAATGATCAGTATACGACCATTCGTGACAACTTAAGAAAATCAAGCAAATGTCAAGAGAAGTTAAAAAGTGAAAGTGGGCGGATGAGAAAGAAAAAACTCGCTTTGTCCTAAAATAAAAGGCGATAAACCATAATTAGCTTTCAA
>NETF01000078.1 GCA_002172675.1 unicellular cyanobacterium SU3
CAATTGATTGTCATCAATTCCTAATAATCTTTTGGTTTGTTTAGGATATTTTTTTAGATAGCTCCAAGTGTAAGTTTCCATTCTTTTTTGAACTAATTATTCATTTTATTATACTATATTTCTTGATTTTATTAAATTATGGAGATGTCTAATACCAACTGGCTTGAATTAATGTGTTTATTTTTCTCAAGATGCTATTTCTTTTTTGAGAAATTAACCGCTTTTTCTTACATCGAACTCAGGTTCTGGCTTTTCTTGGTGCGTGTTCCCTAATCAAACTTATTGATTTGATTATAGCTGACCCCCAGATTCGTTATACACCTACCTTAGAATTTATTGCTCTTAGAAAAATCCTTGTTCTTACTGATGTCTTGTTATTTGAGTAAAAGTTATTCTTGATATCAATTAACTGAATCTTTTTGTTATCAAAAATCATCATGATTATCAACACTGTACAAAAAACTCTCATCTTTATGATAAACAGTCTTGTGGCTCTGCCTTTTGCTGTTGCCGCCCTATTTCTTGGGCTAGTTGTTGGGATAATTTGGGTCAAAGATCACTGTATAACAGTTTTCAACTGGGTGACTCCTAATAACAGCTGCGAGTAAACGAGTATTTGTCAAGTTGGTAACGTTGCAAAAACTTTCCACCTGTAAATTATCCGTTGCTGGATAGAGAACTTATATACTACTAAAAGGTGATCGCCAAAAAACTAAGGTGCGAGTGAGGCAGCAGCGCGAAAATTTAATAGCGATCGCCACTAAAATCCGTGGGTCAGTCTGTTCGGGGATAGGAGACAACGGTTCGCGGGTTGACGGGGTGACAAGAATTGGAAAAAACGGATCAAATCAAGATTTCAGAATCTTAGTTGACTAAACAATCAACTCATTTAATAATATTTAATAACTTCACTGGGATCATCTAAATTGGTTATAATAAACCAAGGTTCTTCTGATATGTAGTTTCTATATTTCCTTTTTTGGTAAGCCAATACATTAAACCGACCAAACCCTTTCTGCTTGGTAACAAAAATGTTTTTTTCAAAAGTTTTTACTCCTGGAGTCAGGTTTAAATCTTGAAGCCGTTTCTCATTCTTCTTACTTCTTCTAATATAAACATCTTTGCGTTCTCGGAAAGCAAAATAGATGGGATTTTTCGAGATTTGGTTTCGTTTCTTTAACCAATAAGATAACTCTACTCCATGAAATTCTCGATCTCCTAAAATTACTAACTCATAGTTAGAAAACAATCTTAAAACTGGTTTAATTAAAGCTATTTGTTCTTTGACATTACTACTACCCTTTTTCTCTAGAATTTGCCAATAAATAGGAAAGGCTCTCTTTCTCCAAACAACACTTATTTTAAAAACATTTTTATCTTTCCATTGAGTTCTATCTAAAACTAAAGTTAATCGACTTCCTGGTTTAAATTCTCGTTCTACTATCAATTTTATCAGAGGGAACCAAAATAAAACTAGACTTAAGCAGGGTTCGACCAGAAATCTTTGAATCTTCTTTCTCCGACTTTGGTATAAAATAGGAATGGGAAGATACGCTGCTAACCTTTCTATTCTAACTTGTTTATGAACCTGTAAAAGCCATACTAATATACGTAAAAGTAAAAATTTGCTTTTTGATAGTGTGTTACTTAAATAGTCCTGATAGAAAGGCAAAAAATCCATAAATTATGATAAGAAAATAACGATACTTGCAAAATCTTCTTATCATTTTTCTATAAATTAATTCTGTTCATTTCTAACAATTAGTCTGTTTCTGCTTTGAATAGACTATTTGTACTGTTTAGAGGTTGGTTTAAATCCTTTTTTTTGGCGCACCGCTACGCGGATCTCTTCGAGATCGCTGATCTATAAATCCCTGACGGTGAGCCTTTTCCAACTCTTGTCACCCCATCAAGATGAAAGCAATGAAAGACGCTCAAGATAGAGAAGTAATGTGGATCAGTGTGATTGCTTCAATGGTGTCGTTGTATTTAACAAGTGCAATCGCATTTTAAGTCTAAGGTATTCTTGTGGACGTTATCAGTAGAAATCAAGAAATAAGGGATCGAAGCATTATCATCCAAAAATGTAATAAAGTATTTACACGAACTCTCTCCTCAAAGCTAGTTAAGTAAAAAACTTAGCCATGATCAATCCTATCGAAACAGTATACAAAGGCATTAGATTTCGTTCTCGCTTAGAGGCAAGATGGGCAGTATTTCTTGATACATTAAATTTTAAATTCGTCTATGAGCCAGACGGATATGATCTTGATGGGACTTGGTATCTACCAGATTTCTGGGTGCCTGATTGGAAAGCATTTTTGGAGATCAAACCACAACAGCCAACTAAAGAACAGATGGACAAATGTCAAAGCCTAAGCACTTTGACAAGTTACAGAGTTTTGTTGATTGCAGGACAACCGTGGATTGATGAATATACAGTTTTCTTATTTGAACCAGAACTCTCAAGCCAACTAGAAGACGAGGACAACGAAGAGAAGAATGATGAAGACCGTGGGCCCGAATTTACTTGGACACCACTAGAATTTGCTGAAGACCGTAAAGATCAAAGAGTAATTTGGCTTTGTTTTAAAGAAGAATACGAATATGCAGCAACTAGCTTTTATGTTCCATCTGCTCCTTCTCGAAAATGGGGTGAAAAAACTCCACTTACTGGGGAATGGGCGAGTAGTCTAGTTGAGGCATTTGAAGCAGCACGACAAGAAAGATTTAAGACATAAAACGTTCGCTAAGTTCCTTCTTTCTTTTAGATTACGATAGCTTAAAGGATAACTCACATATCAACGAACGTTCAGTAAAATTATCTCTCCTTGAAAATGTCTCCACTTGAAAGGTTGTTTCGCAACGAGTGAACTAGGTTATTGTGTATCTGTACTCATCACAGTTTAATGGCGATTGCCTGTTTTTGCAACACTACCCTTAACTCTGCTCACACTCTTTTTTTAGAGTCATTTTCTGTTACATGGCGCACTCGCGCTCCGCGAGATCCCCGTAGCGATCGCCTCTCTAGTTTGAAAGGCGATCGCTACCTCTTTCCAATCTTCACCCTTCCTTTTTGTTTTCTAGGGATTGACCATCTGAAAAATATCCCTTAAGCTAACACTAAAAGTAAGCAATTAACGTGCCTCGTATTTTTAGATAATAAAAATCTTATTTGAACATTTACAAACATTATGAAACGATTCTTTTTTTTAATAATTATCGTGTCACTATTTTTTTTCAACTGCACACCAGTCTGGGCATTCAAAGATATTCCTGCACCCACAATTGTAGGGAACTATAGAGACAACTATACCCCAGACTCAGAATACTTGATAGGTGATACTCAATGGTTAATTGGCCCTGGAACTCCACCTCTAACTTTTACCTATACATCTGTAGATAATCAATCACAAGTGATAATTGCCGAGAATACCTTTAATGAGGGAGATGGTTTTAACTTTACTGGGAAATTTAGTCAATTTAACTGGGTAAACTTTGATAATGCTCTTTGGTATTGTCAAATTGTATATGATGCAGAAACTGAAGAAAAAGCAGCTAATCATCCTTCGGCAGCTCGTAGTAATCCATCTGAAAAAGGTAGCTGTGGGAATTTCGCGTGGACTAAATTGATTCGTAAGTAGTGAGATTGCTAACTTTGTAAGGCAGGATAATTGCCTTTAATTTTTCCTAGCAATTTGATGGTTCTTGATTTCAATAATTAATCCGTTAGTCAATACCTCTAATTATTAACATATTGTTAGTTTAACTTAAACTTAAATTTTTCTTAATTTACTAAAACAGAAATAAGTTATAAAATATCGGCAAACCAAAGAGCTTATTAAAAAGGCTCATGGCTCAATTTTTTTACATTAATCAAAAGCCCAATGTAATTTGGTTTAATTGGTAAAGAAAGTAGAATCTTTGACCAAAGAGTTTCTGTTAGTTCCCTACACCCTATTTTTAAAAAATCAAACAGTAAAGACTCTACTTTGGGTCAGACCTTTGGCACAAACAAACTGTGTCTATCAAAGTATTGGAAGTCCTGAGCTTCCACATTTTTTGATGTTGCTCAATAAGTCGTTGATCATCTTCTTCAAAGCTAGATAAGTTATGGCAGATCAACACTAAAATTAGCAACACCAGACCCATGTCCACAATCATTTTTAGGGAAAAACAACTATGCGATTTTCCAATTCAACGTTTGATCCGACTAACACCTTTGATGCAGGAATTCCTGGTTTTGTGGGTTCTGATGGACCAGGTCAAGTCACATCCGATAACTTGCTCAATCCCATTTTTATAGGGTTTGCCACAGGGGTAGTGGATTATTCACCAGCCCCTGGAGTGATTGCTGATTTTTCCAATCCCAATGTGTCTTTAGGAGCTGTCACGGCTCAATTTGATGATGTAGTTTCCCTTGGAGAACTCACAAAAGAACAAATAGATGCTGGACTAACACCAGGTCAGATTACACTAAGCTTTGACCTGACAATAGGAAATGGAAGAGGAGCTGACTTTGCCGTTTTTGAAAATGGTTTTGATTTTGCTGGAGGAACTTTTGCCGAATTAGCGTATGTAGAAGTTTCTAGTGATGGAGTTAATTTTGCCCGTTTTCCGAGTATCTCTCTCAACTCACAACCAGTAGATTCTTTTGGGGTTATTGACTCTAGTGAAGTTTTTAACCTAGCTGGGAAACATGTTAATAATGCTTTCGTTGACGATACTACAGGAGAGTTAAGTGGTGCTTCCTTTGGAACTCCTTTCGATCTAGAAGACTTAAAAGAAGATCCGTTAGTAATAAATAATTTGGTTGATCTCAATGAGATTAACTTTGTTCGATTAGTTGATATTCCTGGTAGTGGGGATTTTTTAGATGCACAAGGTAATCCCATTTTTGATCCTTTTCCTCAATCACCAGGTGCTGGAGGTTTTGATTTGGATGCGATTGGGGTTATTAATGAGGCTGATGAGGATGAAACCTTAATTGGAGGTCTTGGGGGAGACAGTTTAGTTGGAGGAACTGGAGACGATTTACTCAAAGGGCTTTTCGGTCAAGATACTCTAATTGGTAGTACAGGCGATGACACATTAATTGGGGGTTTCGGTCAAGATGGTTTAATTGGGGGTGCAGGAAACGACGTCCTTAAAGGGGGTATCAGTCAAGATACTCTATTTGGAGGGGAAGGAGATGATACCCTTAAAGGAAATCTTGGTGACGATTCTCTCAAAGGAGGTCAGGGAAACGACGTCCTTAAGGGGGGTTTGGGTCAAGATACGCTCAAAGGAGGTCAGGGAAACGACGTCCTTAAGGGGGGTTTGGGTCAAGATACTTTTGTTCTTATAGCAGGAGAAGGTACAGATACCATTGTGGACTTTCGCAATGATTTATTTGAACTATCTGGGGGATTGACATTTAATGACCTAGTATTCTCAGGAAATGATATTTTCTTTGGAAATGAAGTCCTGGCAACACTGATAGGGTTTGACACGACTACTTTAACAGAAGTTAATTTTACGACAACTCCAGAGGTCACACTTCCTCAGCCGGCTCCCGATTCTTTCTCAACAACTTTTGATTTTCTTCCTGATAATAGATTAATTACTTTCAACGGTTTTGAAATACTTGTACAAAGTCAACGAGGTTCTTCAGACTTTGATCTTTTAGGAACCTTACCCACAGAATTTGAAGGTAGCACCCCAGCTTTTATTATTGCTGAACCAGAAGCTGACTTTTTTGTTTTAAGCACAGGAGCAGATGGCAACATTTTTACCTTACCAACGACTGGAGGCGAAGCAGAATTAATTACTAATATTCCTTTAAATTTTTCTGCGAGTTTCCGCTCTGAAGAATTGGATGAACTTTTCATCAATCGGGGAACTCAGCCCGATGGTCCTTTTACTGGTTCTCAAGTTGAACGACTTTTATTATCAACAGGAACAATCCAGACTATTGTTGAGGATATTCCAGGAGCTTCAGCCAGTGTCGGATTTGATAGTTTAGGGAATCTTTATACTGGTATTGGTTCTGATCCTGACGATCTAAGAACTGGAGAGATTAGACGCTTTTTGAAAGAGGATGTCGATCAATCAATTGAAACAGGAAACCCTCTCAACTTTGATAATGACGGTGAGTTTGTTACTCAACTACTAAGTGCCACTGGACTGGTGTTTGATGAAGAAGGAGATCTCTGGGTAGCTGGGGGAAACCTAAGTAGTGATGACCAACAAGGCTTTATTGCTGAAGTTAATCCCAACACGGGTCAATTACTTCGCCGTATAGATCCAAGTGATGGCAATCCAGATGGAGGCTCACAAAACTTTTTCCAAATAGGAATAAGTGATCCTTTTTCTTGCACCATCGGGGCAACAGATTTCTTTGACCCTAACAATACATTTTTTGAAATCCATGCTTGTGAAGGTTAACTAATAACCAATCAACTGTACATATTGAGTCAAACCAGCTTTTTCCAAATAAAAGCTGGTTTGTTCTTGACCTTTGATTTTATTTTAATTTTCTTAATTTAGCTAACACATCAGACTTAATTAACAGGGTAAACGCATTAAAAATGTGGGCAAAAGTGAGTTATAATGTATTCAAGGTTTCAAATTACCAGGTAATTTGAACAAGCTCTCCAAAAACATTTACCACAAGAAAAGATACTGGTTGATAAGTCCGTTTTTGAAAAAACGACCAGCCTTTTTTTTGATCTCCTAGCGAGATCGTTTTCAGAAGCTATTTAGACAAGCGATCGCTATTATTAAATGCCCAAAACTTTGGCCAAATATTTATTATCCCAAGCAGCTTTGAGTCGTTTATTCTTTACCCCTATCTTGGCAGTTTTTTCTTGAGATAAAAGATTAAGAGATATCTGTCGTAACCGAGCTAAATTCTCAGGAGCGTTATCTTTATACACGGGACAATCATCTTCTGAAAAAGAGACATCCAAGACCCAATGAAGACTATTCTCAATACTCCAATGACTACGAACAGCGATCGCTAATTTCTCTGCATCACTGGTAAAACTATTGAGATAATAACGGATTGAAGTTATTGTATTATCTTCCATTCGGCGGATAGATTCAACTTTCTCCTTCCCGACGGGGACCCATTTTCACAATATCGCCAGCCATTGCACTCTCGCTTTGGAGAGGAATGAACACCGCGAAAGCTGTCAGTGCTAGAGTGTGGAATCAATCCCAAGTCTCTCAAATGAAGGTTTCAGTAACTTCCGTGTATAACAAACTGAATTCTATGGAGTCTCAGGTTAGTGCTGAACTTGTCAGAGAAACTGCGATGGAAATGGAGGCAATCATTAGACATTTAAAGGGAAATTGCTCAGATTGGTTACCTGGTTATCGAGTCAAAATTTTAGATGGGAATGCTCTTGGTGCTTCGCAACATCGTCTGAAACCTTTGCGTTTATGCATTCGTGACAACTTAAGAAAATCAAGCAAATGTCAAGAGAAGTTAAAAAGTGAAAGTGGGCGGATGAGAAAGAAAAAACTCGCTTTGTCCTAAAATAAAAGGCGATAAACCATAATTAGCTTTCA
>NETF01000079.1 GCA_002172675.1 unicellular cyanobacterium SU3
TATAGAGTTCACAGTAAGTATCAACACATTTTACCGTCATTTGAGGATGGCGAGGCTTAACCATAGTCTCTGTCTGACTTTCAGACTTTTTTCTTCATTGTACCTCTCCCAGAGTGATGAAAGAGGGATATATCAACAATAGTAATAATTAATAACTGGTCATTGTTCACTGTTCACTGGTTACTGATAACTGTTCACTGATAACTGTTTACTCTCCCCATTCCATTGTAATTTCTAAATTAGCTTTACTACTTCCTTTAACAATTAAAGCGGTTAATTCTCCACTTTCAACAGCAATTTCTAAACCAAAGGTAACACTAAATTTATCAGGTTTAACGGTTTCGTTGACTTCTTCTAACGTCTCTGCAACATCATTTGCAATAGACTTAATAATATTAGTTGCTTTCTTAAAAATTCTTGTTTCTGAGGATACAGGTTGTTCGCCAAGTTGGATTACTTGAACTTTGATAGTTTCTCCATCAGATAATCGTAAAGGAATAATTTTCTCAGATGCCATTGTTTTGCTCTATTTTTTCATGACTAAAAAATTATACACCACATCTGATTAATATTAAATAGTATAATGCGTCGTGCTATAGATAAATTGCTTTGGGGTATTTCGTTTAAAAATCAATACCTACTGTTTATATTACCCCTCGCAATGACTTGAGTCTTTAATAACTGATAACTGTTTCAAGAAGACGTTCCGATTAAAAACAATAAAGCCATTCTCACAGCAATACCACTGGTAACTTGTTGTTGAATTAAACTAAAATCAGGATCATCTATCAATTCTGAACTAATTTCTACCCCACGATTAACTGGCCCAGGATGCAATATTTTAACCTCAGAATTACACCATTCTAAACGATGATGATTAATGCCATATTGTTGATGATATTCCCTTAAACTCGGTAATAAATAATCTGTCATTCTTTCCTTTTGCAACCGCAACGTCATCACAAAATCAGCCTTTTCTAACGCTGGTTTCAGTTCCCAATCTAAGAATAACTTGCCTTCATGGGACTTATTTTGCATCCCTTTAAACCATTCTGGAACCAACGTCGGCGGACCAACTAAATGGACATTAGCGCCGGCTGCCGTTAAACTCCAAATATTAGAACGAGCAACCCGTGAATGTAAAATGTCACCAACGATCGCAATTTTCTTTCCTTTTAATAACCCTAACTTTGGATTATCAAAATCCAGTAAACAACACAATGTAAATAAATCTAGTAACCCTTGCGATGGATGTTCATGTTGGCCGTCTCCTGCATTGAGAATGCCGACCCCAGTTTTAAGACGATCCATCTCTTGTGCGATCGCTTGGGGGACACCTGCTTGTTTATGACGAATAACCATAAGATTCGTTCCCATGGCCAGATAAGTTTTAGCCGTGTCTAAGATAGTTTCTCCCTTGGTTAAAGAAGAACTTCCAGGGGAAAAATTCATAATATCAGCAGACAGACGCTTAGCCGCTAATTCAAAACTGCTACGGGTTCGGGTAGACGGTTCAAAAAACAGATTAGTTACTACTACCCCTTGAAGTGCCGGAACCTTCTTAGTGCGACTCGATAATACTTCACGGAAACTAGAAGCAGTCTGTAGTAGGGTATCGTATTCTTCTGGGGTCCAATCATTTAACCCTAAAACATGATGACGAGTCCAACTCATAAAATAGTCCTAGTAGGGTTTGTTTCAAGAAACTATTGTATCCGGGAGGGTAACGCTTGATGAGAGTTCGGGGTTCGGAGTTCGGAGTTCGGGGTTAACTATTCTCCACACCTTGTTAAAATGAAACAGAGGCTACAAAATAAAAATCAAATTGCAATCATGGTGTAATTATCGATGCTAAAAATCACCAAGCCATTAAACAAACTACTGTGGACTTTAGCGTTAACTGGTGTTTCAACCTTTTCTGTGTTGGGACAAGGAATACCCAATAATCAATCTTCTCTCATCTCTCCAGAAACTGAAATTGATTACACACCGTTACAAGAAGACTTACAACAAAAGCAATGGTTAGAAGCGAACGAAACCACAACTACCTTGTTGTTGCAGTCTGTTAACCGTGAACGACAAGGTTGGATGCCTCAAGATGAGGTAAAAAATATTGCCTGTTGGGACCTTAAAATCATAGACGATCTCTGGAAACAATATTCTGGAGGAAGATTTGGCTTTAGCGTTCAGTTTCCTATCTTCGTTGAAACCGGCAATAGACCAGGCCGCTTAGTGGATACGGAAGCTTATGATAACTTTGGCAGTCGTATCGGATGGCGTAACCAAGACGGATGGATACAATTCAAATATAGTCTTGACTATAGTTTAGATGCTCCAGTGGGTCATCTGCCCAACCCTCGCCCGGAGTACCAAATTACAGGGGGAAGACTTAACTACACAGCCCTGACTCAAAGAATGGTAGAGTGTGGCATGGTGGCTTATTCAGACCCCAGAAAACCGTTAAATTATCAACTTCGATAGTTTTTTAGATTACACTTGCTTACACCTCGCACCTTTATCTAAATTAACGAAACTTAAAACCGAAAACCTATTTATTTTGCTAAATTCGATGTGATTATAAAAATATTTAGTTCCATGAAACCCCTTCAATTCTCTCGACAATGGTTAGGCAGCACTTTGATGGTTTCTCTATTAGCTACAGGTTGCGCTAGTACCGAACCCACCGCCACCGGACCCCAGCCGGTTGAGGTGAAGTTACAAACCCTCGAACCAGCAACCTTGGTGGATAGTAATGCCTACGTGGGAACCCTCGAAGCTAGACAAAGGGTAGAATTAGCCCCCAGTCGGACTAATGGAAGAATTAAGAAAATTTTCGTCCAAGAAGGGGATAGGGTGAGTCAAGGGCAAAGATTAATCGAAATTGAACCCCAACAACAACAACAAGATTTAGTAGCCGCTACAGGTAATCTTAAAGTAGCGATGGCTGATCTCAAAGCAGCAGAAGCGGAATACCGCCAACGAGAAGCCGAACGCGATCGCGCCTTAGCTGACATAGAAACCGCTAGAGCCAACTTAGCCAGCACTGACGCTGAAGTACAAAGGGTACAAGCAGAGCTAACCCTAGCCGAGCAAAACTATGACCGAGCAAAATTCCTTGAATCAGAAGATGTTGTCCCCACGCAAACCCTCGACGACGCAACTCGTACCCTCAACGCGACTAAGGCTCAACTGCAATCTACCATTAAAACCCGTGATGCTTCTAGAGAAGCTCTCAACGCACAACAAAATAATTCACAAGCAGCCGAAAGACGAGTTGAGCAAGCGTTAGCGAATGTGGAGAGTCGTCGTTCTGCTATTGTTCAAGCACAAGGCCAACAGGGAGCCACGGCAGTGACCCTAGGATATAATTTCTTAGTCGCTCCTATTAATGGGGTCATTGGTGAGTTTAATGAGAAAAAAATTGGCGATAGTGTCAGCATTGGTGAGCCAATAACCACAATTACTGATAATCAAGTCTTTTATCTCAATGTTAATGTTCCCATAGAAAACCGTAACCGTCTTCGTCAAGGTCTTCCCGTGGAATTGATTAACCAGGATGGCAGTCCAGGAGTTCAAGGACAAATTACTTATATTGCCCCTCAAGTGGATCAAAATGCTCAGTCGGTTCTTGTAAAAATGGCTTTTCGTAACGATGGGAGCCTACGGGATAGACAGTATGTACGAGCGAGAGTTATCTGGGATAGGCAACCCGGTGTCTTGATTCCCACCAGTGCAGTTAGTAGTTTAGGGGGACAAAAATTTGTCTTTTTAGCTGAACCCGGAGAGTCTCAAGAGAGTTTAGTGGCCAAACAAGTTCCCGTAGAAGTCGGAGCCATTGAAGGTCAATCTTATCAAGTGATTTCTGGGGTTAAACCAGGCGATCGCATTGCTGTGAGTCGTATTCTTGACTTAAAAGATGGTCGCCCTATTCAAGAAGCCTCTTTGACTTCTTCAAAGGAATAGGGAACAGTAGAATAGATCAATGTTTCGGCTTTTAATTTTAGAATAAGATAAGTTCTTTAAACACTCTAACAAGATATTATACAATGACAGACGCAAAAAACGTATTAGGAACCGATTTACAATTGTGTTGTAATGACCCAATGACGGGTTATTATCGTGACGGTTATTGTCGTACAGGGGGGCAAGATTTCGGGGTTCATGTTGTCTGCGCTCAAGTCACTGATGAATTTTTAACCTTCACTAAACAGCAAGGAAATGATCTCAGTACCCCCATTCCGGCTTATAATTTTCCTGGATTAAAATCAGGCGATTGCTGGTGTTTGTGTGTCTCCCGTTGGCAAGAAGCGAAAGACGCAGGAGTCGCACCTCCTGTCATCTTAGAAGCGACTCATATCAGAGCATTAGAAGCGGTTTCTTTAGATGAATTAAAACAGTATGCTGTATGATTTGTGATAACTGATCAATGTTCATTAATTAATAATTATTCACTATTAATTATCAACTATTAATTATTCATTATTTAATAGCTGCTACAAAATTAACCAAAAAGCCAAACCAAAGAAAGGAATAAACCTTAAGGGACGTTGTGAATTTTCAGGAGGAATAACGGCACCCATTAAAATCATTTGAACAATGGCAAATAAAACCAGATCCACAGCAAAGGCAATGACCACCCGACTACTTTGTAATTGTGTTATGAAATAGTCAATTCTTTGGCTCAAATCTCCGAATTCTGGCCGTCCAACAAACAACCAAACAATAGCAGTAATGCCAACAATTAATCCTGTCCAGCCAAAAATTCGCTCTAAAATTCTTTTTTGTGGTTCTTCTATTTTCTCTAAAGTAGGTCGTTTAAATCTAAATGCCATATAAGGCAAAAGAAACACATTAGTGAGAAACATAGCCACACTCCAAAGGGCAAATTTTGGGAAATCTCTTACCCTTTTATCGGCTAATAATAAAGGTAGAAACATAAAAATCCAAGCTTCGGCAAAGTTAAATTGTGCTTCGATCGCAGGATGAACAACAGGAGATTTCATAAGAGAAATTCCTAGGGTATTTAAAATCGGTAACACAAAGAAAAAATTAGTAGATTCACTGATCACTTCTTTGATAGTTTCGGGTTGTACCGCCCAAACCGGTTCCCCTGGTAAAATAAAATTAGGAGAAGAACAAAGTAAAATATAGATATAAGTTCCTGCGAGAAACCATAACAGTTTGGATAAAATTAATTGGGTTTGTGGGGGGTTAGAATCTGGTTTCAACAATGTTTTAATTAAAGGAGTAACTAAACGAATGATTATAAAAGATAGTTTACCCGGTTTTAGGGGAGGTTCCACAATATCCCTAGCAAAAATTAGTTTACCAGTGGTTTCCGAGATACGATAAAAACTAACGCCTCTACCATTGGGAATAGAAATATTATCTAGTTCAACGTGCCATAATACCCCAACTTTTAAGGGATCTCCTGTGGTAATTTCATCTACAACAAATTTAAAATCATCAGGAACATTATCACAGGATTCTTGAAAGAGATGTTTAACCGCTTCTTTACCTTGAAATGTCTTAAGAAAGTTGACATCTTCATAAATACAATCATCATCAACCCATTGCATTGCTTGTTCAATCTTTCGATTATTAATGGCTTGATAAATAGATTCGATAACATCTTTTGCCGTTTTTTTATTCATAAAACATACTATCAACTAACGTTTAAAAATATTGACTGTTACCTGTTGCCTGTTCCCATTCCCTTTATTAAGGGTGGAGTTAGAGGGGGGATATCAAGGAACATAAAAAACCGGCCTCTTTCAAGAAACCGGAATAGGAATTATTTTATAATCAAAAACCTATAAAGAAAGTCCTAATTTTAATCCTAAAATACCATGAGCAATTAACACAATGGCAACCACACCACCTAAATACGCATGAAACGTGCGATAACCTTCTTTTTGATCCCCACCAAAGCCAATTAAAGGCGTAATTGCACTGATAGCCATTAAACCAATAACGGCGGTTCCTGTCCAAAAATGACCGCTATTTAAGATAGGATGTTGTTGCATCACTAAAGATAGCACGCCGCCAGTGTATCCTAGGGTAACGAACAGAAAGACCCAAGGGGCTAACTGACGATGAGAAGCACGACTTTCTGATACTACTTCGGGGTCTGTAACGAAACGACTACGCCACCCCATATAAGCAGTAAAACTACCCATTACTAAGACAACAATACCCATCATAATTGGGTGTCCCCAATGAACAATAGGTTCAGGTACCCCTAAACTACGGAACCAAGCGGCCAGGGGTTCCAAGATATTTGCAAGTTTGTCTCCCATACTTGTAATGCCTTATCATAATTTTTAACAGCAATTGTTATAATTATATTAAAAAGCGTGCGACCCGAAAAGTCGCATTAATAGAGTGACTACTAAATAGTCCTAGATAGTGTCTAATCTAGTCCACACCCGAAGGGGTTAAGTTGGTAACAACCTAATCTCATAGCTAGAGGGAAAGTCCAATCAAGATTCTAATCATCAAGAAGATTGAGGGCAAGTGGAAAATCATAAGGGTTAATACCTTTTGTTGAGGCTCCGTTATACAAACCTACCATACGATGATTATTATGGCAGTTTGCAGTTAGAATCATTCCCGTTTTTTGAATGAACAGAACCCACCCCTGTTTATGGTGGGCAAGAAGACACCTAATGCTGCCGGAGTAAAGAAAGGAACCCTCTATGATTGCATCTCTATAATGCGGAACGGGGAAACCCCTACTAGGTCTTGCTTTCCACAGGTATAGATGGTAAATTAGTCAACACTCCTTCCAAGAAATACAACCTTGTTAAAGAGTTAGTATCCATCAAAGAAGAATACAGACCAAAACCAGCTAAAAGGATATATATTCCTAAACCTAATGGTAAAAGAAGACCTCTGGGAATACCCACTATTAAGGACAGATGCTTACAAGCAATTGTAAAGAATGCCCTTGAGCCTTGTTGGGAAGCAGAATTTGAAAGATGTAGCTACGGCTTCAGACCTGGGAGAAGTCCCCATGATGCCATCGGCAAAATATATTTGTTGTGCAGACCAAACAAAAAGAAAAAGTGGATAGTAGATGCCGATATAAAGGGATGCT
>NETF01000080.1 GCA_002172675.1 unicellular cyanobacterium SU3
AAACATGGACGAAGAGAAAGAAGTCTTTTTCGCTATGGACTTGACCATTTACGTTCCATTGTTAATGATCTTGACTTAAAACATTCTGAGTTTTTAGAATGCTTATATTTTTTGTCCTGTACTTAGGCCCCACTTACGTTCCTCTTGCCATCTGATTAATATAAAAATAACCAAACAAATAAATAAAACAGGTTACATTAATCAACTATCAGACTATTACTAAAGGAGACAGCATCATGGCATTAGTACGTTATAATCCTTGGCAAGAAATGAATTCTTTACAACATCAATTAAATCGTTTATTTGATGAAGCTTTAACCCCTACTAATTGGGAAGAAAATGTAAATTTCTCTAAAATCCCTGCTGCTGAATTAACCGAAACTGATGACGCTTTGCATCTCAAACTTGAAGTTCCTGGTATGGATGCTAAAGATTTAGACATTCAGGTAATGGTAGATCGAGTGGCTATTGCTGGTGAAAGAAAATTGGAAACTAACACTTCTGAAAATGGTAAGACTCGCTCAGAATTCCGTTATGGTAAATTCCAAAGAGTAATTCCCCTTCCTGTACGCATTGAAAACACTAACGTTAGCGCAGATTATAAAGATGGTATTCTTCATTTAAACCTACCCAAGTCAAATGAAGAAAAAAATAAAGTTGTTAAAATTAGTATTCCTGAAGTTGAAGCCACTGCTTAGTAGTTTAAGGTAAAGATCACCGAGTCCCTATCATTTGATAGGGATTTTTTGTGACAGAAAGATTGGAGAATGTAGATTGCAGATTGCAGATTGATTAAATAGAAGCCTTTGCTTTTTAAGCATTGGTAAATCTTAAATCTACCCTCAACAATCAACCGAACCAAGCTCACGTACTTCAGTCGTGAGTCAATCTACAATCTCCCCTCTGCAATCTGCAATCCTTTGACAATTATCAAAGTGTCCCTTATCTATTGAATACCAAAAGTGATGATTTAATCGCTTATTCTAAATCGATAATTAATCGGTGATATGTGGTGTGAGAGAGTATGTAAGAAAGCACTTGGGGTCGAAACACGGCAAGACTCCCAGGTGTTTTCTATTAGCAATAAATAAGCACAGTTCAATGGGGTAACTATTAAATAATATTTAAGAATTAAGTGTTTCTTGAATCGCTTGTATCATCAGAATCTGATTCTCTTTTTCACGAGTTAGAACATCAATTATTAAATCAGTTTTCCGACGCTTTCTAGACTGTGAATAGTCCCGACTTGAAAAAACTGTCTTCCCCTTCAATGAATTAAACTGTTTCATTATTTGTTGAAGCTGTGTGACTGTTAATTTTCTCACCTTGGAAATGGCTTTTTTGATATCCTCATCGGTTAAGCTAGAATCAAACTCCGTTTCTTCATGGGGTGAATTGTTGATTTCTACTACTTCGCTCAAAGGAATGTCCTTATCCTCCATTGTAGGTGTATCCTCAACAGAATCATTCCTGTTGACTGTATTCTCTTCTTTTACTGGTTCAATGGCTTGATTATCACTATATAGCTCTTTTAGTTCCTGAATTGCTTTTGTTAACCCATCTAAATAATGATCTAATGAATCAATATGGGTTTGCATCGATTGGATCGTGGGATGGTGGGAAATGGCATCCTCTAATGATTCTGGGGATTGATTAACAGATTGTTTAACAAATTGTTTGACAGATTCTAATAACTCCTGTTTGACGTTCTGTATATCGTTTTGATAAACAGTCTTCTCTAATTCTTGTGTAACAGTCTGTTTGACAAGTTGTTCAAGGTCTTGTTGATTAACACTTTGTTGAACAGATTGTGATACATCATTAAGTCCTAACCCTTTGGTGATGAGATCAATGATAGTGGCTGTTTTATCGTACTTCCCCTTACCCTTGGCAAAATGAGTCATCCCATAGGCTTCTATTTGGTGATAGAGGTTATGGGGTATTCGAGCAGCTATGGCTATGCTCTTAGAGGTTATCCAGGTTTGATTGGGTTTCGTCTCACTCATCGTTATTCATTTGTTCAACAATGTGTTATACAGAATAGAGTAACCCATTATTTGAACAAGGGGACAAACTGATTTACATATTGTTGAACAATATGTAATACAAAAAAGATTAATTATGATAAAATAGGGTTAAGAGAAAAACAATTATAATGAAACTACCTAACCCTTCAAAAACCTTCATTGATGATAATAAATTAGCGGGTTATTCCCTCAATGTAAACCATGACGAAGGAAAACACAAAGCCCGTGTTTTCAAATCAGCTTTAAACCTCACCATTGATAACATAGAAGAACTCAAACAAGCCCTATTAGAAGCGGTTAAAACCTATGAAGCGATTCCTGATAAAGTCAACGCTTACGGACAAAAATATATTATTGACTTTCCCTTGACAAGAGACAACAAAACCGCCATTGTGCATAGCGTTTGGATAGTTAGGAATGATGAAAATTTCCCTCGTTTAGTCACCTGTTATCTACTTTAAGGAGAAAAAATATGAAACTCTTAGACATTGTAGCCTTACTAGAAAACTTACCCGAACTTAACCTTTATCGGGGACAAGTGGGAACCATTGTAGAAGAATACGAACCTGGAGTTTTTGAGGTCGAATTTAGTGATAATACAGGAAAAGCTTACGCTATCGAAACCTTAACCGAAACTCAATTGATGCTCTTACATCATTCCCCTTTAGAACGAGAAAAAACACCCGTTTAAGTAGAGTTTGATGATTAATCACTCTTGAAATACCGAACTCTTAGAACTGATGCCGAATGTGTATGTAATTGGTGGGGCTAATGGGTCAGGGAAAACCACCGTTGCTCGGATATTATTACCTAACTTCCTTGATGTTTTTGAATACGTCAATGCCGATGAAATTGCTGGTGGACTGTCCCCTTTTAATCCTGAATCCGTAGCTATCCAAGCAGGACGGTTAATGTTAGACCGTTTAGATACTCTAGTTCAAGAAAGAGCAGATTTTGCTTTTGAAACCACACTGGCTGCTCGAAACTTTGCCCGTTTTTTGAGAAAATGTAAAGCTCACGGGTACACCATTAATTTGATTTATTTTTGGTTACAAACTCCTGAATTAGCCATAGAGAGGGTAATAAGACGAGTAGAAAGTGGCGGTCATAATATTCCCCTTGAAGTGATTCGTCGTCGCTATGAAAGGGGACAAAGAAACCTAACTCAGTTATATTTACCCCTGTGTGATAGATGGATTGTCTATGATAATTCTAGGGATAATCCCCAATTAATAGCTGAATGTCCACTTAACAAACCAGCAATTATTTATCAACCCTTTATCTGGCAACAAATAACCAAGGAGAGTAATGGCTAAAAAAAATCCTGATAAATTATCCGACCAAATTGATGCAGGAGTCAAAACAGCGATTTCAAAAGCGATTGAGAAACACCGAAGATTAGGGGAGTCAATTAGTATTCTTAAAGATGGCAAAGTTGTTACTTTAACCTCTGACCAAATACCACCTTTAGATGACGGTTTTTAATATGATTGGCTACAATGTTTTTACGGGTTTCTCGTAATGATAAGTCAGCTTGAGCGTCTTGAAGTAAATGTAATGGGTGTCCTCCTCGTCTTTCTACTAGGGTTTGACGGAGTTGTATGGTTTGCCAATGTTGGTAAATTAGCTGTTTTAATAATTCTTCTGAAGTAATATTCTCTTTGGCGATGATTTCTGCTAGATAGCTTTCTGTTTGTTGATCTAGATTGATAGATAACATCGAGGTTTATTTTATAAAGTTTTTTTCTATTTTACATTAGAATTAAGAAAGAGGTTAAACTAAATGAGAGGATAAAAATATCAATAATTTTTAACTTTTTCTCTGGTACAAATAGCTTAATTATTGGTGAGAAAATACAACCATGACCCAAGCAATTAACAAAACAACAAAGATTTTAGAAAAACTGCAAAGTTTAACAGACTACCAACAGCAAGAAGTTTTAGATTTCATTGAATTTTTGCAAAGTAAGACATCATCCGTTGAGTTTAAGCATTCTGATGGAACACCCATGTCAGCTTATGAAGCTGCTGATCAGTTTGCAGGATGTGTCGATGGTGGTCCAGGTGACTTAGCTACTAATAAAGAGTACCTTGTCGTATAAGGGTAATTATGAGTTAGTGAACTTGATTAAAAACTCATTGACAGTAATAATATCAATATTTCTAAAAGGATTTAATACCAATAAATCTTTGTCTCCAGTGATGATAAAATCAGCTTGCCCACTCACAGCAACTTCAAGAAATTTATTGTCTTTGGAGTCACGACAAACATCAATAACTTCTTGAATTTTTACTAACTCCGATTTCTCTACTAATTTAACGATAAATTCTTGCTTTTCTTCTGAAGTCAGATATTTATCAAACTTTTTACGGGTTAAAACTTGGTTGATTTCTTGTAGGGTTTCTTCCGAATATAAAGTAACCCCAATTGTCTCGACGATTTTGATAACTTTGAATGGAGGAGAGTTTTTTATAAGTAAGGCACTGATTAAGATGTTTGTATCTAAGACAAAACGTTTATTCTTCATCGTTTAAGATGTCTTCTAGAATTTCGGGAGTTAACCCTCTTTGTTCGGCTTTATCGGCGATATCTGCCATCACAGCAGAAAGGCTTTTATCAGCAAATTCAGGTTGAAAAAATAACTTAATAATGGTGTTGACTTTTTCTTGTTTATTGATATCCGATTCTCGATAAGCTCTGGCGACTTCTTTATCAACTTCGATGGTAATTGTTTCCATTTTTTTTCCAATTTGACTGACAATAAATAGAATATATACCTATTATTATATCTTAGGGAAAGCCGTAAGGCTCTCTTTGAGTCAGGGAAAACTATCGAGTGGTTGGCATCAACAGCACTTTATAAGTCGTGTTTATTGGTATGACATTGAAAATGAAAGGATTAGAGACTCTTTGCCGAAAGAAACTTGAGAAAGAATTGAGTTGGCCCTTAATATTAACTTGGAGGTAAATTTTGATGATTAATCCTAAAAATATTGATTTAATTAAAAATAAAACAATGTTATTAAAATTCAAAGGAAGATTTAAAGGCATTATGTCTTATGATGCCGAAAAAGATAAATATTATTATACGGTTTATGAAAGAAAACTGACAGGGATTGTTGTCTGGGGAAGTACGGTCTCTATTTCTATTGTGAGTTGGTGTTATGGTATTGGGGTTTCGACTGAAGAAACAGCAGTTATCCTATCTTTTGTTATGTCAGTATCAACAATATTAGCTATTATTTTGCCGATTTCTGCATGGCAATATTTAAAACTCTTCAAAGAATTAAAAACTTTTGAGTCAGAAGATAAAGCCATTGAATTTATCAGCAAAAAATATTTAGAAATTACCACAAAAGAGAGGTTCTTCTAAATGGGATGAAGCTTTTTCAGAAGCACCTACCCTCTTAATTGATTTCTACAACTTCACTCACAGGAATGTCCTCATCTTCCATTTTTGGTGTATCTTCAACGCAATCATCTCTGTTGACTGTATTTTCTTCAAATGGAATCAGTGGACAAACTGATTAACATAATGTATAACATCTGTTTAACAGTTCAGGATATCCTTGAAGAAATCGACCATTAGAATGAGACAAGTTCGTTTACTCGTCAACCATCTGTAAAATTTTGGTATATAGTGCGTCAGTAACTCTAAATTGAGCAGTTTTCTTTAAATTATCCAATAGGGGTTTTAAAACGGGAATCAACTTTTTTTGTTTAGCCTCTACTAAAACTCCCAATAAACCAGTAATTCGGACTCCTAAGCGATTAGCTTCACTTCTACCGCGTCGCTCATCAATTAATAATAATTCTGCCGATAGTTCAAGAGTAAGGGCAATAGCCCATGATTCTCCTTCATCAAGGGGTTGAGAAAAAAGCCCTACCAGTCGAGTAGCATCACTGAGCGGTCTTACTTCTATCCAATTGTAGGTTTGCACCTCTATTGTTCCTGGGATTGGGGACTTAACTTCGGTCAACTCCCGATAAACCGCTTCTGGAATGATAATTTTTCCGTAGAGTTGTCGTAGTAAATCTAACTGCCCGATGGCAGCCAAGCTCGTAATGGGGGAAGTGTTACTAACGACGATCAAAGTCGTCCTAACTCCTTTAAATTCTTGATATCAAGGTTAAAATCTTCTTCTTCATAGGAATAAATCGGGATATTTCGTATTGCCAGTAAATTCTGAAACTCAAACCTATCCAATTGTGCTAGATGGCTGGCCTGTCCCAACGTTAATTTACCCTTCTGAAATAGCATAACAGCGATTTCAAGCTGAAATTCTGGAGCAGTCATGCCACAGGCGTTGAGAGTTTCATCAGAGATCACGACGCTCATAACTAATATTGATGGCTAGTTCACATACATTATATCTGAGACAACGGAAATCAAGCCGTTTTGTTTTGGACACGGGAGAGCCTTAAATTAACGTCGTATAAGAGTAATTATCCGACTCATTATGATATGCTAATGAGGTCAGTATCAGGTCTTTGTGCCTGATCTACAATAAGATTTATCTTAAAATGTTGGATTGAAGACCCTCAGTTTTACTGACGGGATGAAAATGCAACCAGTCTATTAACTGCGAAGCATCGTTTACACATCAGGACGATCTTGATCTTCTACATATTGTTTGAGTTGTTCAATAGTTACACCACCGCAACTAGCAACAAAATAAGAACCAGTCCAAAATACTCCATTCGTGACAACTTAAGGCTGTAAGTCAGATGTCAAGGGAGTTTTGCCTTACAACTTTAATTTCAAAAGTTACCTAGAAACGGAAGAGAAAAGTTAGCGTATGCTGTCCGCTAACAAAAATCTTAA
>NETF01000081.1 GCA_002172675.1 unicellular cyanobacterium SU3
TCCTTTTAAATTTAGGTTTTCTTGAACTTCTTTGAATAAATCTTTTGGTTCATATTGTTCTCTAAGTAAAAATCTATTGGTACTGTGACGAGAAACTTCTAAAACTTCAGCTAAACGACAACAGCCTGTATATTTTGGCTCTGATAGCAGAAAATAGGTATATTGGTCTAAATTACATTTGGCTGTTGATGGTTTACTCCGAGGTCTTATGGTTTTTCTCCTTCATTAGCGCACCGCGAAGCGGATCTCTTCGAGATCGCATTTTATGATCATCCACATATTTTCTCTCTTTTGTCAATGCGAAATTCCTAAGTTAGACGAAATTTTTACAATTTACCTGTTAAACTTTGAAGAAAAAGCCAGGAAAAGTCCTAGCTTTCTTCAATGTTTAGGTGTGTTGTGGTCGGAGTTTACAAACGGCAAGGACATTTAGCATTCATCTTTGTCATCCCCTGGACAGTCTTTACCATAGACGATAGAACTGTCAGAGAAAGGGTTAGAAGACGCAACGGCCATGGTTTCGACACCGAAAACAACCAAAAGGGAAATTGCCATTATTGTTGCTAGTTTACGTTTGAGGTTTAGTTTGTTGTTCATGGTTAGGTCTCTCCTTAACTCACACCTGGTTAGAGGGTTTCTTTTCTCCTCTACTCTCATCATAGGAAGACTGAGTTAGAATGTCAGTCCCATTGATCACTAATTTTTCTCATCTATCTTAGGAGGTAACATGGAATTAAGTAGAAAATAGTAGAATAATAAGACTGTTTCTTATCAGAAACTTTTTTTCATCCTGGTCAAATCAGGGACATTTGTTTTAATTGATATTATCATTAATGCCATCGCTATGAAACCAAAAAACTGGGATTTATTCCTCAAAGAAGTTGCCAATGATCAAAATTTAAAAGGGAGATTAAGAGAAATTTTTTTAGTTCGGTTTGCTTATGAAAATTGGCGTAAACCGGACACAGAAGTGTGGGAACTGGCAGAAGCAGCAAGTCACGAAACTTATAAAAAGCAAATGACAGAACTCTACAGTTCTTTTTCTAGTGAAAAACCCAATGGTTGTCCTGAATTAGATCCCCGTAGCAAAGGACCAGGCAAGTTTCAAATCTTACGAGAATGGTTAAAAGATATTAAATATCCTGAATGGAAACAAGACGGTGATATTATTATCGTTGATCCTCCTATCCCTGACGGTGATTATATTTCTCGTCCCCCTATTGAATCAGATTGTTATCAAACCATTCTTAAACCTGGGGCATTAATTCGTATCAAAGCACCTGAAAAAATGGGCAAAACATCGCTTTTAAAATTAATTTTAGACTATGCAGAAAACAATGATTATCGTAAAGTTTATTTGAATCTTCGCTCTGCTGAATCAGCAATGTTTAGCAGTTTAGATAAATTTTTACGGTGGTTTTGTGCCAACATTAGCAGAGAATTAGGCTTAAAACCTCAACTAGACGATTATTGGGATGAGGAATTATTTGGTAGTTTAGTCAGTTGTAAAACCTATTTTCAAAGTTATGTGTTAGAAAATATTGATCGTCCTTTAGTTCTGGGTTTAGACAATTTAGATCGGATTTTTGAATACGCAGATATTGCTAAAGATTTTTTACCCATGTTACGCTATTGGCACGAAGAAGCCAATAACTTAGAAATTTGGCAAAACCTACGATTAGTCATTGCTAATTCTACCGAAGTTTATATTAAATTAGATGCTAATCAATCTCCCTTTAATGTAGGAAAACAAGTTAAATTACCAGGATTTAACTTAGAACAAGTCTTAAAGTTAGCCAAAGTTTATAAATTAGATTGGTCAGAAAATCCTGATCAAGAACAGTTTACTAAGGATTTAATTGAGATGGTAGGGGGTCATCCTTATCTGGTTGATTTAGCTTTAAAAGCATTCGCTTCTAAAAAAATTCCTCAGGATAAACTATTCGCAGAAGCACCTACTCAAGGGGGAATTTATAGTAGTCATTTACGTCGTCATTGGGATAATTTACAATCGTCTCCTGACTTAGCAGAAGGGATGAAAGAAGTGGTAAAAAGTGATAAAGGGGTTCAATTAGAACCTTCTGTTGCTTATAAATTAGAAAGTATGGGACTCATTACTTTAGTAGGAGATGAAGCTAAACCCAGTTGTCAATTATATCATCGTTATTTTGCTGATAATCTTTAGACAACTTATCAGTTAACTCATTCTCCTGATGTTTCCTTCTCCTGATGTTGCTTTTGTGGCGAAAGATTGCTTACCTTTTAAATTCTTTCAATCTTTAAGACATTTTGGTAAAAAAAATTGCTCATTATACGAATTGAAAGAAATGATAGAATAAAATGAAATCTTCTCAAGCGAATTCAATTTCTAACCATGTTATTAAACTATAATCCTCGTCATTGTTTACCCTCTGCTGAAGATTTACCCGACTCTGATGATACTCCTGTGGATAACGAACTACAAGACTTAATTCCCCATGTTCTCAAAGATATTTTAGCCCTTATTTGGGAAGAGAGAATGGACTGGTATTTTGGTGTAGATATGGGTATTTATTATGACCCTGAAAACCCCATAGATGTCATAGTTCCTGATGGGTTTTTAAGCGTAGGAGTTCCCCGTATTATTGATTCAGATTTAAGGTTATCTTATGTGTTATGGGATGAATTGGTTATTCCTACAATGGTTTTAGAAGTTGTCTCTCAAACCAGACGAGGAGAATATACTCAAAAGAAAGAAGAATATGCCAAAATGGGAATTTTATATTACGTGATTTATAACCCGTTACGAAAAAGAAAACCCCGTTTAGAAGTGTATCACTTAAACAATGGAGAGTATGAATTATTAGAAGGGGAACCCGTTTGGTTAGCAGAAATTAATTTAGGAATAGGGAGAGAAATAGGGGTTTATCAAGGAGTAGAAAGAGAATGGTTATATTGGTATGATCCAGAAGGTAAACGGTACTTAACCCCTCAAGAAGAAGCTAAAAAAGCCCAAGAAAGAGCAAAGCTACTAGAAGAAAAATTGAGAGAATTGGGGGTTGATATTAATGAATAATAAATATAACTATTGGGTTTTCATTCCGAGGTAACGAGGAATCTAAAATAAAAAAAGATCGCCCCTTAATTAAAGAAGCGATCGCTTAAAATGTACCCAACAAAGACTTATTTAACGAAATGCTGACCGCGATTATAAAGTTCGCGAGCATAGTCTGTCCAAGCACCCTGTCCCCAGTAACGGAAACAGCTAGTTTCAACTAACATGGTGTATAGTAAAGCTTCTTGGTACTCAGGTGTGCGAGTGACGTTAGCATCTTGTTCGACACGAGAATCGAATTTCTGATGGAAACCAGCACTCAATTCGTTCATGGGTCCTAAGACGTTTTCATAACCTTTGACCCAACTGAGATCATTAGTCCAAGATGCACCATCCATGTGGAAGCGATCATCTTCTTTTTCTAATTCTGCGATCGCCTTATTTACTTTTTCTGGAGTCAAGTTATCAGTACCGATTTTATTCCAGATTTTATGTTGTCCCACTGCTTGACAAACAGGATAATCATCTTCGGTAACACCCGCTTGTTCTAAGAGTTCGATGTATTCAGTTCCATTGAATCCAACCACACCCTCTTGATTATCTTTGATGCTATAGAAAGCATTACGGAAACCGTCAGGGAACTCATTCATCATCACACCGCCGTTTTCGCCGTCGGCGATCTGAGAAACACAAGAAGGAACTTCTACGTTACCGAGTTTTTGCTTTCCTCTTGCCTTTGCTTCATGATAAGGCTGCATTTGAGCCACTAACTTGGTGTCAGATCCTTGAGTTTTGATTAATGCGGTAATACTGATGGTTTCGCCTTTGGAGTTACGGGTGACTAAACGGTTAGGAACATATTTATCATCACCATTTTTGTGTAAATCATCTCCGTTTAATCGTTCTACGGAGTCCTCTTGCACCAATAACCAACGATAACCACACTCTTTAAGGGCTTTGATATATTCGTAAAGGGTATCAGGATTATTCGGGAGGTGCATTTCTGGGGGAGAGAAGCCTTTAACGCGTTTTAAAGCATCATAGCCAAATAAAGCAGCAAACTGATGCTGCCACGCTTGGATCTGTAATTTGAGATCAGGAATAGGAGTCGAAGGCGCAACCGCGTGACTCCACATGGTGCCTAACCATTCTACATAAGGATGATATTGAGGATCGTTAGTAATGGTTTTGAGGGGTTCAAGGATATCGTGTCGGGGAGTTTGTTGGAAATCCCATAATAAATTTCCCGAATAGTCCAACATAATGCGAGGATTGCAACCATTGTGAACGAGTTCAGGGATAAACTCACCAATCCGCTTATAACACCAAGCAAAGGTAGGCGCGTTATGATTATCTCCAATATGTTGATTTTCAAACATATGCTGGAGGTTACTAATTAAAGCACCATCTTGACCAGCAGGGATAGTGGGTTGGTGCATATGAAGGGCGCACGCAAACCCTGATTTTACATTAGCTAGATTGATATTAGAATGAGGCGCAAAAATAGGATCATTGTGGTTCACCACTGAGGCGATTTCGTCTTCCCAACCACTAATAGGAGGTAGTCCTGGCTTCGTCCCATGAATGTGGTATCCGTTAGAAGAGGGTGCTGCTGCAATCATATTTATAGGTTTTCCTTCAAATCTTGATCAAGATAATTTGATTGTTTTGATAGCTCGTCACACTTGAATCAAATTTATCTCTATGATCTGCATATTACTATACATTTTGGGTTAGTAAACATTAAATTTTAATTAAGCTTTTAAAAGTACGTTAAAGAAGTCAGTGAGAGCAAGTTATTTTTAATATTTTCTTTACCCTAAGGTTTTATTCAAGGATTACTTAGCTATTTGCTCTTTTTTTCCTAAATTCAACTTGATTAAACTTATTATTATAATAGGGTTCTAATTGTAACAATGGTAACTGTGAAAATTATCTTCTCTTTTTTGATTCTTGTTCAGTTTCAATGTCTTTTTAAAAATATACTGATTTCATGACTTTTGCAAGATTGAATGTCAATCATGAAATGAATGCAACATAGTGAAGGGTCTGGCCGTCTAACCCACCAGTCACCTTTTTAAGATTCTTATCAGAATCATTGAATGAGGGTTATTTACAATCAAAGTATTTGCACGACTCATAAACTATTACTATGACTGCTGCACGCGATTATTTACCCACACCACCCCCCACCCGTTACCGTCGTCGTCGTCAAAAAACGACTCCAACCCGCACTTATCAATCTGTCGCGCCTAAAACCGTTACTCGTCGTCCGTCTGAATCTCGTTCTAAAGTGACTCGTCTTCGCACGAAGCCCAAACGACTCCCTTTAGCCTTACAATTTCTCTTACTGGTACAAAAAAGTTCCACTACTTTCACCTTTGGTTTAGTAGCGATTACTTTGGGGGTATATGGTTGGACAGTTTATGCACCAACCCTGTGGAGTCAAGAATTTTCTAAACTAAAAACCTTACAACGCAACGAACGCCAACTGGCGGCTACTAATGAATCCTTAAAGCATAAAATGGCCCAACAAGCAGAACAACCGGGATCGGGGTTAACCGCTCCAAATCCTCATAAATCAATCTTTCTGGCTCCTGCTGAAGTTCCTGTTATTGAGATGAGTGAGCCAACTCAACAAAAGAAAAAAATACCCGTGATTATAGAAACCCCAATTGCTTATTAACTAAGTCATCATTATTAATTATTAGTTGATTGATAACCCCTTCTCACCCTTGAACCGGCCATGGCTAACTCTCGATTTCAACGGCGTTCTCATCGTTCTAAAAATACTCGTCAAACTCGTTCTTCTAAACAAGCAGTCCCTAAAAATAGAATTACACGGCGATCGCTGAATTCCTCAAAACGCAGAGGACAACCGACACCCCCTCCCTTACCTAAATTTCGTCTATTATTGGTTTGGGCGGTTTTGGTGAGTGGAATGTTAGGTTTAGCCTGGAAAACCTATCAATTACAAATTGTTCAGGCCGAGGAATTAAAAGAAAAAGCCCGTCTGCAACAAACAGTTAATATCCGTCCTTATATTCCACGACGGTCAATGATTGACAGTGAAGGTAATATATTAGCCACCGATCACCTCGAATATATTTTATATGTTCATCCTATTCAATTTAAACTACCTCAGTCAGAGGTGGCAGCCAAACTAAGCACGGTTTTAGAAAATACAACCCCTCAAGAATTGATGGAACGCTTTAAACAGCGTAAAACAGGCATTCCCATCGCCCGCAATTTACACGAAGGGGTCGCCGAACAAATTCAAAAATTGGGGTTAGACGGAGTTGAAGTTAATGAAACCTATGTCCGTTTTTATCCCCAAGAAAAGATGATGGCTGATGTAGTGGGATTTGTCGATCACGAACGACAAGGACAAGCTGGGGTAGAATTAAGTCAAGAGAAACTCTTACAACGGGATTTAGAAAGCTTATACGTGCAGAGAACTGCGTTAGGGGCAATTCTTCCTAATTCTTTACCGCAAGATGTACTCAAGTCCAATGATTGGCGGGTTCAGTTAACGGTAGATATGCGTTTGCAACGGGCGGCTAGAGCGGCTTTGCAACAACAAGTTAAGAAGTTTAACGCCAAACGAGGAGCCGTTATTGTTATGGATGCTACGGATGGCTCTATTTTATCATTGGTTTGTGAACCTACTTTTGACCCCAATACCTTTTACGAGTCCAACCTCGAATTATTAAAAAATTGGACTGTTAGCGATTTATATGAACCCGGTTCTACCTTTAAACCGATTAACGTCGCTTTAGCCCTTGAAGCAGGGGTCATTCAACGGAATACGGTCATTCATGATTCGGGTTTAGTAACGGTGGATGGTTGGCCCATTAAAAATGCTTCTAAGATGGGTAATGGTTCGATTAACATTGCTGAAATTTTACAAACTTCGAGTAATGTGGCTATGGTTCACATGATGCGACGATTGAAAAAGGAGGATTATTATAATCGTTTACAACAGTTAGAAATTAACCAAAAAACAGGCATTGATTTACCTGGAGAAGTAGCCGGGAGACTGAAACGCAAAGATGTGTTTACCGAGCGTTCTATTGAAGTGGCTACCGCTTCGTTTGGTCAAGGATTTTCTTTAACCCCCATGAAATTAGTCCAGTTACAGGGGGCTTTAGCTAATGGAGGAAAATTAGTGACTCCTCATCTGGTGAAAGGGTTAGTGGATACAGAAGGAACCCTACACTGGGAACCGGATTATCCTAGCAAACAAATTATTTCCCCAGAAGTCAGTCAAACCGTAGTCGAATTAATGGAAACGGTAGTAGATAAAGGTTCAGGAGAACCAGCGAAAACAGAAGGATATCGCATTGGAGGAAAAACAGGAACCGCGCAAAAAGCAGGGCCTAGAGGGGGTTATTTACCTAATGCAAAGATTACCAGTTTCGTCTCTATTTTGCCTGTAGAATCCCCTAAATATGTGGTTTTGGTAGTGGTAGATGAACCTAAAGGGGGTAACACTTATGGCTCGACGGTAGCAGCCCCCGTAGCTAAATTAGTCATTGATGCGTTGATTTCTTTAAAGGGGATTCCACCAGCAAAGTAAGCAGGGGGAACGGGCGAGGAAGGAGCCAACTTCCTTGGTTGAAGCAGTAATACAAATCAATTAAGGCCGAAAACTTTAACTTTACAAAAGCTTTTGATTCAAAGCCCTATTTTAAGATTACAATGCGGTCAATGGCAGTATTAACGAGAAATTGTATTAGGAAGTAATCGATATGGGTGAGTCCGAAAAAATATCAGTGGGAATTATTGGTGCTTCAGGATATGGCGGAGTCCAATTAGTTAGACTATTACAAGAACATCCCTTAGTCGACATTGTTTATTTAGGAGGTAACAGCAGTGCTGGTCAAACCTACGCTGAAATCTATCCCCACTTAGGCCATGCAGTGGATTTAACCATTGAACCTATTGATGTTGATGCGATCGCTTCTCGTTGTCAGGCGGTATTTTTAGGACTTCCTAATGGCCTAGCTTGTGATATTGCTCCCCCATTAATCGAAAAAGGATGTAAAGTATTAGACTTATCAGCTGATTATCGCTTCAAAAATCTAGAAACCTATAGCAGTTGGTACAATAAGGAGCGTAGCGACCTAGACACAGCCAAAACGGCTGTTTATGGACTCCCAGAATTATACCGTGATGAAATTAAATCAGCCTCTTTGATCGGATGTCCGGGTTGTTATCCTACCGCTAGTTTAATGGCGTTATCTCCCTTACTTAAACAGGGATTAATTTTACCCGAAACCACCATTATTGATGCTAAGTCAGGAACCTCCGGGGGAGGAAGACAGGCAAAAACTAATCTTTTACTAGCAGAAGCTGAAGGATCATTCGGAGCTTATGGCGTAGCAAAACACCGTCATACCCCGGAAATCGAGCAAATTTCCTCTGATTTAGCTGGTCATGAAGTCAGAGTGCAGTTTACTCCCCACTTACTGCCAATGGTTCGAGGCATTTTATCAACAGTTTATGCCACCCTCAGAGATCCGGGACTTGTCAGAGACGATTTATTGACTATTTACAGTGCGTTTTATCGTTCCTCTCCTTTTGTCAAAATTTTGCCGAACGGGGTTTATCCGCAAACCAAATGGGCTTGTGGGACAAATTTGTGTTACCTGGGTATCGAAACCGATCCCCGTACCGATCGCGTTATCGTTCTTTCTGCTATTGATAACCTAATCAAAGGACAAGCAGGACAAGCCATACAGTGTCTGAACATTATGATGGGATGGGAAGAAACCCTAGGGTTGCCTCAACTGTGTTTTTACCCTTAGATATTATTTCTTAATCCACATAATCCAGCATAGGCAATGGCGATCGCATCGACACTATCATCGACGGGTAATGTATCTAAATTGAACAAAGTTGCAATCATTTCGGCAACTTCTTTTTTCTTAGCTTTTCCATTCCCTAAATGACATTTCCAACTTGCTTGATGGAGAAAAATCGGCTCAATGTTTGCCTCTCGATAACAAACTAAATTAATCACCCCTAACGCTTGCATAACCCCTCCTGCTGCTTTAATGGTGCGGTTAAAAAAGGGCATTTCGATGGCGATACCTTTGGGTTTAAATTCTGTTAATAATTCCCCTAAATCTTCTTCTATTTCTAAGAGTCTTTGAGAAGTAGATAACTGTTTATTAGTTTCAATGGTTCCATAATCAATAATTAAAGGAAGTTGTTGCTCACTTTCTTGTAAGATTGCCCATCCGACTATGGCTAATCCGGGATCAATTCCTAACCAAGTTTTTTGAGACATTTACTTAAAGTCATCCCTCACTGATACGAACAATAGTGGCATCAATTTCTACCAGTTGGTTTTCATATCCCAAAGAAGCGATACCTAGTAAGGTAGCAGGAGGTACATCATAATTAAACCATTCCCTTACAGTCTGCCATACTTTAACTAGAGTTTGATGATCTCCAATCACATATATTTTTAACTGTCGAATATCTGCTAGCTCAAATCCATGCACTTTAATTAAACTATAGAGATTTTTTAGACATTGAGTTGCTTGCGTAGAGGGGTTTTCAAAACCAACTAAATTACCGTTAGAATCATGAGGAACTTGGCCTGCTATAAATAACTGGGAACCTACTTGTTGTGCATACTGATAGTTAGAGGTGGGTGGTAGTCCTACTTGAGTCTCAATTTCATTCATTTTAATAGCCTGATAAATTCTAATCCCATAAAAATAGTGGAAATGGTTCCAGCCACACAAATTTCTCCCGACCTAATTTTACCAATAACCTGGTCAACAGGAACTAAAACGACTTCAATTTCTTCTGTGACATCTAGTTCAATTTTTCCTATTTTTTCAACATTTAACCCTAAAAAAATGTGAATTTTATTATCATCTTTAACAGGATTATCATAAATGGTTGTCATAAAAATTAATTCTTGAGCAATATAGCCGGTTTCTTCTTCTAGTTCCCGTTTGGCTGCGGTTAAGCTATCCTCTTTTTCGGGGTCAAAAGCTCCTGCCGGAAGTTCTAACAAAATCTCTTGAACACCATGACGATATTGACGAACAAAGACAATTTCCTTATTAGGAGTAATAGGTAAAATTAACGCAATTTCAGGACGAACATTAACAAAATAATCATCAATAATTATACCATCAGATAATTTAACCTGATCTTGTCGTACTCGACACCATTGATTATCAATAACAAAATCAGACTTGAGAATTTTCCACTTTTTAAGAGTCATGTTAGTTTAATTTTGTAATTAACTCGTCGGACATAAACAAAAAGAAATCGCCCCACTCCCTTTGCTCCTATACTCCCTACTCCCCTGCTTAAATCTATTCAACCCACTGACGTAATAGATTAGCATGGGTTTTCGCCAGTAAATCAAATTCTACGGATTTACCTTCTTTAGCAAATATAGAACGGCGTACCGTGTCAATATCAAATAAAATTTCTCGCTTAGCGGTATCTCGGATTAAACTATGAATCCATCCTACCACCACGAGTCTAGTTCCTGTCTTAACGGTTTCCACCCGATGCAAAAAGGTTGAAGGATATAAAATAATTGACCCTGCATTTAACTTATAGGAAAGATCACCTTCTGGTTTTTCAATTATTAATTCTCCCCCCTCATAACTCTCAGGAGAACTCAGGAATAAAGTAAAAGAGACATCAGAGCGAAAAAACTGCTTACCTCCCATTACAGCATTATCTGTATGACTTCCGTAGTGCATATTCGGTTCATAGCGACTAAACCGCAAAGAGTGAATGTGTTTCGGATTGATGGCTAGTTTAAATAATAAGTTCCGTTGTAAGGCATTAATCACCAATTCTTGTAAAGCTTTAACATCGGGAGACTTGCTATGGAGTTGGCGATTTTGTTTGACTAACTTAGCGTGCCATCCTGCGGTGGTTTGGCCATCAACAAAGTTACCTTGGGAGAGAGTATCGATTAATTGGGTTATTTCTTCGGAGGTGAGAATGTTGTCAATGGTCAAAATCATCTTCAATACTGAATTCTGGGTGGATGTTTTTCCATTATCTCAACTTATGTGTTATCTATAAGATAAATTTATTGGCAATTTTTTGCAGTCTTTTTTAAAATAGAGGCTTTAAGTTAAGATCCGATTAATTGAGGAAACCATTAATGAATTCTAAAGCTGTTCAACTATTAGTGACTCTTGGTTTAATAACCGCTCTTGGTGCTTGTGGTGGCACTGATACTGAGACAACTCCTACTGACGCTGAAACTCCCGAAGAAACCACCGAAGTTGAAGGTGGTGAAGGCGGCGAAGGCGGCGAAGGCGGCGAAGGCGGTGAAGGTGGTGAAGGTGGCGAAGGATAATCGTTATTACCTTTTTCAACCTTAACTAAGCCAAAAGCTGTTGGTTGACTTCTGAAACACATCAGAGCTACCAACAGCTTTTTAAGATTTGAAATTGAGAGAAAAAAAATTATTTACTATCTATCTTAACTTGAATCGCACCGAGAATAGGGGTTCTAAATTTCAACAAAATAATTAAACTTAGGATATGAATTAACCAATGGGAAATGACCAAACCCCAGATGACACAAGCCAAAGCACTGGCAAACGCTAAGACCCCGAAAATATCATTTCCTGTTCTTTGGTACCAAAGCACACTCCCGATGGAAGTGATTAAAAATAAGAGTGGAAAAATTGGGAGTATCATAGCGGTTACCTTTTAATTGTTGGGCTGGGGTTAAATTATTACTAAAAAAATGATTCGTAATGTCTAACTCCCCAATGTGTGTGTGTCTTGTCTATAACGATAACATTATTTTTCTAAAAATCTAGATAATATAAATTACCTAGGGGGGATCTTGTAAAAAATCTTTGCATAACTTCAAACTTGACCAAACTTACCCCTATAAAAAAGCTTTTTTTATAAATAAATGTTGAGGTATTCCTATAGTTTTAGGGGTTTCTTACTAGCATTAAAACTCAATTTTACTGAAGAACTCAGCTAACCAGTTTTTAAGGTGAAGGGTGGCTAAACAATCATCTTCATTATAACGCACAATAGAAGCTAAGCAACTGCGATCCCCTGTGGTTAACCATTGGTCATACCAGCAAACACATTGATCCCCACTGACTCCAGCATCACGCCAATGAAACCCTAACCAGTTGGCCAAGGACTTGAGAGAGTAGTTTTCTACTGGGAGAATTACGGAGGTAGTTACACAGTGATGAAGGTCAACTAAACGAGGCATTAACTGTTTAATTTGGGAGTCAGGGGTTTGGTATAGGTTTCCTAACCGTTCAATGGTATCTTTTTCGTAGTCTGAAAAGTGAAAAATAGGCGCTTGATCATAATGATTGACTAATTCAAGAAATTGTTGCCAAATGATGCCTTCCTCTTGAGGGGTTTCTGCTAAAAAAGGATAAAATGTCTGGGTTTGGGTCAAACGATTAAACACAACAACCCCTAATAAATAATCTAAATTTCGTTCGGGTTCAGCCTCAATATCAAAATAGAGTTCAACAGTTTGGTTAGAAAGTGCATTCGATGGATTATATTGGGATTGAGGATGATGAATCGCTCGATTATGAACTAGCGATCGCGCCTGTTGTTGCAGTTTTTCAGCTAGTTTTACCCCGATCTGTTCTTCTATGGTGTTTAAATTAGTTGTGGCTAAAGACTCAGTGGTTATGACTCCAATTTCTTGTAATGATTGATAACGACTCGGTGTCACCCCTGGAACTAAAGAGAGATGCTGCTGAGATTGAGCAATTCCATAGCAGTAACCATACCAGCGACAAAGATTACACCGTTGCCTAGAAATAAAAACTTCTGGTTCTTGAACTGCTCCAAGCATTGTTACACATTCGTCTAAAACTAGCTGTAACTTTGGTAACCATTGAATAATATCAACGGAGGAATGTTTTAAAGGCCGCACAATTAATTCTGGAGTGGGAACCGAGGTGTCTTGAATAATGGCTAACAATTGAGCATAAAAGGTTGCTAATAGTTTATATTCTGGTTTAGCTTTGCGTCCCAAATGAATGCTGACAGGATAATAAGACCAATTTCCAAACTTAGATTCACCGGGTTGCTTAATTAATAAATGAGGTTTTCCTAGATACTCATAACCCAGAGGAAAAATGCTTAGAGACTCTTCTGAGGAGTGATTTGATTGTAAGGTATCATCAACCCGTAATATTCCCTTGTAGATACAATCAACCCCTTGCTGCATGAGTTGTTCTGTTGTCTCAGCTTTTTCTCTCCAACTGAGTCCAGAGACATGAGAATGTTGATAATGAGGGTAAAAAGTTTCTAAGACTAAGGTAGTGTGGCGTTTATTTTCTTGTCGCAGTTTCTGCAAAAAGTCTCTCTCTGGATCTTGTTGGGTGCGATCGCCATACATATTGAGAAACGCACGGCGTGAACATCGTTTATAATCCAGTAGAAGAGAATCAGTAATTAGCATTTTTGTCAAGAAGGTTCCTATCTCTATTATTATCAGGGTTTAGGGAATTAAGGTAACTTTAGTTCGGAGTTATTCTTTCAACTTGGTTCAGGAATAACCATAAGCGCAGTCAAATCATTATTATTTTAAAAAATATTTAAAATGTTCTTGGAATTTATCAATAATCAATATTTAAAAATTAAGCATTTAATACACCAAGCAAAGCTATCTCGAATTGAAAAAAATCGTCAACTATTTTATAGTAGATTTTTACCTCAATCTGAACTTGATTTTATTAATGAGTTTTATTTATGGTATCAAAAAGAGATAAATTAGTTATTTAAAACTTTTATTCGTGTTTGTTTAGTGATTTAGATATTTAACAGGTCGATGCTATTTTTCCAGTAACCGATCTACTTTTTCTTGTAACATTAAAGAGACTAAAGACTTAAACAAAAACAAACTAAATAATCCTGCAAAACCAAAACAAATTAAAGCAAACTTAATATAAATCGTTGTCATTAAAATAGAAGCAGATAATAAGACAAATCCGGTTAAACAAGCATAGATTAAACTTTTTATTCCTAAATTAATTCGTTTTAATGCTCTTTCACTTTCTAGCGAACGAATTCTAAATTGTAACTCTCCCCTGTCTATTCTTTCCTCTAAACCTCTCAAAAATACCTGAGATGTATTAGGTTGACTAAACGTATCTTTAATAGCACCTTTTGCTTGTTTGACAATGGCTGTTACTAAACTACCTCGACCCCCACTTAAAGCTAAATTTTTCACAAAAGGTTGACTCGCTGCTAATAAATTATATTGAGGATCTAATGCTCTGGCAATACCATCTAAAGTGGTCAAAGATTTGAGGATAAAGGTCATTTGTGGGGGTAAGCGAAAGGGTTGACTTTTGAACATCATATAAACTTCATCACTGATCTGTTCAAATGCACGAACATCAACCGGTTTATCTCTGAAATTTTCCAATAAAAAAGAAACAATTCTTTTCACTGGAGTCATGTCATTTAAGGGTTCAATTAATCCCATGTAAACTAAATTATTAACCACTTTATCCGTATCTTTTTTTAAGACAGCAAAAAAGACTTCAATCATCTGATCTTTAGCAAAAGTTTTAACTTCGGCCATGGTACCAAAATCATAAAAAATAAGTTCTCCCCGTTGACCAACTGCCATGTTACCGGGGTGAGGATCAGATTGAAAGAAACCATCGATCAATAATTGTTTTAAATAAGAACAAATTCCTAATTGAATAATGCGATCTAAATTAACATTATTTGCTTCTAAGGCTGCGCGATCATCGACTTTAATTCCGGGTAAATATTCTAAAGTTAAAATTTTCTTGGTGCTATATTTCCAGTAAATTTTAGGAACTCTAATCTGAGAATAACCTCTAAAATTATCACGAAATCTCTCGGCGTTTTTTCCTTCATGAATATAATCTATTTCTTGAAATAACAGTTCAAAAAATTCTTCATAAATAGCTTCTAAATTATACTTTTTAAATGAATCAAAAAAACGAGTTAAAATACGTATTAAACGATGAACCACCTCAAAATCTAAATTAAAAATTTTTTCTAAACCAGGTCGTTGTACTTTGACAACAACTTCTTTTCCTGAATATAATTTTGCTCGATGAACTTGTCCTAAACTGGCTGATGCTAACGGTTCTATTTCAAAACTATCAAATAAATCATAAACGGGTTGACCTAACTCCTTTTCAATCATCAGAATTGCTTCCTCGGTACTAAAAGGAGGAACATTATCTTGAAGTTGGCTTAATTCTTGAATATATTCTAAAGGAATTAAATCAGCACGAGTGGATAAAGATTGGCCAATTTTGATAAAGGTTGGACCCAGTTGTAGTAAGTTTTTAACTAACCATCTTGCTCTTTTTTGTCGTTGTTTTATGCTATTATTTTTTAATAGTTTATCCCATAATAGAAAGAGTAAAAATTGAAACGTAAATAAGGAAACTTCCCATTGACGGCCAAAGGCCGAATATCGAGAATGTTGCCAGCGCAGTGACTTAGAGGAACCGCGTTTAGTTAGCATACAACGTTTAAATTACGATGAGGATAACGATTGAGGAAGAACCAATCTAAATACAATTTTACAATGTTTAGGGTTTTCTGTGGGAAGACAATGAACAGTAATTTTGCCCTGAAGGAGTTCCACTAAATCTTTAACAATATTCAATCCTACTCCGATACCAGGAATACCACTATCTATAACAATTTGTTCTCGATAAAAAGGTTCAAAAAACTCATTCGTATTGTCTTGACAACCATACTCACTAATATTAGATAAGGTGATAATAATTGGTGAATTATTCGTCTTGGTCTCTTGATTTACTTCTAAGGTAATATCAGAGTCAGGAACAGAAAACTTACCAGCATTTGTTAATAGTTCTTCTATAATCTTCGTAAAATGTTGACTATCAGTGGTAATCAATTGTTTAGACTGAACACAAAAATTTGTGGTTAAGGTGAGAAAATTTTTAGCATCTTCTTGCCATTTACTTTGATAAGTATCAGTGATACTTTCAATCAAGTCTTTTAAATTTACAGAAACTAAATTACAACTAGAATCTTGAGATTTTAAATGTTTTAATTGTAAAATCTTTTCATTGGTATTATTCAGCTTACTCCAAGCTTCTTCTAACATCGTCAATCGTTTGCTCAAGTCTTCGGGAGATAATTCTTTACTTTGTAAAACAGTGATCACCATTTTAATAATAGCTAGAGGATTACGGGTTTGATCACTCATAATAGTGATCATATTATAAATAACTTTTCTATTCCACTCTAACTGTTTATCTAATTGTTTTTTTGTACTCTGCCACCAGAGTTTGAGGATAGGATTTTCTTCTATCGGTTTAGGAGTATTACTCTGAAAAAGAGGAGAATCTTTATTAATATTTTTTTCATTAATAATTGTACTTATTTGACTTAAATGACAAGCCATCCCGATAATAGAGGCTACTTTTGTTAATGTTGTTTTATCTTTCTTACTCCATTGATAAGCTTCTTGTTTACCTAAGATGATAATACCATTGATTTGTCCTTTAAAACTTGTGCTTATTCCTAACAAAGATTTAATCTTAAACTCTTGAAAAAAAGGTAATAATTTTTGATATTTTTTGTGTTCTAAATTACTAACAGAATTAATTTTTGATTCATATCTTAAATTGATCATCCAAAAGCTTTGCATTAAATTAGATAATTCCTTAGGAGAAATAACTGAATTATTCTCATTAGAGTTTTTTACTATATAAAAATATTTTAGATGATTTATATCAGAAATGATTAAGCAGAAATCCACTCCAAAAAAGTCAGTAATCATCTGAGTTAAGTTCTCAAAATTTGTATTATAATCCGATGTATTTAGGATTTCTCGAAGTAGAGATTTCTCAATATTATTATCTTTAGAAGGATATGACATTTTACTAAGAACATTTTATTAATACAAAGTTGAATCGTCGGATGAAAATTTACAATAACTTATTTTAGAGCTAATCCTCTAATTAATTACATTTAGTTTATTAACTGGTTTCAGTTTCTATAATAACTAAAAAAAAACAGGATTAACTCTAAATTTCAGAAGTTACCAACATATACTTATCATCAACAATAATGTCCTATTCTTCAACGGTAGATTCACTTAAAGAAATGCGAAGAAATATAACAACTATTTTTATATTAGTTTATAGTCCCAAATCTACCGCAATACGATGGCTACAAGCAAACCCAGAAAAAGCCACAGCATTGAGTCCTTGACCGGGAAAGGTACTATCTCCCACACAGTATAACCCAGGAATAACCGTACGATTAAAGGGCATTCCTAATAACCCTGGTAACTTGCGACTGGGAATCGGTCCATAGGTCCCTTGGTCTCGGCCTAAAAAGCGTCGGTGTGTGCGTGGGGTTCCCACTTCTTGATAGTCTAACCCTTCAATTAATCCAGGAAAAATCTTTTCTAACCGTTCAATTAAATGACTAGCAGCTTCTTCTTTTTTGTGGTGATACGCTTGAGTAGAAAGTCCTTGCCATTCTTTCATATAACTAGGGGTAAACGTATGAATAATATGATGATCGGCTGGAGCTAAACTAGGATCAAGCAAAGTAGGAATGGAGACAAAAATAGTTCCTTGTTCATCTTCCATATTTTCCCATTGTTCTAAAACAATATGATGGCATTCGGTTCCTATCGGTAAAGCGTCGGATTTAACTCCTAAATGCAAACTTAAAAAACTAGGTGATTTTTCATACCTTTGTTGCCATTTTTCCTCTTTTTTAGGAATTTCATTTCTAGGTAATAATTTTTCAAAGGTATCCCACCGAGTTGCATTAGAAACAATACGTTTTGCTCGATATTCTTTCCCATCAAATAATCGAACTCCCACCGCCTTACCTTTTTCCATTAAAATGTTAGTAACACGGGCTTTATATTGAATTTCTCCACCGAATTTTTCTAACCCTTCTACTAATTTTTCTGCAATGGTTCCGACTCCTCCTTTGGGATAATTGATCCCTCCATAATGGCGATCTGAAAAGACCATACCCGCATTGATCATCGGCGTTTTATCCGCAGGAACCACTGACCAGCAATAACATTCCATATCAATGAAGTTTAAAAGTTCAGGATCACTGATGTAACGACGGGCAATATCTCCTGCATTTTGGGGTAAATATTTCACTAACCCTAAACAAGCGAAAGGATGCTGAAAAAACACTCTCATCAAGTATCTGGGTTCTTCTAAAGAAAGTAATTCCATCGCGTTGAGACAATTAAAAACTTTCCAACATTCATCATAAAAACGGCGAATTCCTTCCTTTTCATGGGGGAATTTTTCGGTTAATTCGTTAATAAATTTATCATAATTTTTGTGTACTTTTAGTTCTAAATTGTTGGGTAAATGGTAATGTATTTGGACAGGATCGGGAATAGTTTCTAGGCTGATATTAACCGCATCTAAAGCACGGGTTAACAGGTTGGTTGTGCCTTCTGTTCCAAACCCGAAAATCATGGATGCACCCACATCAAAGCGATATCCTTCCCGTTCAAAATAACCGGCACTTCCCCCAGGAATTAAATACTTTTCTAACACTAATACTTTGGCCCCTTTTGCAGCGAGTTGGGTGGCTGTCACTAAACCCCCCATTCCTGAGCCAATAATGATTACATCGTAGTGGTTAGTTGCGATCGCCGTTGTTGTCCCAGTCATGTTTGATTATAATTTCTTAACATTCCTAGTGTATCTTTTCAGGGCTATTTGTAGGAAGTAGGTAAATGATCCCAGAGACTAAAGTTAATACTACAGACAACCAAAACACTGTAATAGAGACGGTTTCCCAAGGTTGGGGAAGGGGTGAAATCAATAGTGCGATCGCCGTTATTTGGGTGACGGTTTTCAATTTGCCCCAGATATTTGCCCCTTGAATGGTGGTATTTCCGGTTAAGTTGGGGTTAATACGCCATCCTGCGATCGCTATTTCTCGGCCTAATATTAAAAACACACCCCAAGCTGGAACTTGTTGCAAAGAAATTAAACATAATAGAGGTGCAAGGACTAATAATTTATCTACCAAAGGGTCAAGAAATTTGCCTAATTCGGTGACTTGATTTAACTTTCTCGCTAAATAACCATCTACCCAGTCTGTTGAGGCTGCAATGAGGAAAATAACCACGCATATCCAACGATGGGAAGGGGTAGGAGTGTTGAGAAAATAGAATAAAAAAGGTAGTCCGATTAAACGAGAAACGGTGATCCAAGTGGGTAAATTCATGGTTAAACTTATTATAATAAAAATAAGGCTTGATTTATTATATGATTAAACGATTGAGTAGAGTTAAAGTTATGACGATTATTTTAGAGAATCTTGACCCTGAAATATTAGAAAAATTGCAAAATCAAGCGATTTCTCATGGTCGAACTTTAATAGAAAAAATTGAGATTATTTTAATCAATGAAGCTCAAAAAGATAAAATTGAGACTCGTTATAATGCTTGGGGTAAAACTTTAAATCAAAAATCTATTGAAGATACGATTAATGAAATGAAAAAGTTAAGAAAAAACGTTGCTATAGATAGAAGTGAGATTCTGGATACGAAAGAAGACGGAAGACGATTTTGATTGAATTTGTTTTAGATTGTTCAATTTCAATTATTCGGTGTTTCAAAAATAAATTATATACTATAATTAAACTTATAGAACAATTGAAACTTAAAAAGATATGCAATATCAAGTTAATCTTAAAAAAACAGAAGAAGGATATGCAGTTTGGTGTCCTAGTTTACCTGGATGTGCTTCTCAGGGAATCACAAAAGAAGAAGCTCTTGAAAATATTCAGGATGCAATTATTTCTTATTTAGAAGTTGCTAGAGAACTGAATCAGGAAATTGAATCTTGTTATGTAGAAGTTGAATTAAATCATGCCTAATGTTCCTGGAATTAATCATAAACGAGCAATTAAAGCATTTGAAAAAGCAGGTTTTCAGATTGTAAGACAGGGTAAACATATTACTATGACTGACGGTGAACATATCTTAATTATTCCTAGAGCAAATCCTATTAATGGTTATACAATGGGAGCCATTATTAAAGGTTCAGGAATGACAGTTAAAGACTTTAAGAAGCTTTTATAAATCATAAAAATTTAGATATCGCTATTTTAATTCTTTGGATATCTTGAGATTTAATTGAGCGAAAATCTTTTTTACACGCTTATTAAATTCGATTCTGTAAAGACTCACTTTCAAGCTCTAAGTCATTAAAAAATTGCTCAAAAGTCAGTCTTTCTTGTTCATCATCATTGATTCGTTTGTCTGCTTCTTGAATGTCAATTTTGTCTTCTGCTTGTTCTAGAAGTTTGATAAAGAGTTCATAGTCTTTTGCTGGAATCATATAAACTGCTTGTTCAGGTTGTTCAATTTTAATATGTTCTAAATCACAAGCGACATGATTTAAAACATTTGTAAAATTAGTTTTTGCTTCTTGAGAGGATAAAGACCATATTTTGATATTTTAGATAATTACTAGACATTTTAATTATAGTATAGTCAAGAATCCATTAAGTAGGGTGCGCTCTAGCTAACTAGAGTTTTTCGGAATAAGTTATAATTTTGATGATGTCGTAACGCACCGAAATTAGAGCAACTATTAAAAAGTTTATCTTTTTAACTGAGTATTACTCAGACTCAAATTGACTTATTTCATCACGGCAATCGTGTATTGTTTTTTCTATTTTATGAAGGTTTTTCCAAACTTGATATAAAGATAAAAAATGTGATGATAAATATACTTTATTCACCTTTTGTGCTTCTACCATTTCAACTAAGTCTAAAAATTCCTGACTTATCAGTAAATCTATGATATTTTCTAATTGTTTTAAACGGATACTTATAGAAGCTATAGAAATACTATTAGAAAAATTTTGTACTTTTGTAATTTCTTTAGTTTGTGATATATTAATCGAATCCAATGCTTGAGAAGCTTTAATTTGATTTATTTTGGCATTTCTCAAAGCAGTTTGCTGTTTATATTTCTGAGTTTGCAATTGATATTTTTGCTGTCTTATTTGAGATTTTTTGCGTTCAATAAATTCTTTTTGTTGTTTTAAATCAAATAAATCATTTTTTATCTCTTGCTCGATGATTTCCATTTGATTCATAATCCGTAATTTGTTGCTACTATTTAATGTCAATTCTAGTTCTTCTTGCAAGGATTTTAATTTTGTCTTTAACGATTGGTGCTTATTTTTTTTATTAGACTCTTCTGTAAAAAGTTTCCATTCTAATGCTTCTATTTCCTGATTAGACATAAAATTGCTACTTTATATGATAAGTGGATAAATCTAGAGTTCCCTAAACTTTTCTTACAGTAATCATACTGATTGAAAATTTATTGATTTAACTTGCTGTCTTCCCCATTCCCTCAGACACAATAAACTAGATAAAGAGTTATCGTATGAATGTGAATGGTTAAACAAGCTGCATCACCCGAAGTATCAGAACAACAACCCATCAAACTACCGCGCACCAGCGAATCTGATCACTTAAAACGTATCCGTCACACGGCATCCCATGTGATGGCCATGGCCGTGCAGAAATTATTCCCGAAAGCGCAAGTAACTATCGGTCCCTGGACAGAAACCGGTTTTTACTACGACTTCGATGTTCCCGAACCCTTCACGGACAAAGACTTAAAAGCGATTAAAAAAGAGATGATCAAAATCATCAAAAAAAAGCTTCCCCTCGTCCGTGAAGAAGTTTCCGCCGAAGAAGCCAAAAAACGCATTACCGAGCTACAAGAACCCTATAAACTAGAAATCCTGGAAGGTTTAGAACCCCCCATCACCCTCTATCATTTAGGGGATCAATGGTGGGATCTTTGCGCCGGTCCCCATGTGGAAACCACGGGAGACTTACACCCGAAAGCGTTTGACATCGAATCTGTGGCCGGTGCATACTGGCGAGGTGATGAGACGAAAGCGCAACTGCAACGCATCTATGGCACTGCCTGGGAAACCCCGGAACAGTTAGCTGAGTATAAGCGACGCAAGGAAGAGGCGTTAAAGCGCGATCACCGTCGGTTAGGTAAAGAGTTGGGGTTATTCATCTTTTCGGACCCTGTGGGCCCTGGTTTACCCCTATGGACCCCTAAAGGAACCATTATTCGGTCTACCTTAGAAGACTTTTTGAAGCAGGAACAACTGAAACGCGGTTATCTTCCTGTGGTGACTCCTCATATTGGCCGGGTTGACTTGTTTAAAATGTCTGGTCACTGGCAAAATTACAAAGAAGATATGTTTCCCATGATGGCCGAAACGGAGGAAGCAAAAACCTCAGAAATGGGGTTTGTTCTTAAACCAATGAACTGTCCGTTTCATATCCAAATTTATAAGAGTGAGTTACGATCTTATCGTGATTTACCGATACGTTTAGCAGAATTTGGGACGGTTTATCGCTATGAACAATCAGGAGAATTAGGGGGTTTAACCCGTGTTCGTGGGTTTACGGTAGATGATTCCCATTTGTTTGTTACGCCGAATCAATTAGATGATGAATTTCTCAATGTTGTCGATTTAATTCTCTCAGTATTTAGAAGTTTACAACTGAAGAATTTTAAAGCAAGATTAAGTTTTCGAGATCCTAATTCTGATAAATATATTGGCTCAGATGATGCTTGGAATAAGGCAGAAAATGCCATTCGTCGCGCCGTTCAAACCTTAGAAATGGACTATTTTGAAGCAGAAGGAGAAGCAGCCTTTTATGGTCCAAAATTAGACTTTATTTTCCAAGATGCTTTAGAAAGAGAATGGCAACTGGGAACGGTACAAGTTGACTATAACCTCCCCGAAAGATTCGAGTTAGAATATGTCGGAGAAGAGGGCAACCGTCACCGTCCCGTGATGATTCACCGCGCACCTTTTGGGTCATTAGAGCGTTTAATTGGTATTTTAATCGAAGAGTATGCCGGTGATTTTCCTTTGTGGTTAGCACCCATTCAAGTGCGTCTTTTACCGGTTAGTGATGTCCAGTTAGATTATGTTAAAGATGTCGCTAACAAAATGCTTTCTTTAGGTATTCGTGCAGAAGCAGATACATCAGGAGAAAGACTCGGTAAAATGATTCGTAATGGGGAGAAACAAAAGATTCCTGTTATGGCCATTGTTGGGGCAAAAGAAATTGAAGAAAATGCCTTAAGTATTCGGACTCGTGCATCGGGTGAGTTAGGAACTATGGCTGTTGATGAGGTGATAGAAAAGTTAAATGATGCTATCACAAATCATAGCAATTTTTAACGGTTTGGGTGGGCATTGCCCACCCTATTTTGTTCTTAATTTACTTTTATGTTTCTAAAGCTTTTAAAAATAAACTTGGGGTTAAAATTTGTGTACTATGATAATCTTTTAAAGACAGTAAATGATTATCTAGAGATACTAAATAGTCGGCTTTAGCTTCATAAGAAGCTGCTAAAAACATATTATCATTGGGATCAATCTCATCTAAAATAGTGGCTTGATAAACCCCTTCTATCTTTAAGGCTAAAGTTTCAATAATTGTTGCTAAATTTTCGATTAATTCTGAGTTAATTCCTTTTCGTAAAAAAACAATAATTAATTCTTCTTGTAACTGAGGAGAAATTACTAACGTAAAACTTCCTTATCGGTAATTGTTATCAAATATTTAAACAATCAAGGATTTATATGATTTACTCTTTAAAAATATCCTGATTTAGGAATAGTAGGGTGGGCATTGCCCACCTTACTGTTTGAAAATTGTTGAAAACTTATATACAATCCTCAACAAAAATAAAACGATCGCAAAGAGATCCGCTTCGCAGTGCGCTTCATTTTTGAGCTAACCACATTTGAGCAGTTCTAGGATTAATTGATAGATGAAAGCGATCGCCTTCAATTGTCATTTTGTTATTATTCAGACAATCTTCGTAGAGACTGGGATTTTTTAAGCCTGAAGTGTCAAACTCCACTGAAGCATGATCACCCCCTTTATTGATAGCAACAATGCCACAATCTCCCCGTCTGAAGATTAACACTAAGTCGCTTTCATATAACATGGTCATCTGTTTTCCTTGAACCTTATTGTGAAAGCGAATCATGCGCTTAATATCGTCTCGTTTAAACGCATCACACCAGCGATCGTGATCTTCAGGATATCGGTGAGCGGATTCGTTATGATCGGAGTAAATTAAAGGAAGACCGCCATCTTTTCCGACAATATAAGCATAAGCTAAATTTTCATCGGTGCGATCGAGTAACAAGTTACGAAAATCCTCATTATGAGGAAGATCATGATTGACCACAAAAGTCACGGACCTAGCCCAAGGTAAACCGTTATTCTCGTTTTCAGGACGGGCTAGTGTTCTGAGAGAACCTCCCATATTGAATGCGTTTCGGATGGTTTGAAACAAACGAAAATCATAGGCAGAGATCCAAGTTTCTTGGAGAAAGGGATCTAAAAAGGTTTTTTCTTCATGATCATTGGTGGTTAACACTTCCCCAAACAAATAGCGTCCCGCTAAGGAATCACTATCGGCAAAATTATCAATCATTCGCGTGCTTATATGTTTAATTGCATCAATACGGAAGCCATCAAAGCCCATTTTTGCTAAAGCTGCTAACATGGTTCTTTGCTGCAACAAAACCCAAGGAGAGTCCATTAAATCGGGTAAATCACTGATATCTCCATAGATAACCCGGTGTCGATCAGACCATTCATGATCTTCAATATTTCCTGAACGATTAAAATCATGACCCGAAAATAAGCCTTCATTCAAATCGCCATATAATTTATTGGCTTCAAATAAGTCTCGATTATGTTGATAGTTAGCGAGTTCAGCCTCCCCTGGAAAGTTTAAGCGATCATCTCTTTGTTCATTGGCCATGTGGTTGATGACGATATCAGCATAGACTTTGAGTTTATGCTCACCGGTATGACATTGTTTGATCAATTCCTCTAGTTCTTTTTTCCCTCCTAAATGGGACAAAAGCACTCGATAATCTTTAGGTTGATAACGTTGCCACCAGTCCTGGGAATTGACATCTGAATATAGAATAGGTGGAATTAGTAGCGCACCATAACCTGCTTCACGTATTTCTCCTAATCGATCAATAATTTCTTGATACTTCCAATTAAAAACATGAAGTACGACATCACTCATAACAATTTTTTTCCTTGTAGCGGGGTCTTGCTTGCAGTTGCAATAATGCCATTATAACTAACAATGACCTCTATCTTTTTGTTGTACATTGAGTTAATAACTTAAATAAAGTAAGGCAACGAAAAGTAAAAGATATCTAAAAATAAATGAAGATAAATAAACAAAAATTAAGTAAAAAGTTAAGATAAAATAACAGTAATTCAAAAAACTTAATATAATAATTTGGCTAAAAAAATAAAATTTAGGTGAGCATAGCCCACCTAAAAAATGTCAGTTATTGAGTTAAGAATCTAAGGGAAAAAATTAAACCTAACTATTTTTATCCTTAGAAGGTGCGGTTAAAATTTCCCAAGCCGCTTTGGCCGCTTCATTCAGGCGATCGCCAAAACTACTCACTTCCTTAACCACACTATTCCATTCTTTAACCACACTCTCCCAATCTTTTTCTACCTCCGTTTGAATGTACTTAACCGCTTCATCAATGCGTTGAGGATCAAATAGCTTTCGTTCTTCGATATCTTGACGAATGCGCCGAACTGTGTCTAAATAGTTCTCACGGGCTAATTCTCCTGCCTCCTTCGCTTCAGTTAAGGCTTTACTTCTAATGGCCTCAATCAATGCAGTGGTTTCTTGTTGAATCTCACTAGGGGTTTTAGATGAGTCTTCGGAAACGACTTCAGGAGTAATCGCTGTCTCTTCGGTGTCTGTGGGGGTAATGGCGCTTTCTTTAGGGACTTGAGATTCGGTATTCATCTTAAATTTTCCTCCTGGGTAACTCTTTACATTACACTTATATTGTTACACAGGGATCAAGAGGTCTGTTTGTCAACCCCTATCAGGCGATCGCGTCCTTGTTTTTTAGCTTTAAATAACGCTTCATCTACCTCATCCACAAACCAGATAGCCTTTCTCTCTAAAGAAGGATTAATCGTTCCCACCCCTAAACTCATGGTGACATAAGGCTTGACATCAGAAGCTTTATGAGGCATCTTTAATTGACGCAGGGAGTCTAAAATTCTTTGAGCAACTTGTTCTGCTCCTTCATAGGGAGTATTCGGTAGGATTACGGCAAATTCTTCTCCCCCATACCGAGCAACTAAATCCGCTGGTCTTAAAGCAGACTTAGCGATGGTTGCTGCTACTTTTTTGAGACAATCATCACCGCCTAAATGCCCATATTCATCATTATAGCGTTTAAAGTAATCAATATCTCCTAAGATTAAAGATAAGGGTTTTTTCTCGCGAGTTAACCGCTTCCATTCTTGTTCTAACGTCTCGTCAAAACAGCGACGGTTAGCCACTTCTGTCAACCCATCCATATTAGCTAAACGATATAATTTTTGATTCAGTTCATGTAATTCTCGATTCATTTTTTGCAAAGAAGCTTCGTATCTCTGTTGCTCTTTATTGGCTCTTTTTTTATCCGTTACATCTGTTTGGACTCCCAGATAATAAATAATTTTATCTGATTCATCTCTAATGGGAGATAATGACATTTCATTCCAAAACAATGAACCATCTTTACGATAGTTTCTTAGGGTAACATGACAGCTTTTTCCTTTCTGAAGACAATGACGTATTTGCTCAAGTTGAGGTTGTTGGCGATCGCTTCCTTGTAAAAAACGACAATTTTTTCTTTGTACTTCTTCAAAAGAATAACCTGTCATTGTTTCAAACCCTGGATTAACATAAATAATCGGATAATCAGAGTTCGTTGCATCTGTAATAATTATACTATTATTGGTTGCGGCGATCGCTTGATACAATAAGTAAGATTCTAGTGGTATTTGTTGATGAAGTTTTTGAGAAACTTCTACTAATTTTAGTTTTTGCCTTAAAGCATTATTTTTGTCTTGTAATTGTTTCATTTTTAAACTAATATTAACTTGATTTTTAATGATTGCCAATAACTCTTTTTGTCCATAGGGTTTAATAAGATAATCACTTGCTCCTACTTCTAAAGCTTTTACTTTTCCTCCAATTTCATCAAAATCGCTTAAAAATATAATAGGGATATCAGCAGTTCCTTCTTTTTCCTTAAGTTTTTTACATAGATCATAACTATTAACTTTATCTAAATTAGTTCCCAATAAAATTAAATCGGGAATTTCTGTTTCTACTGAAATTAAAACCATTTCTCCATCAATAGCTTGTCTAACTTGATAGTCTTGGTTCTCAATTATTTTAGATAATAATTTTAAACTGTCCACTTGATGATCAGCGATCAGAATATCTGCTTGTTTTTTATTTTTTAGATTCATCATTGATCAATGGTTTAATAAGTTGGATGATTTTACGATAATTAAAATTATTAACTAATTCCATCATACTGAGTATGACTGAAAAATTATTGTCAGGAATTTGGTGAATTAACTCTTGTAAAATACGACTATTTCCTAAACTAGCAGCCCAATAAACTTGCTCAAGCCATTGAAAAGACATCATTTCTAAAGCAGAAGAGTTTAAGTTTGTAACAATTTTTCCTGTACTCATTATTTCGATATCTTCATATTCATAACGGTAACGCACTCCTAAATAATGATTTATTTTTTCTAAAATCAACTCAATCGCAAATGGTTTATAAAGACAATCATCACAATATAATTGTAATTCATTAACTTGATCATTTTCTAGTTTTCCTGATGCTATTCCAATAATAATTATTTTATTTAATGATTGGCAATGTTTTATATTTATCCAATCAATATTATTGTCTAATAACAGCATTCTGCTATCAATAAAAATTACATGAGGATGCCAACTTTGTGCTAAATTAAAAGCATCTTTTTGATTACTTGCTTCTTTTATACTAAAACCTATAGGTCTTAAAAAATTGATTAATAATTCTCGACTTTCAATCTGATCATCAACAATTAAAATACGATAATTGGGTTCATCATTTGCAATACTAACTATTTGTTGATTTTTAGGAGTTATTTGAATTTCTTCTGGTTTAGGAATAGTCACTGGTATATGAAATTGAACAATTGTCTCCTTACCTAATTGGCTTTTTAAGTAAATTTGGCCCCCCATTAAATTAATTAATTTATGGGTAATGGATAATCCTAAACCAACTCCTTTATTTTCTTCCCATCTAAAAAAAGGCTCAAAAACTTTTTTTTGAATTTCTGTGGGAATACCGTTTCCATGATCTTCTATTTCAATCCAAAGATTTTTTTGAAAACTATTATAATTAACATCATTATCTAAAAGCCAATCCTGATTATCACAAAATAATCTAATAGTAATAACACCTTGATAACTAAATTTAATAGCATTATCTAACAGGTTAATCAAAATTTTTGTCAACTTAATTTCATCTAGTTTTAGATATTTAGAAACTTCCGAATCAATAGAATAATTTAATTTTACTTGTTTCGCCTTTGCTTGCTGATCATATTGCCTTAAAACACCAGTAACTAAATCTTCTAAATTCACAACATTACACTGAATAAATGTTTCTTCTGATGTTAACTTAGAAAATTCTAATATTTGATTAAATAAGCTTAATAAATATTGACTATTTTGTTGTAGAATTTTAAAAGTATTTTGATCTTTTTTTGTTAAACTACTGTTTTGATTCAATACATCTAAAGCTACTAAAATATTATTCAAAGATACTCGCAATTCATGATTAATTTTATCTAGAATTTGATTTTTTTCTTCATTGGCTTTTTCTAGTTGTTTGGTTCTTTGCTCAACGGTATTTTCTAATTCTTGAGTTGTTTTTATTAAAGTATTAGTTCTTTCTGTGATAACTTTTTCTATATGATTTTTTTCAGACAATATTTTCCATAGATAAGTTGTTATAAAGGTAGTAATCCCTAATCCTAATAGAAAAACAAAAGTAGATTTTATGATAATATTTTTTTGATTAACTTCGGGTTTTATCGTGATAAACCATTGATTGTCTGCTATCATTAATTCATGGGAACAGGGTAATTTTTTTAGACAAGTTTTTGGGATTAAAAACGGAATAGTTTTCGTGGTATTTATTTTTTTTGTGTTAACATCAAAATTTATAAAAATACTATTTTTTTGTAAGTTTTTTGTATTACTAATAAAAAAGCTATGATTAAGAAAGTATGAATTATTTAATATCGTTTTAATTAAATCTTCTATTCGATAAACTGTATAAACAATTCCTTTGAATTCTTGACGACGCTCTTGAAAATTTTTAGGATAACTTTCTCGACAATAAACAGGATAATATAACATAAATCCTTGTCCCCCATTAATCAATTTAACTGGCTGACTAGCAGCAATTTCTCCTGTATCTCTTGCTTTTTCTAAAGGACTATTTAAGACTTCACTTGAACTTAATTCTAAGCCAATAACTGATTGATAGATTTCTTTAGGTTCACCATAAGTTACTGGAAAATACTCAGTTTTATTATTAAGATTACTTTCATTATTAGCCCAAATTTCAAAATTACTAAATCCAGATTTTTTCATTTTTTGTTCATAAAAAAACCGTTCTTCTTGAGAAACCCTAGGAACCCAAGCCATCCCTAAAATTCCTAAATCTTCATTTAAAAAGTGTTGTGTAAAAACGTGAAAATCTTGACGAGTTACTTGATCCGAAGCCTCATAAAATGCCCCTAATGCGTCGGTAATATTGATATATTCTTGAATATTTTTTTGTAAATGTTCAACCAAATGATTTGCTTGTTTTTCAAACTTTGTTTCAACTCTATAAATTTCTGAAGACCAATGTATCAAAGCAACAAAAATAGAAAGTCCTCCTCCTATTAAAACACTAATCGCTAGAGGAAGATAGAAAGATACATAACGAGAGGAAAAAGGAAATTTCATCAGTAGAAACTACCAATATAAAAAGTAAAGGTGATACAACAACCCTAATGGTATAACTTCAATTCTATTGTTGAAAATTAGTAAAAATTCAGGGCTATTATATAAGCTAACTTATAAAAATGAGGATAGTTTCAGTAAAGCAACGGATTTCTGCCGATTTTTAATTATATAAGAATACCTAATTTTACTGATTTACTCAAGGAGTAAAGCTTATATCTCTAATTCACACTAAATAAGGGACAAGATCGTAATTCCATGGTTTTGATGGTAGTTCATTCGTCTTACCCTTGTTTGTAAAGTTTTTTTATACTATATTAAAAATGTTAACTTAAATTTTAAAAAGTACATAAGAGGATTTTTTATGCCCTATACCACAGAAGAAGGCGGACGCTTAAACAACTTTGCAGTAGAACCCAAGGTTTATGAAGCTAAGCCTCCTAGCCCCTCTCAACAACGTAACTATATTATCTTGGGCGTTGGGGCTGTATTGTTAATCGGTGGCTTACTCAGCGTTGCTGTTTATGCTTCGGCCAATGCTGGTGTTAGTTAAATAACTTAACAAAACTAATTTATATTAAATAAGGGGTCAACAAACGTTGACCCCTCATCATTTAATCTATCAATCCTTTAAAAGAATTTTGGTTGATGACGAATTAAATTAAGAAACTCCTCACGAGTCTTTTGTTCTTCATCAAACTGACCAATCATAGCACTGGTAACTGTCCATGAACCTGGCTTTTGAACCCCACGCATGACCATACACATATGACTAGCTTCCATCACTACAGCAACGCCACGGGGTTCTAAAATTTCTTGGATGGCTTCAGCAATCTGACGAGTGAGACGCTCTTGCACCTGTAAGCGACGGGAGTACATTTCAACAATGCGAGCCAACTTACTCAAGCCGACCACTTTTTCGTTAGGAATGTAAGCCACATGAGCTTGTCCCATAAAGGGTAACATATGATGTTCACAAAGGCTAAAGAAATTGATATCTCGAACTAACACCATTTCATTATGTCCCTCGTCAAAAATGGCTCCGTTAACCAATTCGTCTAGGGACTGATTATAGCCTTGAGTCAAGAATTGCATGGCTTCTGCAACCCGTTTTGGGGTTTTTAGTAACCCTTCACGCTCAGGATCTTCTCCCACTGCTTCTAACATGGTATAAACCGCTTCTTTCATTTTCTCGGTGCTTTCATCAGAAGTGGGCTGAATTTTCGCCTGTTGTCCATTATGGGTGTTGCGATCCGGTCTACTGGACACCCGTTCTGCTAAATTGGGGTTAAGCAGGTTAGAACCATTAGAACCATTGGACTGGCGAAAGTTGGAGCCGTTGGAGGAAGCTATTGTCATAGTAATAAAAAAACGCTGATCTTGGGATTAAAGGGTTCCAGCACTAGATAAAATGGTTAAATCTTCAATGACGGCTTCGGCTGGTAATAAGACCGCTTGAAGAATGGTTTGCGCCACGAGTTCGGGGGTTAGCATGGCACTACGATCAAAGTCAGCTTGTACCGTGTCTGTGTCCCAAATGGATGTATTAACCGCACCAGGAGAGACTGTCATCACACGAATGCCATGACTACGTTCTTCGGCTGCTAATACTTTAGAAAAAGACAGTAACGCTGCTTTGCTCACGCAATAAGCTCCCCACTCTGGGAAAACTTGAGTGGCGGCAATGGAAGCAACATTAATAATGGTTCCTTTTTTTTGCTCTCGCATCTGGGGTAAAACCCCTTGTACACATTGAAAAACGCTGGTTAAGTTTAAATTCATAACCTGTTGCCAGTCTGCTAAGGAAGTTTCCCCTAGCAAATTGGTGTAGCCCATTCCTGCGTTATTGACTATAATATCGATGTTGCCAAAATCCCTAACAATGTCTTGAATCTTTGCTGGAATTTTGGTTAATTCTGTTAAGTCTATAACATAGGGTTTGGCCTTTACTCCTTCTTGGGTACAAGCTTGAGCAACCCTCTCTAGGGCATCTGGAGAACGGCTCACTAAAGCTACATTGATCCCTGCTTGAGCAAAGGCTAAACTGGTTGCTTTGCCAATACCACTACTTGCTCCTGTAATGATGGCGTTTAATTGACTTGAAGAAGAATTCATGATATCATTGGCTTTCTATATTCAAATCTCAGCACTCTTGAGAGCGTCATAGATAATTGGTAAGGGCTTGCGTTAAAGTTTTGGGAACTAAAACGATGGGGTTATCCCATGGTTAGATCAGAAAATGTCTGATTTCTTTAGAAGACAGTCCCCTTGGGCAAAGCCTTAGTAACGTCTACTGTAATTTTAATGTTTTGTTACAAAAGTTTACCTAGTTAATTATAACATCCCTCGGTCAGTTCTTGACGAGGGATCTTAAAAATCAATGATTTTGCCCATGATCCCCGATGAATAACTATGAAGGAACTGGAATATTCGAGGTTGAGTCAAGAAAAACACCAATCTGGCGGAATTTTTCATAACGTAAGTTTTTGCGTTCTTCAGGGGTTAAATTTGATAAGTCGTCTAAATGATTAACTAAAGTTTCTTTAAGGATGGCCGCTGCTTCTAAGGGATTAACGTGAGCAGCCCCTGACGGTTCTGGAACAATAGTATCAATAATTCCCAATTCTTTCAAATCCTTAGACGTAATTTTAAGGGCGACGGCTGCTTGAGCGGATTTTTTAGCATCCTTCCAGAGAATAGCCGCACAAGCTTCAGGAGTTGCGACGGTATAAACAGCGTGTTCGAGCATCAATAGTTTATCCCCTACGCCGATCCCTAAAGCTCCGCCTGATCCTCCTTCTCCGATGACAGTACAAATAATAGGAACATCAAAACTGAACATTTGGCGGAGGTTAAAAGCGATCGCTTCTCCTTGACCTAATTTTTCAGCTTCTACGCCAGCCCAAGCTCCAGGAGTATCAATAAAGGTCAAAATAGGCATAGAAAACTGATTGGCGTGTTCCATTAAGCGAAGCGCCTTACGGTAGCCTCCTGGTGCTGGCATTCCGAAGTTTCTGGCCACATTATCCTTAGTATCCCGTCCTTTTTGATGACCCAGAATGACCACCGGGCGGCCTCCCAAACGGGCAACTCCTCCCACTAAGGCAGGATCATCGTAGCCTCCGCGATCGCCATGTAGCTCAAACCATTCATCGGCAATGGATTGAATATAATCTAAGGTACTGGGCCGACGAGGATGACGAGCTAATTGTAGACGTTGAGAGGGGGTAAGACTGCTAAAGATTTCTTGTCTGAGATTTTGCGCTCGACTTTCTAACTGAGCAATTTGTTCAGAAACATCGACATTATTTTCCTCAGCCAACTGTCGAATTTGTTCAATGCGAGCCTCTAATTCCCATAGTGGTTTCTCAAAGTCTAATAAGAAGATTCGGCGTTCGTTTTTGCTCATTAGGTCTGATTAAAATTGTAACTGTCTTTCCTTCGGGGCAACTAAAATTAGGAACTTCCATGACAATTCTATCAGATAGAGTGCCTGTGGTAATGGCCTAGTTTTCCCTACACTACAACAGACACCCTATCAGGGCAAAAAGTTAACTAGCTGTCAGCTATAATGAGCTATCAGTCGTCAGCTATATTCTTATAACACTGACTGCTGAACGCTGAATGCTGAGTGCTTTTTTAAGGACTACAATAGAGACGCTCTGCTAAAGTTGAATCAACAACAAAAGGATTCTCATTGCCTTGTTTTGAAGCAATTCCCTGACTACGTTTTAGTTCAGCAGCATCAACGGGATCATTAACATTCCAATCACAAAGGGTATCTTGTTGTCCCTCAAAGAAACCATCTTCAGCTTGATCCCGATAGATTGTGTAAAAGTAAAACAAGGCTCTGGCAATATTTCCTTTAAAACTTTCTTTCGGTTCAAAACCGCCGTTAATCCACTCGCTATAAGCATCAATATTACTGCTAGGAATCATATTTTCTTCTCGGTTATCAATTAACCAGCGTTCGGTGCGACTATCCTCAATTTCTGCAAAAGGAAAACTACCCCGAAGACTATTGACTCTCGCTTGCGTGGGAAAAAGATGATGAATATCACTTTTAGCTACCCCGGTTGCTCCTTTACTTTGAGGCCAAGAATGCTCGGCATTAATTCCCTCCCCATTTTGAAAAGCATCGGCTCGCGGACGAGAAGAATCAGGATTAACTCGAACGGCAAAATCCGAATAAACACCCCGAACGACTCCATTTTCATTATCCAGTTCGCTGTACATAAAGTCACGGGCTTTGTTGTATCCTAAACTGGTTTTAACTTGATATTCTGTCGCTAAACGTGAGCGTAACGCTTCTCCACTCAAATCGGGAAAAATGCTCTCAGAAGATCCCATTTCTGGCATTTCTGTCATTTTAGGTAAGGTAAATTGAGCTAAGACAACGTCATGATCGCTCAAAGCTAGATTACTGGGTTGATTGACATTAACATGAACAATATCAAATTGACTCTTACCTGTGGTGAACAAATTGTCACTGACTAAAATGTAATCAAGTTGTTGAAGAGTATTGTTGAATTCATAGGTATAGCGATCGCTTGGAGGGAGTAACTCAGACAAATTCGTTAATCCAGACCTTTCTAAAATAGCAATGGTTTCTGAATTGTTCTGGTCATTAAGATCCCCTGCTACAATTACATTGGCTTTGTCATCTTCAGATAATAACGCTTTAACAAAATTCCCTACCGCCGTCGCTTGTTTCTCTCGTTTATCATCATTACCACCCCGTTGAGAAACGAAATGATTACCAATGATAAATAAAGGATTTTCGTTAAAGTAAAACTCAGCTACAATTGGCTTACGACTGTTAGCAAATACACCATTATTAGGTTCAATACGCCCAGGGTTAAAAGATAATGTTGGGCCTTCTAAAACGGTCACTGTATCTGTTGCGGTTCCTGCGGTTCCTGGGGTTAATGTCACTCTAAAGGGTTGATATAAATAACCGACACGAATATTGCCCCCTGGTTGTCCTCCATCTTGATCGTCACTTGGGGGAATATCAAAAGCAATATAATCAGGTCCGTCAGCTTTTTCAATGGCATCAATTAAAGCATTATAAGTTTCGGTTCCGTCGGTAATGTCTGAATTACTCGGACCATCGTTATCCTGTATTTCAGTCAGGACAATAATATCGGGGGATTTTAAATTGTTAACAATGAGTTTACCCAGAGGATTTAAGCGATCGCTATCTCCAGGGTCTAAATTTTCTACGTTCATTGCTGCTACAGTGAGCTTGTCTTCTCCTGATAGCAAGTTAGTTACTTCACGAGTATCGACAGTTTCCCCTGTAGAAGAGACGATACGACGGATATATCGCTCTACAATCCAATTTTGCGCCCCAGAGGGTAACTCGATCTCGATCCACCGTTGATTATTGGTTGTTGCCACTACTTCGGCAATGGTTCCATCCGGTGTTCTCCCCACCAAGCTAGGAGACGGACGATCATGGAGGGGAACCCCTAAGGATGAGGTCCCTTGGAGTTCAACGCGATCGCCTGGGGATACATTAATAGCCCAAACTGGCTGAGCTACCAGTAAAACACAGAATAACGTGCTTAAGAAAATACGAGCAATTTTCTGAATCATGACGATAAGCTGGTTATAGTTCAATTTATCTTTAAGTTTACGAGTAAGTTACTGATTTCGGGTTAATGTCAAGTTAATTAACTCAAAATTTCTATGTACCCGTACCCTCTCAATATAGGATGCCTAAGCTTTATTTAGTTTGTGAATCAAGTAAGCTGCAAATTCTCTAGCAATTTTTGTCTTTTCTGTGTTTATTCCTAAAATGCTAGTTCCGTTACCTTGTACAATGGAATATAAGTCTTAAAAAAATATAAAAAATTTTCTAGCATGGCTTCTAATGTATTAGGTCCGCAAAGTCTTCAGTTATTATTATCTATACTGCTTCCGAGAGGTTGTCGTTTATCGGTGGTGTCTGATAATACTTATCGCATCAACTGTCCTGATTATGAAATTGCCCACGTTGTCTGGGAAAATCGGATGAATTGCATTTATCCCCTTCTCGGTCCAGGAGAAGTTCTTGAGGTGGTTGCTTCTGATTATTATGCAAGAAGTTATCCTAAACCCTCTTAAGAGAGATAGTTTATTGTAGAAATTAATGTTAACTTTTAAAGAAGTTGAGAATTAAGCATAATTCTTAGCTTCTATTTTTTAGCGTTAAAAATTTAAACATTGTTAATTATGAAATTGGACAAAAATATTGTTAGACAATGGGCTAATTTATTGGCTATTTTAGCTACTTTTTTTACTAACGTATTAGCCAATATTGCTCCGATTAATGGTTTAACCATCGGAGAGATTTCTAACACTCTTTTTAAGGATGTTTTGATTACTCCTGCCAGTTATGCTTTTGCTATCTGGGGACTCATTTATTTAGGATTAATTAGTTTGGCTATTTATCAAGCTTTACCAAATAATCGAGAAAATCCTTATTTACAAAGAATGGGTTACTATTTAGTGGTTAGTAGTCTAGCTCAAATTGTTTGGGTATTTTTATTTTTATCCCGTCTTTTTGTTTTATCTACTGTGGCAATGTTAGTTATTTTAGTGTCTTTGCTTTTACTCTATTCAAAATTAGGAATTTCTATCAACTCGATGTCTAAAAAACAAAAATGGTTAGTTAATTTTCCTATTAGTGTATATTTTGGTTGGATTACTGTAGCGACTATTCTTAATTTTGCGTTGGCCTTATCTTGGATTAAATGGGATGGGTTGGGTTTGTCTAATGTGGTGTGGACAATAATTATGATTGTTATTGCAGCAGTCGTTGGTATTTTAGTTAGAATCACTCGAAAAGATAAAGTGTATTCTGCTGTTTTTATTTGGGCTTTAGTTGCTATTTCTATCCGTCACTTAGATACATTACCTATTGCTATTACTTCTGGGATATTTGCCATTATTTTAGGCATCTTGATGACAACAAGTGTAAAAGTTAAACACTAACTTTTTAAGAGCTTTTAAAATTTTCAAGAATAGACTGAGAGACTCAAGACGATAGCTAGTCTCATTCTTGCGAGGTGCAAAGTCTTTTAGCTTTAAGAAATAGGCAATAAGGAATACTAAAAATATAAGCATATACCTCTTAAGAGAGAGAAAACCTATAACATAGCTCGCAATACAGATAACAAGGGGGATTTTCTGAAAAAGGTCTTTATAGGTTATTTTAGTTTTTAATAAAGCAAATTGTTTTAGAAAACAAGAAATTTAAAGGCAAAACAACTCTTTTTGCTTTCTTTTTTGAGGTTAAATAGTATTAGTAAAATCTTGACAAATGTTAAAAATAATGTTAAGCTTTCATGCTATAGATACAATAAAATAACAGCAAGTTTTTTTAGCACTTAAAAACAATCCATAGTTCTATAAAAATACTGTCGCTGCGAATTTATTGAACTTAAGAATAAGCATTGAAAAACAAGTAATTTTTTCTGCAAAGATAGCAGGAGTTTTGATATGTCTAAGTTTAATGGCGTAATGATGCAGTATTTCCACTGGTATAACGAGCCAGATGGCACCTTGTGGAATGAATTGGCAGAAAATGCAGCAGATTTAGCGAAAGCTGGCATTACTGCTGTGTGGCTACCTCCTGCTTACAAAGGGACAGCCGGTGGTTACGATGTTGGTTATGGTGTTTACGATCTGTTCGATCTAGGTGAATTTGATCAAAAAGGTTCAGTTAGGACTAAATATGGCACAAAAGAAGAATATATCAACGCCATTAAAGTTGCTCAAGAAGCGGGGATGCACGTTTATGCCGATATGGTTTTCAATCATAAACTCGGTGCTGACAAAGAAGAAGAAACCGAAGCAACACCCATGAATCCGGAAAACCGTCATGAGGCGATCGCAGAGTTACAAAAGGTCAAAGTTTGGACTCATTTTACTTTTCCGGGTCGTCAAGGTAAATATTCTGACTTTGAGTGGCACTGGTGGCATTTTGATGCGGTCGATCACAATGTTTACGATGAAAACATGAACGCCATTTATTTGTTCAAAGACAAAAAATTTGACGAACAAGTGGACTTAGAAAAAGGTAACTTCGCTTATTTGATGGGTTGTGACCTTGATATGGAATGTGAAGAAGTCAGAGAGCAATTGAAATATTGGGGCGAATGGTATGTAGATACAACCAATATTGACGGGTTTCGATTTGATGCAGTCAAGCACGTTAAAGCAGGATTTTTTCCGCAATGGCTGAATCATGTTCGTCGTTATAGTGGCAAACGATTATTTGCCGTCGGAGAATATTGGTCTGGCGACATCGACGCTTTGAATTATTTTATCGAAGTCACCGGGGGAGATGTAGCCTTATTTGATGCACCTTTACACTACAATTTTTGTGAAGCGAGTAAAACAGGTGGCGACTATGATATGCGTCAAATATTTGACGGAACCTTAGTACAACAGCAACCTACTTTGACAGTAACGTTAGTAGAAAACCATGATTCTCAACCGTTACAGTCTTTAGAATCAGTTGTTGAGAGTTGGTTTAAACCCCTCGCATATGCTCTAATCCTTTTAAGAAGAGATGGTTATCCTTGTGTTTTTTACGCCGACTATTACGGCGCACATTATAAAGATACTGGGAATGATGGTGGTGAATACGAAATTCATATGGATGCCCATCAGTGGATGATTGATAAATTTCTACAAGCTCGTCAAGAATATGCCTATGGGGAACAGTATGATTATTTTGATGATAACAGTATCATCGGTTGGACCCGTCTGGGAGATGAAGAACATCCTAACAGTATGGCTGTAGTGCTAAGTAATCGTCAAGAAGGGTCAAAATGGATGGAAGTGGGTCAAGCTAACCAAACTTACATCGACCTGACTGAACACGTCGAAGAACCCGTCGTGACTAACGAAGAAGGCTGGGGCGAGTTTCCCTGTTTAGCAGGTTCTGTATCGGTTTGGGTACCCCAACATTAAAGTAGGGGTCAATGGCCGTTGACCCCTATGAAAATCGGTTGCTGAACCGATCGTTGCGAGGGGGATTTTCAACATTAACCTTTAAGTTTCTGTGAAAATCTCCCAAAGCAATCTTTTTTTAAAAAAATGCTATCATTCGTTCAATAAAGCCTCAACAAATTCATAACTAGAAAAAGGTCGTAAATCTTCAATTCCTTCCCCAACACCAATAAAACGAATAGGTAAATCTAATTGTTGGGCAACCGCTAAAGCAACACCCCCTTTTGCGGTTCCATCTAATTTTGTCAAAACGACTCCACTTAAATTGGCTGCTTCAGAGAAAACTTGCGCTTGACGTAACCCATTTTGTCCTAAAGTTGCATCTAAAACTAACAAAGATTCTACTTGCGCCTTCTCTGCTTTTTTATCAATAATACGCCGAATTTTTGCTAATTCTGCCATCAAATTCTTTTTATTTTGTAGTCTTCCGGCCGTATCTACCAATAATAAATCAGCGTCACGGGCTTGGGCTGCAGAAATACCATCAAATACAACTGCAGCCGGGTCTGTATTTTTGCCAGGGTTCGCAATAACAGGGGTGTTGCTTCTTTCACCCCAAACCTTAACTTGTTCAACAGCCGCAGCCCTAAAGGTATCAGCAGCAGCAATAATACAATTGTAGCCAGATTGCTGAGCTAAATGAGCTAATTTACCGATAGTTGTGGTTTTTCCGGCACCATTGACCCCCGTTAATAGCCAAATATTTAAAACCCCTTTTTCTGGGGCAAACCCAGGGTTAACCACTTTTTGCAAAGGACGGTCTAAAATCTCTCTTAAAATGCTTTTGAGGTATTCTAGTGCCTGTTCTGGGGGAAGTGCTTCTTCTAAGAGTTTATTTTGTAACGTAGAAATAATATAATCTGTTGCTTCTATCCCTGTATCTGCTTGTAATAACAGAGCTTCAATTTCCATGACCGCATCTTCATTAAGCGGCCCTTGACCGACAATAGATTTCAGTTGGTTAACTAACCCGCGCCGACTTTTTCCTAGACCCTGACGTAGACGTTTTAACCAGTTAATTTCTTCTTGTGAAACATCGTCAGGGGCCCGGCCTTGGGCGGCTAAAACTTTGGCTGACCAGACGAATTCCTCATCAAAGGTTACAGGGGATGTGTCCTCAACCGTCGCTTTTTCCATGGCCGTTTCTTTGAGGGCTTCTAAGCGATCGGATTTTTGCATCCACGCTGGTGTTCCCTCTGTTTTCTCTTTTACAGGAGAATCAGACTTTTGAGGAGTTTCTGGTTCAACCTCTGTAACTTGATTATCTGTGGTTTCTGAAGCGGTTTCTGTTTCCTCTGGCTGCGAAGTTGAGGGAGTTTGACGTTGTTGAATATTTTTATATGCCGTTTTTGCCCAATTGAGATAATCGTCTTGATCGCTTTTTTCTTCTGAAGGTTCTACTTCAGGGGTTTGGGTTTGTTCAGTGGGTTCTGAAACTTGTTCAGATTCGGTCTTATTAATTTTACGGCGAAACCAGTTAAACATAGAAATAAAAATTAGTGCTATCTAAAACATTTTAAGCCTCTGTTTGACTTTTCACGATCTATTTTGACTCCATAGCCGAAAATTATAGGCTTTTCCTGGTATGGGGCGAAATGGGCAGACGTTCCCATCACCACTGTACCAGAAACTCTCATCACCACACTGTACACCGAGGCAAAAACCTCGGAGGCAAGAAGGATCAATACTTTTGCCTATTGCCTTGAATTATTGAGACAAGATTTCAACGACTTTCTTTTGAAGATCACGATTATTTTCGACAATTCTGCCGATTTCGTTAAACCGTGAAATTTCTAAACCAGCCTCTTTAACAGCCACTCGTTTTTTCTTACGATCTTCTTCGTTAAGTTCTCTAACGGCTTCTAACGCTTCTTCAAACTGCATTTGTTTATCAGCAGACAGATTCATTTGAGTGTCTTCTTGTTTGCCAATTTTCATAAACTCTTCAGGAGACATTCCTGTGGCTTGAACCGCTTCAATCATTTTTTGCTGAGTTTCTTCGTCGATCGCCCGTAAATCCGCGATCGCATCGGCAAATTTTTTTAAGTCTTCTTGTGGTATATCTGAATTAGCCATTTCAGAAGACGATTGAGCGATCATTGCTTCTGGCTGACTATAAGCGGGAAATCCCCCAAAACCAGTGGCGCAAATAACTACGCCGAGACACCCTTTCCATAATAATTGTTTAAGCATTTTGTTATTTGTAGAATCCATTACGTTTAGCCATCAGTCTCAAGAAATGATAAATCTAGAGCTAACAGTTTTTAGCATCTTAGCAACTCTTGAGAAAAATGGAGCAGTAAAAAATTTTTTTTTTTAATTTTCACTAACATATTAAATAACCCAACTAAAAATAATCATTTATGTCTAGCGTTAGTTTATTATCAGCCCATTCTTACGATTTGCCCTTACTTCAAGCCTCTTTACAACAGCTTTTAAAACCCTTGGGAGGAATCAAGTCTTTTGTGACACCAGGACAAAGAGTCCTACTCAAACCTAATTTATTGACGGGAAGTCGTCCCACCAAAGAATGTGTAACTCGTCCTGAAATGGTGTATTGTGTGGCTCAATTGGTTAAAGAAGCCGGTGGAACGCCGTTTTTAGGGGATAGTCCAGCCTTTGGCACAGCCCGTGGGGTTGCCTTAGCCAACGGTTACGGGTCTATTATGGAGGAGTTGGGCTTAGAAGTGGTGGAATTTCAAGGCAAACGTTATAGCCATGATAGTGATCAGTTTAATCATTTACGCTTGTCTAAAGAAGCGATGGATGCGGATGTCGTGATTAACTTGCCTAAGGTTAAGTCCCATGTTCAATTGACATTAACCTTGGGGGTAAAAAATTTATTTGGTTGTGTTCCGGGGAAAATGAAAGCTTGGTGGCACATGGAAGCCGGAAAAGATAGCGATCGCTTTGGGGAGATGTTGGTAGAAACCGCTAGAGCGATCGCTCCAAATTTAACCATTATTGACGGTATTATCGCCCACAAGGGTAATGGGCCAAGTAACGGTGAACCAAGGGAATTGGGCATTTTGGGAGCTTCTGGGGACGTTTTTGCTTTGGACTGCGCTATGATTGAACTCTTAAAAGTATCTCCTTCATCGATTCCTACCTGGGCAGCTCAAAAACGACTCGGATTAACTAGCGATGTTGCAGACATCGAATTTCCTTTATGCCATCCTATTCAATTACAAGTCAATGATTGGCGTTTACCTGATAAAACAATGCCCATTGATTTTGGACTTCCTAGGATAATTCGTTCAACCTTTAAACATTTATATATTCGTTTAGTACGAGAACCTTTGAAAATTTCATGAGGGGAAAAATGAAATCTTTAATCGAAACTTTACCAAAGAATTACACCTTGGTATAAAAACTCAGACTACACAATACCGTTTAAAAAAAGCAACAGAGATTTGAAGCTGATTTTAAAAATCTACAACACCATTAATAAACTGTAGCTCTGGTAAGAGATTCTTTTTGCTTTGTCAACCTCTAAAATAATAGTTAAAATGCTTTTGGGATAAATTTATGAGGTGGGAAAATAAAGAATTTGTTATCAGCGATTGTCGAGACAAATTGGATCTTGAGTTAATTTATTATTTCTTGAACAATTGTTCCTATTGGGCAAAAGCTAGACCCAAAAAAACTATACAAAAATCTATAGACAATTCTCTTTGTTTTGGACTTTTTAAAAACAATAAACAGATTGGCTTTGGTCGTGTTGTGACAGATTACGCTACTTTTGCTTATCTTGCAGACGTTTTTATTATAGAAGAGTATCGAGGACAGGGACTGGGAAAGTGGTTGGTCGAATGTATAATAAGACATCCAGACCTTCAAAATTTACAACGCTGGATGTTAGCTACTGCTGATGCTCATGAATTATATAGTCGATATGGTTTTATCCCTTTAAAGCAAACTGAAAAATATATGGAGAAATAAAACATAATTTAAAATAAGGGTTAGGGATTATCAGATATTATAAAAATACCAAAGTATCATCAAGTCTCTCTTTGATAAGCTCCTCGTTCTCGGATAGCAGACATATAATATTCAGAGGAACATTTTGAGCAAACTAAAATAGCGGTTAATGTCGATTGAGATTTAATTAATAAACCTTTACTTTGGCACTTAGGACAAATATCTAAAGCTAGGTTGGTCCAGACTTTTAATTCAATAGTATTATTCATAAAAATTTATTTGAACAATGATCTCAACTAAATTTCAGAATAATGCTATCAACAAAGGATGTCAGTGTAAAAAAATATAGATATTTTGAGTAAGAATAGGTAGTTGATATCAGTGAAAAGTAGCCAAAAGTGGAAATTAGGAGAATTTAGGGGAAGAAGAAAAAAACTTACTTTAAGTTGTTGGATAGTTTTCTTATTACTTAAAAAAGCTGAATAAACGTTTTTATGGGAATTCTAGAGGCGTACCCGATACATCGTAAATCATAATATCCCATTGTCCGTCTTGGGCAATTTCAAAAGCAATTTGAGTTCCATAAGCATTAATGATAGGGTTACGGACTTCTGCTTGTAAATTAGCGGTTAAATTGCGTTTTTGTTCCGTTTGGCGATCATAAACATAAATATTAGATTTTCCCTGACGACTACTAGCAAAAACAACGTAACGACCATTTTCAGAAATAGACGGATGGGATGCGATTTCATCTAACGCATTTAACCCAGGTAAAGCAATAAGTTGTCGTTGTTGAGCATCAAAAAGATAAACGTCTTGGGAACCATTTCTATCAGAAATAAAGACGATATAAGTAGACGTAACTTGAGGTTCCAAGTCAGAAGCGCGACTATTTAATCCCCGTCCCCCTCCATCAAAAGGAAAATTAAGATAACGAGGATAACCAGTACATCCTGTCACCAGACTACTAATGATAACTATCCAAGTAATAAGACAATATTTCACGAGGATCTCATCCTAAACGAATAACTGATCACGGGTCATTGGTCACTGGTGTACCATCGGGAATATCTAATTCAATTAATGGCCCGCGATCTAATACTTCGATGTCCCATTGTCCCCGTCGTGCGGTTTCAAAAACAATGTAGCGTCCATCAGCACTAATTTGAGGATTTCTCACCCAATTACGATAACCTTGGGTTAAGAGTTCTGCCTGTCGAGTGGCGCGATCATAAAGTGCTACGTCTGGCCGTCCTTGTACACTGGAAATATAGACTAAATAGCGTCCCGTACGACTTAAACTAGGGCTTTCTAGAATTACATTACTTTGATTTAACCCTGGAAGATCCATAAATTTTTCCCTACGCAGATCATAGAGCAAAATCTTGTTACTACTGTTACGATTAGAGACTAACGCTAACCAACGACCATCACCACTAAGAGCCGGTTGTTGATCATTGTAACGACTATTAAGGGTCGCCGAGGGTTCGGGACGGTTGAAGGCATTACAAGAGCTTAGGAGACTAATTAAGCCTATTCTTATTAGTAGCTTGAGGGATTGAGATGTGATCGCTTTTATGAAATTAGGGGAAGATTGAGAAGATGAGGGAACCTGTGAGCCAAGGAGCAGGGACAAAGGAGCAGGGAGCATTGATAAAAACTCCCTCTGCTGAAAAACGCTTGTCACCTTTATTTTCTCTCCTTTTGACCCTCTACCTCGTTTACAGTAGAGCATTATTGTTAATAGTCAAAATTAGAGAGATCTGAGGGGCGATCGCCTTCATAATTATCCTCTGGTTTTGAGGGTCTAGGTCCGCGCTTTCTAGGACTTTCAGGTGAGTCAATGGGTTGATAGTCCACATAGTCGGTAGTGGTTGGTGTTTCCTCTGGACCGGAAGGATAACCTTTTGTCTGACTACTGGGACGAGGACGGCGTTTCCGAGGGGGGCGAGAGGGGGTTTGTGGGGAAGAGCTTTCGGGACGAGGACGACTGGGACGACGTTTTTGGGGGCGATCTTCCCACATATCATCCTGACTACCCCAAGCATCATAGTTTTCCGTTGTCGGTCGACTCGGACGGGTTTGCCGTCTAGGGGAAGGGCGATCGCCGTAGGGATCACTGGGAGGACGACGACGAGTTCTCGGTGTTCTCGGGTCATCCTCTGTGTAACCCCGATTACTGCGCGGATCAGCGTATCCCTGTAAACGAGGGTTATTACGATAGGTGGGTTCTTCTTCTTCGTAAGGTTCTAGGCGATCGAGTTCTGCTTCTGTATATACTCGAGTTTTACTCACTCGACGATCATCATCGACATAAGAAGAACCTCGTTTTGCTTGTTCGGTGGTGGCTCCTCTTAAGCGAATAGTCTCGACGGCAAAAAATACGGCCGACCCTGTTAACAAAAATTGTCCAAATTGTAGAATCGGATCAAGTCGCCATCCTTGAAACAATAATATCAGTCCGCATAATAAGCCGACTGCTGCAAAAAATATATCGTGATCCCTCGATAGTTCTGGCCGTACCGTTCGCAAGAAGTATAAACCGGCTCCGGCAACAGCTAAAAAAATTCCGAGGACACTGGCTGAGTTCAGCCCAAAATTAACCATTATCGCTCTCCGTTTTCATCTGCTATGGTAGCGAATTTTCTTTAATATTTCAGTCTTAGAATACCCAACCGGGTAAACTTTTTTCGTATTACTAATATAACTAAATAATGAAGCTAACCCCACCCAACTAAGGATGGGGTTGATTCCAACAAGCTTAGAAGTTGCGCTTGATTTTATCGCTTTGACTGATGAATACCAGTCCAACGACGACGGGGATAACGACAATAACGGTTCCCCAGACGAGGCTCCATAAGAAATTAGCTAAAGATGGTGTCATATATTGTTTACCCTTTTTTCGGTTTTGATACCTAACGTTACTTATTCTAAGGGGTTTTTTCCCCATTGCGTCAAGAAATTCTAAGATGGCAGGGGTTCGGGGTTCGGAGTTCGGGGTTCGGGAAGAAAATTAATATTTTTCTCCCTCTGCTCCCTGCTCCCTACTCCCTACTTAAACTAAACTCTAGCTTCAGCCCGTTTAAAGGCTTCGTCTAATACTTCTGATAGGGTGGGATGGGTATGAATATTAAACGAGAGTTTCTCGACACTTTGACGTTGAGCGATCGCATTGGCGGCTTCTTGGATCAAGTCGGAGGCGTGAATACCCATGATATGCACCCCTAAAAGTTCTCCGTTATCTTTACGGAACACAATCTTAGCGATGCCATCGGTTTCTCCTTCTGCCAGGGCTTTAGAATTGCCTTTAAAGTAGGTTTTAACCGTTGCGACTTCAAATCCTTCTTTTTCCCCTAATTCACGGGCTCCTGGTTCCGTTAGCCCCACGTAACTGATTTCGGGGTGGGTAAAGGCTGCTGCTGGAATACTACGATAATCGATGGTTTTGTCGCGTCCGCACATATTTTCGACAGCGATCGCTCCTTGCCCGGATGCTGCGTGAGCTAACATCAATTTCCCGTTTGCGTCTCCCACTGCCCAAAGATGGGGAACGGGTTCACCATCTCGTAATACTTCCATTTTGTCGTTGACGGGGATAAAACCGCGATCGGTTTCAATACCAAGGTTTTCTAAGCCAAGATTTTTGGTTGCCGGCACTCTTCCAGTCGCCACTAAACAAGCATCCACTTCTAAGACATCGATCACTTCTTTTGTCTTAGCGTCGGTTAATTCAATGGTAACGGGTGCGCCTGGGGTAACTTTGGTGGCAAATACCCCGGAATAGGTTTCGATATCACGGGCTTTTAGTAGGGTTCTTTCAGCTAATTTTGAGATTTCGGGATCAAAACCGGGCATTAGGTTGTCTAATGCTTCGATCATGGTCACTTCACACCCTAATGCGGTGTAAATGTCGGAAAATTCTAGACCGATATAACCACTACCAATAATCGCGATCCATTGGGGTAAAACGTCTAATTTAACGGCTTCATCGCTGGTAAAAACGGTTTTATGATCGATTTCAATGCCACGGGGAACAAAAGGCACTGAGCCAGGACATAACATAATATCCTTGGCAGTGAGGGTTTTTTCTCCATCGTCGGTGAGAACACTGACTTTTTGGGTGTCAATGACTTTTCCCCAACCGCGAATAGTCTCTACTTTGAGGCGTTTTAAACTATTGGTGAGATCCCCGCGTATTTTATTGACTAAACTAAGGGCATGATCGGCGATCGCTTGTCTTTGGAAGTCTACCCCTTCGATATGAATTCCTAAATTGTAGAGATGTTGGGCATTTTGTAATTCTCGCACTCTTCCTGAGGCTGCTAAAAGGGCTTTTGAGGGAATACAACCACGGTTAACACAGGTTCCTCCCATATCTTTTGCTTCGATAATGGCGGTTTTTAAGCCACATTTGACGGCGTGTAAGGCTGCACCGTGTCCCCCCACTCCTGCACCTATAATGATTAAGTCATAATCGAATTCTCGCTCGCTCATAATCTTTTTCCTTAATGGTTTGATTATTCTTTCTTAGTGAAAGACTTATCTTCTGATCATAAATCTCTAGATACAAGTTAGTCTAGTGGGGACTCTTAAATTGATAATGAATAATTAATAATGAATAATTCGTCTCACGAAAGTTACTTTTTGGTTTCACAGTTTACTAACTTCAGAAGGGTTGAACAAAATCTTGTAAATATTCATAAGGTTTATTTAACTGTCCATTAATAGTAATAGTAGCCTCATTAATCATTTTACTATCAGTTTTTTTCAATTCATCCCAAACTCTTTCAATTAATTGATTTCCGAAGTCTTCTGAAGCATCACGCGGTAATTCATTAGGTAAATTATCGACAGCCATAATATCAATACTTTCTGGTTGAAATGGCTTTATTTCTGTTTCTAAATTAGGATCATAACCATAAATAGGATTTTCAATAGTAGATGATCTTATAGTACAAGGAATCGAAGCATTTGGAGCAATATCACAGGTAACATCTGCAATAACTTTTATTTTAAAATCATCTTTTTTCATATCATCTTTTGTAAAAAATATAGGTACTTTTTTCTCCCAGTAAATGCCATTTATCATAATATTACTGACTTTTGTATAGGGTTCAAAGATAGAATAATATTTTTCTGGATGTTCATAATAATCAGATTCGTTAAAGATATTTTCTTCTTTTTTAGCATACATATCTTTGACTGATAATTGTGTATAAACAGGCTCAGAAAATTCTTGAGTTAAAAAGTCTTGAGGTGATACTTTTTTGATATTCATTAAATTTAAAACCGTTGCTGCACCATTACTAACTCTTCCATCTCCTGTAATCACAATTTTAAAATTAGGAAGTAATAAATTATTATTATAATAAGTCTTCGCTTCAGCAAAATCATGACATTGGTGCATAGGTTTTAAATCAAAGGTTTGCTGACGTTTTCCCCAGGCTAATATAGCATTATGCGCCCCAACAACACCAGCCCAATGACCAAACGCAATGACTCTTTTTCCTTCGTTATCACAGAGACATTCATAGTCAATTAAATGAATCTTTTTTTGTAAAATAGTTTGTAATAGTTTACGATTATAAGGTTGTTTTTTATGAGTATGAGAGAAAAATAAATAGGTTTTATTAGGGATTAAAGAATTAATAGGAACTTCTTTGACTCCTAGTAAAATATCACAGTTATTAACATCTTCAAGAACACAAATATTTTTTTCTTTATATTCTGAATCAGAAAAACATCGTTTTTCACTTGATTGAATAAATATGTCTAAATCTTGGTTATTTTGCATTAAATATTGACATTGTTCTGGAGTTAAAGGAACTCTAGAATCTGGGGGATTTTTTTCTTCTCGAATAATACCAACTTTCATAAAACACTAAGTAAATTAAGTTTTAGAAATTTTTTTATGAGTTTAATTATTATAAATATAACTTTTAAATAACCAATTTTCTGATGTAATTTATACTATTTTCCATAAATCCAATCTTGATCCCAAGGCGAACCACCAATTTCTAAGCCGCCTAAAGAACTGGTAGCTTTTAGAATTAGTTTCTTTTCGTTATTATATAATTCTAGGCTTAAATTTCCTTGAGTAGTATCACGACAAAGAAACTGTAGCCCTTCAGCAGTAGGAACCCTAACATAATTACCGATGTCGTCTGTTTTTCCTTGAATTTTAATTAAAAAGTCTGCATTTTCTCCTTCCATTATCCAATTTCCCCACGGTTTAATTTGCCAAGATAACTGACTATTTTCTCTGCTAAATTCATAAAATTTGCCTTGATAATGTATCCCAATAATACCTATAGATTCTTGCCAGTTGAATACTTGTCTAATTCCACCTGCAGCCGTCAAAGATAACTCAGATTCTTCATTGAAACTATTACAATTAATCCAAAACCATTTACTTGGAAAAGAATGCCCCCAATTTTTTTCACTGTAAGCAGGAACGTCATTAAATTCATACTTTTTGCCATTCCAATCAATACAACCAGTGGCTAATCCATGCGCCATTAAAACTTGCCATCCTGGGTCAAAAATCGGCAAAAACGATAACCATCCTGCTGTTGCTTGTTGAGGACAAAAACGGTTTCCCCAACCATCTATAGGCTTGATATCATAACACCAACGACAATAATTGTTAGTAATAGGATCTTCAATATATCCCTGATTTAAAGTAGCAGTTGCTTGATATCCTTCTGTTACTGTTTCTGTAAAAATACTCGACTCAAGAACTTGAGGTTTACGGTTAAGATTATCTTGTTTCCAATGACATAAAGCTAATTCTTTTTGACTTGCCCAAAATCTTTTAATATCGGGAAAAATGCGGTATAAATAGTTATTATTTTCTCCTAAAACTTGCGCAGCACCACCACTATAATATTTGTTTCCAACGGGATCATCAATAGAATACATAAAAGCAAAACTTTGATCCCATTGAGGTAAACTAATCCGATAATACCAACCTTCAAAAAAGCGTTGTGAACTACCATCCCAATGATAGCCAGAATGGGGAGTTTCGCGTAATTGGTTTTTAGGTAATAATTCTTTTAAGAACAAACAATTCTCGATTTTCACTGGTTAATGATTGATCGAATAGGCTTTTAACACTAATTCTAAATTAGCAAAAGGAATGACCACTACCCAGAAACTAGCACCAATAACAAGAACCAGCCAAGAGGATAAATCGTTTTTAGCTGTTGTTTCATCAGTCCAAAATACCTTAAACCATACACAGAAGACAATTAAGGCAATAAGCCAATAATAACTGATGGCGATGGCTAACATAATGCAAATCCAAACAGGTTTGTTTCTCTACTTTAGTCTAACTTAGCAGAGATTGACAATGGTGAAATCCCTGACAAAGATCCTCTCGGTATGTTTGTTAATTTGTCAATAGGTTATTGGAAAATCTAATATAAATCTATCACAACGATCAAAATTTTTAGATTTTTCAGGGTGATGATGTTTAAAATGTCACACTTATTTTTCCGTATAAATACTGAAACTTCGGTCCAATGTCATCTGAGATGTTACAAGGTTCATCTTCTTACAGAGTCAAAGGTTGCCACCTTAATCCTTTCTTAAGTGTCAACTAGATCACATTAGTTTCACGGATCGTTTTTAAGGAGATTTAAGTAAATCTATCATCTTAATTGATCTTCTTTTTCCTGTAAACCTTTATTTAAAGATTCAATGAAAACTATTCCGAATGATTATCACGAATAGGACACCCCCTGGAAAATTCATGCTACTGTGTAAAGGTTTAAGAAATGTAAAACGCAGTTCTGTGAGGAGTCAAAGTTGGAAAATCCATTCAATCACAAGAATTTCCAGGGGTTGAACAACTCACTTAACAAAGGATCTATGAATAAGAAATTTTGGACCGGACTAACAACTGCCTTATTGACAACTGTAGGAACCACTACCATTATCGGTGTTTCCTTACAGGGTTCAGAAGCATCTGATACCAGTGGGAAGGTAGAGCAAATAGGAGAAATCCTAGGCATTGGGACGCTGATAGCCCAAGAAAGTTCCAATTTCCAGACGGAGAATGTTGTCAGTTTAGGGCCAATCGAAACCCATGCCAACCCTAAAATGTCTTCAAAGGAGATAGCCAAACTTCATCTCCATCAATGGCAATATCAACTGGCAGTTACCCTAAAAATTCGTCAGATTCCAGTTTTAACTTTCTTAGGGTCAAAAGCTGACTTAGCAGCCCTTAAAGAACAGGGAGATGACATGGATCCCAGCCAAATCGAAAGCGAAGCCCTTAATCGTGCTAAAGCCTTCGCTCAACGGCTAAATAAACTGAGTCAAGATAGCACTTTTAAAGCAGAAAACTTAACGGTTAGCTTAAATTCTGACCAAACTCATAGTATTAAATTAGATTCCGAAGAACTCATCAAACTCGATAAAGGCGTTATATTACCCGATACCACCCGTAATCAAGCAGTGGACGCTTTACAAGCCACTAACCGCCTCAGACGACTGATGGGAGATGCCCCTCCTTTAACAGCCATTATCAAGCCTGAGCAAGCCTCTAATCAAGAATCCGGCTTAGCCAGTGTTCGCCCTGTCACCAGTCGTCGTAAAGGAATGGCCTCTTGGTACGGACCTGGGTTCCATGGCCGTCTAACCGCTAATGGAGAACGCTATAATCAAAACGGCTTAACCGCAGCCCACAAAAGCTTACCCTTTGGGACTCAAGTCCGAGTCACGAATCTCCATAATGGTCGTTCTGTCATCGTCCGTATCAACGATCGCGGACCTTACATCCACGGTCGAGTGATAGACTTATCCAAAGGAGCAGCCAATGTTATTGGCTTACTTAATAGTGGGGTAGCTCCAGTACAATTGGAAATATTGGGACGTTAATTAATAGCAAACAAATGCGTCTGTTTAAAACTGTGGCCGGGTTACGTACCTATTTAGCTTCTAAAAAGGACAAGCAAACCATTGGCTTAGTACCTACCATGGGAGCCTTACATCAAGGTCATCTCAGTCTAATTAATCGTGCTATGGCTGAGGTAGATGTGGTAGTGGTTAGCATTTTTGTTAACCCCTTACAATTTGCCCCCCACGAAGATTTAGGCCAGTATCCTCGTCAACTCGAAACAGACGCACAACTATGCGAACAATCAGGAGTGAAAGCAATTTTTGCCCCAACTCCTGAAGAAATGGGCATCAATGGCACTTTTGAGCAACCCACTGAGGTGATGCCCCCTCCGACAATGATCTCGTCGTTGTGCGGACCGTTTCGACAGGGGCATTTTCAAGGAGTGGCCACCATTGTCACCAAACTGTTGAATATTATTAGTCCCGATGTGGCTTATTTTGGGGAAAAAGACGCGCAACAACTGGCTATTATTCGTCAACTGGTCAAGGATTTAAACTTACCGGTTGTTATCAAAGGTTGTCCGATTATTCGAGAACCTTCTGGACTGGCTTATAGTTCTCGTAATCAATATCTTTCACCAGAAGAAAAAAAAGAAGCGATCGCTTTATATCAAGGGTTAAAAGCAGGCAAACAAGCTTTTATGGCCGGAGAAAGACACAGTAATGTCTTAATAGCTTGTGTTAAAGACAAAATAACCTCTTATTCTCCTATAACACTTCAATATGTTGAATGTGTCCATCCTCAAACCTTACAACCCTTAGATACCATTGAAGAAGCCGGGTTATTAGCGATCGCAGCTTATGTGGGGTCAACTCGACTCATTGATAATGTGATCTTACGAGTCCGAAAACCGATTATTGCCATTGATGGACCAGCCGGTGCCGGAAAATCCACCGTTACCCGTAGAGTGGCAAAAGCCTTAAATTTAACTTATTTGGACACTGGGGCGATGTATCGCGGGATTGCCTGGTTAGTCTTCAACTCAGGAATCCCCGTAGAGGATGAAAGTGCGATCGCAGAATTAGTGTCCCAAGCGGATCTAAAATTTATTCCCTCCTCCGATGATCAACCGCCACAAGTGATGATTAATGGCGAAAATGTGACTAAAATGATTCGTACGCCTCAAATTACCGCATTAGTATCTCCTATTTCTGCTTATGCTGCGGTTCGTGAAAAATTAGTTAACTATCAACAAAAATTAGGAAAATTTGGGGGTGTTGTAGCTGAAGGACGAGATATTGGTACTAATGTTTTTCCTGATGCAGAGGTGAAAATTTTCTTAACGGCATCAGTTCAAGAACGAGCAAGACGACGATTAAGGGATTTTCAGTCTCAAGGACAAGATAATATTGATATTCAACAATTAGAACGGGATATTGAACAAAGAGATTATCAAGATACCCATCGTACTTTAGCTCCTCTTCTTAAAGCGAATGATGCGATCAAACTAAATACTGATGGTTTAACCATTGAACAAGTGGTTAGTAAAATTGTTCATCTTTGTCAATTAACTTATTAATTATTAATTATCAATTATTAAAAGAGTTTCACCCCTTGACCTTCTAAATAGAGTTCTTGCCAAGAAGGCTGACGATAATCTGGGTTTTGGCTTTGATCAACGTATCCTACTAAATTAGGAAGTTGTTTAAAGTGAATTTCTTTATTGAGATATTGACTAATTTGCTCGACAAAATCTTGAGGATAATCTCGAATAATGGGATGTTTAATCACCATCGATTCATATTTACCCTCATCGGGATCGGTGACAATATCTAAACTCAAAACAGCTAAAGGCTGAATAAACATTCCTGTGGCTGCAATCCTAAATTCTCCGTTGACCTTATTTTGTTTCAAAACAGCGACGAAGTGACCTCCTTCGGGAATATTGTAGGGAATGCTGTCATGATCAACGATGGGTTCAACCTCGACGTTATGGCCTAAGGTTAGCCCTTCTTCTAGAGTAGTGTCTTCATAGGTTTGTTCGGGATGAGGCACATAAATAGTAAATTGATGCAAATCTAGCCAAGGATTATTAATCGGATCATCTGTTTCAGATTTCCAAGCGTTGTAACGTTGTTTCATGGCTTGACCCACAGGACTGTCTTGATTACAAATATTAATTAAGGCAAGACTGAGAACACATTGATCAAATTTATTAGTTGCCAGAATTTCTGAGGGTAGGAGTTCCATGAAAATCAATCCTTATGTTGACCTAACTCCATGATAAGAGGGAATTTAGCAAAGGAATCTTAATTTTCTTTGAAAAGTTATTGCGACAGGAGTTCACTTTGGGTGCGAACTTTTTTCATGGTTTGAGGAAGGACCCCGACTAATAAAGCAAAGGTTTCATCGGGTAAAACACTGGCAGTTTGGAGATCAAACCAATGTTCAAATTGATTTAAAATGACTTGGGCCCTTTGTTGAGCAATGGTATTATCACTAATCTGTTTAGCTAATTTAACCCATTGTCGCCGAATTAAATAACTATTGATTCGTTCTTGAGAAGTTCTAGGAATACTCAAAGATAATTTACCCACCGGAAGAACATCTAGGACATCGTGATCAAAATTAGCCCCGATCGCTGCCCCCGGTCCTGCAAATTCGGCATGATAAGGTTTATAAAGGATTAAACCATTTTTACGACGGGGATTAATCACTAAAAGTTGTTTATCGTGTAAATTCTGAAGAATATCATCAATTTGTTCTCGTTTTTTGGGGTTTATTTCCTGGTTAAAAATATCATTAGACATGGGGGTTTATCTGTTTTTGTAAGAGCAATTTTTGAGAACGAAATAAAGGCCAACTTGGCCAAGTTAATTCGGTGTCAGATACTTGATAACCGTTACTTAAATATAATTTTTTAGCTGCATAATTTTCGTCTAAAACGTGAAGATTTAGGGTATTGTATCCCCATTTTGCAGCAATTTGTTCACATTGTTCTAGGAGTTGTTTAGCAATTCCTTGCCGTCGATGACTCTGTATCACAGCTAAGTTACTAATATAGAGATAATGGCCATTAAATCCACTTTTGAGACTTAGTTCAATGGTTCCAATTATCTTTTCTGTGGTTTTGGTAAGGGTTGAGTTTTTTTCTACTGCTACTAAACAACAATAATAGGGAATGGTTCCCCGAAGACGTGATCGCAAATCTTCATAAACCCCTAATTTTAAAATAGGTTGTAAAAAAGATAACCACCCTGTAGGCGGATGAAAGCTCAGGGTAAGAACCTCTGTCAAGGCTTTAATATCTTGTAGTTGAGCTTCTCTAATGGTAACAGAAAAGGTACAGGGCGGATTATCCTCCAACTCTGAACCACCACCCATCAATGACGACAACCCACAACAGTCCACAACCTTTCCCCAGTTAATTTTCAAATGATGTGAATTTTTTTGTATCATCTATTATGACCTTTATATCATTTCTTTTGTCGATTAGCTAAAGATTTTCTAGACTTAGGGAATAGGTAACAGGCAAGGGACAAGGACTAATAACCTAGATATTGTCTGTTAACTTCAAGCCTATCTTGTCTTTTATAATAATAAACGTAAAAACATAAAAGATTACTATGTTGAATATTTTTAATTCGTTCTTAGGTCGTCATCCAGAAAAGATGAAAGCGGATGTAGAAATCTATACTTGGCAAACTTGCCCCTTTTGTATCCGTGCTAAATTACTTTTATGGTGGAAAGGGGTTAATTTTACTGAGTATAAAATTGATGGGGATGAAGTAGCTAGGGAAACAATGGCGCAACGTTCCCACGGAAAACGAACGGTTCCCCAAATTTTTATCAATAATCAACATATTGGGGGATGTGATGATTTATATTCTCTCGATGGGCAAAATAAGTTAGATCCTCTTTTAACACAGGAAAAGTAATAAGGTGATGTGTTCTTAAATAATTAATAATTAATAATTGTTAATTGTTTGTTGATAATCCCCAGATTTTCCCCCTGTTTTACTTATTAACCCTATATTTTCAATTTTCATCGATTTTTCTAAGGCTTTCGCCATATCATAAAGGGTTAAAGCGGCAATAGAAACGGCGGTTAAAGCTTCCATTTCTACCCCTGTTTCTGCTTTGGTGATAACGGTTGCTTCTATTTGATAACCGGGTAAGGTTTCGTCTCCTATGATGTTTACCTCTATTTTTTGTAAGGGTAGAGGATGACATAATGGGATTAAGTTTGCTGTTTGTTTGGCTGCCATAATACCCGCTATTTTAGCTGTTCCTAAAACATCACCTTTTGGGGTATTTCCTGTTTCTATTGCTTCATAGGTTTCTAATTTCATTTTTATTTCTCCTTTGGCAACAGCTTGACGACGGGTTACATTTTTATAAGAAACGTCTACCATTTGCGCTTCTCCTGTTTTATTGAGATGAGATAATTTAGATTCATGTTGATTAGACATTAATTTTTAATTCTCCATTATTAATTTTCAAAATTTCTTGCCATTCTTCTTCTGATAAAGGTTGTGTTATTAATTCTATATTAAAGTGTTCTTTGACTACTTGGGTTAAAACCTCAATAATATTATCGATAGAATAATCTTTAGATAATTGTTCTTTTAAGGTTAAATTCCAGGGGGCAACTTGCTTAAAAATCATTTCAAATAAAGCTTTATCAGTTGACAAAACCATAGAACCATGTTGCAAAACTGATTTTTTTCCCCGTTTTTGTGCGCTACCAATTAATTTATTACCCTCTACTGTGATTAAGTCTGCTATGGTTGCAGTATTAAAACAACTAGAATTATGAATATATCCTCGTTTTGCTGTGCCATATTGTAAGGGAATTCCTAATGTTTTCCAACCTTCAATTAAAAATTGACAAATATCTTGATAAATATCCAATGTTTTACGATGATCTAAGGACATAATAACCATATAAGTTAAATCTCCTTGATGTAAAACTGCCCTGCCTCCTGTGGGACGAATCACTACATCTAAGGGATCATTTTTCCAGATTAAATGATTCCAAGAATCAGGATATTTTTTTTGTAAATATCCTAAAGAAATAGTTGGTTTTGACCAAGTATAAAAGCGTAATATTGGATAACTTAACTCATTTTCGTATTGTCGAAATAACCAACTATCAATAGCCATCTGTATGTTTCCTGATGCTTTAATTGGGGGAATAAAACGCCATTTTCTTGTTTGGTTCATCAAAATTAAAGATAAATTACTTGACCCCAAAAAACGATTCCGATGGTAATAATCAAAGCTATAATATCTTGTTTTGTATAAGATATTTTTTCTGGAATCACAGGAACACCCTGATATCCTCTTGATAACATGGCTTGATAAATTAATTCCCCTCGCTCATAACTACGAATAAATAAAGATCCGATAGCATTTCCCATGACATGACGAATCATCTTACCATTACTCATTAAATTTCGAGAAATGGCTGCTTGTTTCATGGCGGTAAATTCTCGATTTAATACATCTATATAACGATACATAGAAGCCATAATAGCTACCAGTAAAGGCGGCATTTTTAGAGCTAATAATGCTTTAAATAAATCAGGAATTTCTGTGGTGAGAATTAATGTGTTTAACATCAATAACGACAATATCACCTTAGTGGTCACACTGCCTAATACCATGACCCCAGTAGTGGTAATTTGTAGTATCCACCACGACCAAATTACATCCCCTTCAGGACGAAAAAGAGTCCCTAATAACACCACTCCCACAAAAGAAAATTCAATGATTACCCTCGATAATAAAGTAAGCCAAGAAACTCGGCTAATTAAGATTATTAATAATACCCCAACCCCATAAATTGCCCAAGTTTTCCACTGTCCATTAGGGGTTAGGGCAATGGCAAAAACACTGATAAACGCACATAAAAGTCGCACTTGAACATTCAAGGAATGCCAAAAAGTATCGGGTTGTTTTTCTTTATTGTTGATGAAAGAATGAATATGTAACAACATCTTTAATTTAGAATGCGCGAATTTAGAATGAAAATACTGTTACCATTCTAAATTCTTCATTCTGCATTTTTTCCTATCACTCTTCCCCTTGTTTATTATTGGTTGATGCAGAGGGACGAATTAATAATTTACCGGCACCCCAGGCCACAGCAAACGTGACTACAGTCCCTGCTAAACCCGCCAGAGGGGTAGCTACCGCTTCAGGAACTCCCCGTAAGGCGTATTCTTCAAAAACAGTATAGAAGGGCAGTTTATTGGCTGGAGCATCTTCTATGGCTCTATCTTCAAATTCTAAGTCTTGGGCGACTCTCTCTAAACCATCGGGATCAGAACTGGCAAAAGGAGAGACAAATATGGCGATAATTAGAGCAATGCCTAGTCCGGTTAGTATTAATAAGCGATTACGTTGATTAGAAAAATTATTGGTCATGTTCGAGTTACTTCTGTTGTTCGGGTGTTAGGGATCAATATTTATAGATAACAATTAAACCTTTAATCTGCATCTAACTTAAGAGATAAAGGACTATCGTAGATGAGATCAGGACGCGATCGCCAAACAAATCCGACAGCGATCACGGTGATGATGGCTTCTCCGACACCGATAAAAATGTGCCAAGAGACCATCGCAATCATCGATACCGTTAAGGGAACGGTTCCGGATAAGGCCAATTGTAAGGCAGTTGCGATCGCAGCGATCACCACACTACACCACGATGCCACTACCGTTGCAATGGTCATGCTTTTCCAAGAATTTCGACCTAGGGACCAACGAATGGCTTTATAGAGATAATAGCCACAAAAGGTTCCGATTAGTCCCATATTCAAGATATTTGCTCCTAAAACGGTTAAACCACCATCTTGGAATAAAACCGCTTGAACGATAAACACCACCGTTACGACTAAAGTTCCAGCCCAGGGTCCGAGAATAATGGCTGCGAGGGTTCCCCCCACTAAATGGCCTGAGGTTCCCCCAGGAATGGGAAAGTTAATCATTTGTGCTGCAAAAATAAAGGCTGCACAAACCCCCATCAAAGGGACTGTTTTTTCTTGATAGTCTTTTTGTACTTTGTTCAAAGAAACAGCAATTAAAACAAGAGTAATCACCCAACAAAATAAGCTAACACCAGGACTTAAAAAGCCGTCAGGAATATGCAGGGCTAAATAGGGAGTAAACAGGGAAATTGGTGTGATTTGTTCCATAAAAAGTAAGCAAAGGCTTTTTTGTATTGATTTAGCTTTGTTTTCCTTTGTAAACGTTTTTTCTTAATTTAACAATTATTTTCACAACATCTTTAGATTTAGGTTTAAGAAGTTGGGGTTTAAAACAGTTTATCAACATCTAAGAATTTCTGAAATTAATCTAAAATAATCGGTCTTATACCTTAATGGTTAGGCACAATTACTTTATAGACTGATTCAATGATAGCTAGGGAATAAAACTCAGATGAAATATTATTGTTTAAATTATCAAAAATCTAAGACTTATCAAAGGATAATTTTAGCCATTATCAGCTTATTACTTGTGCTATCTCACAGTATTTTTTTACCTACTTATAGTTTAGAAGATATTTCTACCGATCAACGTTTTCCTGTTGGTTTGGATCATAGCACTCTTTTTTCTATTAATAAAGGTAATGGTTCTTTATCAGCAGAAGAAAGAGCAGATATTATAACTCGTCGATTAAATAATATTGCTAGTGATAATAATATTGAAATCACCGATGATAATTTTGATCTAGATGATCGAGGCAATGTTATTGTTCTTTTATTTGATAGTAAAACTTTAATGACCATAACAGGAGATGATGCAACAGCAGCAGAAACGTCTCGAGAAAATTTAGCAGAAGAATATTTAAAGGCAATGAAAAAAGCCTTAAAAGCTTATCGACTTGAACGCCGTCCTTTTTATTGGGTTATTGGTGCTGTTTTTACATTAATTAGTTTATTGATTTTATGGTTAATTTTAAAACTATTTACTGTTATTTTTCCTTACATTTATATCCGTTTAGACAGTTGGCAAGGAACGTTAATTCCATCCATTAGAATCAAAAATCTAGAATTGTTGTCAGCCGAAAAACTAACTAAGATATGTAGAACAATTATTAAAGCATTTCGTATTACTTTAACTTTTTTTATTCTTTATATTTTTGTTCCCATTGTCTTAGGATTTTTTCCACAAACAAGAAAAGTAGGAAATATCTTATTTGACTATTTAATCAAAGCCATTAATACTGTGTTTAGTGGATTAATCGGTTATTTACCTAATATTTTTATTGTCGGTGTTATTGTTTATTTAACTTATTATATTTTGCGATTTTTGAAATTTATTTTTAATGAAATAGAAACAGGTAATTTACAATTTTCGGGCTTTTATCCTGAATGGGCGCAACCAACTTATCGACTATTAACTTGGTTAACAATTATGTTAGCTGCGGTGTTTGCTTTCCCTTATTTACCAGGGTTTAATTCTCCTGCATTTAAAGGAGTGTCTGCTTTTGCTGCCCTTCTATTTACTTTAGGTTCAACGGGAGTTATTTCTAATACGGTATCAGGTTTAGTTTTAATTTATACTCGTGCTTTTCAACTTTCTGATCGGGTAAAAATTGGAGATGCTGTAGGAGATGTTTTAGAAAAAAACTTATTAGTTACTCGAATTAGGACGATAAAAAATGTTGTAATTACTATTCCTAATTCTGTTATAATTAATAGTAATGTTATCAATTATAGTGCTTTAAAAAGAGACTTACAACGGCCTTTAATTTTACATACAACTATAACTCTAGGTTATGATGTTCCTTGGCGAAAAGTTCACGAAGTATTAATTGCCGCTGCCCAATCAACTAATTATATCTTAAAAACTCCGTTACCCTTTGTTTTACAAACAGGGTTAAATGATTTTTATGTTAGCTACGAAATTAATGCTTATACGAATGAATCAATAAAAATGGCTGAAATTTATTCTCAGTTACATCAAAATATTCAAGACAAATGTAACGAAGCAGATATCGAAATTTTATCTCCTCATTATAGTGCCATTCGTGACGGTAATCATAATACTATTCCAGCGGATTATTTACCCGATAATTATACCGCTCCAGGATTTCGTATAGATCCAGTTACTAACTTATTTAACCAAAATCACAATCAGAAAAATGGGTCTTTTGAGAGTCACGAAAATTAATAAATATATGATAGATTATTATTTAGTAGTAATAATTTAATTTTGTGTGTTTACTTACCCTATGATTATTAGAGCTATTTTAGAGTGGGATGATGAAGTAAAAGCTTTTTCAGCAACTTGTCCAGAATTAAATTATATTTCTTCTTGTGGGGACACTAAAGAGGAAGCTATTGCTAATCTAAAAGAAGCGATTCAGTTGCTTTTAGAACCGATTCCTGAGCATATCATTAATCCAGACCAAAAGTTTGATACAGTTGAAGTTGTTATTTAGGATAGCTGTAAATTATGCCAAAAACCCCTCGTTTAACAGCTAAAGAAGTGATTAAGCAACTTAAACAATCGGGTTTTATGGAGGTTTCACAAACAGGTTCTCATTTAAAGTTATTTAATCGTGAAACACGACGGACAGCTATTGTTCCCATTCATCAAGGTAACACGATTCCCATAGGTACTTTAAAATCCATTGAAAAGCAATCAGGAATCAATTTTAAATAAGATTAGGTGCATTACACTACGTTAATACACCCTACAAGATTAGCGATCGCACTGCCTCTTGTTCCAAAAGAACAGTATAATTATAAATCTGCTTACTTATGTTATCCATTTATTTGATTGAGTTTAAACTAATTTGATTATATTTGATAGACCTTAGTCTAAACAATAGTTAAAACAAAGTATCAATACTCCCTTCAAATACTCCCTTCAATAACGATAAGCCAAGGCAAACCGACCAATTCCTGCTAAATCGGGTAAAATGCCAATGTCTTGATAGTGGGAAGATTCTTGTAATAATTTTGCTACTTTTTTCCCTTGTCCAGCCATCATTTCCACTAAAAAAATGCCCCCTGAAATAAGATAATCCGGGGAAGTATTAATGAGATAATTAATTGCATCTAATCCGTCATTTCCCCCATCTAAAGCGAGTATGGGTTCATGTTCTTTCACGTCTGGTTCTAGTTGAGATAATAAGGCAGTAGGGATATAAGGAGGGTTGGAAACCATTGCGCTAACTTGTCCTTTAAGATGTTCTAAGGGTGTCCACCACGATCCTTGATAAAAATGAATTTGAGAAGAAAAGCCTTCTTTTATGGCATTTTCTTGGGCAATGGTTAACGCTTCGATGCTAGTATCGACAGCATGAATGGTTGCTTTGGGAAAACTGTCCGCCAAACCAAGGGCGATCGCACCACTTCCCGTCCCCAAATCCACCCAATGGCCAGAGGATAGATGAGGGTTAGAACTATTTTTTGCCGCTTCAACGACAAAATCAATAATTAATTCTGTTTCAGGACGAGGGATTAAGACATCAGAGGAAACGTTTAAAGAAAAGCGTCGCCAGGGAGTCACCCCGACTAGATATTGTAGAGGCACTCTTTGTTTTACCCGACGTTGCCATAATTGGGTTAATTCTGATAAGGGACAGTGGATAGGAATCTGCGATCGCTCTTTAAATAACCCCAGACGCAAAGATAAATTATCTAATGAAGTCATGGCCAAAACAAACCATTCCACCTCTGAGGGTGAGATATGAGCAGATATGGCTTCTTGTTTAGCCCAATCATACCATTGTTCTAATTCTCGGCCCGAAATAGTCACCTGAGAGTCCATAGACACTATTATTGAGGTTGATTCTCAGAATTAGAGCGAATAATTTTCATCATTTCCTGAGAGGGCCAAAAGCGCAAACTTCTTAATAACTCGTTATCATTGTTTTCTAAATTAGCAATTAAACTACTTAAAGAAATAACATTAATACTAATCTCCCGGCCTAGCTCGGGTCGAGTTTGACTAACTGTTTCAATCCATCGATCAATAGTGGCTTTTTCAAAGAAAATAGGAACAACTTCTTGATCCTCTTGCTTAATGGTCAAATAAGATTGATCTGATTCAATTTTAGCTAAATATAAAGGAACATCCCCTGGATACTTTTGACCCTTTTCTTTAACTAATTCACGAGCAGTCCGTAATTCTGTCGCACTGGGAATATAATCGAGAAAGAGACGGCTTGAATTAGTGGAAGTGTCCCTGGCAATTTCGTAAATACGACTCAGGGGAAGAATTTGAATACGATAAGAGTCAGCTGTTTGAGAATCAATCTCTTTCAACTCTCTCAAAAAAGCTTGTGCTTCTTTGCGACTCATAAATACGGGGGTGACGACACTTCCATCTTCTAACTGACGACCAATGGGCAAGCCTTGCTGATCGAGTAAGCTATAAACAGGCACTCCCGACAAAAATTCGACAATTTCCCCTTGAGATAAAGCAACGACGGGTGCAGGTTGAATTAAATTTAGGTTAGTAAGGGGATTTATGAGGATTCCTAGGGTTAAACTCCAACGAATTAAAGTCTTCATGGCGTTTTTAGTATCTAGTATAACAAATAGATAAAATCCCCAAACTCAAACATCTGGGGATCTTCATTACCAGTTAAATGTTCCTGTTATTGGCCTTGATTTTGCTCGGACTTGATAGCTTCTTGGATAAATTTCATGGTTTCTTGGGAAGGGATTAATTGTATCTGTTTGAGCATGGCATCGTCTTTGGTTTGTAATAAACCGATGATATTTTCTAAGGGAATAACTTCCATTTGCATGGTTTCGGCAATATCGGGCTGATCTTTCTTCATTTGCTCTGCGATCGCCTGAAGGGGGGCTTTTTCAAAGAATAAGGGAATGACTTCTTGATCGTCTTGTTGAATGGTTAAAATGCTGTTATCTGGTCCGCCTCGTAAGGTGAATAAGGGAACGCCCCCTTGATATTGTTGTCCGCTATCACTTAAAACCTTTTTAGCAGAGTCCACCGCGCTGGCCATGGGAATATAAGCAAATTTTAAAGATTCTGTTTCTGTGTTATTAGCTAGGGCAAAACTATAGACTGCTCCTAAAGACACAGGTTGCACTTTGACTTTATTGCCGATTTCGGGTTGCTTTTCTTTGAGTTGAGCGAGAAATCGGTTAGCGTCTTGCTGACTCATAAAAACTTGTGTTACCTTTTGGTCATCTTCTAAGGTTGCTATTAAAGGCCCGCCGTCTTCTGTGGTAATGGTAAAAACGGGAACACCCTGTAATACTTTGACGACTTCAGCTTCAGGAAGGGCTAAAGCTTTGGGAACTTGACCAAACCAAGAGGTTAGCAAGGTACTCCCTAATAGTCCTAGGGTGGCACTCCAACGAATTAATGATTTCATAAAATTTAACCTCACATTTTATAACTATCTTTATATACTAGAGTCTAATTTTAGAGTTGTAACGACTCTGTTGATTATAGGATAACTATTTTACTGTATCAGATTCAGTTTAAGAGTGCCTTGGTTAATAATCTAAATTTATTTTTAAAGATTTTGAATATAGACACTTCAGGTCATTAGACTTTTTTTGTCTCAGTAAGTTCCTCTGCTCACATTAGGGAAAATCAGTAGTCAAATCACTCCCATAACCGTCGTCTTGTTGTACCCTTTAATCTCTGATGAGCATCATTTAATAACTTGGGAATCTCTAAATTTTCAGGACAACGAGGTAAACACTCACCACAGTCTGTACAACGATGTCCTTTATTTCCAGGAAACCAATGTCCGGCGTTTTCTAACATTCCATAACGATATTGTCCATACTCTTTCATATCATAAGCAACGGCTAAATTTCGTAAGCGCAAAATCTCAGGAATATTAATCGATTCAGGACAAGGTAAACATTGATAACATTGACTACATTTTTCTATGTTTAAAACGGTGCTTAAATGTTCCTCTAGTTGATTTAATTTTTTACTTTCTTCGAGGGTTAACTTGTCATTTCCCTTAAATAGCGATAATATCGATGTAAATTCACTAGGATGAGATATTCCTGTGCTTAAAGTGCTAATACGGCCATCGCTTAATAAAAAGCGATAGGTCAATTCCAAAGGAGAAAACGGCGCACATAAGTCCTGAAGTAAAGCTGAAGGTGTGAACAGTAAACCCCCTTTATCTCCAGGAGAAATGATAAAAATGCCCATATCTTTTTGAGAGGCTAATGCGATCGCAAGCTCATTCCGTTGGAAAAAATAGTAATAGTGTAGGTTAATAAACTCAAATAAATTGGTTTCAATGGCTGCTAAAATCACGTCTAAGCTACCATGAGTAGAAAAACCAATGTGGTGTATCTTACCTTTGTCTAATGCCCGTTTTAGAGGCAAAAAACAACCATCAGGACGGGTTATCCATTGGAGATGTTCCCATGTATTGATCCCATGAATGGCCACACAATCGATGTAATCTAATTTTAACCGTTCTAAGGATTCATCAATCCATTGAGCCATTAACTCAGCATTAGGGGTGGGAGTCAACTTAGTGGTGATATACAGTTCTTCTCTAGAAACTAAAGTTTGTTGTTGCAAAAACTGACCTAAAAATTGTTCGCTTTCACCGTATCCTCTAGCGGTTTCTAGATGGTTGATACCGAGAGAAATTCCTGTTTCTAAAGTGTTATTAAATACGCTTTGCGATGCTAGACAACGCATCGTTCCCAGGGAAAAAATAGACAAGTTTACATTAGTTTTACCAAAACGCCTGTACCGCATCTTAACTAACTTTTTAATTCTTATTGTTCATCATTTTTTTCTAATTTTCCCCGTTGAATTAAGTCTTCAGGGCGTAACTTATCTAAAAAATCTCGGAACGCTTGACGTTCTTCTTCATCCGCTTCTCTATCAACTGGAATAGAGGCATCTGCAATTACTTCTTCCATTACCCAGATGGGACTATTTGTCCGTAAAGCGATAGAAATGGCATCACTAGGACGACAATCAATTTCTTTTTTACTTTTCCCTTGTTTCATGCAAAGAATGGCATAAAAGGTATTATCTTGTAAAGAATGAATGATGATTTTTTCTAAAGACATTCCCCAAGCATCAAATAAATTAGCAATTAAATCATGGGTTAGAGGACGAGGGGGTTTTTGATTTTCGATCGCCCCAATAATCGATTTTGCTTGATCTTGTCCGATATAAATGGGTAAAGCGCGACGTTCAGAACCATCTTTTAATAAAACAATGGGACTGCGAGTAACTGCGTCCAAAGCGATTCCTGCCACTTTCATTTCAATCATTGACCAATCCTCTTTAATATCTTTAAAAAACGATTATTTTTGCTGTTTAACCTAATTATTGACCCTGTATTAATCGATTGATTAGGTAAGTTGAACAATGGGTTATACTCAACAGTATGCCCCAAAATGTAAATAAGATTCTTGTATAGAACATAGGGGAGATGTTTTTTAGGAAAGCTTAGTTAATGTTTACTGGTTTAATTCAAGGTCTTGGTATTATTCGTCCCCTCGAATCTGATCGCTTTACCCTGTCGATTCCCGATAGCTATTCCTCCTCTATTTTATCAGATTTGGCCATTGGGGATAGTGTTGCTGTTGATGGGGTTTGTTTAACGGTAGAAGAAATTGTCTCTAATGGGTTTGTTGCGACGGCCTCCCCAGAAACCCTACAACGTACTACTTTAACCCAAAAAATTGAAACCGCCAGCTATGTTAATTTAGAACCTTCTTTGCGAGTCGGTAGTAAATTAGGGGGTCATTTTGTCACCGGCCACGTAGATGGGTTGGGATGTTTAGTCGAAGCACTCGCCACAGACAAAGCTTGGGAAATGACGTTTCAAGCCCCTTCTTCTCGTCAAGAACAATGGCACAATTATATTAAACCCTATTTGATCCCTAAAGGTAGTGTGACCGTCAATGGTATTAGTTTGACAGTGGCCCAATGTGACGCTGCAGGAACTTGGTTTAAAGCATCGGTAATTCCTCATACCTACAGTCAAACCAATCTTTGTTATCTAAAAACAGGAGATTGGGTCAATATTGAGGGGGATATTTTAGGTAAATATGTGGCGAAATTATTAGGAAAACAGTTCAACTCAGATCAATCTGTAGCTGAGATTAATTTAAGTTTCTTGACAGAACATGGTTATCTTTAAGGTTGGATTTTGTCTATTTACGTAAAAAAACTGATAATACTATATTTCCTTGAATAACATCTCCATAATTTTGCCTAAGATCCTAAACTTAGGTTGCTTATTTGGAATTATGAGGCATACTAGGTATAGTAGATATTACATCTCTTAATTTAATTAAAAGAAATTACAGACATTAGAGATTATTTTTTTAGTGGGTGTGAGAAATTTTAAATAATTACTGATGTCTAGTAAGAGATAGCACATAGTCCTATCGTAAGCCGTGAACGTAGGAATATCGCTATCCTAGGTTGCTATCGACGAGGAAAATAATCAATGAATCACGGACAAAGTAACTCCAATATAAAGCCATCAACTGTTATTAAATCTCAATCCAATGAACAGCATTCTCACGATTCTAACAATTCCCAAACAGACGCAACAACTAAAATTATTACTGTAAAAAAAACTTCCTTAACAAAAGAAACTATCTCTCCATGGACGCCTAAAAAAAAGCTGAATCTTCAAGACAATTCTGAGAGAATCATGAATCCATCGTCTACTCAGAATAAGTCAGTTTCTTCTTATCCAGTTTTTTTCTGGGAAGTGTTAATGACAGTGGCTTTATTAGTGATGGCGTTGTGGATGCAAGGTTTACCGGCAAGACAAGTCCCACAAAATACCAATAGTGAGACTGTACCCTCTTTTGAGATAACAGATCCTGGAATTAGGTTTTAGTATTTGTTTTGTTGGTTGTCAAGGGATTGATTACACAAATCCCATGAAGCCTTGACAACTGCCAGTTAAGGGTTGACACTGATGTTAAAAGTTATGTATTATTAAGAAATGCAAATAGCTTTGTCGTTCATCTCTACATTGTTAGGAAAAAACGCAGTGAAGGGACGGAAGTAGGCTTTTACCATGAAGCCGAAGGAACGCTAAAACTGTAGATAAACATGAGGTTGCAACATAACAATGCTTATCATTTCTTTAATCACTTTAGCGATCGCTTCAGTGTCAGCTTTTCTGAGTTATAACCTAAAAGAAGATGTCGTAAAAGCTGCTATGGGGTGTGTTGCTTTACTATCATCTCTATTAACACTTTTGTTTGCTCCTTGGATTTTGAAGTTGAGTATTGTTGCTATCCCCTTAGTAATTGATAGACTCAATAACTTAACTACCGAGGAATCTCCTAATTAAAGCAATCCGAAAATTAAAATTAGGTCAATTCTCATCTCCGTCTTCTCACAACTTCACTCAGCAAATTCACCTAAAAGTGATAGGCTTTGTGAGTCTCAGGGTCAAACTTGAACCGTTTCGAGGCGTGAGTATCCCCGTAAAGATTCAGCGTCACAGTTGGTTCATTGCCTATCGCTTCAACACAATGAATAGCTTCTGTGGTAAAACTAATAATATCCCCTGTTTGAAAGACTTGCTCGCCAACCTTTTCAATATTTTGGGGATATTCTGCCGTGGGGACAGATTTCCAAAAGGTATTTTTTTGTTCTCCTTGTAAAGTAGCCACAACTCCCCAAGTTCCGTGATTATGAATAATTGTGCTAGTCCCTGGTAACATAATCTCTGTTTGTAGGGTTAAGGGATATCCAGGTTCATCGTAAAGTAATTTAACCTCGGTTCCAGTTGCTGTAGAAGGGTTAGGAATCTCTTGACTTATCCAGTAAACATTCAAAAGTAACTTCCGTACTAAACGACGCAGGTTAGGAAGATACTCTGTTTCTGGTTGTTGACTGATTTCTGCTTGGTTAACCACATCATCTAATTCCGTCAAAAAGCGATGCAGACGATAGGATGTGGTTGCGCTTAATAAGTCCCATTGACGAGGAGATGGGAAAGACAGACATTCACCATCATTTCCAATCAACCAATCTTGTTGTGGCATATAATCATTACTCCATAAACAGCCAAACCCTATGGTTTAAACCGTAATTCCATTCTACCTAATTCATCATAGATTAAAGTAAGAGATGATTTAAGCAGAGTGCAATGAATTTTAACTTTTCTTGACTATTAACCTGAGTCGAGAGTTAGACATTCCGAGTTCAGAGTTATAATATGTTTAATTTAAAGCTATTCAATAAAACTTGTGGAAGATAAGCAAAAAAAAAGCTAAAAATAAAGCGATTCAGCAAGAAATTTTAGCAGGACGTAAATTTTCTCTAGCTGAAGCCATCGGGAGGGAAGGAGGAAACTTTTTAAAAGGGGAATCTCCTGTTCCCAAATTTGTGCAAGCTACCACAGAAATTAATACATTTATTGCGCTAAATTTAGAGGATTCATCATCGGCATTACAAGCCATTTTACAGACGTGGGTAAAGGGAGATGAGGGAGGCCTTAGCCGATATTTAGACAGTCCTTTAGAAGGTTTAAAACAACTGCTAAATAAAATTTTAGGTAATTCTGAGTTATTCTATGAATTAGCCAGACAAGTCGACTTTAAATGGGGCCAAATGTATGGTGAGGGTACTTATTTTCAATCTCCAGGACAAAAAGCCCATCCTAATGATGAATATAGCCATGAATTCGTAGAAGAAAAGTTAAAAAATCTCTTAAATAAAATAGAATAATCAAAAAATTTTTTTGAAAAATAGTTTCTTGTTATGTCAAAATAATAGTAGTAATATCATTTTTTTGAATACGGTCAATACTTAGAATATTTATGAAACTTACCTGGCTTGATAATAACTCTTGGTTTATGGAAATTTCAGGGAAAAGAATCCTTCTTGATCCCTGGTTAGTCGGTCCATTGGTTTTTGGTAATTTAGACTGGTTATTTAAAGGGGTTAAATCAAACACTTATGAGGTTGATAAGCCCATTGATTTGATTCTTTTATCCCAAGGATTAGACGATCATGCTCACATTCCTACTCTAAAAGAACTGGATCATAATATTCCAGTGGTTGCCTCTCCCAACGCCACGAAAGTTGTCAAAGAATTAGGCTACACCAATATTCATACCCTTGAGCATGGTGAGAGTTACACCTTCGATGAAACGATTAATATTAAAGCCTTACCCGGATCTCTCGTCGGTCCGCAATTGGTAGAAAATGCTTATATTATTAACGATTTAAAAGAGGGGCAAAAACTCTACTATGAACCCCACGGCAATCATTGCTCAGAGTTACAACACGAAGGAGATGTCGACATTATTTTAACCCCAGTGGTAGGAATCAGTATTTTACATCTTCTGCCTATATTGCAAGGTCAACAAACTACCTTAAAGTTGTGTCAAACCCTAAAACCTAAGTTTATTTTACCCACTGCCGGGGCGAAAGAAACCGAATATGAAGGATTATTAGTTTCTTTATTGCGACAAGAAGGAACCCTCGACAAGTTTCGTCAACAGTTACAAAATAATAACCTTACCACTCAAGTGATGACTCCCAATCCTGGAGAGACCGTTCATTTAACTCCCCAGTTAGTTAATTAATGACCCTTGTATCTCCCCGTGACTATCCTCAGACGTACAAAACCAGATATCCTACTAAATAGGACTGTTTATGCACAGGTTAAATGATGCAATTTTCCAAAATCCTAATTGCCAATCGCGGGGAGATCGCCTTACGTATTTTACATACTTGCGAAGAACTTGGTATTGGGACGGTTGCGGTTCACTCTACCATAGATCGTCAAGCCCTCCATGTTCAATTAGCGGACGAAAGTGTGTGTATTGGTCCGCCAGCGAGTGGTAAAAGTTATCTCAATATTCCTAATATTATCTCGGCTGCTCTAACGCGCAACGCTACGGCAATTCATCCAGGATACGGATTTTTAGCGGAAAATGCTCGTTTTGCAGAAATTTGTGCCGATCACCAACTTGTTTTTATAGGTCCGTCTCCCGAAGCTATTCGTGCGATGGGGGACAAATCTACAGCCAAAAAAACTATGCAAAAGGCAGGGGTTCCTACGGTTCCTGGAAGTGTCGGACTCTTGGACAATGAAGAAGAAGCCTTAAATGTCGCCCGCGACATTGGTTATCCTGTAATGATCAAAGCAACCGCCGGAGGTGGTGGGCGAGGAATGCGCTTAGTCCGAGAAGAAAGTGAGTTTTCTCGCCTGTTTCAAGCAGCCCAAGGGGAAGCAGAGGCAGCCTTTGGTAATGCTGGTGTTTATTTAGAAAAGTTTATCGAACGTCCCCGTCATATTGAGTTTCAGATATTAGCCGATAGTTATGGCAATGTGATTCATTTGGGGGAAAGGGACTGTTCAATTCAGCGTCGTCACCAAAAATTATTAGAAGAAGCCCCTAGTCCTTTTTTAACTCCCCAACTCCGTAAAAAAATGGGAGAAGCCGCCGTTAAAGCAGCCAAGTCTATTAATTATGTCGGTGCCGGAACGGTAGAATTTTTAGTGGATAATCAGGGGGACTTTTATTTTATGGAAATGAATACCCGTATCCAAGTTGAACACCCGGTGACAGAGATGATTACGGGATTAGATTTAATTACCGAACAAATTCGCATCGCTCAAGGGGAAAAATTACAATTCAAACAATCAGAAATTTCCTTAAAAGGTCATGCGATTGAATGTCGGATTAATGCTGAAGATCCCGATCTCAATTTTCGCCCTCATCCTGGAAAAATTAGCGGTTATCTTCCCCCCGGTGGTCCAGGAGTGAGAATGGACTCTCATGTTTACACCGATTACGAAATTCCCCCTTATTATGACTCTTTAATTGGTAAATTAATTGTCTGGGCCCCTGATAGAAATACAGCGATTAAACGGATGAAACGGGCTTTAAGAGAATGTGCCATTACAGGGGTTCCTACTACGATTGATTTTCATAAACGGGTATTAGAAACCCCCGCCTTTTTAGCAGGGGATGTGTATACTAATTTTGTGGCAGAACATTTAATGCCTCAATCATGAAAAATTCAAGTTAACCTAATCTTTTTTTGCGTAATTGATACCCTAGAAAAGTAACACCAGTCATGCCTAAAAATTTTAAGGTAGAAGGTTCGGGAACTGTATTAACTTGTCCTCTAATTTCCCCTGGAGGATTAGCTTCAGTATGAATATTAATATACCAAAGTCCCGATAATAGTTGACCTTCTTGTTCTTCTGAAAGGGTAGTCATTCCCTCTAACGGACTGGTTAAGCCACTAATAGGCTCAATATCAACTTGAACACCTGTTGCTTCTTCTGTAGTTGCAGGCCCGTGAAAATGGGCCAAGGTTGCAGGACCTGATAAGTTACTAAACATAATATCCCAATTGAGACTATTTAACTCTGTATCATAGGTCATGGTAGCGGTTCCAAATGCCTCTGGAACTGGAGTGGGAACGAAACCAGGGGGATAAACTTCTTGTTCTTGGTTCAAAGTTGCAAATAAATTAATAATTGCAGCTTCAGCAGTGAAAGGAATGGTAATAATTCCAGTAATTATATTGAGGGCTAGTAACCAGTTTTGAGGTTTCTTAAACATATCTTAGTTAGAAATTTGTACAGCAGAAAATAAGAATTTCTATTGCATTCTATCAACTCTTTTTTTAATTGATGACTCAGTTACATATTATTTTTATAGTTCAGTGTAATCAAAAAAAATCTCCTGTTTTTTACACAAGAGATTTTTGAATGTTTTTTAGATTCAATTTAACTTAAATTTAACCAGCCCAACTCACCCAATTAGCTGATGTCGCTGATGACGGTTCCTCTAATTCACATTGTTCAGTGTCGTCTAAGGATATATTTTCAGTATCAGCTACACTTAAATCAGTGTTAATAATAGTAGCACCGCAAAGCTTAGCCCCGCTTAAATCTGCTCCATCTAAATTGATCTCTTGAAGTTTAGCTTTATTTAGATTGGCATTCTGTAAATTAGCACAGCGTAAGTCAGCCTTAGTTAAATCAACGCCGGTTAAATCGGCTCCAGTTAAATCGGCTCCAATAAGGTTAATTTCTGTGAGATTGGCACCGACTAAATGGGCTTTTGTTAAGTCCACATCGGTTAAATTGGCTTGAGATAAACAAGCGCCACTTAAATCTGTTTCTTTTAAGTTTGCTCCACTCAAGTCTGCACGACTTAAATTAATTCGTTGTAAATTTAGTCCTTCTAAGTTGGCTTTATGTAAACTAACCCCTTGAAAATTTCGTTGATTTTTCAAATAGTTGGTAAATAATTGTCTCTCTTTCATGATGCTTTTCTCCGACTCAGCGAATAGGCTTCTTTTTCGCTTAAATTGTTAGTTATCTATGGCTGGTCTTTTATGGGTTATTAATAATTATCCGAATTGAAGCGAAATGTCAGCATTCAATGATTTGATCTTAAAGGATTTTTATAAATTTGCAGCAATAAATTAGCCAGAAATCAATAAGTTTTAACAAAAATTGATATTACTTTATAATTTCTGGCAAACATTGAACCTATTTTGGTGATTTTTTAATATTTAAAAATGAACGAAAGGAACCCGATAGGTTGGACGTTTTACATCCCCTAAATTGTAATCGTGGTCTTCTAAAACTTCGTTTAAAGCCTCAGTTTTAGCCTCAAGGGAATTTTTATCAGGTTCTAGGGAAGGAATCTCCACATTGGGAGGATATTCGCCTCCAACAACTAAGCTTTCGTCCCTAGTTCTTGATTCTGTTCCCTCTAAATCTTGTAGGGTTCCCGTATAGGTTTCTAAAGGTTTAGGATCAGTAATAATTTCTGTTTGTGCCTCAACTGGGATCATAAAAACGAGGGTACTTATTCCCAACGTTAAACCCCCGATGGCGATTTGAGAAAACTGTGCTAAAGTGTTAAACATATTCATTATTTTCTCCCCAATTATTGGTAGAGGTTTTCAAGGATATTACGTCCATAGCCCAGTTAAAATAGAGCTAAGAGTAAGAGTGTAGTTATTTCAGTTTGAACTAAGAAGAACATGAGCATTGGCTGCTCATAAATGCTTATCTCGAAGAGATGATAAATTCTCTAAGAGTTTCTCGGAAGGTTCAGCAACAAAAGATTAACTAATAGAAGAATTAAACACTCCACATAACTTAATTTTTCGTTGTCTTTACTTTGACTAACTTTATTATGTCGAAGGTTGAGACTGAACTAAATAAAAATAAACAAAAATTTTACTTGTTAGGCTTAATCAAGACGAATGAGTGGAAACGTTTTATAAGAGATAACTGCTTAAAACTGTGATCCTTTGTTAAAAAATGAGCATAATTAGGATTTTGGATTAAAGAAAATAAGCTCCTTAACCCTACATACTAAAAACCCATGTTTGTTTTAGTACAACTTTAAGATTCACTTAACCAATAAACTCTTAACGTTTCCACAATAATAAATTAGCCGGCTGCTTCTGCTGGTTGTTGATTTGTCTTAATTTTTCTACGAGAAGAAGAACGAGTGCTTTCTGTTGCTTCGAGGGGGATGAACTCAATATGATTGAGTAAAGTGGTAACGAAAGCAAACAGTAAGAAGGGTAAAGATAAGACTAAAACGAGTCCTACCACAGCAAGAGCATAAATTTGACGAGTGCTACTCCATAACCCTAGCGCACTGGCTAAAGTTAAGAAAATGACGATTAACCAAACAATAATTTGACCGTAAACATCACCAAAACTTAAGGTGCAAACCATACGGTATTTTTGAGCTTCGTTGTCCATTATAAAAATTCCCACAAATTAGCTGCTTCTGATGTTCTACGTTAATAACGATGATAGGTAAAAGGACAATATTTAAAGATTTTTATAAAGTGTCGCAATATGACTTTACAATTCAACCTATTTATGTCATCGATCCTTAACTAATATAGTGCAATAGTCCTCTCAATTGTGATGAAAATCAGGATATTTGTGGGCAATTATCAAAGGTCATAATAGGCTAGAAAACAGAATAATCATAAGATGTAATATTTACTAGGAGGTTGTTTCTGATATGTCAGGAGACTCACGTATCGAAAATCGGGATTACACCCTGATGATCGACAAAAGCAGTAGTATGGCTACTTCTGATGGTCCTGATGGCAAAACCCGTTGGCAAATTGCCCAGGAGTCAACCTTAGCCTTAGCGAAAAAGTGCGAAGAAATTGATCCTGATGGGATTACAGTCTATGTATTTTCTGGTCGTTTTAGACGGTACGATAACGTCACATCGGATAAGGTGACAAAAGTATACGAAGAAAACGAACCGATGGGACAAACGGACTTAGCTGGCGTTTTGCAAGATGGTCTAAACAACTATTTTGAACGCAAAGCAGGAGGATCTGCCAAAACCAATGGAGAAACTTTTATTGTCATTACTGATGGAGAACCAACGGACCGTAAAGCCGTTATCAGTTTAATAATGGATGCGTCTCAGAACGTTGAGCGAGAAGATGAGTTAGGTATTTCCTTTATTCAAGTGGGAACTGATAAGAACGCAACTCGTTTTTATAAGGCATTAGATGATGATCTTCAAGCGGCTGGAGCAAAATTTGATATCGTTGATACAGTTACGGTTGATGATATGAAAGGGATGTCTTTAACCGATGTCTTGTTAAACGCTCTTATCGACTAATATACATGGGTTTTGAGCCTCTATCGGTTAGGGGCTTGAACCTGTTTTATCAGTCAACATTATTTAGTATTGTGAAAAGTTTAAAAAAATGTTAGCCTAGAAAGGCTATGGGAAATGACAATAAAGCTATCAAAATCATTAGTGATAATCGGAAAGCTCGCTTTCTCTATGAAATTTTAGAGACCTATGAGGCGGGAATTGAACTGGTGGGAACGGAAGTTAAGTCCATTCGTGCCGGACGGGTTAACTTGGCCGATGGTTATGCCTTCATTAAAAATGGTGAAGCTTGGTTAACCAATGTTCACATCTCACCCTATCAAGGCAGTAGTCAATATTTCAATCACGAGCCAAAGCGTACCCGTAAACTGCTTTTACATCGTAAACAGATTAGTCAGTTGATTGGGAAAATTGAGCAGAAAGGTTTAACCTTAGTGCCACTCAAACTCTATTTTAAAGGAAGTTGGGTAAAAGTTGGCCTCGGCCTAGGCAGAGGTAAGAAACTGCATGATAAACGCGAAACTGTGAAACGTCGTCAAGATCAACGGGAAATTTCACGAGCGATGAAACGTTTTTGATGTTACTCTCAGTCAAAATAGCTATTTATGATATGCTTGAAAGTTTGGGCTATCACATAACTATTATCCCTAATGGTCGTAATTTTTTAGAATGTTCAAGAATCAAAAGTAATAAAAAATTAGTCAACAGGGAAACAGTTGGGATCGCCCCAAGCTCCATATACTTTGAGTACAAATAAACATAATAGAATTTTTAGTATTTGATTTACAGCAGTTTGCGAGTCATTGAAGTACAACTAAAACTGATCCTACGGTTTCACACCTTAACTTCTTGTATTGTATAAAGTCGCAAACTGCTGTAATTTTAGATGCTCTGCTTGTAAGCGTATATTATCTGTGAATGAATAAAAATCTTTCAGAAATGCCATGCAAGCTCGATATTCTATAAGGGCATCATATAGTTCAGGGTGTTCGTAAATCTTTACTTCTTCTAAGTTATTTTTATTCATTAATTCCTCGATAATTTGATAATTGTTTTCAAGTTCACTCTTTAAAGAAAGAACTTTATTAAAGATAGGTATTGCTATTGTCATACTCTCTTTATAGAGCTTTTGGGGGTCAGAAACTCTATTAGAATAAGCATATAACAGCTTATTAAATATTTCTGGATGTGAATCAGCCGATTTAGATAATTGCGGTGAACCTTGATCAAGAAAAGTGAAATTGCTAACAATACAACCAAAATTATTGAGAAGAATATGAAAATTATTTTTTTTAATATTTGTTTTTTCATATTCTTCAAGATCAACATGAAGAATGTCTTTCCTTTCTGTAAGCCAGGCTTCTGGTAAGTACCAACCTAACTGGTGGCTGAAATTGTGATACCAAAGCGTTACTATTTTAACGGCAATATGTCTTAAATATTCTTCAGAGCAGTAATCTGATGTATTTTCAATGGTTTTAATTTTGTCATAACAGTCAATACGATGAAGAATATCAATATATGCTATTGACGCTTGAGATGAAATTTCTTTTATTTTAGGTTCAGTTTTTTTCTTTAATTCATTAAGTGTCTCAGAATATCTATCTAAAAAACGAGCTCTTAAGGAGCGTTTAAGAATACCTTAGTTTCTTTTTGCAATTTATTACTATTAAAAGAAGATATTAAAGTTTTCCCTGTGCTGAAAATCCTAATCAGTTTTGTTATATTTAACATAAAACTTTGTTTTATTATACTATTTTTGCTTTATTATAATCAAAAATAAACTTCTTGACAAATTGACAGTAATATTTTTAAATTTTCTTTTACAATATTAGTAATAATGATGGCAAAGTTATTGTATCAAATAAATTTAGAGGAAATTCGATGAAAATTAAAGGTATCAAACAGGGTCAAACAATACAATTACTAGAAACAGTTGATGATATTGCTGATGGAGCAGAAATTATCGTAGAAATTTCTCCAGTCACTTTTCATCCCCTCGCTAATCTTAATCCGCAAGAACGGCAAAACCGAATCAAACAAGTTTTAGGTGCATGGCAAGATGATCCGGAAATTGATGCCATCTTTGCTGAAATAAATCGAGAGCGTCATAGCTATCAGGGACGACAAATAGATTCAGTAGATCACAAAGTCAGCTTGAGACAAGCGATCGCCACCAAAATTCATAAGTTTAAATTATGTAGCAGGAGAAGGGAGAGGTAAAATATCATTGATGGGAATATAAACATCTTTTACTGTGCC
>NETF01000082.1 GCA_002172675.1 unicellular cyanobacterium SU3
TGGCACAGTAAAAGATGTTTATATTCCCATCAATGATATTTTACCTCTCCCTTCTCCTGCTACATAATTTAAACTTATGAATTTTGGTGGCGATCGCTTGTCTCAAGCTGACTTTGTGATCTACTGAGTCTGAAAAGCTCTTGAAATGTCCATATAATATCCTTTAGTAAAAACTTACAAATGACATACTAAACAAGGCAAATCGTCATCTTCCTCATCTAAAACCATCTCTAACGCTTCGGATAAAGGTCGATTAGGGGCTGCTTTTTTCTCACGTGCGATCGCCTTCTGATGATTAGCAATGATCTCCTCTTTGCGTTCCAAAAGTTCTAGTAACGTTTCTCCTTCCGTCCAGGTGTAAGTTCTGCCATCTCTGTGATTAGATTCATATTCAACCGCTTTCGCAAACAACTTAGGATGTTCTTGGGCTAACATCACCCATTCATATTTGCGTTGGAAGAAACAGAAGAAACAGCCCGAACGACTTCGCCAACGATAATAATCGGGTAAACCAATGCCACTATCCTCTAATAAACGGATAATATCGGCTTTGACTAACCCTCGTTCCTTAAAGGGAAAAACAGGCTTAATATTGGGCTTGGTAGAGATGTAACCCTCTCTATTTTCATCGGCACGAATGCCAATATAGCTAATAGCCTCATCCTCACCCACAAACTCCTCTAACGGCTTAATCTTCATTTTTACCGTACACCAGCGCATTTTAGGAGAGGGTAAGAGGCCATCGTGCATGGCTAACCAGTGGTCAAACCCTCGCTTTTCACTGAGATAATGGATTTTAATGCCTAAACGGGCTTTAATACGGTCAAGATACTCATAGGTTTCAGGGAGTTCTTTGTGAGTGTCACAGAAGAAATACTCCATATCTGGGATTTCCTTGTGCAGTAATACTGCCAAAGCCGTACTATCCTTGCCTCCTGAGAGTCCCAGAATGTGTCTGACTTTCTTTTGTGCCATTATGTCCTGAATTCTCCTAAGTTATAATTCTATGATTCCCAATAATCTTATCTAATTACCATCTTTACCCAAAAATTGATTAACATTGAAGATCATGATGAAACCTTTACACTATTGCTCTACTCAACCCCTGATAGGGAAGAAAGTCAATATTGCTAGGTTATGCCTAATTTTATCTGTTTCTTCAGAAAAAGAGCATCAATTCAGGAAACAATTGAAAAGGACGGCGATTTTGAGTGACTCTATTAATACAGTAAAAGAATGGGCCAGTAATTTTCCTAAAAGGGCAACCCCAACCTACAGTCAACGTCACTTATTTCAGATAAAACATTGTGGGAACGAAGAAATCCGCGTCAGAGATGGAAATGAACAAATTTGGGCAGATGGGATTGATTTTCAAACAGGAGAACTATTAGAAGCTAAATATATCGAAAATCCTAAGAATAGTCCCTATATCAGTGGGTCAAGAATTCCCCCTTTTATTCGTACCAAAGCGGTTGGGGATGTAGAAAACGAGTTTCGGCGGTATGCTGCGGTTATTAATGACTCCAATACTCCTGTCATCGGATTACGGGTAATTGTTAATATTAAAGAAGCAGTTCCTTTTTTTGACGGTTTACTGCAACAGTTTAAAATCCCTGGTCGTGTTGTTATTCAGTAAGTAAATGGTCATCAGTTTTGTTTAATGCACTTGCCTTATATTGATGTCTTAATTAGTTAGGAGAAGCAAAACATGGAATATCTCATCACTCCCCCAGAAGCAACAGAGTGGAAAATAAATGACAATGAATTAATTAAAAATTTAGAGAAATCTTGGTCAGGAATTGAGATAAAAAACATCACACAACCTGATGATTACTATTGCTTAGAATGGGTAATTATAATTCCAGAAACAGGACAAAGACTCGATGGTGCCTTACATCGAGATTTGCAAGGAATCAGTTTAGATGGAGATATCAAAGATTGTGCGGCCTTTGCGGTCTGGTTTCGGTCTTTAGTCATTCCTTCACAACAGTTAGTGTTGTACGACCAAGGTTATAATTCTCACATTGAGTTACAGGAAAACACAACAGAATTAGAAATTGTCAAGCCTTTTTTGTCCTTGGTTTAACTCAAGTATTATTGAGAATTAATCATCTTAGTCAATCAGAAAATCATCTAAAGACAGTACCTAATATAACAAAGTGAATGGGTTAACCTATTCTCTTTTTCTGTTTTTTACTTTTCCTTTTTCCCTGAAGTTTAACCAGTTCTTCGGTTGAGCCTGAATTTAAAATTCTCTCTGTTAGTTTAGCTAACACAGCTTGTCTAATTTGCTCGTTATCCGGCAATATTCCTAGAATTTCCTGAACATATTCTTCTACTTTGTCTTCATTACTATTATCTACCCAAACCATGCGATGGGTTTCTTCTCCATCAGGACGAGTAACCGTAATGCGTCGCGCCTCAAACCCGTCCCCTTTAGCGGCCACTTCTTTCTGCAACGCTTCTAAATTCTTAAACCGTCTAGCAATATCCGATAACTTAACCTCAAACCCCGTGACATCCTTATCTGTCCAAGACTCAGGGGGTTTATCGGAGATCACCATTACCACTGCTTCTAACCATTCTGAATCAGATTTATCCTCATCAGTGGCAACTTGAACAAAACTGCGTAAATTTCGTTCCACACATTGCCCTGCTAAATAACTCGCCCTTACTCGCAAATCTTCCCGCAGTTGCTTCTCCTGACTGCGTACCCCAAAAGCTTCATACAGTAACTTTTGACAGTCTGTTAACAGTGTTTCATAGGCCGTATTAATTTCCCGTAACGCCTGGACTAAGCGAGTTCGCAGGGTTTTAGCAATGGTTCCATCCTCAGCGTCTTCGGTTCCAATGGGGTCTAACCCACAAGCAACAGGAAGACTGGTAAAGATCAGTTCATCGGGTTCAACGGTTGTCTGTAATGCTTTGAGTACCCCTAATGCTTCTTTACCGAGTCGTTGGGTTTGTTTGGTATATGAGGGAAGTTTTTTGACAAATTGATAAAGGGGAGTCACTACAGTTAGTAAGGTAGCATTTCGTAGTTTACCTGCTTTTTTCAGCTTAGGATTGCGTAAAATAGACTCTAATTCTTTAAATACCTCTGACCGTAACCCCACCACTTCAAAATATTTCACCGCAAAGCGAGACGGATCTTTAACCAATAATTCAAAGTGTTCTGCCCCTAAAATGGCAATAAAAGTCCCGTCTTGATATAACCCCACATCATCAATATGATTGAGAATGACGGCCGCAATTAAGACAGGAATCGCCCCCTGTTTGATGCCATAGGGCGGTTCTGCTAATTTTTGGTAGAGTTGATCTAAAGTGTGGGGGGTATCATAAGCATTTAAACAAAAGTTTTCCACCGCGTCCCAAAACGAAAAAATTCCCGATGTGGTTTCGGGGGGATAAAAGTCCCAGTCGTCTTCAACGGTTGCAGATATATCAGGGTTATTAACCTGTTCTTCATTCCCTATATCTGTTATTTGTTGGTTAACTGGGTTTGCCTGTTTGCCCGTATTCTCTTGGGTTTTAGACTCTGTTTCCTGTTTCTCATCACCTTCAACAACAGAAGAAGGTGGGACTAATGCTGGTTCGGTTATTTCAGCCGTTTGACGATGAATTCTCGTTTCTTCTAATAGAGAATAATACATACTGACTTCAGGACCGTAACCAGATAACCCTAACCTGGGTTTTGATGACTGTTCTATCATGGCAGTTATTAATTCCCGTCTCGCTTTGGTTCCTTGGGAAGTTAAGTCTCGACGGTTAATTAATTCATTCCAAAGAATCGGCGTTTTGTAATAAACTTCATCGCAGACATGGGATAAGGTTGCATTTAAGTCGGCGATCGCATTAAGTTTCTTTTCCTCCCCTTGCACCCAACAACGGTTATGATTAAGGGCAAGGTCAAAGGCTTGGGTTAATGTCTCATCAAGCAATCTTTCTGCTTCAGCCACCCGATAACGCACTTCTCTTCTAGCGACTCCATCGCTTTGTAATTCAGGTGCAGAGGTTTGAATTTGTTTTAGGGCAGCATATTCTCTGGTGCGAATTCGTAGTAAATCTAATTTGGCCGCACAAATTAAAATGAAGGGTTTACCATCCACTGTGGTAGCAGGAATTTGGGGCGGAATTTCCTCATCTAACCAATAGCCAATTAAGCCATCACTATCGGCATTTTCTAACTGTAATTGTTCTTGTAAAACTTTAAATTTATCATCTTCCCCCTTCGTTTCTAATCTCTTGCTATTGGAATCAAAATACAGTTTGCTGTCCAAATAACGTCGCTCAAAGTATCGTAAAGTACCTGTTTTATAACTATGACGTTGGGCAATTTGAGGATTTAAAGGACGCAGAGAAGAAAGTAAATTAACTAAAGATTCTCGTTGTTGGTCAATAAAGACATTTAACTCACTATCTACATTAAAATCTGACCCTTGCCAAATTCTTAATTCATCTAATTGACGACGATGAGTAATAATATTTTTTTGGAGCAAGTCATCAATAATACTGCCCCAATACTCTAATTGTTCAGTATCATTAGGACTATCGCACATCGCTAAAGTAACTAATTCACGAGTTGCGCGGTTTGCCCCTGTTGTGGTAATTAAGTTTAAAATTCCAATTGCTTTTAAGACTCGTAAACTATCATTTTCTAAACGTTTCGCATCAGCAATTAAGTCTTGAATTTCCACCCATCGTTGCAAATTAGGACGGGACGCTAACCCCATTCCCGCAGCTTCAATAAAATAGTCATACACACGGTCAAGTTTTAGGGTAGGAAAGGGTTCCCTTTCTAGAGTTATTTCTTCCAGAAAGTTTCTAAAGGAATAAGGTTCGTTACTGGTAAGAAAGGTAAATAAAGATCGGTCATTTTGAGCATAGCGTTGACAAAGAGTAGGTAAGGCTAAGGCACTCACCGGATGTAGAGGATAAATATCTTCTAAAATGTCTAGGGTAATTTCTTCCCCTTGAATAGCAGTTTTTAAGCGACTAAACCATTCATCTGCTGTATTATGGATAGCACATTCTAAGGGTTCTGCTTGAGTTTTATCAATCGCTTGTCCCATTAAGCGCATCATAGAAGATGCTGACTCAGTAAAGGGAATATCCTCAAAGCGTCCTTGAATTTTAGCCCATTCGTTGCGTTGAACGGCTGCTAAACGTTGACTGTATTCGGCAAAAGCTTGGTGTAAAATTCCTAATAAATAGACAGGCGTTGCCGTATTTTTGGGAAGTTCGGCCAGTTGTTGTAATAAGTATAAATCCTCTGCCCCTTGGTTATAAGCTGCATATTCAAGGGCTTTGCCCAATTCGTCAATGATTAAGAAAATACCTGTTTTTGAGGCTGTGGCTAGTTCTTGGACGAGTTCAACGATTTTTCTACTATCTATTGCTTCTTCTGATGCGAGTTCAGTTTCTAAATCAGTCAATTTAGCAATAGCAGGAATTTTATTCCGTTGTGCAGGTTTCCAGTAAGTTTCTACCCCTCGACTTAAGGCACGAATGATGGTATGACTGATGGGTTCTCTTTGTCCTGTAGCGACAGCGCGAATATAACCTTTTTCGGGAATAACTTGGGTTATAGTTTGATAGTCTAGGCTTTCCTCTCCCAAGGTATTTCTAGCAATTTCTAGGGCTATTTGTCGTAGCCTACTTTTATTATCTGCTAATAAAGCGGTTAAATAATGAGCAAAAGCCGATTTTCCGGTTCCATAGACGCTAGTTAATGTCCAAGCTCGATTGCCTTCTGGTGCTGCAATTCCGCTTAAAATACGTCGTAGGGTTGTAATAGAACGATCCGTTAGGACGTAACCTTCTAAAGCTTCAAATTGCTCACTGTCCCGTTCTAAATTGACCGAACGGGAGTAACGACGCTTAAGGGTGATGTACTGGGAGAGGGGTTGGGTCATATTAGTTTTGATGCACCATCCTTTATGTTAGAGTGCTTCGACCACATTGTGTAAAACTTCTTTATATAATTTTTCTTCTATCCAAAATCCTGTTTCTTGGATTAAACTATCAAGTAAGGGTTTAACAGACTCAATTAACTTTCTCTGTTTGGCAGCTATTAAAATGCCTAAAACTCCAATAATTGAAAGTCCTGATTGAGTGGCGATTTTTCTTCCTAATCTTTCGTCAATTATGAGTCGATTTGCTTTTAGTTCAAGGGCTAAAGCAATAGCTTCTGATTCTCCTTTATCTAACTCTATTTTTAGCTGATTTACTAATGGTTGATTGTTCACAATTTGAGTCTTGATCCATGACAAAGTAGGAACAATCTTTGCACTTTCATCGGTGTTACCAATATCAGTAATCTCATTAAAAACAGCCAGGGGGATGAGAATTTCTCCATAAAGTTGATGTAATAAGTTTAAATGATTAATACTCGAAAGATATAAAATTGGAGAGGTATTGCTAACAACAATCATCGCCAGTCAGAACTTTGTAAGGTTTGTAAATCTTGGTGTAAGTCTTCTACTCCATAGTGAATGGGAATTTTGCGACTGCCTAAAATGCGTTGAAATTCCAGTTGATTCATTTCGGCAAATTGACTAGCTGTTCCTAACGTGATTTTTTCTTGTTGAAAAAGAATGATAGCGATTTCTAGTTTTAATTCACCTTCGGAAATTTTAACAGTTTCTAAGAATTCATCGGGAATGGTTAAACTCAGTAGATCACAAACTCAGTTTCAGAGAGGCGAAACGTTAATCTGCGATCGCCAATTTACGTTGAAACAGCCCAAAAAACCTCCTTAAACATAAGTTTGTTTTATATAATAGAAGATTGGACTTAA
>NETF01000083.1 GCA_002172675.1 unicellular cyanobacterium SU3
TGGCACAGTAAAAGATGTTTATATTCCCATCAATGATATTTTACCTCTCCCTTCTCCTGCTACATAATTTAAACTTATGAATTTTGGTGGCGATCGCTTGTCTCAAGCTGACTTTGTGATCTACTGAGATTCATGAGCATATCTCTGACAGCTAAGGTGTAAAAATATCCAAGGTTTTAAATAACCTGTATTATTAAACCTTCCTGCTTGGGTTTGTGCATGGAAATCTAAGCGATAGGCAAAATAACCTTCTTTTTCTTGATAGGTAATATCTTCATTATTTTTCTTTTCCTCTATGTAGTTTGCTTTAAAAGGTTGACTAACTAAATGTAATCCTATTCTACTGGAACTACTCCCTTGTACTTTTCGCCAAGTAATTTTTTGTTTTCTATCTTTTAACTGTATGGTAATTGTTTGTTTGTGTAATAATGTTGCAAGTAAACTAGGAATTGCCTGATAGCCTAAACCGTTATTTGAGTTAATATCTTCAATTAATGTTCCTGGTTCGATATATTCCCATTTCCAAGATTTAGGGATGTTTTCTATGGCATCTAAAAAGGGATCGCACGCTGTTTCAATCTCGTCTTTATTGCCATTTTTCTTATTTGTATATTGCTTTGTCCAGGTTATAGCCCAGGTAAAAATAAGATCATGTATTTGTTTTATAGTTGGAAGTTTTTCTGAAATTTCTTCCGCTTTACCAACTGCTAAAGCCTGATATTGCGGAACATAATCAACAGTTTTTAACCATTCAAAACCATAAGTTAAAGTTGAACTACAAGCAAGTAAACCATTATTTAATTGACGGTAGGGTGCATAAATTTTCTTTTTACTACGTAATACTTCCTGAATCTTATTACGAAAATATTGAACTTCTTTAGAAAAAGGAAACATTAATACAGCAATTTTAAAATCTAAAAATGCGTTTTCTGCTAAGTCCATACGGGAGGGTAAAGCGACAGAATTGTTTTTTTTGGGCATAATTTTTCTCTAGATAAAGTTGAATGGTGGGGTGGGATGTGCCTTACCTTATTGTCATTGCGAGGGGTATGAAACACTTTTATAGCCTGATTTGTAGTCATTATCTCCCCGACGCAATCTCTAACAGCACCCAACAGAAACATAAAGATTGCTTCGGAGGTAGAATGAACGGTAAGGTGGGCATTGCCCACCCTACAAATAGCTTTAAAAGACAACATCTTCAATATTTTCTAAAGCATCAGCAAGAGGTCTATATAAAGCATTCCCAACTGAATCATCTTCGTAAGCATAGTCACAAACTCTTAATATTGTGGCGACTAACAGACTATTTTCGTCGCTGTCATTTTCAATTTGACTGATATCCTCACCCATTCTCTGGGCAGCTAATTTTTTCGCACTATTATCCGCCCAAGCAGAGTCCACAAAATAACCATGAAAGGGAACACCACCGCGAATTAAACGCCCTACAGCCTGAATAATTCTACCTAACGTTGTAGCTGCTAGATCGTAACGAGGAAAAGCGCATAAATCTAGGTTATCTCGCAGGGTTCGATAATAAGAACGATGTTCGACAGATCGCCAGTAACTATTTGCTGTTTTTCTCAATATTTCGGCACGTTGGGCAACACCGTCGCCTTGTTGCCAGGCAATAAAATCTTCTTTGTCAAACCATTCATAAGCCCGTCGATTGAGTTCTTGAGCGATCGCTGCAGTATCATTAGGATGGGGATAAGGGCGTGTCAAGAAATAAACTGCGCCGAATGCTGCTTTACCATTACTGTTGAGGATATTGAAACCCCTTCCGATGGAATTTGTCGGCGCAACCAGTATCTTACCTCCAGTATGGGTAAATGATTCGATATCGGCTCTTTTTAGTTCTCCTGGATTAGTTTTGCCCTTTTTATCTGGTTCAAGATTATCATTGACTAAATGGTAAATTTGTTTGGAGATGTCTAAATGACTTCGTAATTCATCGGCTACCCATTTAGACTGTTCATAGGAATTAACTAAAATTAAAATGCGATCGCGATCTGCCCAAAGTTCAGGGTTGTTTTTTCCTAATTCTTTGAGGGTTTTTAATTCTGTGACGATATCATATCTACTGCTTTGAGTGACTAAAGATTTAGCAACCTCTTTTAGTTTATTGTGGGCTTGTTTTTTATTGCCTAAGTTACCAGAAACCCGAATAGGTTTGTTGTTATCCTTAAACTGAGGTAAAAATATAAATTTACTTTGCTGGATAGCTTTTTCTGCGCTTCTCTCTGGCTTTAATACCCCTTGAGAATTACTAACATGAAAAGTAGTAGAATCGGGTAAATAGGATGTCCCCGAAAGTGCAAGAACATTTGGCCCTTTTAAACCATCATAATCCGTTAGCAAGCGATGAAAATTGAGTACATAATCTCGCCCGATATTAGAATAAGCAAACAAACTAAGGGTATCACTGCCTTTACTAGAATAATAGGTGCCGAATTGTCTTCCTGTCACGGGTAAAGGCAATATATTCAGCATTCCTCTTGGCATTCTGCGATGGGGTGACGCTTCACGAATGTTATCTGGTCGATTTTGCCATTCATAAAACACAATCTTAGTATGGCGATCTAGCAGAGTAACAGTAAGGGTAAACTGCAAACGGTAAGCAAGGGTTTGAAGGGTGTCGATGTCTTCTTCTTTGGTGAGATAGGGATATAATTCTTCTGAATTTGGTTGATTTCTCAGATTTTCTAACTCACGTTTCAGGCGATCTAAGTTGCTTTGTGTATTGGGAAAAAAAGTTGTTATCCAGTGACAACAATCTTGTTCTATTGCTTCATCGGTGGCACTTTCCCCCATATTATTAATACGTTGTACAATTTCTAATAACTCAGTAGTAGCCCGATTATCACTACTACGCCTTAATACAGGATCTTCTTTAAGAAAATCATCTACAATTTCCATCATGGCCTTAATTCTGCCTTCATCCTCTGTTAACTGCTGTAGTGACTTTTCATAGGTGTTGTATTCCTCTAAACCTGCCAAGCGACGGGCTAACTTATAAAAAAGAACGTGAGGCGTAAAATAACCCTGCTGTACCCATTGTTGTAAAACTTCTCTACCTAAATCTTCACTGAGTAATGTAAGAGTAGCTTCTATCGCTTTTTGAGAATCTCTTTGTACTGCTTTCCATCTAGATTTTAAAGGCGATCGCAAAGCTTCACCTCGTCTTGATTGTTCGGTTTTAACGCCAGTAATGTCAAAAACTCCGTTTCTACTGCGATCTGTTAGGGTAACTTGTTCGGCATATACTTTATCTAATGATTCGATAATCGTATCTGCTTCGTCAAATACGACAATATCCGACTGTTCATAAACCAATTCTCCCATTTTAATGGGACGTAATTCGTAATGAGTTGGCATCCCTCCATAAGCCATTTCCAAAGGGGTAGTAATCCAAACTCGCACTTTTGGCATATCTCGATAAGCTTGTTGTGACGGACAATTATGGAAAAAAGGACAGAGACAATATAATCCAGTCGCTTTCTTATTTTTGTCTTTGGGTTCTTTGCGAAGACTTTGACAGGGTTCTGTCCCTGGTTTGAGGGATAGGATATTTTTGTTACTTTTATACATTTGTGCCTGTAAAGGACATACTGTACTTAACCAACGTTCTCCCCAATGAGGTTGTTCTCTTTTTAGATGCGATCGATAATCATCAGAATGAGTAAACCCTTGCAGATGTTTGTGTCGTTGACTTCTACCCAAAACTGGAACCGCGACAGGTTCGTTATTTTCAGGATCGTCCCTAAACCACCAGTTAATTTGATTAGCTATTTTAATCGCTGACTGTACATCTCCCACCACTATCGTTATACGGCGATCGCTTAATTTTCTAATGACATGACTCGCTAATAGCAAAGATAAAGTCGATTTTCCTGATGCAACCATCCCTGCAACATGGGTAAAATTTTCTATGGTTAAAGTTTGGGCGCGTTGCTGTTCAATAATATTGTCTTGTAGAACTTTATGATAGTTGAGTCGATCAAAACGTTGTACCCAATTACCTCTACTTATTCTAGATTCATCGTTATCATATTGTTGTGATAACTCTTCTTCTCTTTGATCTAATAAAATCCCTTCCTCTCTTAAATCGTTTAAATTGATAGTAATAGGCGTTCTAGCTTGTACTCCATTAAACCAAGGTTCACTAGGAAATGAAGTTATTTGTTGTTGCGTAAACTTCACTCGTAATCTAACGGATTCTTCTCTCGTTTCTGCTTCAAATTGATAATATTGCTTAACTTTTACTTGTTCGCGTTCTCTTTTTCGATAATCTAATTGTGCAGTTAAACATCCTTGACAAATATTTCGATTTGTTTCCTGTTGTATGTTTCTAGCAGCATCAATAATTTGATTATCTAAATCTTGAATATTAAAATTATAATTACGCCAATTTTCAGGAACATGACGAATATAATCTCGTAGGGCATTTAACCAATTAAAACGAGAAGAAAAAGGTATAATCTGTCTACAATTTGCGATCGCCCTTCTCTTTTCTTGACTCAAATTTTCTAACCTGGGATGCTTAATAAACATTCCACTCAAAATTGCCCAAACTATGGTAATCGGTTCGTCATCGAGTTCTAAATATTCCATCAAAGCAAAGCCTAATTCGACTTGTAGAAGTAATCTTCTTTCTGCTGGCTTATTTTTTAATTCAGGAATTTGATCTTTTAACTCTGTAATACGTTTGGTAAAACGGGTAGGAGGTTCAAACAGAGTATTAGAATATCCAGTTTTAACAGTCATTTAAACGTTACCTAATTTTTGTAATTGAGTAATTTTTTCTGTGACTTTTTGTTTAAAAACTTTGTCACTAATTACCTGAGTTTGTTTCGGTAATTGCTTGGCTTCTTCTTTAACAATTTTGGTATAGTCAGGATAATTATCTACACAGCGATCGCTAATTACATAAAAACTTTGGTCATATTGCAAACTCCCTTCACCATATAAACCCTTAAGATTTTTGGCCAATTTATAGGGATTACGAACATCTTTGAAATCAATTGCCCATACTTTATAATCACTGAAACATAACTGAATATCATAGCGATCTAATCCTGGATATAATCGAACTTCTTTTAAATAATTGTTATGTTCTGTTTTTATTTCCTCTAAAGCTAAATATAAATTAAGTTCTGGAATACCTGGAAAACAAACTCGTTGCCGAATTCCTTCTTTTATTTGTAATAAACCTACTTCTCCTTTTATCTTACGGACATAATTCAATTCTTGATGATGATTACCACATAATCTAGCTTTTAATCCTTTTAATTGACCATTTTTTTTTGTCAAAATGCCACAGCGATCGCAATACCAATAGTCTTGATCCGCTTCACATTCTTCGTATAATTCTCCTATTTCTTCAAGAGAAATATATTTACTGCGTCGAAAAGTTTTGCGAATAGTATCAGGAGTAGTGTATTGATTTTCAATAATAAATCGACGAAACTTTATATATTCTTCTTGTGCTTTTTCAAGACTTTCTTTTGTATCAGCCTTTCGTAATCTATCTAGTATGCGAGTGAATTTTTGATTATCGATTGCTAACTGCTTAATTATCGTACTAACAGATTGCAAACTTCCATCTTTTTCTAATAATATTTCCGTTAAATACTCATTAGCTTCTTCACTCAAAGTCCCCATATCTAGCAAACCAAAATCTCGGTCAAATTCTGAGGGAATCCAATTATTAGGAAGATAATCTATTACTGGTTCTTCTAGTAACTTTAAAAACCCCTATTTAATTTTATAGGAGGGTGGGTTAGACGGCTATAATTCAGGCTATGACAGGAATACAACAATCTGTCGTAACCTACCATTTGAGTTAAAACACTCCACCACCATCTTTCTGTTTTTTCTCATAAGCGATACAATCGTTTCATTAAGCATACAAGCAAACCCCTTTTGTGTCAATAAAGCAACAAAATTATTTTTATGAAACACTAGAGCATTATGGGAAGTTATTTAGATATTGAAAGATTAGCCACCTTAGTACGGAGTAAACGGGGTTCTCGTGGTTTGCGCGAAACAGCAGCAGAAATAGGCAATGTTAGTCCCTCTACCATCTCACGGGTAGAAAATGGCAAAACGCCAGATATAGATACCTTTTTAGCTTTATGTGATTGGTTAGAAGTACCATTAACAGAATTAATCAAGAATCCTGAAGATGAGAGTTTAGATACTCCCGAAGCTATTTCTATTCAGTTAAGGGCCGACAAAAATCTTGATCCTGCGATCGCCAATGCGTTAGCCTCTTTAGTTAAAGCAGCATACAAAGATTTATCCCAAAAAACAAAAGAAGAGGAATAAAGATTAATGGGATTAATTGAAAGTTTAACCACTGAAAATAGACAAAGATTAGAAGCGATCGCTACTGAAAAGCGAACTATTCTCAGTAGATCACAAACTCAGTTTCAGAGAGGCGAAACGTTAATCTGCGATCGCCAATTTACGTTGAAACAGCCCAAAAAACCTCCTTAAACATAAGTTTGTTTTATATAATAGAAGATTGGACTTAA
>NETF01000084.1 GCA_002172675.1 unicellular cyanobacterium SU3
AGACATGGAGTGGGAGAAAATATTTTTTCCATGTATTACTTGGTTGACGGAACCCTATCATTTCACCACAATTCCTTCTTATACTTCATTTTGAAATACGCTTAGATTACTTTCGCCAACAGTATCATCTCTTCGAGATCGCATTTTATGATCATCCACATATTTTCTCTCTTTTGTCAATGCGAAATTCCTAGAAAACAACTTTGATGCAGTGAAATTTTGTACGATAATTAATCAATTATGACACAAGAATTAATAGAACTTAGGCAATATATTTAAGACGGGCGTTATCAAAATGCACTATAAGTTATTGATGGATTAGAAGAAATGAGCAAAAAAGCTATATTAGAAAAAATACAAAGTTTTTTAGTAAGATTAGTGATTCATTTAATTAAAAACCAAGTTGAACAACGTTTAACTAATTCTTGGGCGGTTTCAATTCGAGATTCTATTGTAAAAATACAATCCCTTAATCTTAAAGATAATAAAAAATCTTATTATATAAAAGAACAAGAATGGCAAGACTCTTTAGAAGAAGCTTTGGATGATGCTATTTTTGTTGCTAGTATAGAAGTTTTTGAAGGTAAATATAATCCTTTTCAACAACTTCAGCCAAACGACCACAACCTGTATATTTTGGCTCAGACAGCAGAAAATATGTGTATTGATCCAGATTACATCGTGCAGTTGAAGGTTTACTCCGAAGTCTTATAGCTTTTCTCCTTTGGCGATCGCCTGAAGACATAATCTACATATTTACGCTCTTTTGTCAATGCGAAACTTCTAATTTTTTCCTATAGTCTTACTTAAGAGAGATGGATTTTGTGCATCCCTCTTATGGAATGTAAATAGTTAGACAAAATGAGAATAATTACAATCTTACTTGTTTTCCCCAAAGATAATATAGGACAACTTCAGATATGACTCAAAAATCATCATTAACCTCAGTGCGATCGCCTTCACCCTTTGGCAAATTTCCTAATGGAGACACAGAAATAGCAACGAAAAACAAATTAGAGGAGGCAGGGATTAAATCTGAGTAGATTACAGTTACCATGAAAAACTATGGTGATCTGGTCAGAAAGATTATTGCAGAAGAATCTGGAACCGTTGAACAATTAGACAGATAAATTAATAAATTTTCTGTTTTTCAAACACTTACTTTCTGAAGATTAGTTAACCTTTATAGGAGTTATAAACATGACTAAAGTTGCTATTAATGGACTCGGAAGAATTGGACGAGCAGTATTAAAAATTATTCTCGATACTCCCGAATTAGAATTAATCGCTGTTAACGATTTAGTCGACCTTGATAACTTAGTGTATCTGCTAAAATATGACACCGTATATGGAAAATATACAAAAACAGTGGAAAGCGATCGCAATAGTTTAGTTATCGAAGGAAAAGAATATAAATATTTCCAAGAAAAAGATCCTCAAGCATTACCTTGGAAAAGTTTAGATATCGATATTGTTTTTGAATGTACAGGGATTTTTCGTCAACAAGAAGACTTAGAAAAACATCTGCAAGCAGGAGCCAAAAAAGTCATTCTGTCTGCTCCTGCTAAAAGCGAAGGCATCGAAGTGGTTGTTCCTGGTGTGAGTCAAAGTTCTGCCAATCATGATCACCCTCTCATCTCCTGTGCCAGTTGTACCACCAACTGTATCGCACCTGTTGTCGAAGTGATTAATCGTCACCTCGGGGTCAAAAAAGCAACCATGACTACCATTCACGCTTATACAAGTAGCCAAGGTTTAGTCGATCAACCCAACAAAAAATTTAGACGGGGACGGGCCGCTGCTGCTAATCTTGTCACCACCACCACAGGAGCAGCAAAGGCTACTACCAAAGTCTTACCACAACTCAGCAACAAATTTGACGGAGTCGCAGTCAGAACCCCCGTTCCCGTTGGCTCTGTAAGTGATATTGTTATTCTCACAAATCAAGAAACCACTGTTGAAGAAATTAACCAACTGTTTCGCTCAGAAGCACAAACAGAACAGTATCGAGGCATTCTAGGCGTTTCTGAAGATGAAATCGTTTCTTCTGATATTGTTGGTGATTCTCATGCCTCTTTGGTGGATCTGACCATGACTCAAGTAGTAGATAAAGATTTAGTCAAAATTATGAGTTGGTATGACAATGAATGGGGTTATGCCAGTCAAATGATTCGGGAAGTTTTAAATCAGGCTCTCCGATAGTTATGGTATGGAACAGACCCCATCTCAATCAAATTTTACCCCGTCAGTTACCAATGCCAAACTTGTTCGTAATTTTCAAACAATTTAGGTAACTCTTTAAAGGATATTTTCTCAATTCCTGCTAATAATTTATCTTCGGGAATTCCTCGTTTAGAAATGTCTTCACTGATAGCATAAACTTTAATGCCTTTGTCAAGACATTGTTGCAAATCTTCATCTAATTTAGCAGGAAAAGTTTGTTTCCATTCCCCAAAAGAAAGCCCTTCTACTACTTGACCTTTGACGGCATAATTAACTGCATTCGCCCTCAAGACAATATCAACGTCACCGCCGATGGTTTCTAACACTTGAATAAACCAAACGACAGGATCATCTTGTTCTTCAATGGTGCAACGATAAGCGGACTGAATGACTTGTAATACTTTCATTTTTGCTCCTTATTTTGTGCCAATAACTAAGGTTCCATTTGCGTCTTTCGACCATTCCCAAAAGTCTTTAGGCGCGCCACGACGACAGCCTTCTACGGCATCGTTAACGCCTCTTTCATCAACGCAAAGTCCACAATTAACCCATTCTAATTCACAACCTTTACTTTTTGCTTTATTAAATAAGGCTGTGATCCAATCTTTAGTTAAAGGATGATTTTCTTCGTCAAACGTACGACCATGAACACTATTAGCATGGGGTTTTTGATGGGCAAATGCTAACGAAACACCCCCTTCATAGGTAAACACTTTAACGTCACATCCCTTATCTAATGCAGCGTCAATCATACGAAAGGCTGTTGTAGTTCTGGCCTGTTCAAATGGCCCATCCATCAACAAAAAACTTAAAACTGTTTTACTCATTTTTTTAAATTCTCCTATTAACTATAACCACATCATTTTTTGTCCTTGACTCATGGCATCTACAATAGATGCAACGTTAGAAACTTCAATTTTAGTTCCTAATTCTTTGCTGTCAATTCCCCGCTCATCTAAGGAAAATTCATCTGCCAATAACTTGACTTTTTCGAGATTGGTTAATCCTTGGGATGCTACAGTAGAACGAGCCGCTAATACGCCATTTTCAATTAAAAATAAGGTAACTTCGTTACCAGCATCAGCGAGATCAGAGGCGAGATTATAATTATTATTGACCTCTGGATAATCAAAGGGACTTTGTGATTCAATTAGGAAATATTTAGCCATTGATTGCTAGATTGTAACTGATTTGAGGAGTGATCATTTTTCATCTCATAGTGAGATAATTGAGAGCATTTTCTGTTCTCGATATCATTGAAGTCTATGGCTATCAAAATGCTATTTTAAACCGTTGACTTCTCCTTCAACCCTATCACTGAGTTTAAGAATAAGTGTTAATTTTTCCAAATTACTCAAGGTTTGACCCTATTTTGCAGACGGTTTGTTACAATTGAGATGTCTTACGGAGGTTGATTCCCTAGATGGTAAATATCTTGAGGTTATTTAGCTACAAGGTCGTCTAGAAAATCTTAAAAGACAATCGAGGTTAATGGAGATAGATAATAGGCAGTATTCACTGTCATGATTTAGGGAAATGGTCTGATATTTTTAGCCTTCGGCAGTCAAACCCTAATTTAATCAATCGTCTCTATTAAACGCAATTGATTATAGGTGGTGTGAGATGTTTGAACGTTTTTTATTAGCTAGTACGGTAACGTGGTTGCTTTATCTATCATTGCAGTTGGGTGAGTCTCCCATGACTCCAAACACAATGAATCAAACAGCGACTCATATACCTGTTGAACAGCTAGAAACCCCTTCTCATGATCCTAATTTTGGCGATTTTACCGTTGCTCAAAAATAAGGATTATGATTAAAACATGAAATGATGATACTTACCTCACACACCAAAAATTGTACAACCGAATAACAGGGGCAAACATTTGTTTGCCCCTTAATTAATAACAAGAAAGATGAGTGATTCTCTCTAAACGATTTTATTAGCTTTTGCTTTAATATAAGGTTTACAATCATAAGGCTGTATTCCCATGTCTTGATAGTCGTCTTTAGCTGGACTAAAAATTTTAGCAAAGCCTTCTGTCAAATACTGCACAAATTCTTGTAATCTATCATTGAGTTTCATACCATTTGCCTCCAAGTTCATTAAATAAATTATGAATTCGTTTGCTACTTTTCAATTCAAAGAGAATCAAGTTTTCCTCTTCTCTATTCCGATTATGTAATAAGATGATTAATTTTTAGCTATGTTAGTAATAAATATTGAATTTTCTTTATAATACTTTGCTAACTATGAGGGATCATTTTAACTTGTATAAAGAAATATATCTTTTTATATAAAATATAGTCGAAATACCTATTAATTATTATCCCATTTTGAGAGGATTTGGCAACCGTTTTAAGCAAAGATTACTCTTAACTAGCATAGGCTTGATTCGTTTTATTGCATCCATGCGTTAAATAGGCGATTGCACTTTCTTCAATACAATATTTAACCTAACTAACTGATAGTAAAATACTTAAGGATGAATCGAGTAATTTATACAATCTTGAACTGTATTTTGATTAATTAATAAGTTAATATTTAATTTCTTTATAGTCAATTGTATTCATGGTTCATACCAATTATAAGCTTCATCTAATTCGTCACGAATTTCTGGGCGAAATACTAAAACATAATCCATAATACACCCTACAAAAAAGTCGCTCACTCCTTTTTAATAATAATTGTTTCTGACTTCATATTAATCTGAGTACCAGCATCCACTTCCATCCAAACCTTCGCACCTGCATAAAGTTCTTGATTTTCAGGTCGATAAATGATTTTACAGTTTCCTTCAAACGATACTTCTGAACAATAAGTAACTTTCGAGCCTTTTCTGACAATAATTACTGGCTCTTTGTTATCTCTGTTGTTATTGGTTCCTACCAACCCTTTATTGACGTGAATGATAGTAGGTTTTTTACTAGGACGTTGAACCTGCCATGTTTCTTTACGGCCTCGTTTACCCCTGAGAATCTTGGGCATCCTTCTCTTGCCATAAAGGGGCAGTTTCCAACCTTGTTTGGTTTTGTACGCCCCTTTAACTCGTTTAGCGTAGATTAGCTGTAGAATGCGCTGACGACTTATTCCCAATAGATAGGATGCTTCCCTAAGGGTAATTGTTTCCATAGTACAAAAATATCTTTTATAAGGTTTTATTGTACTATATTTTCTAGTAAAATGTTATCTTTGTTGGGTTTCCTATCTTAACCCAACCGACACAAAAGCGCGATCGCTTTGTTTAAAGTTTGATTAGATTGACGGAATACTAAGATCCTTACAAATCTTTTTGGCTAAAATATCCTTAATTTCTTGATGACGAGGAACAGCAATTTTGTCTTTAGTTTCTGGGTTCCACCAAATCGAATGTCGAGATCCTTCACGGAGTAACTTACATTGATGTTTTGTAAGATGGCGAATTAAATCACTTCGCTTCATAGCGTAATCATAACTTCTTCGTAATTTTCTCTTGCTTCTGTGCGAGCTTCTTGTCGATTCAATTCTAAAATATCCTTAAGAGCTTCTTTTAGACTTTCAATAAGTTCTTCTTTTGTGGCTTCTTGGGCATTTACACCTTGAATTTCTTCAATCCATCCAATCCACCAATCACCATCTTTTTTAACAATTGCTGTATATTGATTTTCCATAAATCTTATTTTTTATATAAATATAAAAACTGTTGATTATTTATAGTTTAACACAAAGGATTATATTTAATGAAGATTTGGTGGCTTACACTAACGTTAATACACCCTACAAAAAAGGCGATCGCACTATATTTTTTGCAGATATTAATTTGATTGAAAAGTAATTTGACTAGAATGTATGAAACCTGTAGAACCACAAATATCCGTGCTATGCCAGTCGCCACGAGAGCTATAAATATTAATTGTAGTGGGTTTTCGTACGGAACATAATATATCACCATTAGGGGTTTTTCTTACATTTGAAGGTGGATCAAAAACGATTGCAACTCCAATTTTAGAGATTGGCGGATCAGGAATTTCTTGGTTTGCAGAACTAGATGATGTTGATGGAGAAGGAATAAGGTTTGAAGAGTTGTTTAGCTTGTCTAAATATAAAGGACCTGAGTTCGATATAAGATAATCGGCTATAATTTAGTCACTGAGAGAATTACAGGCATTTTCAATTATTTACCAGTTCTCAATTACTGTTGATTAATGAGAATAGAATAGACTTATCCCAAGCTA
>NETF01000085.1 GCA_002172675.1 unicellular cyanobacterium SU3
CCCGCGCCGTCGTACGGCGCAAGGGAACGCGCACCAAGAAGTAGCCAGGGAGTTTATTATAGAAAAGCTTTCAGCCCCGAATTCTTTGACAGCATAATCTTTATTTTCTGTCAATGCGAAACTTCTAGTATTACAAGCTTTAAATAATTGTGCTGCTAAACGTTAAACGTTAACAGTGACTCATCAATTTAACTGATAACTGATCACTGAATGTTAATCTTGTACATATTCCGTTCCCTGAATTAATGCTATTTCTGCCCTCATAAATTCTCGGCCTAAATAAGCAGCATGATCTAACATTGTGATGGGACACTCTTTATTTTCTTCGATGACTTTAATACATAATTCCTTCGCACTACGCCCAGCAAAAAGGGTTTCAGAAGTCCGATTACTTTTACCTCTAGCTGCGATCACTTCCCCTGTTTCTGGATCGACAGCTAGTCCTTTCTCATTAATAATATTGGTAAAATATTTAGCACAAATAAGCTCATTTTCTCGGTCAAGATAAATAATAAAATATCCTCCTGGGTCTAAAGCAATAGGACGTTTTGAGAGTTGATCATCAAGTTTTTTAATAGTTTGTGCTAATTCATTCATAAGATTTTTTAGAGGTAGATTTACCGAATAATTATTCATTATTAACTACTAATTATTCATTGATAAATTAAACCGCTCCATAATGACTATTACTGGTAACAATACCAGAATAAACAAAACCTTTTTCAGCATCTACCGTAATAATTGCCCCTTCTCGGATATTTTGGGTTGCCTCTTTTAATCCAACAATGACAGGAACCCCTAAACGTAAACCAATGACAGCAGCATGACTGGTTAAACTGGATTCTTCGGTAATAATACCAGAAGCTTTACGCATCATATCGACAAACTCCGCGTTAGTTCCAGGCACTACCAAAATATCTCCAGGTTCAAAATTACCTAATTCTCTGGCATGATGGCCAATGCGAGCGCGTCCACTGGCTGAGGCCTGACCAACGCCGACCCCCTTTCCCAGGATAGCCTTGACCATTTCCACTTTAATCAAATCCGTTGACCCTGCCACCCCTTGAAGGGTTCCGGCCGTCATTACGACTAAATCCCCATCTTTGAGTAAATGATTTTCTTGAGCGACATTAACCGCCGATTGAAAGGTTTGAGTGGCTGAGGCTAAATCAAGCACCAATAAAGGTTTTACCCCCCAAACTAACTGTAATTGTCGTGCTACATCTACATGGGGAGTCACCGCTAAAATCGGGATTTGAGGGCGGAATTTAGAGACATTACGAGCCGTTGAGCCGGTTTTTGTCAAAGACATAATGGCCGCCGCATTGAGTTCTTGAGCAATATGACTCACCGCCGAAGAAATGGCATTGGTAATAGATTGTTTCTCTTCGGACATCATTTTAGTTGCCGTGGGTTCCTTTTCAATGCGTTCAGCGATGGTGGCCATCGTGGCCACTGCTTCGACTGGATATTTACCCACAGCCGTTTCATTGGATAACATGACCGCATCAGTACCGTCTAGGATAGCATTAGCCACATCGGAAACTTCCGCACGGGTAGGACGAGGATTACTGGCCATACTGTCCAACATTTGGGTAGCGGTAATCACAGGAATGCCTAATTTATTCGCTGTAGCAATTAACCGTTTTTGTAAAATGGGAACATCTTCGGGGGGTAATTCTACGCCTAAGTCTCCTCTGGCTACCATAACACCGTTACACAAAGCCAGAATTTCTTCCATATCTTCGATCGCCTCATGTTTTTCAATTTTGGCGATGACTGGCACATTTTTTCCTGCATTGGCAATAATTTCTTTAATTTCGAGAATATCTTGCGGATTTCTCACAAAACTTAGGGCTATCCAATCAACGCCTTGATCTAATCCAAACATCAAATCTTTTTTATCTTTATCGGTTAAGGCTTTAACGGATAAATAAACCCCTGGAAAATTAACCCCTTTACTATCGGATAGGACACCCCCAACCACAACCCGACAATGAAGGTCTTTATTCTCTTTATCTACTTGTTCGACCTTCATTTCTACTTTGCCATCGTCCATTAAAATTCTGGCTTGTTCGGGGACTTCTTCGGAGAGGTACTCATAGGTGATAGAACTAATGGTTTGATTACATTCAACTTGACGACTGGTCAAGATAAAAGGGTCTCCTGGTTTCAGGGTGATAGGTCCATTAACAAACTTACCCAAGCGAATTTTGGGACCTTGTAAGTCTTGTAAAATGGCCACCGGTTGATTCAACTCAAAAGCAGTTTGCCGAATGAGGCGAATACTATGTTGATGATAGTCATGATCACCATGAGAAAAATTAAGTCGGAGGGTCGTCGCTCCAGCTAAAATTAATTGACGTAAAATCTCTTTATTTTGGGTAGCAGGGCCGATAGTTGCTACGATTTTTGTTCGGCGAGCCATAGAAGAAAAGGACATAGGGAGCTAAATTTAGGGGAGAAACGATCAATATGCTAGAAGTCAGAAGTCACCAAAAAGATACTATCTTATCCTCTGATTCAATATCTATAACGAACATTTATAAAAATAGGGTCTTTACCTAGGATCTCATGAATGGTTACTTTGAGTGAGAAAATTTGCTATTTTTTTAGGGATCGCTTTGAAGGGACGAAAGGATAAGGGTAGTCAAAAGGAGGCAGGAGGTTTTTTGTGCAGTGACTAACTATTTACCAAAATAAATGACTTAAGGGGTTGGCCAAAACCCAAACCAAAGGTAAGTTAATATTAATTTCAACTTTGAACTTGTAGACTGCATGAGAATCTTAGTCACGGGTGGTGCTGGTTTCATTGGGTCCCATCTCATTGATCGCTTGATGGCACAAGGACATGAAGTCCTCTGTTTAGATAACTTTTATACCGGCCACAAACGGAACCTTCTTAAGTGGTTCGGTAATCCTTATTTTGAATTGATTCGACACGATATTACGGAACCCATCCGTTTAGAAGTGGATCAAATTTATCATTTAGCTTGTCCAGCTTCTCCTATTCATTATCAACATAATCCCGTCAAAACCATTAAAGTTAATGTGTTAGGGACTTTGTATATGTTGGGTTTAGCTAAACGAGTGAATGCACGTATCCTCTTAGCGTCTACTTCAGAGGTTTACGGTGATCCTGATGTTCATCCCCAACCAGAAGAATATCGCGGTAACGTTAGTTGTACGGGGTTACGCGCTTGTTACGATGAAGGAAAACGGGTGGCCGAAACCCTCGCGTTTGAATATCATCGAGAACATAAAACTGACATTCGAGTGGCACGTATTTTTAACACTTACGGCCCAAGAATGTTAGAAAATGATGGTCGAGTCGTCAGTAATTTTATTGTACAAGCTCTTAAAGGAATACCTTTAACGATTTATGGAGACGGTTCTCAAACCCGCAGTTTTTGCTATGTTTCTGATTTAGTTGAAGGGTTAATGCGTCTGATGAATGGGGACTATATTGGCCCAGTTAACTTAGGAAATCCTGGGGAATACACAATTTTAGAACTGGCTCAAATGATCCAAGGAATGGTTAATCCTAACACTGAGTTAGTTTATAAACCCTTACCCCAAGATGATCCTAAACAAAGACAACCTGATATCACTAAGGCAAAAACTTATTTAGATTGGAAACCCACTATTCCTTTAAAAGACGGGTTAGAATTAGCCATTAAGGATTTCCGAGAACGAGTGTCAAAAGACGGTTAAACTGTCCCTAAGACAACTTCGTTTAAAATCCTTCTAACTTATCAAGTAATATTGTTGTATCATCCCTAGAAAGTCTTGCTTTAAACAATAAAATTTAGAGGATAAAGTTTATGCGCGTTTGTGTTATTGGAACTGGTTATGTTGGCTTAGTGACTGGGGTGTGTTTATCTCATATTGGCCATCATGTTATTTGTATCGACAATAACGAAGAAAAGGTCAAACTGATGAAGTCCGGTCAGTCTCCTATTTATGAACCTGGCCTTTCTGAATTAATGCACAGTTGTATGAAATCAGGCCGTCTAGAATTTACCTCTGATTTAGCTGCCGGGGTTGACCACGGAGAAATCCTCTTTATTGCTGTGGGAACCCCGGCGTTACCCACCGGGGAAAGCGATACCCGTTACGTTGAAGCAGTAGCGCGCGGTATTGGGGAAAATTTAAACGGGGGTTACAAGGTTATCGTTAATAAATCGACAGTTCCTATCGGTTCGGGGGACTGGGTAAGAATGATTGTCATGGATGGGTTGGCTAAACGGGAAGACTCTCCTAGTAATGTGGAGTTTGATGTGGTGAGTAACCCCGAATTTTTACGGGAAGGTTCAGCGGTTTATGATACCTTTAACCCCGATCGCATTGTTCTCGGTAGTAATGGCGACAAGGCGATCGCCATGATGCAAGAACTTTATCAACCTTTGGTAGACCGCAAGTTTGGTGATGATCCCTCTTTACCCCCAGTTCCTGTAGTAGTGACGGACTTAAACTCCGCTGAGATGATTAAATACGCCGCTAATGCTTTCTTAGCGACAAAGATTAGTTTCATCAACGAAGTGGCTAACATTTGCGATCGCGTTGGGGCCGATGTTACTCAAGTGGCCGCGGGTATCGGTTTAGATTCTCGTATTGGTAACAAGTTCTTACAAGCGGGTATTGGTTGGGGTGGATCTTGTTTCCCTAAAGATGTTCTCGCTTTAATTCATACCGCTAACGATTACAATTACGAGACTGAATTGCTCAATGCGGCGGTTAGTGTTAACAAGCGTCAGCGATTAATCGCAGTTGAAAAATTACAACAAGAATTAAAAATCCTCAAAGGTAAAACCATCGGTTTATTAGGTTTAACTTTTAAACCTGATACCGACGATATGCGCGACGCACCAGCTTTAATTATTATTGAACAGTTAAACCGTCTCGGTGCAAAAATTAAGGCGTATGACCCAATTGTGTCTCAATCTGGTTTAAGTCACGGTTTATCCAATGTCCTTATTGAAACGGACGCAGAAATGTTAGCCGATAGCTGTGACGCTTTAGTATTAGTAACTGATTGGAAGGAATTTTTAAGCCTCAATTACGGGAAAATGGCTCAAGTTATGGCTAATCCTGTGATTATTGATGGCCGTAATTTCTTAGACCGTTCTAAGTTAGAAATGGCTGGTTTCCATTATGTGGGAATTGGACGTTAATTAATCTTATTTGAAAATTAAATGAGTGAGTAGGATATTTAATTTCTAAGATATTCTGCTCATTTTTTTTGTACTGGGGCAAGATATTAGTTAGATTTATTCATGTTTATTTTTTTCCCAAAACTTACTATTTAACAACTCATCTACGTTAGTGGGAAAAGGACAATCATCAGGGAAATCAGAATCATATTCAATTCGCATATTTTCCACTGCTTCTTGATAACATTTATGACAAATAGCAACTAAAAAATTGTGTAAACTAGGAGAATCTTCTAGAATATCTTTTAACTTAGACTGTGTGCGTTTAATTGTTACTTCCCAACCTCGATAACATTCGGTTAAAGAAACATAACACCGTTTTAAAGCGTGTTCAAATAAAGTAACTAGACGGCTTTTCAATTCCCTTTTATCTCGTCTTCCCAAAGATTCTACCTCTTCAATTAAATTCTCTAAATCTATCTGTGATAAATCTCCAGATTTTAGTTGCTTCACCGTTTCTTCTATCCACAAAGCAAAATCTTGCTCATAAAGTTGTTTGACTGTTACTAACGTCATTATTTTAATCTCCTATTAACAATTAATTACTAATTTTACAACAATTTCTAACTTCGCACTCTACTAATTTTAGTTAGATGAAGTCAAAAAATTCTCTTAATACATAGTCTCTTATGTTAGTACATTTGCAGTTAGGATTTACTGTAAGTGATGTCAAGACTTATTACCCTTTCTCTGTTGTGTGCTACGGGGATTTTATATCCTGCAATATTGGGGCTGGGGCCAGCAACGGCAACAGGAGTCGGACTTTTATCAAGCATGATTGCCAATGATCTTGGTTCTATGTTGGATAAAATCGGCTGCTAAACATTCGTGACAACTTAAGGCTGTAAGTCAGATGTCAAGGGAGTTTTGCCTTACAACTTTAATTTCAAAAGTTACCTAGAAACGGAAGAGAAAAGTTAGCGTATGCTGTCCGCTAACAAAAATCTTAAAACTCTCTTTCTTTAGCTTTATAATTGATAGTAATACTAAAGATTTTTCTGGTTAAGATATTTAGGCGTAAGTTAGAGATTTAG
>NETF01000086.1:0-2023 GCA_002172675.1 unicellular cyanobacterium SU3
ACTATATTGGGGGTAAGAACTGCCATCACTTTCGCAGCCACCTTCAAACGAAAACTTGCCAAGGCGAAGAACCAGAATAAAAAATCCTAAATTATAGGGTGGGTTAGATGGTGGTAACTGGAGATTAAACAAAAACCTTGGAATACGCCGTAACCCAGCATCATAGAAATCAAGTGGGATTTTAAGTCATTTTCAAAAAAAGTTTTTCACCTCAAACCCTTGCTCTAACTGGCTTTTGAAAAAAGATGAAAAATTTTTCAAAAAAAGGGTTGACATGACCTGGTGGATTGGTTATATTTGTAAATGCGCGGTTGAGAGCGAAACGCAAACGACGCGCTCCGAACCTAGAAAATTCTATAGTTTGAAAGCTGATAAAAAACACAGCCCTTGTTAATTGAAACAATTATATTCTATTTGTTCCTAGTTGTCTAGGAATCTCTAGAAAAAATCAATTCACCCTCTATTTTGAGAGTAATCGAAAGATAGAGTCAAGGAAAAAAATGGAGCCTGTGCTTCAATCTTTCCACCACGGAGAGTTTGATCCTGGCTCAGGATGAACGCTGGCGGTATGCCTAACACATGCAAGTCGAACGAAGTCTTCGGACTTAGTGGCGGACGGGTGAGTAACGCGTGAGAATCTGCCTTCAGGATGGGGATAACAGTGGGAAACCACTGCTAATACCCAATATGCCGAAAGGTGAAAATTATTTTGCCTGGAGAGGAGCTCGCGTCTGATTAGCTAGTTGGTGGGGTAAAAGCTTACCAAGGCAACGATCAGTAGCTGGTCTGAGAGGATGAGCAGCCACACTGGGACTGAGACACGGCCCAGACTCCTACGGGAGGCAGCAGTGGGGAATTTTCCGCAATGGGCGAAAGCCTGACGGAGCAATACCGCGTGAGGGAGGAAGGCCTTTGGGTTGTAAACCTCTTTTCTCAGGGAAGAAGATCTGACGGTACCTGAGGAATAAGCATCGGCTAACTCCGTGCCAGCAGCCGCGGTAATACGGAGGATGCAAGCGTTATCCGGAATTATTGGGCGTAAAGCGTCCGCAGGTGGTTTTTCAAGTCTGCTGTCAAAGACCAGAGCTCAACTCTGGGCCGGCAGTGGAAACTGGGAAACTAGAGTTCGGTAGGGGTAGCGGGAATTCCCAGTGTAGCGGTGAAATGCGTAGATATTGGGAAGAACACCAGTGGCGAAGGCGCGCTACTGGACCGAAACTGACACTCAGGGACGAAAGCTAGGGGAGCGAAAGGGATTAGATACCCCTGTAGTCCTAGCTGTAAACGATGGAAACTAGGTGTGGCTTGTATCGACCCGAGCCGTGCCGTAGCTAACGCGTTAAGTTTCCCGCCTGGGGAGTACGCACGCAAGTGTGAAACTCAAAGGAATTGACGGGGGCCCGCACAAGCGGTGGAGTATGTGGTTTAATTCGATGCAACGCGAAGAACCTTACCAGGGCTTGACATGTCCGGAACTTTCCTGAAAGGGAAAGGTGCCTTCGGGAGCCGGAACACAGGTGGTGCATGGCTGTCGTCAGCTCGTGTCGTGAGATGTTGGGTTAAGTCCCGCAACGAGCGCAACCCTCGTCTTTAGTTGCCAGCATTAAGGTGGGCACTCTAGAGAGACTGCCGGTGACAAACCGGAGGAAGGTGGGGATGACGTCAAGTCAGCATGCCCCTTACGCCCTGGGCTACACACGTACTACAATGGTTGGGACAAAGGGCAGCGAACCCGCGAGGGAAAGCGAATCTCATCAAACCCAGCCTCAGTTCAGATTGCTCTCTGCAACTCGAGAGCATGAAGGAGGAATCGCTAGTAATCGCAGGTCAGCATACTGCGGTGAATTCGTTCCCGGGCCTTGTACACACCGCCCGTCACACCATGGAAGCTGGTCACGCCCGAAGTAGTTACCCTAACTTTCGAGAGGGGGACTCCTAAGGCAGGGCTAGTGACTGGGGTGAAGTCGTAACAAGGTAGCCGTACCGGAAGGTGTGGCTGGATCACCTCCTTATAGGGAGACCA
>NETF01000086.1:2492-5598 GCA_002172675.1 unicellular cyanobacterium SU3
CAAGACCAAAAAGGTCAAGCTACAAAGGGCTAACGGTGGATACCTAGGCACACAGAGGCGAAGAAGGACGTAGTTACCGACGATACGCTTCGGGGAGCTGGAAGCAAGCTATGATCCGGAGGTTTCCGAATGGGGCAACCCCAAGAATGGTCACCTGAATCTATAGGGTGACACAAGCTAACCGGGCGAACTGAAACATCTTAGTAACCCGAGGAAGAGAAAGCAAAAGCGATTCCCCCAGTAGCGGCGAGCGAAAAGGGACAAGCCTAAACCATCGACTACGGTTGATGGGGTTGTGGGACAGTGATGTGGACTGTAGCGGTTAAACGAAGCAGCTGAAAACTGCACCAAAGAAGGTGAAAGTCCTGTAGTTGAAAACTAAAACAGCCTAACTGTATCCCGAGTAGCACGGAGCCCGTGGAATTCCGTGTGAATCAGCGAGGACCACCTCGTAAGGCTAAATACTCCTGTGTGACCGATAGCGAAACAGTACCGCGAGGGAAAGGTGAAAAGAACCCCGGCAAGGGGAGTGAAATAGAACATGAAACCGTTAGCCTACAAGCAATGGGAGGACGATTTAACGTCTGACCGTGTGCCTGTTGAAGAATGAGCCGGCGACTTACAGGCTGTGGCAGGTTAAATGGGAGACCATGAAGCCAAAGTGAAAGCGAGCCTGAAAAGGGCGATAGTCACAGTTTGTAGACCCGAACCCGGGTGATCTAACCATGGCCAGGATAAAGCTAGGGTAATACCTTGTGGAGGTCCGAACCGACCAACGTTGAAAAGTTGGCGGATGAGCTGTGGTTAGGGGTGAAATGCCAATCGAACCCGGAGCTAGCTGGTTCTCCCCGAAATGCGTTTAGGCGCAGCGGTTGTGTACCTTATGGGGGGGTAAAGCACTATTTCGCTGCGGGCTGCGAGAGCGGTACCAAAGCGAGATAAACTCAGAATACCCTATAAGCATCAACCAGTGAGACGGTGGGGGATAAGCTTCATCGTCGAAAGGGAAACAGCCCAGACCACCAGCTAAGGTCCCAAAATAAATACTAAGTGATAAAGGAGGTGGGAGTGCATAGACAACCAGGAGGTTTGCCTAGAAGCAGCAACCCTTGAAAGAGTGCGTAATAGCTCACTGGTCAAGCGCTCCTGCGCCGAAAATGAACGGGGCTAAGTATTTTACCGAAGCTGTGGACAGGAAACTGTGGTAGGGGAGCGTTCTGTATAGGGTGAAGCACTAGCGGCAAGCAGGTGTGGACAGTACAGAAGTGAGAATGTCGGCTTGAGTAGCGAAAATATATGTGAGAATCATATACCCCGAAATCCTAAGGGTTCCTCCGGAAGGCTCGTCCGCGGAGGGTTAGTCAGGACCTAAGGCGAGGCCGAAAGGCGTAGTCGATGGACAACGGGTTAACATTCCCGTACTGATTAGAAATTGTGGCGGGGGACGGAGAAGGCTTAGTATCAGCCAGAAGATGGTTACTGGTGCAAGGAAACGAGGTGATGACGGGCGGAGAAAACGCCCTGAGCTGAGTTCCGAGTCCGAGGAGCTACGGCTCTTAAGTGATACGAGTCAGACTTCCCAGAAAAGCCCGAACCACGTTAATTTCTAATTACCTGTACCCGAAACCGACACAGGTAGGAGAGTAGAGAATACTAAGGGGCGCGAGATAACTCTCTCTAAGGAACTCGGCAAAATGACCCCGTAACTTTGGGAGAAGGGGTGCCACCGCAAGGTGGTCGCAGTGAAGAGGCCCAGGCGACTGTTTACCAAAAACACAGGTCTCCGCTAAGTCGCAAGACGCAGTATGGGGGCTGACGCCTGCCCAGTGCCGGAAGGTTAAGGAAGTTGGTTAGTGCTTGCACGAAGCTAGCGACCGAAGCCCCGGTGAACGGCGGCCGTAACTATAACGGTCCTAAGGTAGCGAAATTCCTTGTCGGGTAAGTTCCGACCCGCACGAAAGGCGTAACGATCTGGGCACTGTCTCGGAGAGAGACTCGGCGAAATAGGATTGTCTGTGAAGATACGGACTACCTGCACCCGGACAGAAAGACCCTATGAAGCTTTACTGTAGCTTGGAATTGGGTTCGGGCTTCCCTTGCGCAGCATAGGTGGGAGGCGTTGAAGTTTTCCTCGTGGGGAAAATGGAGCCAACGGTGAGATACCACTCTAGGGAGGCTAGAATTCTAACTTAGACCCGTGATCCGGGATAAGGACAGTTTCAGGTGGGCAGTTTGACTGGGGCGGTCGCCTCCTAAAAGGTAACGGAGGCGCGCAAAGGTTCCCTCAGGCTGGTTGGAAATCAGCCGCAGAGTGCAAAGGCAGAAGGGAGCTTGACTGCGAGACTTACAAGTCAAGCAGGGACGAAAGTCGGCCTTAGTGATCCGACGGCACCGAGTGGAAGGGCCGTCGCTCAACGGATAAAAGTTACTCTAGGGATAACAGGCTGATCTCCCCCAAGAGTTCACATCGACGGGGAGGTTTGGCACCTCGATGTCGGCTCATCGCAACCTGGGGCTGTAGTAGGTCCCAAGGGTTGGGCTGTTCGCCCATTAAAGCGGTACGTGAGCTGGGTTCAGAACGTCGTGAGACAGTTCGGTCCATATCCGGTGTAGGCGTAAGAGCATTGAGAGGAGCCTTCCTTAGTACGAGAGGACCGGGAAGGACGCACCGCTGGTGTACCTGTTATCGTGCCAACGGTAAACGCAGGGTAGCCAAGTGCGGAGCGGATAACCGCTGAAAGCATCTAAGTGGGAAGCCCACCTCAAGATGAGTGCTCTCACAGGGTTAACCTGGTAAGGTCACGGGAAGACCACCCGTTAATAGGCACTCGGTGGAAGTTCAGCAATGAATGAAGCCAAGGTGTACTAACAGACCGAGGGCTTGACCTTTTGATATTGACTTCTTTTCTGCAGTCTTGAGGGTAAACATTGATACTTACTTTCTGGTGTCTTTAGCGTGGTGGACCCACTCCGACTCCATCCCGAACTCGGCAGTGAAACACCTCAGCGGCCACGATACTTGTGGGGTAGCCCACTGGGACAATAGCTCGATGCCAGAATTAATATTCCCTTCAAGCCATTCTTGATTTCTTCGAGAATGGCTTGA
>NETF01000087.1 GCA_002172675.1 unicellular cyanobacterium SU3
GTCTAACAACTGCGAGGTCTTTCTACCAATTTTAGCGGTTTTTAGCTGCACTAGCTGATCTTTTTTCCTCATCGAGTATAAGTGTAACCTTTTAATAATGAGGGTTTAGCTTTTATTCAGCAAACCCTATTTAACTCAAGCTATCTCCACTTTGATCTTTACCGCCAGCGCACAACACGCAGCCGTTAACTTTTCTCAAAAAGCTTTAATGATGTATGTTCCTGGCTTCCCTTTAGCCCGTTATTTCCCTGCTCCAACCCATGTTAATGAAACGCAAACTTTTCTTAATGGTTTGCCTTCTTTATCTCAGGCTAAAGAGCAAATCAATATTCTCTATTTACTTGGCTCGGTTTATTATACGAAGCTAGGACATTATTCTTCTTCAGCTTTCCCTGATTCCCAACCAATTGAAACGGCCTTAAAAACCTTCAAGGAAAATCTCAATAAAGCTAATAATATTATTAATCAACGCAATCAAAGTCACGAGCGTTTATTTCCTTATGAGTTTTTACTTCCTAACAATATTCCCCAAAGTATTAATATTTAAAGTCATTAATTTAAAGCTTTTTCAATAGCTTCGGTCATGGGCTAAATCTGTTGATAGCTAGATAATTTTTTTATGAAATTCGTATTTATTGAAGCAATGGGTTAGTGCCATTGGTGTCGTCGGGCTTCATTAAGGATGTATTGAGATTCTTTGAGTGAAATATCATAACGATCGCTCCGACTACTAGCTTATTGTTCTTGATCTTTGCTTCCCACTCTCTTGCTGTTTTAATACAGGCTTTGGGCTTAATCGAGCAGTATTGGGTTGTAATTAACTCTTCATTGGATAGTTTGTTGAGATATTTACGGTAAGCTAAAGGATTTGATGGAGGAAAAGATGAAGGCACTAAAACAGTAAAAAAAGGATAAGTTTGAGCAAACTCAGGATGTATGGGGATTGGTTTCCATTGAAAATCAAAGGGGATTTTTGCTAAGGTTTTATTCCAAAACGCTCTAAAAATTGGGTACACTTCAGGAGATCGCTTTAGAGATATCTCTGTAGGGAGGAAAGGAATAATCTAATTTTGAACTCATTAAAATAGGGAAAAGAAAAAGAAGAAGTTGTTTCAATTAAGATTTTAATGCAATTAACAGACTTGAGGAACTATCAAAGTAAACGTCCCCTGAAAACCCTGTTTTATCTGTATAAGAAAGACTGGAGAAATTTAGGATTATCATTACTGTTATATTTGGTGAAACACAGTCCTGAATGGCTCAGACCTTTAGTAATAGCCAATGTGATTGATATTATTTCTAGTCCTTCAACTCATTCAATCGAAGAACTGTGGCTCAATGGAGGGTTGTTGGGTTTAACCATCGTTCAAAATATTCCCACCCATTACTGGCATATTCGCTTGATGAGTGTAGTGACGCGCAAGATGGAATGGACTTTACGTAATGCTTTAGCTCAACGATTACAAGAACTGTCGATCAGTTTCTATCATCGCAATAGTACAGGAGCTTTACAAGCGAAGTTACTCAAAGATGTAGAAGCCATCGAAACATTAACTCGTCAATTATTTCAATTATTACCCTCAACAATATTAACGATTATAATAGCTGTGTGGGTCACGGCAGTCCGTGCGCCAGTTTTTCTCTGGTTTTTTGGGGCGACAGTCCCTATAGCAGTCTGTTTGATTCGTTTTCTGAAAAAGCCTTTACGAAAAAGAAATCAAAAACTTAGAGAACAAGGAGAATCTCTTTCAGCCTATTTAGTAGAGATGCTCAAGTTAATCCCATTAACTCGCGCTCATGGAGCAGAACCCATAGAAATAGAACGCACTCAAGAGGAATTAACCAGACTACAAAATGCCTCACTCAAAGTAGATTCTATCAACGCCATTGCCAATGCTTCAGCTTGGGTAATCCTAAGACTATTTGGCTGTTTATGTCTTGTCGTAGCAGCGTTCTGTGCTTATCAGGGGATTGGAGGTATTACCGTTGGTAGTGTTATTCTCCTGACAGGTTATTTTGATTCTTTGACTAATTCGGTGGTTCAAATTTTGAATGTATTGCCTCAAATGAGTAAGGGGTTTGAGGCAATACATTCAGTAGGAGAAATTTTAGAATGTTCTGAAGTTGAAAACAATGATCATAAATTAGAAATCAAAAATATCGAGGGGAAATTTTCTTTTCAAGGAGTTGGTTTTACTTATTCGGAGGCTAATCAACCAGCCTTAACCGACTTTTGTTTAGAGGTAGAACCAGGAGAAACCATTGCTTTAGCTGGTTCATCAGGAGCCGGAAAATCTACATTACTCAATTTAATCATTGGATTTATGGAGCCTAATTGTGGTCGTATTTTATTAGACAACAAGGACTTGTCGAGGATTGATTTACGTAGCTATCGTCGTTTTATCTCTATTGTTTCTCAAGAAACTGTTTTATTTCAAGGCACAGTTCGAGAAAATATACTATACGGAACTAAAAGAGTGAGTCACGCTGACTTATGGCAAGCTATTATCGATGCCCATGCCCTAGAATTTATTGAACGTTTACCTCAAGGAATTGAAACACTAATCGGAGAAAATGGGGTCAAACTTTCTGGAGGACAGCGACAGCGATTAGCTATTGCTCGTGCTTTATTACGGCAACCTCGTATTCTTATTCTTGATGAAGCCACATCATCCCTTGATTCAGAATCTGAATATTTAATTCAAGATGCTTTAAGTCGTTTAATGTATCAACGAACAACATTCGTTGTGGCTCACCGTTTATCAACTATTCGCCAAGCAGATCGGATCATTGTCTTAGAAAAGGGTAAAATTGTAGAAATGGGTAATTACCGTCAGTTAGTAGCACTTGGAGGCGTTTTCTCTCGACTCCACAGTTTTCAGACGGGTTTAGCCAGTTCTTTCTAGGAAGACAAACAAACCTACGAGTTGGTGATAGATTGTTGTAAAAGCCACTGACTCAGACTAGGAGCAAAACGATAGAAATTCGTGGCGATTGCTCCAGTTCCTACCACCACTTCAGCTTGAGGATGATCAATCATCTTACAAATTGCTTTAGCTACATCTAATGGTTGACTAGCTAAAGGACTTTTAAGCATTTCTTCTATGGAAGAGCGTATCTGCTCAGAGGACTTCTCTTGTTCCCCACGAAAAACAGCCCTTTCGAGGAAATCGCTGTTAGTAACACTCGGATGGACTCCACACACATGAATTCCCTTTGGTTCCAATTCTAAGCGTAGGGTTTCTGTTAATCCAGTCACTGCATACTTACTGGTACAGTAAGCCGTCATATTTGGCAACGGCATTTTGCCACCAAATGAGCCAACATTGATGATAATTCCGTGGTGGTGCGAAAGGAAGTGAGGCAGTAAAGTGTATATAGGATAAATATAACCCCACAAGTTAACATTGAGAATTTTTTGCCAATCATCAAGACTTGTTTGGGTTATTGGTGCCGTCATACAGATTCCTGCATTATTAATCAAGATATCAACTTGATCGTAAGTATCAATGGCTTTTTTAACTAAACTGTCAACTTGTTGTTCATCAGTGACATCAATGGGAACTGCCAGAACTTGACTCCCAAGTTCTTTGATTTGCTTTGCTACAGCCTCCAGACGGTCACTTGTGCGAGCAGCTAGGACAAGATTATAGCCTTTTTTTGCCAATAAAAAAGCGGTGGCTTGACCAATTCCTGCTGAAGCACCAGTAATAATTGCGGTAGAAGTCATTTTGAAATTCTTGAAGGATAAATTAATAACATTTCTGTCAAGTCTACCTTAACAAATATTCATATTATGAACGATTAATCTCAGGTAGTTTACTTCTTAAAATAAGTACGCCAGCTAAAATAATTAAGAAAGCCCCTAGATAAAATTCTGGTTCTAAAAACTCTTGCCAAAACAACCAACCTAAAAATGTACCAAATGGGACTGAAGTATAAGTAAAAATTCCTACACTAGATGCTGAGGCATTTTGATAACCGCGAGTTAATAATAATTGACCAATGGTGGTGGTTAATCCAACTCCGAGTAACATAAGCAATTGTCCCAGAGTAGGCGTTTGCCACGTCCAAATCAGGGGGACAGCAGAGATGCTAAGACCAACAATAGCAAAATAGGCAACAATTCGTAATGGTGGTTCAGTAGCAGAAAGTTGGCGAACCGTGACAAATGCTAAAGCGGCCATCAAACTACTACTCAAGGCCACTAAACTTACCCAATTGGTGTTATTTCCATCTGGTTTTAAGATCATAAAAACGCCGAAAAATCCTAATAAACCTGCCACAATTATACGTTTAGAAAGATTTTCTTTAAGCCAAACTAAGGCAATAAAAGGAATGATCAGGGGAATAGTTGATTTGATTAACATTGAATCGGCCAAGGGAAGACGAGCTAAAGAGTAGAAAAAGCAATACATGGCTCCCATGCCAATCCCTGAACGAAAAAGATGTAGATGTAAGCAGTTTGTTCTTAATATTTGATGACCTGCATTAAATATTAATGGAATTAGAATAAATAATCCAAATAAATTCCGAAAAAACACAATCGATTCATTAGGTAATGAATCTGATACCAACTTAATCAGGGTTGCACTCAGAGCAAAACTTAATTCAGCAGTAACAATAAAAAAGGCTCCACGTTGAATACTCTGAGGATTAGTCATACAAACAAATAGGGTTTTAGCTTAAGCTCGTTAGTTATTGTACTGATGAATTTTGGTAACTGGGATTGAATCTGAGATGTTATCTGCGGTTTCTGGTAAATGACCATTACGAAAACAATGATATAATTGTTATAAATTTCTTAAAATTAGAAATAAAGTCGAAGACATTTGAAGAAGTTATCCTATTCATAATTTGATTAATATTAGATTATTTTTAGGTTAACAAAAAAACAATGAACTTAAGCAAAGTTTTTTCTCGATTTATAACAAAAGCTAACATCTCTGACACTAAAAACAACATGGGTTATGGATTATTGAGGTAAGTTCTGGAACTTTTGGTTTCTTTAAGGTTGAGGAGGAGAAGATGTTGTTAGTTTATTATTGGAACTTAGTAAGGTTGAAAAACCCTAATATTCAAGTAAGATTATATCAATTTGAGCAAAATGATCAGACTATCTCTAAAAAAATGGGAGAAGCTAGTTGGTTAAGTTGTTGTCTTCAAGATAAAACCAGAGAAATAAGTCTTTGTGATCCTTATCAAGATGAGCAGCTATAGTGAGATACGCCACCCACGTCAGAAAAAGCCCTAGGTCTCAGACGATAGTATTTATCTTCTACGTCTTGTGATTGCTCATCATATGGATAGCTAAATACGGTTTGTAACTCTTTAACTAACGTGTAGTCACCTTGCATGGCTTGTTGATAGGCAGGGACAATCAACCATTCTCGCCATGTGTATTTTGGGTTAGTCTGTTTCATATTTGATGATATCTCAGCCAAATTGCCGTGGTTTCGGATGAGGTCGTGCCAGCTTTGTAGCCAAGATTGCCATTGCTCATCAATTTGTTGTGAAGTTTCAACATAAAAGCTCTTTTTTAATGGTTCAACATCGTCTGGTATATGGGATAACTCGCGGAAGAAAATG
>NETF01000088.1 GCA_002172675.1 unicellular cyanobacterium SU3
TTTGGTTTATCTTGAATTTATTTAAAGTTTGCCGACAGATGTTAATGTCACTTGTCGGCCCAGGTTTTCCAATTACTACATCAATAATATCTTCAGCTTTTGGCAAGACAACGAATTGACTTTTTAAGCAATCAATTGTTCCAATTGATTGTCATCAATTCCTAATAATCTTTTGGTTTGTTTAGGATATTTTTTTAGATAGCTCCAAGTGTAAGTTTCCATTCTTTTTTGAACTAATTATTCATTTTATTATACTATATTTCTTGATTTTATTAAATTATGGAGATGTCTATTGATTATAGGATTTAGCTTGTTTATGAGGACTGCTTGAGGAACTTTCCGATTTCTATCGATGGTTTCCTTTAGCTTTTGATAGTGGTTTTTAATGGCTTTTTTATTCGGTTTTATGATGGTCTTGAATCCGAGGAGTTCTCCAGTGCTTCCCATCTTTCCAGAGTGGTACTTTCCAACTTTGGATTGTTGGATTGAGAACCCTAAGAAGTCAAATCCTGGTTCTATTGTCTCCCCATCGATTTCTATTTTGTCCAATGTATGACAGATTCTAGTCTTCTCAGGTTTGATTTCTAGACCGATTTGTCCGAGCCATTGTTCTATAAGCTCTCTACAGTGGTATATAACTTTCAAGTCATAGTGGAACACTACGAAATCATCGGCGTACCTGATGATTTTTGGTTTATAGTGTCTTTGTCTTTTCCCATTTACAGTAATGCTGTTTGGGAAAGAGTTTTCTATGTCTTTAATCATTCCATGTAGTGCTATATTGGCGAGGAGTGGACTTATCACTCCCCCTTGAGGTGTCCCTTTGTTGGTTTCCTCAAGGGTGTTGTTTTCAAGCACTCCTGCTTTTAGCCATTTCCTGATGAGCCTTCTAGCTGCTTTGGGGCAGTCTAGCTTGTCCAGTAGTTTGTTGTGATCAATTCTGTCAAAGCATTTAGCTATATCCGCGTCAAGCACATATTTTGATTTGTACCTGATTTGATTGAATATTGCTTGTATGGCATCTTGTGGGCTTCTTCCTGGTCTGAATCCGTAGGATGTTTCCTCGAATTGAGCTTCCCAGAAAGGCTCTAGTGACAGTTTGACCAGTGCTTGCATTGCCCTATCCTTGATGGTTGGTATTCCTAGAGGTCGTTTTTCTTCACTTCCTGGTTTTGGAATCCAAATCCTTTTTTACCGTTAAATTGGGGATCGGGTTGGGGTAATAATTCTTCTGCGATCGCAGGTAACATGGTTGATTGAAGGATCAATACAACCGTGACTGCAATAGTTAGCAGTCGTTTGCAAAAAAATTGTGTCATTGTTTTATGATTAATTAAATACGTTTGCAGTCAAAACAAAACGAGTAACCTTGTCGAAAGGTAAAGAGTAGAAACTAGAAACAACAGAAAGCTACTAAATTATTGGTCTGACAAAAAAAACAACACCAATAAATGATTATGTAATGATGTTGAATGATTTTGTCACAGTGGTCAACCATTTTGTAACGGTGATCAATAATTTTGACTTATTGATCAATCATTGAGTAACAGTGATCAATAATTTTGTAGGAGTGATCAATAATTTTGACTTATTGATTAATCATTTTGTAACACTGAGCAACATTTTTTCATTGTCATTGCGAGGGGAACGAACAACTACTATACTTTTATATTTTGTTATTATCCTCCCGAAGCAATCTTTAAAACGTCTAACCCATAACTAGAGATTGCTTCGGAGGCAAAATTAAGTTTAAACGCTTTGCTTTAGTTAAAGTTGTGCCTTCTCCCAATGACATTTTTCATAAACGAGTCATTCTACAACGTTAAATAATGTTACAACTTGATGCCATTGAGTTATTGATGGGGAATGACTAAATTAACGTAAATTTTTAGTTAAGAATTAGTTAATATTAGCTTTTTTTCTAACTTTTGACTTCTGACTTGTAACTTCTGACTTCATAATTATGCCGATTAGAAAAAAAACCGATCTTTTTTTACACCGCGCACAAATTGCCATTGATAACGCTTTAACTTTTGTAGAAATTCAAACCTATTTGAATCAATACGGTTACACCAAAATTAAACTACAAGAAGGTAAAAAACTTTACACTGTTGCCTTAGAAACTCATCAAAAACAACAAAAAAAATACGGGGAACAAATGAGTTCTACCGAAACCGTTAATGCACTGTGGAAAGAAGCAAAATATAGTTATATGCGTTGTCTTAAAATAGCTAGAGTTGCTTTTAAACATAACAGTGGTATTGCCAGAACTTTAGGGTTAACTGGACAACGGAAAAAGACCCTTTCAGGATGGTTAAGTCAAGCTAAACAGTTTTATCAAAATGCTTTAAATGATCCCGAAATTATTAAAAAATTAACGGAATATGGTATTACTAAAGCTAAACTAGAAGTTGCAAAAACTGATACTGATCTCTTAGAAAATGCTAGTTTAATTCAAGAAAAAGAAAAAGGAGACGCACAAAATGCAACGGATTTAAAAAATCAAGCATTAGATAACTTACGTTATTGGTTAGCTGATTTTACTACTATTTCTAAAATTGCTTTAGAAACGGAACTGCAACTATTAGAAGGACTTGGAGTTTTAAAACGTTCATAAAATGTCATTGCAAACGTAGCAATATGTATTGAGATTGCTTCGGGGGGTTATTCCTTAGCATAAAAAGTAATTATTTATGTTACCCCCTTGCAATGACGGGTTACTGTTTTGTTGAGTTATCATTACAACTGACAATTTATATTACTCGTTGCACTCACTAAGGTTAATTAAAGGTTAACTTAAATTACATTGTTTAATTCAGTTATTATATTTTTTAAAAAACAGTTACTGAAACAATCAAGTTGTGCTATTTTGGGGGGCAAGCACTCACTTTTTAGCTTTTTTAATGATGAAATCAATAGAATCCATAGAAGTTAAACGATCGCTTAAACAAATAATAAAAAGTTTATGTGCGATTGCTTTAACCTTCACTTTTTTGTTCGTTGACGGCTTATCTTTAAGTCATATTGCTGTAGCGCAAGTCTATGAACCTGCCCCCGCATTAGTAGACAGTATGACTACTGGTAAACCGAACATTGTCGTTATCTGGGGAGATGATATCGGACAAAGTGACCTTAGCATTTATACTAGGGGACTAATGGGCTTTAAAACCCCCAATATTGACCGGGTTGCTGAAGAAGGGATGTTATTCACGGACTATTACGGTGAACAGAGTTGTACTGCCGGTCGTTCTGCTTTCATTACCGGACAAAGCGTCTTTCGTACTGGTTTAAGTAAAGTGGGAATGCCTGGGGCCGATATCGGTTTACAAGCTGAAGATCCCACCATTGCAGAGATGCTTAAGCCTTTGGGTTATGATACCGCTCAGTTTGGCAAAAACCATTTAGGGGATAAAGATAAATTTTTACCCACCAATCATGGGTTTGACGAATTTTACGGCAACTTATACCATTTAAACGCAGAAGAAGAACCCGAACTTCCTGACTATCCCACCCCTGAAGATTTTCCTGAGTTTAGCAAAAGATACGGCCCCCGTGGTGTCATTCATAGTTTCGCTGATGGACGCATCGAAGACACTGGCCCATTGACCAAAAAGCGTATGGAAACCATTGATGACGACATTGCCAACCGTTCCGTCGAATACATCAAAAAACACGCCAACGCTGCCGAACCCTTTTTCATGTGGACCAACTTCACCCATATGCACTTTCGCACCCATACTAAACCCGAAAGTTTAGGGCAAGCAGGACGCTGGCAGTCTCCTTATCATGACACAATGATCGACCATGATAAAAATGTGGGTCAAGTGTTAGACGCATTAGATGAAGCGGGACTCACAGACAATACCATTGTTATCTATAGCACCGATAACGGTCCTCACATGAATACCTGGCCCGATGCTGCAATGACTCCGTTTCGAGGGGAAAAAGACACCGGTTGGGAAGGGGCGTTTCGTGTTCCCTTTATGATACGTTGGCCGGGTCATATTCAGCCTGGTACTGTGTCCAATGATATTATGTCTCATCTAGACTGGATGCCGACTTTACTCGCTGCTGCCGGCGATACAGAAGTTAAAGAAAAACTATTGAAAGGCTATCGAGTGGGACGACAAAATTATAAAGTCCACCTTGATGGTTACAACTTCTTACCCTATTTAACTGGGGAAACCGAAGAAAGTCCACGGGACGAGTATTTTTACTTCTCCGACGACGGCGACTTATTAGCCCTGCGTTACGATAACTGGAAAGTCCACTTTGCTCAACAACGTAAAGAAGGCACTTTGGCCTTGTGGGGTGAACCGTTTGTTGCCACTCGTATTCCTTGGTTATATAACCTACGCACTGACCCTTACGAAAAAGCGACGATTACCTCCAATACCTATTGGGACTGGTATCTCGATCATGCTTATTTGTTACTACCAGCGCAAGGGTTTGTCGGCCAGTTCCTTGAAACCTTTAAGGAGTATCCACCCCGTCAAGAAGCAGCTAGTTTCACTATTGACCAAGTGTTAGAAGAGTTAGTACCCCCTCATAGCTAAATAAAATAAGTAAGGTGGGCAATGCCCACCCTACCACTGAATAAAATAATAGGATAGGCAATGCTTACCTAATAACGTAACGAGGTTTTTGATGAAATTTAAAGTTTTTCCCCGTTTCCCATTAACAAGGCGTTTCTTAATGCCCGTTATTTTATCTTTAATGACTGTATTAACCTTGTGGTTCTCAGTAAACGTTCCTGTTGTTGCCACTTCCCCAACCAATAGAGTCATAGAAACCCCAACCCCTCAAGAACAACCTTTTTTATTCGCTCAAGCTGAGTCAGAAACGGAGTCTCCTACACCAGACCCCGATAGATATCAAAGTTGGGAACGGCAAAACCTAACCGAATTACAACAATTTCGTGGCGTTTTAAGTGCTGGTAATATTTTTATTATCTTCTTTGTAACCTTAGGACCAGTCAAAATTATTCCCACTTTTATCAAACTAACCCAAAGTGCCGATGATGACTTACGAAAAAGTTTAGCCCTCAATAGTGCAGGATTAGCAACCATTATTATTGTCTTAGTTGTTTTCATTGGTGGCAATATTCTGACCAGATGGACCGTGAGTATATCTGCTTTACTGATGGCCGCCGGTATTATGTTATTCCTGGCCTCGTTACAAGCAGTCATGTCTCAATATAAAAGTTCAAAAGGTGATGAACCATTGATAGAACCGTCAATGAAACTGTTGATCAATCCTCTTACGTTTCCCACCATTTTGCCTCCTTATGGCATTGCCTTGGCGTTAATTTTAATGGTGTTTAATAATCGCATTTCTGACCGTCCTTTTATTGTTCCCCATTCGTGACAACTTAAGAAAATCAAGCAAATGTCAAGAGAAGTTAAAAAGTGAAAGTGGGCGGATGAGAAAGAAAAAACTCGCTTTGTCCTAAAATAAAAGGCGATAAACCATAATTAGCTTTCAA
>NETF01000089.1 GCA_002172675.1 unicellular cyanobacterium SU3
TAATAGAAGATTGGACTTAAAAACAAAATCTAAGACAAAATTGACAGACTTATTCACCAAATTAGCCTTAACATCTAAAGAAACTTTAGAAAACACCATTAACTGTTTATCGACTCATATTTCTCTGTCGACAACATGGGTGCCGCTTTAGAAAAAATTGAAGCTGTATTTAAAAAAGTAGCCACCTCTGCCCCATTCGATTACAAATTTATGGATGAAGCTTTTGATACTAAGTTTAAAGCAGAAATACGTTTAGGAAAATTAGCCACCTTTTTTACCATTATTGCCATTTTTATAAGTTGCTTAGGGTTATTCGGACTCATAGCTTATATCGCTGAAAAGAAGACAAAAGAGATAGGTATACGAAAAGTATTAGGCGCTTCAGTATTTCAAATGTGGCAATTGCTTTCCAAAGACTTTATTGTATTGATCATTCTATCGTGTGCTATTGCCATTCCAGTTTCATATTATTTCATGAGTAAATGGCTGATTCAATATGAATATCGAACGGATATATCTTGGGATATTTTTTTAATGGCAGTTTTGGGTGGAATGCTCATAACCTTACTAACTATAAGTTTTAAAGCGATTAAAGCTGCGGTAGCCAATCCGATACAAAGTTTGCGATCTGAATAAAATGAAAATTGAACCACCAAAGCGCGCCCTAAACTTTCTCCGTTGGTTTTGCCGAGAAGATTACCTCGACGAAATCGAAGGAGACTTAATTGAGATTTTTGAAATGCGGTTTCAAGAAAATCCTAATAAAGCAAATTGGTTTTTTTGGTGGCAAGTGATATTACATTTTAGACCAGACTACTTCAAAAAAATACAAGTATTAATATTTATTTCTAACGCTGTTTCCATGTTCAAACATAACTTCGTAATCTCTTACCGTTCCATGCTTAGATATAAGCGAATATTTTTTATCAATATATTCGGCTTAACTACTGGTGTGGCGTGTACAATCCTTATTCTACTTTGGGTAAGAGATGAGATGAGTTTCGATAAATTCCATAAAAATGACAATCAACTTTACCAAGTATTACAAAATTTTTCTAATGCACAAGGAATTGTAACACTTGAATGGACGCCTGCCCCTTTAGCCAATACCTTGGTTTCTGAGTACCCAGAAGTAGAAAAAGCAGTTGAAGTATTTCCTGCAGGTGAGTACACCATCAACGGTATTTTGTCTTTGGAAGATGAATATTTAAAGGCAAAATCTAAGTTTGTAGGTAGCGATTTCTTCGAAGTTTTTTCTTTCAAATTGTTAGAAGGATCAGCAACTATAGAACCACAAAAAATATTAATTTCAGAAGAGCTAGCCTTTAAGTTATTTAGAGAACCATCTGAGGCAATTAATAAAACGGTAAAATGGTCTCAGGGAGGTTTTGAAGGAGATTATTTGATAAGTGGCATTTTTGAAAAAGTACCATATAATTCTTCTTTGCAATTTGATGTTTTATTTAGCTTCGAACTTTTTAAAAATAATAATCCACGACTCCAAAGTTGGACATATAATGACCCAGCCACCTATGTTGTTTTAAATGAAAATGCTGATAAAAATAGCTTTGGAGAAAAAATTATTGACCTAACCCGTAAACATGATAAAAACGCAGAAGGAAACTTAATTCTAAGGAAGTATTCAAGTCAGTATTTATTTAACCAATTTGAAAATGGTGTACAAGCTGGCGGAAGGATCAACTATGTTTATTTGTTTTCCATTATCGCCATTTTTATCACGCTGATTGCCTGTATCAATTTTATTAATCTGTATTCTAGTAGGGCTTCTAACAGATTTAAAGAAATTGGTGTTAAAAAATCCTTTGGTATCAGACGTTCTACTTTGGTATTTCAGTTTTTATCTGAATCTTTGCTCTTGTCTTTTATTTCAGCCATTGTTGGTGTTATTTGTACTGCCCTTTTACTCCCTGAGTTCAATTATATTACTGGTAAAAACATCAGTTTAACTTTTGATGTTGAAATATTATTTTACTTCTTAGCTTTGATAGTATTCAATGGAATTGTTGCTGGAATTTACCCTGCATTATACCTATCAAACTTAAATTCACTTCAGATCTTTAAGCAAAGTTTAGTACGTAAAAAATCGCCTTTGCTATTGAGAAAGGGGCTTGTCATATTTCAATTTACCATCTCCCTAGTACTGATTATTGCTTCCTTGGTAGTATTCTCACAATTGGAGTTTATTCAAACCAAAAACTTGGGCTATAACCAACAAAACATAGTAACTGTAAGCGCAGGTAACAAAGAAGGTAAGGAGTTAACTTCATTTCTAACCGAGTTGGAAGCTACACCAGGAGTCGTCAGTGTTACAGCAATGCAGGGAGATCTTTTCACAGGTAATCACAACAGAACTCGTGGACTCTCTTGGGATGGAAAAGATGAAAATGAGCAAATTTATTTTACAGACTTAAAGGTGGGTTATGACTTTGTAAAAACACTCGACATTCAATTGATTGAGGGAAGAGGGTTTTCCAAGGATTTCCAAAATGAAGAGGACAAAATGTTGATCAATAAATCTGCTGCTGAAATAATGGGGCTAGATAACCCAGTTGGTACAACAGTTAGACTAGCTGGTAGAAATGTTGAAATTATAGGCGTATTGAAAGATTTCCATTACGAATCATTCTACCAAGAAGTAAAGCCATGCTTGTTTCAATTGAATGAAAAACCCACACATATTCTTGTGAAAATTGCCGATAACAATCCTAAACAAACATTAAATTATGTTCGCCAACTCGATAAAAAATACAATTACGGTGTGCCATTCGATTTTAACTTTTTAGAACAAGCCTCTCAGGATCTATACAAAGCGGAAATAAAGGTATCTGCGCTTTCTAAGTATTTCACAACCATCGCTATCATTATTTCATGCCTTGGCTTATTGGGACTTTCTACTTTTACCGCAGAACAAAGATCTAAAGAAATGGGAATTCGAAAAGTATTAGGGGCACCTATTTCTCACTTAGTTTATCAACTCTCTAAGGAGTTTGTATTACTTATTGTAATTGCTTTGTTCATTGGCTTCCCTATAGGTTATTTTATTTCAGAAAGTTGGTTAGAGAGTTTTGCCTATCGCGTTGAGTTTACTGGCTGGTATTTAGCAATAGCCTGCACTGGTTTGTTACTAATTACTTGCTTGACCATTAGTTTTCAAACTTTAAAAGTAGCATTTGCTAATCCCGTCAAAACCCTTCGCTCAGAATAATGAATAAACCAAATCTACCAAAACGTGCCCTCAACTTCCTCCGTTGGTTTTGCCGAGAAGATTACCTCGACGAAATCGAGGGGGACTTGATTGAACTATTCGAATTGCAATTTAAGGAGCATCCTAATAGGGCAAGTAGAAGCTTTTGGTGGCAGGTAATTTTACACTTTAGACCAGATTATATCAAGACATTCAAAACTAATCCTTTAATGCATCAAGGTATGTTACAAAATTATTTCAAAATCGCATGGCGTAATACACTTAGGCATAAGCTATATTCCTCTATCAATCTTTTGGGGCTTTCTGTTGGAATGGCTTGCTTCATTTTAATTGCTTTGTATATCCAATTTGAACTGAGCTATGATATGCACCATGAGAAAGCTGGCCAAATTTATCGGATGTACCAAAGACAAAAAGGAAATGCCTTTCAAGGAACAGATCTGTTTGCAGTTACTCAGGAGCCCTTGGCTCACAAACTGGAAGAAAATTTTCCAGAAGTGCAAACTGCGGCAACAATCGCTACAAGGTATAATCTCTTATCTTATGAAGATAAGGCCATATCTTACAGAGCTTTATATGCAGATGAAAATATCTTCGACATATTTACTATTCCAATTACGGTTGGTCAGGGTAAAGCTTCCCTAAAAGATCCAAATTCTATATTACTGAGCGAATCGTTAGCAATAAAATACTTTGGTTATGAATCGCCTTTAGGAAAAGATATAGTCTTAAGTAATAAGCAAACTTTAACGGTGAGAGGTGTTTTTGAGGATGTACCCCAAAATCAACACCTGCAATTCCAGTTTATAGTTCCACTGGAAATTTATGAGAATTACGAGAATGATAAAGGAAGATGGGACAGTAATAATTACTATACATATGTACTATTAAATGAAGGGGTAAATCTCGAAACGCTGAAAGGAAAGTTTAGTGTTTTCGACCAATATGTGATACCTGCCTATAAGAATACATCATTTAATTTAAATTATTTATTACAGCCTATTGAAGAAATACATTTTGCCAACAATATCAACTTCAATCCTCAGTCAGCAAATGATATACGATATATTTATTTACTCGCATCAATCGCTTTAATTATTCTTTTACTGGCTGCCATTAATTACATGAATTTAGCAACAGCACGTTCAGTAAAACGCTCTAAAGAAGTTGGAGTAAGAAAGGTAATGGGTGCAAGAAAAACGCAGGTAATCTTTCAATTGCTTTGCGAATCATTTCTATTAACCAGTATAAGCTTTTTCATTGCAATGGCATTAGCTTATACACTTCTGCCAATCTTTGCAAACTTTATGGAACAGCCTATTCCTTTTGACCTTTTAGGCAGTAAATGGCTACTTCTGGCTATGCTCGCACTTGCATTACTAATCGGGGGGTTTTCAGGGGTTTACCCAGCATTTTTCTTGTCTAATGTTTCTCCTATTAAGGCGTTAAAAGGAAATTTTTTGAAGAAATTCACAAAAGGAACAACTTTAAGAAATGTATTGATGGTTGGGCAGTTTACTGCAGCAATTGTCCTAGCGGTAAGTAGTGTAGTTGTATACCAGCAGCTAGAATATATTCAAAATAAAAAGTTGGGTGTCAATTTAGAGCAAATTATATATGTGCCATTTTGGTTCGAGGAAATAGATAATAATTCAGAAGTGATTCGCTATAAACTATTGACTCATCCAAAAATTAAAAAAGTATCAAAATCTACCGTATTACCTTTGCATAGTACAAACCAAGGTATAGTTAAACAATGGGAAGGTAACGATGGACAAGAGGAATTTCCTTGTTACAGAAACTTTATAGATTACGACTTCCTCGATTTATATGAAATAGAACTAGTGGCAGGTCGTAATTTTTCCCTTGAGTTTGCTACGGATTCCTCAGATAGTTACATTTTAAACGAGTCTGCTGCAAAAGCAGCTGGTTGGACACCCTCTTCGGCTATTGGCAAAGGTTTTAGAAGGGGAACAGTCATTGGCGTGGTAAAAGATTTTCATTATCAGCCTTTGAATATGAAAATTGAACCCTTGCAAATGGTTCTTCGAACAGACGCTAACAATTACAACAGCTTCGGAAATATTGCTATGAAAGTTTACATGGATGATTTAGAAAAT
>NETF01000090.1 GCA_002172675.1 unicellular cyanobacterium SU3
ACCTATTTAAGCATCAAATCTCCTTAAAAGCAACCTACATAAAGCTTTTACTTATTATTCTCTTGTCTTTATACTTTTAAAAATACGTTTTTATTTTTGTAATTTACATGACAAGTTCGGTAGAACCGTATCTTGTAGATTAGCATTATATAAAATAGTATTTTGTAGATTAGCTCCCGATAAATAAGCACCACATAATTTGATTCTACTAAGATAAGCTTTTGGTGCAGATAAACCGTTTAAACTTTGTCTTGGAAACCAATAACCTAAACGCCATGTTTTTTTACATTGATTACTCCATTGATCCCAGTACCAATAGTCTTTCGTAAATCCAATTAATGGCAATTTTAACGGTCGAGAATTAAGAAATTCTAATGCTTCAACTCTTCCCCCACTTCCTGATTGTCCCTCAGCACTGGTAATAGTTTGCCAAGCAGAAAAAACTTCAGCATTACGACGGGAATCTTCCGTAAAAATAAAACTAATGACACCAATAATAATGGCTAAATTTCCCAATCTTCCTAAAATATCAAAAAAAGCTTGTTTGTCTGTCCAACTTAACCCTGGTTCTAAGATTTTCTTCTCTACAAAATAGTAAGGTTTACCAACAAGAAAATAACAAGGTTTATATATAATTGGCAATCGTTTAAACTTAACTTTTTGCTTCGCTTTCTCCCAATAATAGTCCTCATAATAATCAACTTTATCTTTTGGTTTTCCATCTTTTCCCATAGAAAATAAGTCATTAATTTAATTTCTATTTCTAATTCTGCTTGTTTCAAATATTTGTGAAACTGTCCTTTTGGTTTTCCTGCCTCTTCCCAAAGTTTATAAGCAGTGGGTTTAATTTCTTGTTCTAATTGAGCTTTTTTATAATAATAATTATAGCTTTCTTCTTGTCTTCCTGCTTCCTCCCAAAGTTCATAAGCTCTGCGTTCAATTTCTTGTTCTAAACTATCATTATTTTGTGAACCTGTTAACCGAAAATTATTAATTCTGTCTCTAAACCAATTCACTGTTTATATCTCCAACAATTTAAGGTAAATAATCATCATTTAAAATGCCTTCAACAGGGAAAGGAATCTCTATAGGAATAATATGATCAGATAGTTTATCGGACTTACCCAAACTATCTAATTCCGCAATCACATTATCCCAATCAATTTTATCAAACTCTTGTGATTCTATTTGTTTAATAGTTTTTTCTATCCATAAACAAAAATCTTGATCATATAACTTTTGCTGAGAAATGACTGATTTTAACGGATGAGAATTCATAAGTAAAACTTGAATTAATCTAATGTTATTATAATAGCTGGGAAAAATAGAAAATCAAATTATCATTTGTTGTATTCGCATAATCTATTATCCCTCGACAACACCTTAAACCTAAATAAAGGATTAGATTGCAGCAAGAAAACCAAAGACAGACTATACAATAAACTCGGTTTATTCTATCTAACTCTACAAAAACGCTTATGCCACGCCGCGACGACTTAAAGAAAATCTTAATTTTAGGTGCAGGTCCCATTGTTATTGGCCAAGCTTGTGAATTCGACTATTCTGGTACTCAAGCCTGTAAAGCACTACGAGAAGAAGGTTATGAGGTAGTCTTAGTCAACTCTAACCCTGCTTCTATTATGACCGATCCCGAAATGGCTAATCGCACCTATATCGAACCCCTCACCCCCGATATGGTAGAGAAAGTCATTGCCAAAGAACAGCCCGATGCGTTATTACCGACAATGGGAGGACAAACGGCCCTTAATGTTGCCGTATCCTTGGCAAAAAGTGGCGTTTTGGATAAGTACAATGTAGAATTAATTGGGGCAAAATTGCCAGCCATTGAAATGGCAGAAGACAGGGAACTATTTAAAGATGCAATGGCTAAAATAGGGGTTCCCGTTTGTCCTTCGGGTATTGCAAGTACCCTTAAAGAAGCGAAGGCAATAGGAGAAGAAATTGGCTCTTATCCTTTAATTATACGTCCTGCCTTTACCTTGGGAGGAACTGGGGGAGGAATTGCCTATAACCAGGAAGAATTCGAGGAAATGGCGCAATACGGCTTAGATGCGTCTCCTGTTTCTCAAATTTTAGTCGAAAAATCCTTATTAGGATGGAAGGAATACGAACTAGAGGTAATGCGAGATTTAGCGGATAATGTGGTCATTATCTGTTCTATCGAAAACTTTGACCCCATGGGGGTACATACAGGGGACTCTATTACCGTTGCACCAGCGCAAACCTTGACAGATAAAGAGTATCAACGATTAAGGGACTATTCCCAAGCTATTATAAGAGAGATTGGGGTAGAAACCGGCGGATCTAACATTCAATTCTCTGTGAACCCTACCAACGGAGAAGTGATCGTCATTGAAATGAACCCCCGTGTTTCTCGATCTTCGGCCTTAGCATCGAAAGCAACCGGGTTCCCTATTGCTAAGTTTGCAGCTAAACTTGCAGTGGGTTACACTCTCAATGAAATAAACAACGATATCACGAAGCAAACCCCTGCATCCTTTGAACCCACTATTGACTATGTCGTTACAAAAATACCTCGCTTTGCCTTTGAAAAGTTCCCCGGATCTCAAGCTATTTTAACCACTCAGATGAAGTCTGTTGGGGAAGCAATGGCCATTGGACGCACCTTTCAAGAATCTTTCCAAAAAGCATTACGATCGCTAGAAACCGGCCGTTATGGGTTTGGATGTGATAAACAAGAAACCTTACCCTCTTTATCTCAGGTTCGATCCAGTCTGCGGACTCCTAACCCCGATCGCGTCTATAGTATCTATCATGCCATGAGACTCGGCATGACAGCAGAAGAAGTCCATGAGTTGACGGCCATCGATATCTGGTTTTTGGATAAGTTAGAGGATCTCATCGACACAGAAAAAGTTCTCAAACAAACCAAGTTAAAGGATATCGATGTGTCTGATATGCGGGTTATTAAACAAAAAGGGTTCAGCGATCGCCAGATAGCATTTGCCACGAAAACCACTGAAGACGAGGTAAGAAACTACCGTAAAAGTTTAGGGATCATCCCTGTGTATAAGGTAGTGGATACTTGCGCTGCTGAGTTTGAAGCCTACACCCCTTATTATTACTCTACCTACGAACCCGAAGAAACGGAAGTCACCGTTACCAATAAAAAGAAAGTAATGATCTTAGGTGGAGGGCCCAACCGCATTGGACAGGGGATCGAGTTTGACTATTGTTGTTGTCATGCGTCTTTCTCTCTCAGTGATGCAGGGTATGAAACCATCATGGTTAACTCCAACCCAGAAACCGTTTCCACCGACTACGATACCAGCGATCGCCTCTATTTTGAACCGTTGACCAAAGAAGATGTGTTAAACATCATCGAAACGGAGAACCCCGTCGGAGTTATTATTCAGTTTGGTGGTCAAACTCCTTTAAAGTTAGCAGTTCCATTGCAGACATACCTCGATAGTCCAGAATGTCCCGTACAAACGAAAATATGGGGAACTTCTCCCGACTCTATTGACACCGCAGAAGATCGAGAACGGTTTGAGAAGATTTTACACGATCTCGATATTAAACAGCCACCAAACGGCATTTCTCGCAGCTATGAGGAGTCTTTGACCATCTCTTCTCGTATTGGATACCCTGTGGTGGTTCGTCCCTCCTATGTACTGGGAGGACGCGCTATGGAGATCGTCTATTCTGATGAAGAGTTAGAACGCTACATGACCTATGCGGTACAAGTGGAACCGGATCATCCTATTTTAATAGATAAGTTCTTAGAAAATGCGATCGAAGTGGATGTAGACGCATTATGTGACGCTACCGGAAAAGTGGTTATTGGTGGCATTATGGAACATATTGAACAAGCAGGGGTACACTCTGGAGACTCTGCTTGTTCGGTTCCTTTTACGACGCTTTCAACTAACGCTATTGATACTATTCGTACATGGACTACTCACCTCGCTAACAGCTTAAAAGTTGTCGGTTTAATGAACATTCAATACGCAGTTCAAGGGGAGACGGTTTACATTTTAGAAGCAAACCCCCGCGCGTCTCGAACGGTTCCTTATGTATCTAAAGCAACCGGTCGTCCGTTGGCAAAAATTGCCTCTTTAGTAATGTCAGGAAAAACCTTAGAAGAGTTAGGAATAACAGAGGAATTTGTTCCCCGTCATATTGCTGTCAAAGAAGCAGTTTTACCCTTCCAAAAATTCCCTGGTGCCGATACTTTATTAGGGCCAGAAATGCGTTCTACCGGTGAAGTTATGGGGATAGATGAAGACTTTGGAAAAGCGTTTGCTAAAGCAGAAATTGCTGCCGGTGTTGATTTAGCCACCAGTGGAACGGTGTTTGTTTCTATGAGCGATCGGGACAAAGTCTTAACGGTTCCGGTGGTTAAAGATTTAGTGGAGTTAGGGTTTAAAGTGGTAGCTACTTCTGGGACTCAAAAAGTCTTAGAAGAGAACGGAATAGAAGGAGTAGAAGTTGTTTTAAAACTCCATGAAGGTCGTCCCCATGTGATAGATTGGATCAAAAATAAACAGATTCAATTTATTATTAATACTCCTAGTGGCGAAGATTCGCAAATTGATGGTCGCAAGATTCGTCGCACTGCTTTAGACTATAAATTGCCCATTATTACTACAATAGCAGGTGCAAAAGCAACCGTTGCAGCTATTCGTTCTTTACAGACAGAACCCTTGGAAGTTAAAGCGTTGCAAGACTATATTTTCTAACATTCTTAGGGTGGGCATTGCCCACCTTTTTATTATAAAATTAAGCTATTATCAAGGAGAGGAGGTAGCATAAATTTTACCCACCAATGAACAAGGACAAAAATGTATTTATTTATGTCAGTCCTTAACCAATACTTATCAGCCAATTTATTTAGTGGGACTTTAGCTAACTTCAAGCCCAAACATAGCCAAAACTAGCTTTATACATAGCGAATACGTCAGCATTATCCTTTAACCAGTTATGAAAACGGTAAGATATAGCTGTACGAAATGCCTCCAAAGCTTCAGGAAATGTCTTCAAAGGTTTATTCCCCCATCGCCTTCTTAAACCACCAGTTAACTTGTGCCAAAGAATAAAAGTATAAGCACAAAATACTAAGATAAAATGTCTTAGCAAGCTCCTTTTATGTCTTACTTGGTATTCTTTTAATCCTAACCATCCTTTGGCTTCTCTGTAGAATACTTCCACCCAATTTCTTTGAGCATAAGTTTCTACTACCCAGTGTGGAGTAACTTTATTTGAGTCAACATTCGTGATGAAATAGTCTATATCTGTGGACTCGCAGAAAGTGCTTGCATTCAT
>NETF01000091.1 GCA_002172675.1 unicellular cyanobacterium SU3
AAAACATGGACGAAGAGAAAGAAGTCTTTTTCGCTATGGACTTGACCATTTACGTTCCATTGTTAATGATCTTGACTTAAAACATTCTGAGTTTTTAGAATGCTTATATTTTTTGTCCTGTACTTAGTTTTCAGCTTACTACTTCTCTGTTTTCTCATCCCAGACTCAGATTTTACTAATCAGTTTCTCATGTTTATCCTGCAAATTATATTTCAACGTTATCCAAACTATTTAAAACCATGAATTCTCATCATCACTCGCTATTAACTCTTATCAAAGGAATTTTCAAACAGAAATCTTTAGCAGTGACCTGTACCTCTGGGATTGCCTTAGCACTGTCTTTTCCCGTATCGACTAATGCTATGGTACTTAACTTTCAGGCTGATCTCACCGGCGATCAAGAAGTGCCTCCTGTACTCACTACTGCACAGGGAAGTGCTGAAGGAACTTTAACTGGAGACCCTGGCAGTTATGTCTTTACCTATGAAATTAATTACGCTGGCTTAAGCAGTCCCATCGCTCCTATCGGTGCTACTGGAGGTCACATTCATAATGCTCCTGTCGGCTTCAATGGACCGATTGTCCACATTTTAGATACAGATTTCTTTGATTATACTGGCACTACCGAAGGCACTATCATCGGAGATTGGCGATTTGATGATGCCACCAATCCCTTAACCGATCTCCTTGCCGATTCTTTAAAATCTGGCAACTTGTATTTTAATCTCCATACTCAAAACTTTAATGGTGGCGAAATTAGGGGACAACTAACTTCCGTGCCGGAACCCAATACCATTCTGGGTCTTGGCCTTTTGGCTGGAACAGCTTTAGGCTTTAGAAAAAAACAGGGTCACGGATAAGCAATTTTTTCTTAATTTATTACAAGTTAAACTCAACCCACACAATCTGCTTAATATTTTCAATCACAATTAGGGGAATTTTTATTTCACCTCTTGATCTATTGATGTAAAAATTGTTGTGAAAAAGAAAAGATAAAGGGAAATTCTTCAATTTTGGGGAGTTTCCTTTTGTCTGTTTCCTTTTGCCATCCCCCCTATACCCCAACCTCCCTTTAAAAGGGGGACAGGAGGGATAGGAGGAGTTAGAGGGAGGATTATCGAAAGTGCAAGATATAAATTAAACTTGTCCATAAACCGAAATCGCTGAACCCCTAATATCCTTAGCTTCTTCAGACGCAAGAAAACAAATAACCTGCGCTAAAGAATGAGGAGACACCCATTTTGACGCATTTTCCTCTCCCATTGCTTCGCGGTTGGCAGGGGTATCAATAACACTAGGAAGCACACTGTTAGCGGTAATATTAAGTTCTTTTGTCTCTTCTGCGATAGACTTGGTTAACGCAACCACACCCGCTTTAGAGGCACAATAAGACCCTAGATTGGCATCCGGTTCCACGGCACCACGGGACCCTACGGTGACAATTCTGCCATATCCTGACTTGTACATGGCGCCTAAACAATATTTACACAGTAAGAAAGTGCTATTCAGGTTTAAATCAATCGCAGATTTCCAGTCTTCGTATGATTGTTTATGAGTTTCTCCCATAGAAAAACCCCCCATAAGATGGATTAAAACATCAACTTTATTTAAGTCATTAACTAACTGTTTAACTACGTTTTCGTCTAGTAAATCGGCTTTAACAAAACGAATTTTCTCAAAATCTGTCGGAGCTAATTTATCCTTAAGGCGTGTAACCTCTGTTTCATCTCGATAGGGAATCGTTACCTTTGCCCCTCGCTTCACCACTTCTGGCGTTACCCCTAATCCTAATCCGCCAGTTCCGCCGGTTAATAAAACTTGTTTACCTTCCATAATTAATACTATCTATAATGTCCTCTATCTATTGACCAATATAACGTTAAAAACAACATCTTCCCAAGGGTGTATTTTCCAATACATTGCTAGAAAAATTTTCTAGCTAAGTCAATTATTTTTTGAGCAATTTGACAACACCTAGAAAACTATGGTAAATCTTAACAAAAAGTCACATCACTCATGATTGAGAATAAATCATATTGCCACAGTCTACAAGTCAAAAGTAAAACTAGCTTTGTATGAAGGTTAGACAACAATAGACAGTATTAACCTTTGTTTCGACCCTTACAAGAAAACGATTAACTAGGAGAAATTTATGAATAACGTACTTTCAATTATCCTTGGTGGTGGCGCAGGAACCCGACTTTATCCCTTAACGAAAACTAGAGCTAAACCTGCTGTTCCCTTAGCTGGAAAACATCGATTAATTGATATTCCTATCAGTAACTGCATTAATTCTAATGTTCATAAAATTTATGTATTAACCCAATTTAATTCCGCTTCATTAAACCAACATATTTCCCGTTCTTATAACTTTTCGGGATTTCAGCAAGGATTTGTAGAAATCTTAGCAGCCCAACAAACCCCAGAAAATATGAATTGGTTCCAAGGAACCGCCGATGCAGTGAGACAATATTTATGGCTGTTTGACAGAGCAGAAGCGGATGAATATTTAATCCTTTCCGGGGATCATTTATATCGCATGGACTATCGTGATTTTATTAAACATCATCGAGAAACCAATGCAGATATTAGTCTGTCAGTGCTTCCGGTAGATGAAAAACAAGCCTCTAGTTTTGGTTTAATGAAGATTGATGATACTGGTCGTATTATTGACTTCCAGGAAAAACCGAAAGGGGATGATCTCAAACGGATGGAAGTGGATACCACAACCCTTGGACTTTCAGCAGAAGAGTCTAAAATTAAGCCCTATATTGCCTCGATGGGGATTTATTTATTTAAACGAGAAGTCTTGATCGATTTACTTAAACAGCAACCAGACTGTACTGATTTTGGTAAAGAAATCATTCCCAACGCTATCAAAGACTTGAATATACAAGCCTATCTCTTCAATGATTATTGGGAAGATATCGGAACCATTGAAGCCTTTTTCAATGCTAACTTAGCCCTAGCAAAACAGCCGAATCCCTCCTTTAGTTTTTATGATAAAGCGGCTCCTATTTACACCAGAGCGCGTTATTTACCCCCCACCAAACAACTAAAATGTGAAGTGATTCAGTCCATGATTAGTGAGGGTTGTGTCTTAAAAGACTGCTATATCGAAAACTCTGTCATCGGTATTCGTTCTCGGATTGATTCGGGTTGCACTATCAAAAATGTCTTACTCATGGGAGCAGATTATTATCAATCTGATTTTGAAAACGAAGGAGATTGCTCCTTAGAGAACATTCCCATCGGTATCGGGTCTAATACCACCATTGACCACGCCATTATTGATAAAAATGCTCGTATTGGCTGCAACGTCAAGATTATTAATAAAGATAATGTCAGTGAAGCTGAAAAAGAAGATCAAGGCTTTTATATTCGCAGTAACATTATCACCGTTGTCAAAGATGCAGTCATTCCTCACGATACGGTAATTTAAAACCTTGAAAACCCAACTAATTAAACATACATAGAGAACAATAAAATGGCAACCCAAACCTTTCCTATCGATTTAACCGCTTATCAACCCCTAAATTTAGATCCCACTCAACCTAAATTAAGCCAACAACAAAAAGAAACCCTCAAACATAATATTCAACTGTGTCGAGATGTGATTATTTTCTTCACTGCGACAGGTGCCGCTAAAGGGGTAGGTGGTCATACTGGCGGTCCTTATGATACCGTTCCTGAAGTAATGATTCTCGATGGTTTATTCAGAGGTGTGCCAGATAAATTTGTGCCTATTTTCTTCGATGAAGCCGGTCACAGGGTGGCGACTCAATACCTCATTTCAACCTTAAGGGGTCAATTACCGGCCGAGAAACTACTGCACTACCGAGAAGCTTATTCAAAACTCCCCGGACACCCAGAATTAGGGTTAACCCCAGGGGTTCAATTTAGTTCGGGACGCTTGGGTCATATGTGGCCTTATGTGAATGGGATAGCAATGGCGAACCCGGATAAAATTGTCTTCTGTTTGGGATCTGATGGTTCCCAACAAGAAGGAAACGACGCAGAAGCAGCCCGTTTAGCTGTGTCTCAAAATCTCAACGTTAAATTAATTATTGATGATAATGATGTAACGATTGCTGGCCACCCCTCTGAATATCAAAAAGGCTTTGATGTGGCTCGTACCCTAGAAGGTCACGGACTAACGACATTTACTGGAGAAGGTGAAGACATCGAGAGTCTTTATAACCGCATTTATCAAGCCATTAGTAACGATGGTCCGATGGCGGTGATTAATAAGCGGAAAATGTCTGTGGGTGTAGAGGGAATTGAAGGAACCCCCGAAGGCCATGACGTGATTCCCGTCGATGCTGCGATCGCTTATTTAGAAAACCGAGGTCACACTGAAGCAGTCGACTATCTCAAAAGCATTTCTAAAGCAAAAAATCCCTACACTTATATGGGATCAACCGAAGAAGTGGGATCAAACCGTAACATTTTCGGGGATACGGTGGTTTCTATCTTAGATTCCATGAGGGATCAAGACCGCAAAGACAAAATTATGTGTATTGATAATGATTTAGAAGGATCTTGTGGTCTTAAACAGATTCGTAAAGCTTATCCTGATATCTTCGTCAGTGGGGGTATTATGGAACGGGGTAACTTCTTGGCTGCGGCTGGTTTTGGCATGGAGGAAGGAAAACAAGGAATTTATGCAACCTTCAGTGCCTTCTTAGAAATGTGTGTTTCTGAAATTAGTATGGCTCGACTGAACGGGTCTAATGTGCTGTGTCATTTCTCTCACGCAGGAATAGACGACATGGCGGATAATACCTGTCACTTCGGTATTAATAATATGTTCGCTGACAATGGACTCGAAGAAGGGGACGAAACCCGTCTTTATTTCCCCGGTGATCCAGGACAGATGATCGCCTGTGTCAAAGCGGTGTTTAATGATCCAGGGTTACGGTTTATCTTTTCCACTCGTTCTAAGGTTCCCCATCTTTTAGATAGTAATGGGAATAAACTCTATGGAGATGATTATCAATTTACTCCTGGAAAAGACGAAGTGATACGGGAAGGAACTGCCGGTTATGTGGTTAGTTTCGGCGAATGTCTTTATCGTGCTTTAGATGCAGTTGAACAGTTGAAACAAGAGGGTTTAGATGTGGGTTTAATCAATAAATCTACTTTAAACGTGGTGGATGAAGAGATGATGGAGAAAATCGGTAACTCTCCTTTTGTTATGGTAGCTGAAGCGTTTAACCGTCGTACCGGACTGGGTAGCCGTTTCGGGACTTGGTTATTAGAACGGGGTTATACGCCTAAATATGCCCATTTAGGAACCTATCAAGAAGGTTGCGGCGGTTTATGGGAACAATATCCCTATCAAGGACTTGATCCCAAGGGTATTATGAGTCATGTTAAGGCTTTATCTAAAGGCATTAATTAATTAATGTTATGGGGGTCAACAGTTGTTGACTCCTAGGAAAGAAAATTTATAACATAAATATTATTACTTCCAAAACTTATCATTTAACAATTTTTCTACATCACTGAGAAAAGGACAAATTTCAGGAAAATAAGTATCGGGATAATCTTCTTTCATCGCTTCTAAGGCTTCTTGATAAGACTCTGGAAAGATTTCTAACATGAATCCTTTTAAACTAGGAGAATTCTTAAATTCTCTTTTCAATCTTTTACGAAAATTTCTAATTTCTATTTCCCATTCTCGATAACAGTGATTCAAAATTTCTGAGTAGTTTTACTCAGTTTAATACTTTGCAGACACACTCTAGACAAGATATCTCAAACTTCTGAGAGATGCTAAATGTTTCAACCTGTGTAAATTTATCTATATAAACAAAATTGTTCTACATTAGAAAGTACCAAGAAAAAATGCCGGATGAAACATTAAAGAAAAATCTGCCCGAAATCGATTCGACGGAGTTAGAAGATTCCAGAACCGTCATCGCTGACGAGAATCGCTCATTTTTGGAGAAAGTCATGGTCAAAGGGGGATTTGCTAATCCCTATGATGCAAGAGACTTTACTGACGTAGTATTTCGGATCATGCGCGATTTAATGGAGACAGAAACAGCCGATCGCGTCGAAGGAGAACTACACCAAGAGGTTATGTCGACGGATGAAAAAGCACTACAGATGGAAGTAGCTGAACTTTGGAAAGATCGCAATCCACTGGTCGGGTTTTTGAGTCGAGTACGTCCGCCTTGGCAAGGGCCAGGGATCTTTAAAATCGACTCTGATCGCTTCCTCTTCCGCGCTGCCAATGAAGGAGGACTAGCACCACAGATTGATCGAGAGCAAGCTGTTAAAGCCGTGTTTTCTGCTACTAAAGACGAACTTTCCGCAGAACGGATTGAGGAGATTGCCGGTTGGTTGCCGGACTACGTACAGAAACTTTGGCGAGAGGCTTAAGCTAATAGCAAATTATTTCTACTGCTCTGATTGATAAAAAATCACCGATTAATCGTAGGGGTTGAGCAAATCAATCCCTATTCAGTATTGTTTATCTTCATTATTTTGTACTCATAAAGCAAAATCTTGCTCATACAAGGTTTTTGTATTAATTAAAGTCATGATTTTTCTCCTATTTCATGAGTTTCTATTTCTAGGATAATGAACTTTACAAGGACTACCCCAAGCTACCATTGCACTAGGAATATCCTTGAAAACACTGCTTCTAGCTCCGATAACCGCATTAGAACCAATTTTAACCCCAGGGGCAATCAAACAGTCGGTCGCTATCCAAACCCCATTACCAATAGTAATCGGTTTAACCATCAAATTAAAGGTTTGATCTTGAAAATCGTGACTTCCTGTACATAAATAACACTTCTGAGAAATAACACTATGAGACCCAATTTTTATGGCTTCTAAACTATAGAAAACCACATTATCTCCAACCCAGCTATGGTCCCCGATGCTAACCTTCCAAGGATAGGTAAAACGGGCTGTCGGACGAATAATAACTCTTTTGCCAATGGTTGCCCCAAAACGACGCAATAACCAACATCGAAAGCCATTAGCATTATGTAAACTCAAGGGAAAGGCAATCGATTGTATTAACCACCATAGTAAGACATACCAACCAGGACGACCTCGATCATACCAAGATTGGTCATATTGACTTAAATCAATCCAAGGCTGATCATCAGTAATGGGAGGAGAATTTGACTCTAATTCCATTCTTTTATAACTTAACTTTTATCGGTTCTGAGTTTGTTTGTGAGTCGGTGGTTTGGGGATTAGTGTTAACATTTAATTGTCCACCAAATTGTCGTAATTCGTAAAGTTTTACGCCGATTTGATACTCATATTGGCTGAGTAAACGACCGTAAATGTAGCCGGCACGACCATCTAAAAATCCTAAACGAATAAAGTAAAATAAAACAAATCTTAGGAGGGGTTTAAAAGGAAGTTTAACCCATATTTTCTTAAGGAATCGTTTCTTTTGAACGGCATCTCCGAATAAATTGGCTCCAATAGTGCCACTCTCATCTTGACCCGTTAATAAATTATAATAAACTCGTGCTTCCCAGTTAGAATAACGGTTATGTCGTTGTAACCAATGATAAATATCACGAAAGTCGATATGCAGCATATCTTCTTTAAGATAACCTACATTTCCTTGTAATATAACGTGTTCATGAACTTCGTTATCCCCTGTATTGGGAATATCTTCCGTATTTAAGTTTTCGTAACGCCCTAATTTATGGCGAAATAGCCGTAAATTCCAGTCGGGATATTTGCCACCGTAACGAATCCATTTTCCTAAGAAAAATACTTTACGATTGAGATAATAACCGTTAAAGTTATCATCTTTAATCCCTTGTTCTATTTCATCCCATAATTCAGGAGTAATTCGTTCATCACAATCGACAATTAAAACCCATTCATTACGAAAAGGTAAATTCTCTAAAGACCAATTTTTCTTTTTCGGCCAACGTCCATTAAAGTGGAATTGAACCACATTGGCTCCATGTTGCTCACTAATCTCGATAGAGCGATCGCTACTTTGAGAGTCAACCACAAAGACTTCATCCGCTCTAGCAACACTTTCTAGGCAAGCAGGTAAATTAAGTTCTTCATTCAAAGCGGGAATGAGCACAGAAACTGGAACTTTAGCAGTCATTTTAGACATTCTTGTTAAGGGTTAATCTTAATTAATATTATAGGTAATAGGAAATCATGGGGAGTCTTTACAGCAAATCTCAATTCAGTGTATCAATATTTTAGTTACGTTGAGTGTGGGGAGTTTGGGGAGTTTGGGGAGTTTGGGGAGAATTTTTATAATGAATAGTTAATCTATTGATATGAAAACTGCTTTTAGGAGTCGACCGCATATAAGCGTTTTGATCCTTGCTATATTAAGAAATATAAAGACAACAAAGTAAAAAAAAAGAGAAAATTGAAATTGAGGATCAATGTTTGATACAGAGCAACTTCTGTCTTCTAAGGAAAATTCTAACAGGAAAATTAACAAAATGTCCGAAAAAAAAGAAAAAAAGACCCAGATAAAGCGTTTGCCATTTATTTTGGGCATTTTGGTTCTAATAACTGCCACAGGCTCTGGGTTAACTTGGTGGTTTACTCAACAGAGTAACAATAAATCATCATCAGCATTAGCCCAACAAACCCCCCCTACCTCTGTTGAATTAGACACCCTTAAACCTGGGGTTGTCAAAACGGTGTCAGAGGTGGTGGGAACCCTAGAAGCCCAAGATGCAGTAATATTAAGGCCCGAAATTCAAGGCCGGATCAATGGAATTTTGATCAAAGACGGCGATCGCGTCAGCAAGGGACAACTGATGGTGCAACTGGATAACAATGACTGGCAAGCAGAATTATTAGAAGCTCAGGCCCAATTAGCCAGTAGAAAAGCCCGTTTAGCTGAATTAGAAGCCGGAAACCGTGTCGAAGATATACAAGAGGCTAAAGCCCGTTTACGGGAGGCTAAAGCCCGTTTAAAGAATGCTCAGACCGGCGGTAGTCTAGAAGAAATTGCTCAAGCTCAAGCTCAAGTTAACGCAGCCCAAGCGAGTGCGGAGTTAGCTCAACAACGGGTAGGTCGTTACGAAAACCTTGAAAAAGAAGGAGCTATTTCCACCGATGAGTATCAAGAATACGTTACAGAAGCTCGCAGTGCCTCGGCAGAGTTAGAAGAGGCTCAACGGCGTTTATCCCAACTCAAAAAGAGTCGTCTCACTAATATTGATGAACTACAAGCGGCCGTAGAAAGGGAAGAACAAAACCTACAAAGAGTACAAACGGGGCCCCGTCAAGAAGTTATCGCTCAAGCTAGGGCTGATGTCGCAGAAGCCATCGCTCAAGTACGTACCGCCGAAGTTAATGTCAGTAAAACCCGTATTGTTGCCCCGATTTCTGGCATTGTGGGAGATATTCCCGTTGAAGCCGGAGATTATGTGGATCAAGGAGATACCTTAACCACCTTAACCCAAAACAATCTTTTAGAACTCAATTTATCCATTCCCCTAGAAGATGCGTCCCGTTTACGGTTGGGTTTACCGGTAGAAATTCTTGATAATCAAGGAAAAGCAATCGCTACAGGAAATATTAGTTTTATTTCTCCTAATGTCACTGCTGACTCTCAATTAGTGTTAGCAAAAGCGACCTTCGAGGGTAATAATCGCTCTTTATTAAACCGTCAATTTATTCAAGCAAGAATCATCTGGAAACAAGGTCAAGGTTTATTAGTTCCCACTACAGCAGTATCTCGTTTAGGGGGACAAACTTTCGTATTTGTGGCTAAGCCCAATGACTCAAATCAAGAAGGATCTGCCCCATTAATTGCAGAACAAAGACAAGTAGAATTAGGGGAAGTTCAAGGGAATAACTATCAGGTGATTAGTGGATTACAACCAGGAGAAAAAATTGTCACTGCTGGTATCCTACAGTTACAAGACGGTGCGCCTATTACAGAAGTAAACACTCAAAAGTCAGAAGTCAAAAGTTTTAATTAGCACAAAGGTTTAGATAATGAATTTTGTTGATTTTTTTATTAAACGCCCAGTTTTTTCTTCTGTTTGCGCTCTGCTTATTTTATTAGTCGGATTAATTAGTTTATTTAATTTGCCTCTGGCTCAATTTCCTGAAATTGCCCCCACCAGAATTCAAGTTGAATCCACTTATAATGGTGCTAGTGCTTCAGTCGTAGAAAATGCTGTTACTAATATTTTAGAACGACAAATTAATGGAGTTGAAGGACTTAAATATATTAGTTCAAGTAGCAGTAATAGTGGAACCAGTAGTATTACTGTTACCTTTGATTCTTCGAGAAACCCCGATTTAGCTGCCGTTGACGTACAAAATCAAGTGTCTGTCGTGCGATCGCAGTTACCCGACGCAGTACAAAGAACGGGGGTTCAAGTCACCAGACAATCTGATAGTTTACTGTTAGGTATTGGCTTATACAGTGATAATAATCGTTATGATAATGTCTTTTTAAGTAACTACGCCGATCAATATTTAGTGGATTCTCTAAAACGTCTTGATGGTGTAGGAAATGTTCGCATTTTTGGAGAACGTCGTTATGCCATGCGTCTTTGGTTAGACCCCAATAAATTAGCAAGTCGAGGGTTGACAACTCAAGATGTGGTTGATGCTTTATCAGAACAAAATTTACAAGTGGGCGCCGGACAAATAGGGGCAGAACCGGCACCAGAAGGTCAACAATTTCAGTTTGATTTACGGGCAATTAGTCAATTAAAAGATCCGAAAGAATTTGAAAATTTATTATTAAAAACTGATGAAAATGGTGGTTTAGTTTACTTTAAAGATGTGGGAAGGGCTGAGTTGGGGGCGCAAGATTATAGTTCTTTTCTTCGGTTCCGAGGACAAGAAGCGGTAGGGATGGGAATCTATCAAAGAACGGGATCGAATGCGTTAGAAGTCGCCAAAAAAGTTGAACAAGAAATGGATCGCCTCTCAGAATTCTTTCCCCCTGAATTAAAATATGTTGTGGCTTTCGATACGACTCAATTTGTAGAGGAATCTTTATCAGAAGTTGTTAAAACTTTAATCATGGCCGTAGGCTTAGTTATTGTGGTTATTTTAATCTTTTTACAAAATTGGAGAACCACCTTAATTCCTGCTTTAACTATTCCTTTAGCCCTGGTTGGAACCTTTGCCTTTATTAAATTATTTAACTTTTCTATTAATAGTTTAACCCTATTTGGTTTAACCTTAGCAACTGGTATGGTAGTGGACGATGCCATCATTGTTGTTGAACAAATTAACCGTTATATAGAAGATGAAAATATGTCCCCTCAAGCAGCAGCCAGTAAGGCGATGGGGGAATTATCTTCAGCAGTTATTGCTACCTCTTTAGTGTTAATGGCGGTGTTTATTCCCGTGGCATTTTTTCCAGGAACCACAGGGGCTTTATATCGACAATTTGCGTTAACTATTGCGTTTTCTATTGTTATTTCTACCTTTTTAGCTTTAACATTAACCCCTTCTTTATGCGCTTTAATCTTAGAAAAGGGACAATCTTTACCGGGCTTTTTAGGAACTATTTTTAATCAATTTAATCACTTTTTAGACTGGGTAAAGGTACAATACAGGCGATCGCTTCATACCCTCTCTAATCTTCGTCTGGTGGTGGTAGGGGTCTTCGTGGTCTTATTATTAGTCACAGCATGGCTATATACCAAGGTTCCTACTGCTTTCACTCCAGAAGAAGACCAAGGCTATTTCATTACTATTATTCAAGCCCCTCAAGGGGTTTCCTTGCAATATACCAGCGACGTAATGCGACAGGTAGAAAACGCTATTTTAGAAGAACCTGACGTTAAAGCTACCTTTGCCGTGGGTGGGTTCGCCTTTGGAGGGAGTAGTGCTAACCAAGGGGTGATTTTTAGCCCCCTCAAACCCTTTAAAGAACGTCCCGGTCCCCAACACTCAGCACAAGCAATCATCGGTAAACTCTGGGGTAAATTTAGTCAAATACCAGAAGCCAATATTTTTCCCGTTAATCCCCCTGCTATTCGCGGTTTAGGGAATTTTGGCGGTTTTGTCTATCAACTACAAGATCAACAGGGAAGCGAAGATATTAACAAGTTAGTGCAGGTGATGGGGCAATTATTGGGGGCTGCGAACCAAAATCCTGCTATTGGTCAAGCATTTAGTCGCTTTTCAGCAAATACCCCTCAATTTGTCATTGAAGTCAACCGCAATAAAGCCCAAGCGTTGCAAGTCTCTATCGATGATATTTTTAGCACCCTACAAACGGCCTTAGGATCTCGTTATGTGAACGATTTTACCCTACAACAACGTACCTATCGGGTGTATGTTCAAGCTGATAAACAGTTTCGGGCTAACCCTCAAGATATCAATAAATTATATGTGCGATCGCACACCGATCAAATGGTTCCCTTATCTAACTTAGTCACTCTAACACCGACCACTGGGGCCCAAACCATTAGTCATTACAACCTCTATCGTTCCGTTGAAATTAATGGCAGTCCCGCCCCTGGCGTGGGTTCGGGAACCGCTCTAGAAGCGATGGAAACCGTCTCTAAACAAGTCCTTCCGCCGGGGTTTGGTTATGAATGGTCTGGGACTTCCTTAGAAGAACTTGACTCTGCCGGCCTTGCCCCCATTATTTTTGGGTTAGGATTGTTATTTGTGTTCTTAGTTTTAGCTGCACAATATGAAAATTATATCGATCCTTTTATTATTATTTTGGCGGTTCCTTTGGCTATTTTAGGAGCATTAACCGCACAATTATTAAGAGGGTTTGCTAACGATGTTTATTGTCAAATTGGGTTAGTGATGTTAATTGGTTTAGCCAGTAAAAATGCTATTTTAATTGTGGAATTTGCGAACCAATTACGAGATGAGGGTTTACCTTTAGTTAAAGCAACTATTGAAGCAGCACAAGAACGGTTAAGACCCATTTTAATGACTGCAGTTTCTACTTTATTAGGTATTTTTCCTTTAGTCGTAGCAACCGGTGCCGGTTCAGGTAGTCGTCAGTCTTTAGGTACGGCAGTTTTTGGGGGAATGTTAGTGGCTTCTTTTTTGAGTTTATTTGTGGTTCCTATTCTCTATATTGTTGTTAAAATGACTACCGAAAAATTCTTACCGAAAAAATCATCATAACCTTGTAGGGGTTTAATAATGATAAACTAAATCAAAAAAATTAGAAAAGACTGAATTATGCCAATTCTTTTCGTACACGGAGTCAGTAGCCGCATGGAAAGCGGACATGATCGAACATGGTCAACAATTCGTAATAATCTCAAAAGTATTGTTGCCCCCCAAATTTCAAGAGGTATTTGATGATATGTATGATAGTGGAAATCCAGCGATTAGAGCGCATACTGCTCATTTCGATGATCCAGATTTTTATCAAGAGCTTGCCTTGCATATTAATAACGCTAAAATTGCTCAATGGAATAGGAAAACATTCATATTTATGAGCAATTTCTTTTAAGAAAGTTTTTAATTCAATGAATGATAATAGTCATGATAAAACTCACTACACTAACTGATAAATTGCTGGTCGATATTTAGGTTCACCGAATGGGTTTCGCTTCAGCTTTAGCCGCTTCTAACCACGCAGTTTTTGCTTTTAATACTTCCCTGAGTGCTTCTTCTTCAGTGGAACCAAAGGCTGAACAATATTTTAAATCAGGAATATCAGCAATATAACCGCCATCTTCTTCACTATAAAAAATGTTGATGTGATAGTTTTTCATTGTTTATCCTCCAAGGTTAAGGCATATTTTTCAACTCTTTAAACTATTCTTGCCAATTTTCATTAGCTCTTTCAAAAATATCGTCAATAGTTTGCCCTTGATATAATTGTTGAGAAATTTCTACATAATCCGTGCTATTCTTTTGTAAAAGACTCAGAAATCTTAAGGCTCCTGTAATTCCTAAAGATTGATTTAATGCTTCAATTCCTTTCAGTAAAATTTCTTGATCATCTATCATTTTTTTACTCTTCATTAAACATCCTCCTGTCTAAAATAATCAATAGGATTCATAATATACATTTCTAAGCTTAATCTATTCGCTTTTTTTATTAAATTATCGTCACAAGTCAAAAAAAACTTAGCTTTAATATAATCAGCACAAGCTACATGAACAGCATCTTTAGATGATAACTCTTGTGTTTGTTGAAATGACTTGGCTAATTGATAAATTTGTGTGTTTGGAGCTATTCTAATTGTACATAATATAGATAACCTTAAAACTTCTTGTTTTCTTTGAGGAAAAGGACAAAGTAAGGTTTCATCTTGGTGCATAAATGACCAAACTAAATTAATCTCTTGCGCTTCTGCTTGTAGAAATATGTTTTGACAAGCTAATGCTTCCATTTGTATTCTAATCTGTCGCAGATCATCAAATCCTCTCTGAAAGCAATTATAGTCAAGATAAATGAGGTTTGTCATTAAATACTAAAATCTTGAACTGTTATATTTTATAGCGATCTCGAAGAGATCCGCTTTGCGGTGCGCCTTTATCATTTCCCCTATTTAGAAGGTTACAAGCGCACATCTTTTCTATTGTTTATATAATATCATGTCAAGTCAATAAAAAGCAAGCATTTTTAACATTAATTAAATGAGAAATTGTTATCCAAAAATTATATTATTTAGACTAACTATATCATTCTCCTAGTCAATTAGGGAGTTATGAAGAGTATTTTAGGTTTTTGAGATATATAATTAATGAGGGAATTTCTTCAGTGATAATGCTCCAGATAATATCATTATCAATACCAAGATAGCCGTGAATAATTCGGTTACGGGTGGCAATGATTTGTCGCCAAGGAATTTCAGGATGATTTATTTTAATGTCTTCGGGAATGTTGGTTGCAGCTTCGCCGATGAGTTCTAAATTTCTGAGGGTTGCGTCATAGTAAAGTTCACTATTAATAAAGGTTACTTGATCAAGATTTTTGGTATATCGTTGAACTTTCTCGGCAAAAAGAATCATGTCTTCGACATAAAATCGCCATTCTCTTTTTGGTGTATTGTTATTCCTAGACATAGATTTTTTCTGCATCGATATAAGGCTTTAGTTCGGGACGCAGGGCATTTTCCGTAATTAGGTCAATAGGACATTGAAAGAGGTCTTCAAGATAAAACAACACGCCAAAGTATTTTTTTGAGTCGGCTTTTTCTGTAAAACTAATTAATATATCAATATCGCTTGTATGAGTAGCAGTATCCCTGGCAGTTGAACCAAATAGAGCAATTTTTTTAACTCCATATTTTTCCTGAAGCAAAGCTTTATTTTGGGCAAGAAGTTCTAGGACTTTTTGTTTTTTCATCGATTCATTTTTCCTCTTTACTCTATCAAGAGGTTACAAGCGCACACCTTTTTCATTAGGTATATAATATCATGTCAAGTCAATAAAAAGTAAGTATTTTTAACATTAAGTTACCATACAATTGTCATCTCAAAAAACATCATACAAAGCTTTTAAATTAGTTACTTTTGCTTTATCACTAAGATTCGTCAGTATCATCAACAAAAGATAGTTTTGTTAAATTATTTTGTAACCAAAGAGCATCTCTTTTTCGGTCAGTTTGTACCTCTAAAACACGGATTCCTATTGAGGGTAAAGAATTTAATAATTTTTTTAATTGTGTCCAATTTTTTATTAAAATATGTTCAATATTATAGGTAGAACACAATTGAGCAAAATCAATATGTTGAGGAGTAGCAAAATAAGATTCAAAGAATGATTCTTCTTTAGCAATGGGTAACATTTCAAAAATTCCTCCCCCATTATTATTGACTAAAATGATGGTTAAATGTCCTTTAAAATGTTGACGAATTAACCAGCCATTCGTATCATGTAAAAGAGCTAAATCTCCCGTTACTAACACACTACTGTTAGCTTGATAAGCGACTCCTAAAGCCGTTGATAAAGTTCCTTCAATGCCATTAGCACCTCGATTAAAATAAGGTATAAATTGACGTTTACTCGGCATCCAAAAAAATTCGGCATAGCGAACTGGCATACTATTTGCGATAAAAATATTTGTTTTTTCTGGTAAGTTTTTAGACAGTAAAAAAGGAAGTTTGGCTTCTATTAAATCTTCATTTTTTTCAAGGTTAGCTTTAATATTACGATTAATATTTTTATTAACTTCTTTCCATTGGTTGAGATAAGACAAATCTATTTTTATGGGTCTATATTTTTCTTTATATTCCATGTTTAAATGATGAATATTAGCTCGAATATAATGAGTATTATTATGAAGGGGATCAAGACTATCGGGACGACTATCAATAACCCAATGTTCTATATGATGATAAGTTAACCATTCCCGTAATTGTTTACTGGTGGGAAATTCTCCAATTTGAATAACAACATCAGGAACAAGTTTATCAGCTAGTTCATGATTACGAAGAAGAATATCATAGGTATTAATTAGATTAGGAAACCCTTGCGCGTAATTTCTAAAAGGACATAAGGCTTCTGCTAAGACTGGATAATTTAATAAAGTGGATAAACGAAAGATTTGATTACAGTATAAAGAGGGATTATTAGAATTAAAAACACCAGCAATAATAATTCCTTTTTGATTAGAAACCCAATGGTTTAAATAAGTATCTAAATAATCGGTTCTTAAAATTTCTTTGTTACCTTTATAAATATTGAGAAAAAACTTATCAAAGTTTACGTCTGTGAATAAATTAGCAATATTGGGTTCGATAATAGGGGCTAAAGGTTCACGAAAAGGACAGTTTAAATGAACAATTCCCTGATAAGGAACTAAAGCATGATCCCAAGCAGCGATAATCGTTTGTCTGAGATAAGATAACAGTTGAATCTCTAAGGATGGTAAGGCTAACTCTGTGTACCAATTACAATAATTACCATATAATTTAACTTGATCAATGGTTTGTCCGGCATGACAATTTCTTAATTCTGGGGGACGATCAGCCGTAAAAATTATTAAAGGAACTTGACTTTCTTTCCCTTCAATCACTGCTGGATAAAAATTAGCACCGGCTGTCCCTGATGTACAAATTAAAGCCACAGGAAGATGAGTTCGTTTAGCGATTCCTAAAGCAAAAAAAGCAGCCGATCGCTCATCTAAAATAGGGATAGTTTCAATATTAGGATGACTAACAAACGCAACAGTTAAAGGAGTCGAACGAGATCCAGGACAAATAACAGCAGTCGTTAATCCTAAACGGGATAATGTTTCTACAATAATAGAAGACCATAGAGTATTAATATTACGAAAATCAAGGTGCATTCTTTATCAATTGGCTAACAATTTTTTATTCATTATTCATTATCTCTTGTTTAAGCTGTTGTAGCATAGGACGAGTTCCTTGTTTAATGGCTTGTTGTACCAATTGGGGAATGAGATGCGTCACAGGAAAATTAGGAAAAGTAAGACTATTTTCTACGGTCTGATAATGGTCATTTTCTAAAATATAGACCGTTAATTGATGATTTTGATAAACCCAGACTTCGGGAACTTTTATAGCTGTGTATGCTTTAAGGGTTGTTCGAGAAGTCACATCACATTCAATAGCTAAATCTGGAGGTGGATATTTTTCTAAACTTAGATTAGTACAACCTTGAACCAAAGCAGCATAAGCAATATAAAAGCAAGTATCTGGTTCAACACCAGCTACGTTTGCTCGTTTTAAAGTAGTAGAACCAAAGTCTTCCCAGTTGCGTCCCTGAATCTCTAAAATGGTGGTGATGATATAAGCAATAATACGATGAGGACGTTCATGAATAGCTAAAGGGGACATGATTTCTAAATGGCCCTGATAATAACTCAAGCGTGTATTTCGTTTTTCGCCTAAATCGTTTAATAAAGTTTCAAAATCTTCCCAACTGAGGTTAGCAATTGTAATGGTACTACCTGGAGTCAAGGCTATATCAGGAATAGGGATAGTGACGGTCATTGTTAATCAATCTAAATCTAACTATTAAGTTTGTCTATTTTACTGACTTAACTCAGGTTATACTAAGATTCTAAATCACGATTAACTGCTTCGATTCCACCAGAGCATAACAATAGTAGAAACATATTTGCGTCCTTTACTCAGATAATCCCAGAGGTTAATTCCTGTTTTACTTTCTCCAGAGGTACGAGGCACACAAACATAGGGAACTTCTTTCATCCTATAATTTAATCTAGCTGCTCGACATAATAAATCAATACAATACTCCCCATAGTCTCCTTGTAAGGGAATTTTTTGTAAAACTTCTGCTCGCGCAGCAATAAAGCCACTGGTATAATCATGAACTTTACGCCCCAACAATAACATAGCAAAATTATTAATAATCCAACTGAGTACCCGTGCCATCAAACCATGAGCAACATCCGTTCCCCCTTCAATCCAACGGGACCCTACAACCACATCAGCTTCTCCGTGTCGAATAGCCTCAACTAATTTTGGCACATCTTCCGGGGGCATAGACAAATCACAATCCATCCAGGTAATAATTTTAGCATTGTAGGTTTGGATGGCTTCGTCGATACCTCGTTGAATAGCAGAGGTTAAGCCCTTTTCTTGAAGGCGACGCACTAGAGCAATACCAGACTTAACTTCCTTTTCTTCAGGAGAATAAGGAGCGTGAGCGGCCATGTCTGCTACAATTTTCCAGGTGCCATCAGGGGAGTCATCATCAATCACCAAAACTAAGTAAGGAGGAGAGACACTAGCCATCAGACGTTCAATTAAGTCAGTAATATTACCACTTTCGTTAAAGGTGGGTAAAATGGTACAAACCAGAGCATTGTCGTCAACCTTAGACATGGGCGTAATTTTAGAAAAAGATATCTCAACGTCATTAAAGACACAAAGTATTCTAACTTAGAATGGCAACCAGACTATGGGTTAAGAATGTCGATAAGAGTGGGGTTCGGTATCTGTACCAATTTTGGGCAACATTAACACATAACGATAACCAGAGTCTGGAGAACCTTGAACCATAATTTTGCCTCCATGATTTTCAATGAGATGACAACATAAGAGTAAGCCTAACAATTCTGGAGGATGTTGAGACTTCAGTTTATTGTCTTCCTCTGCATAAATTATTTTTTCTAGGGAAGAAGCTCGTAAGACATAATCATTGGATCTTGAAAGGATAGATTGTGTTTGCTCAAGGGAATTCAAAGAATGATGAAGTTGGGCTAATTTTTTCTGGCTTGAAGAGGGATGGAAATTGACTTGGGGTAAACCGTCTCCTAACCAAGGATGAGACACCCAAACAGCAATATTTAAGGTTTTAGTGCGACGAGAGATATGAATACGGACTTCTCCCCCCACTTCTCCCGATTCTAGGATGCTCAAGATCAAATAATATAATCCTTGGCGCACAATGTCTTTATCTAAAAGCCAAATTCGTTTTCCGGGTTCAACGGATAAGCGTAAAGTTTGTTGTTTTTGGTTGACCACTTCAGCTAAACTGTTGATGGTATTTTGGGCCAACATTTCGATATTGACTGGATTTAGTTGGAGTTCGTTATGAGCATCATGGGAAATTCCTAAAGTCAAGATTTCCTTGACCAAAGAATTCATCTGTTGACCACTACTATAGATAATTTGTAAATATTCTTTTTGCTTAGTTGTCAAGGAACCAAAAACTTCACCCTGTAAAACACTCGACATTCCAATCACTGAAGTTAACGGGGTACGAAATTCTTCCATGAATTGTTGTAGTAATTGTAGTTTAATGGTACTAATGGATGCCGATATAGATGAAGCCTTAGACTCAGGACTCTCAGAAGGAACCACATGAGATGTCATCAGGTTTAACCATTCATCTTCTTGAGGGGATTGAGTTTTGAGCAGATGATTCCGTTCAAATTCCCGTAAACACCAACGAGCAGTTATACTGAGAAATTCTACATCTCTGGGAGTAAACTGACGGGGAACCAAATCCATCACTGCTAGGGTTCCTAAACATTGCCCTTCTGCTGTGATTAAAGGAGTCCCTAAAAAAGCTCGAATTCCATAATGCTGCACTAAAGAACTTTTAGCAAAAGTAGGGTCTTGTAAAGTATCGTGAATAGCTAAAGGTTGTTCACTGTCAACCACATAGGTACTAAAGGCTTCTTGACGAGGAATCTTTCGCTTTGAGGCTAAATCATTCATTAATCCCAATCTTGACAGTCCTACGACTGATTTTAACCAAAACTGGTCTTGAACCATTATCCCCAATAAACAAATGGGAGCGTCTATGAAGCGGGCAGCAGTTTGGGTGGCCTCATCAAATATAGGAATGGTCTCAGTATCTAAAAGGCATAACTGTTTTAAAGTTTTGACTCGTTTTTGTTCTCGCACGGCTGGACTTAACCCATCTAAGGGACAAAAAAGACGATTAGTTGAGTTGACCATAGGATTAATATTGACCCCTAAATTGACTGCTTGCACTTGCATCACAAAATCCCACTGACTTGAGGTTTAGAGAAACTACGCAAATATAACCAAAACCTATCGGTAAATAAATATTTACCGTAGCTGATATCTCCTTCGATATCGCTTTTTTCCTGGTTAATTTGCTAATTTTAAAGTTCCCAAAAAATTATTATTCCGAACATATTGTCGAAAAACTTCTAGGAATTTTTGATTAATTTCGTAATTTTACCCCTTCGTTCTTTCTCTAATCCTCTATCTTTTCATCATATTTTCTTAAGTATTGAAGCAACTTTATAAAATTTTTAACCATTATTGTGGGAATTACTGAAGTTAAGAATATTAGTGTTATAAAAGACTGTCTAAAAGGCGATCGCCTCCAAACCTAACAACATCGGTACAGGGTAGTTCCGTCATCTGTTGAACTTCATCGATGGCTTTTTGAGCGTCTTTTGGATCTAAATGAAAGGTATTAAGGGCGATCGCTTTAACGTTAACGGTATCGGTTGCACCGCCCACTTTAGCCACCTGTTCATACAATTCTATCACTTCAGGTAAAGAAGGAATGGCAACATGAGGCGCGTGTTGAATATGGGTTTGTCCTGCACGATGTACTAATATTAAACCTGTGGGTTGACTCCCTCTAATTAAGGGTAAGGTAGCGGTTGATCCTGGATGTAGTAATGATCCTTGGCCTTCTATCCATAACACATCATAATCATTTGCTATTTCTAATACCATTTTTTCTACTGCACCGGCTGCAAAATCCACTCTAATGGCATCTAGAGCAATGCCTTGCCCTGCAATCATGATACCCCCTTGTCCAGTGCCGAGAAATTTTGATTTTATCCCCCGTTTTTGAGCAGACTTATGGCATTCTAAACTGGCCGACATTTTACCCACAGACATATCACTACCAACGGTTAAAATACGCTGACAATTAAGCGATCGCGCTTTGGCCAAACCGATACCTAAACCCTTGGGTTCTTGGCGAATATCCCAGATCCACTGCTGGGGTTGTAAACTATCAAAATAGGGGTTTAAAGGGGTGTGTAAGCCATTAACCACCGATAAACCAGCTCTTACCCCCTCTTTCACTTCTTCTAGCCAAGCCTCGGGTAAAATCCCCCCAGAAGGCGCAATGCCAATCAGTAACACATTAGGATTGTAAGCTAAAGCTTGTTGAACATTGGAAACAATGGGAATATTTTTGGCAATACCAGTCACTTTTTCTAAAGATTGTCCGGCACAGTCTGCATCAATGACAGCAGCGATCGCACTTTTTCCGTAACGTAAATAAGCGAGTCCTGTTTTTCCATGAGTCCCTTTGATTCCTTCATGGAGTAAAATAGCGACACGATGATTGGCTGTCAGATGCACAGTCAGTTACTCCTGATAGATGATTCTTAACTAATAATATCTCCGAATTAATTTAGAGAAAAAAAAATTCCCCAATTTAAAAGATTTGGGAAATCCTAATAATATTAAGCTGAAAACAACTTTCACAGTTTTAGTCGTTAAAGTTAGTTATAACGACTCTACAACTTTTTCTTTAAAGAGTTTTCCGGCTGAGAATGCAGGAACAGTTGTTGCAGGAATAGTAATGGGTTGTCCGGTTTGGGGATTCATTCCTTTACGTTCTTTTCTGTCTCTCGGTTCAAATGTTCCAAAACCAACTAATACAACTTTATCCCCATCGGCAACGGTTTCCATAATTGTATCTGTGAGTGCATCAAGGATGTGACTCGTTTCTTTTTTAGTAAGACGAGTCTTAGCTGCAATCATATTGACGAGTTCTTCTTTATTCATTGTTAATTGATAGACAATTCTGACTGAGGGTGATTATAGCTGACGATTAACCATTAAGTCACTAGAAAAGAGACAAAAGTTAGCGTTTTTTTGTGTTGTCCCATGTCTTGGCCCCCCATCTATTTCTATTTCCCAACCCATTAAGCTTATTGTTTGGTTAAGTCACATCAGATATGAATCATTGTTTTTACAAAAACTTACTTTTTGTTGTCAAAGCTGTCTTAAATAGAAAACCCAAGCATAAATACTTAGGTTTTTCCTGTCTTCATTCAGTGGACTTAAATATTAATTTGTGTAAGGCAATAGGAAAAGGATAACGAAAAAAATCAGTTATGTCTCAATCACTGAAAAGTTCTCGATTGGTTAACGGTGTATAAAGACTCCTAGTCCGATTAAAATAATTCCCCATAATTTCTGTTCTCTAATGTCTTCTTTTAGAACCAGTTTAGCCCCTAACATACTAATAATATAAGTTAAGGCTGTGGCTGGACGGACAAAGCTAATATCTGCCCAACTGAGGACGGAAATGAAACTAAAAAAGGCGATTCCTTGACAAGTAATCCCACTCAAAATAATGGGATTTGTTAGCACTTTCATAACCATTTTAGCTACTTCTGTAAAGGTTACTTTTTTCATTTCTCCTATTCTTTTCATGCCAAGGGCTAATAATAAGTCTCCACTGGCATCAGAGACGGAACTAATCATAATAGCTAACCAGGTTTTAGAAACCGCTAAGCTAAAAGGTAGGAAAAATAATGGTAAATTACGAGACTTCATATTACTATGATAGTCTTGGGAAAATTGCGAGGTTTGACTATCACTCAACCCAACAAATAACACACCACAAGAGATAATTAATGTGCTTAACCAGCGCATTCCGGTGACATCTTCTCCGAGAATAGCCCACGCAAATAGTCCGTTTAAAACATAACTAGAGGCATGAATGGGTAGAACATAACTAAGGTCTAATTTAGAAATAGCGGTAAGATAAAGACTTAAAGAAACAATTAAGATTCCTAAGCCCATTAAAATCCAATAATTCGTTAAAATGTAGGCTATTAAATAAAAAATAATCGTTGGACTAGAAAAATCAAAGCCAACAAAATCTTTCATTCCTCGACTCAGAAGGATATCGCCCAATACCTGAGTGATTGACAAAGATGCTAATAATAGAAAAATTTTCACAGTGCTATGGTGATTACTCGATGAGTTTTACTGCTTTGTTTAATTGTCTCCTGTTTCTTTGTTAGGTTTCTATTAATTATTTATTAAACCTCCTATTTAAACTGATCTCTATATTATGGTCATTAAACATTGAAACCATAAATACTAACACTTTGTGAGACATTTGAGACATTATTGTTCGATCCTAACAAAAATAAACGATGAAAACTAATTTTCGGCCATTTTATAAACAATACTAATCAATAACCCTACAAGCTTTAGATTACTTTAGCCAGACATTAAAGATTGAGAGCCATGCCTCAACATCGTAAAACTTCTTAAACATTGATTAGTTACAGTGAGGAGTCAGCCAAGGGATTAAAGGGGTAAAGCATCCCATCATAAACTGATGACTGACTTAACAGAGCAGAATGTTTCCTAATTATGAGATTTTTAACAAAATATTCAAATATTCAGATTTTTTGCTGTCTTTTGTTTATAAACCAGTCTTTCAATTGTTGACGACATTCTTCTTCGAGGATACCCGATAACACGGAAAGATGATGATTAGAAGCTACACTATCAGGTAAATTTAAAACAGTACGAATACTCCCTGATTTGAGATCATCGACCCCATACACTAATAATCCTAACCGAGATTGAATAATGGCACCAGCGCACATAATACAAGGTTCTAAAGTAACATACAGGGTACATTCTTCCAAATGCCAAGATTTCAGTGTCTGACTAGCTTGACTAATGGCTATAATTTCGGCGTGGTTAGTCGGATCATGATTAACTTCTTTCCTATTATAACTTTCAGCAATGATATTGCCCTGACCATTGATAATTACCGCACCAACAGGCACATCTCCTGATTTTGCTGCAATTTCTGCTAATTTTAACGCTTCTTTCATCCAGTGACGATGGGTTTGATAATTTCCCCAGGGGTCAGGTTTTTTCATTGAACTATATCTTGCACCTTCTATAAAAGTAGCTAATTTAGAGAGGGAATAGGGAAGAGGGTTTATTTTGACTGTAACTACTTGAGAATAGATTTTGTCTAGTTCCTTATTTAGTTTTTATGTACTAGTACAAGATGTCAGTTAGATGCCATTATGCGTTAATTACTCTCAATAACTGATAACTGTTTACTGTTCACTGTACCAGATTGATTCTATTTCTTTAGCAATACTTTGTGGCTCAATTGTATCATCTTGAATTAACCGAGTAACATGGCCTAATTTTCGACCTTGCCGAGACTCGGTTTTGTCATACCAATGAACGTAAGTATTAGGAAAATTAGCCATTTTTTGACGTTTTTCTTGATAATCATGATGGGAATTTTCATATCCTAATAAGTTCACCATCACCGCCCCCAAACAGTTTAATTGAGTGGATTCTAATGAGTGATCAGTGACGGCTCTTAACTGCATTTCAAACTGAGAAATATCACAAGCGTCTAGGGTGTAATGTCCCGAATTATGGGTTCTAGGGGCAATTTCATTGACTAATAACTTACCGTCTGAGGTTAAAAAGAATTCGATGCCAAAAATGCCCACTACATCTAGTTGAGTAACTAAGTTTTTAGCAATGGTTTTAGCTTCTTTTTGTATGGTTTCAGAAATATTAGCAGGGGCAATCACCCAATGGCAAATTTGTTTCTTTTGATAGGTTTCTACCACAGGATAGGTAACAATTTCTCCTTTAGTATTACGAGCAACCATTAAGGCTAATTCTCGCTCAAAAGGAATATAGTCTTCTACCATTAAAGCGTTATTTTTTATCTGTTTTAATAATGGGTTTAATTCTTCTGCATTTTTAATAATAAAAGTTCCTTGACCATCATAACCGTGACGACGGGCTTTTATAACCAAAGGAAAGTCAGAGATTACTCCGCCGTGCAACGACGGAGCCTGCTCTGACCGTTGGTCAAAATTATGGGATGAAAATTCCTCTAAAGTAGAAAACTTTGGGACAGGAATATTGATGCTTTTTAAATAACTTCGTTGTTGATATTTATCTAATAAAGGGGATAATGCTGATAATTTGGGACGAAAACAAATCCCTTTGGTTTCTAATTGTTGTAGAGCTTCTAAATTAATAAACTCATTTTCAAAGGTGATAATGTCACATTTTTGGGCTAATTTTTCGGTAGCATTAGCGTCATCAATGGGGGCTAAAATGACCTCATGGGCGATCGCCACAGCCGGATCATCTTTATGAGGGGTTTGTATGAATAAATCTATGGCTAATTTTTTTGTAGCGGTGGCCATCATCCAGGCTAATTGACCCCCACCAATAACACCAACACGCTTATTACTCATTATTACTCAACTTAGTAGTAGACGTTTCGGTGGGCTAAAAAAAGCCCATCCGATGATTAGTTTATTGACATCCTAGGGACTCACGGGTACTAACTCCAGTTTTTGGGTTAACACCATCAGCGCGATCGCAGAGTTTTTCTACTTCATAAACATCTAAGACCGCTAAACTAAAATCAGCCCCTGTAATTTTAGCATCATCAAATTTAGTACGCATCATAATGGCTTCAGTTAAGACAGCATTGGTTAAATCGGCCTCTTTAAAACTGGTAAGATAGGCTAGACCATTGGTTAAATCAGCCCCGTGGAGATCAGCCCCGATTAAGGCAGAAGCGTTAAAAACTGCCCCTCTGAGATCGGCTTGACTAAAGTTAGAGTCGGTGAGATCGGCATTGGTAAACTGGGCATAGGTGAGACTTTTACCAGAAAAATCTTCCCCGATTAGTTTAACATCTTCGTAGGAGGCACTTGCACCGGTTACGGCCGAAGAACTCGCAGCATAAGCCGTTGTTGGTGTTATTAACCATAGTAAGGAAAAAACCACAATTGTTAATCTTAATAAGTATTTCATCTGTTTAAATCAAATTTGTAACAAAATTACATCTTCCATCATAATATGGGGTGTATCTTAATCGATCAGGTTAACATCAATCTTCTGGGGCTTTACGAATTTGAAAACAACACCATTGTTTCCGTTTCCATAAAGCAGCAACGACCCATCCTTCTTGTTCTAGGGTATCAGCGATCGCTTGAGATTGTTCGATTAAGATCCCACTTAAAACCCCCCAAGTATTAGGTTTAGCTAATTTAGAAAAGTGAGGGATTAAATCAATAATCACCTCAGCTAAAATATTACAAACGATGCCATCCACGCCATCACTTACTAATTCTAATAATTCTGCTAAACTACCTTGATTAATCACTAAATGATCAGGATGAATTTGATTAAGATGACGGTTTTCTCTAGCTGCTTTGACTGCTAATGGGTCAATATCCACAGCATAAGCTTTACTGGCCCCTAATAAAATTGCCCCAATGGAAAGAATACCTGAACCTGAACCAATATCGGCAATTACCATATTTTCTGTGGGTTTCGATAAGCGCATTTCGATAGACTCTAGACATAACTGAGTGGTGGGGTGGGTTCCGGTACCAAAAGCGACCCCTGGATCTAGCCGTAGAATCAGTTTATCCGTTTGTTCAGGAGGCGTTAACCAAGCCGGATAAATAATAAAGCGATCACCGACTTCGGTGGGTTTCCAATATTCTTTCCAACTGCTGGCCCAGTCTTCTTCCTCGATTAATTTCCAACGGGTTAGGGGTTGGGGTAAATTTAAAACTAAAGCATCTTGTTGCAACCACAAAGATAATGCAGAGATATCTAAGGACTGGTATTGAATTTGTGGGGCATAAGCTTGAATGATGTATGATTTTCCTTTTATTTCCCGTGACGTTCCTGAACAGCCAAACTTATCTAACCGCCAAGTAATCGATTCTTCTAGATTAGGATGACATAAAATGGTGATTTCCCACCAACTGTTAGACATAAGACGTTTTTATCAATAAAGGAGACTGGGAGATAAAGAAGCTAGGGGAGGGTGGAGACCAAGATTAAACATATATCTATACTTCTTCTGCCTCCTGCCTACTACCCTCGGCCTCCTTTAAAGTTTAACTGTATATGCGTCTCGAATACCGGAAACTTTAGTAATTTCGGTTAAGAGTCCTTCTGGTAGGGGATCGTCTAAACTGAGAGCCATAACAGCATCTCCCCGTACAATTTTGCGTCCTACTTGCATACTAGCAATGTTAACGTTAAAACTGCCTAACAGAGAGCCAATTTTACCAATAATCCCAGGCATATCACGGTGAACAGTAAATAACATATAGTTACTCGGAGGGACATTAATGGGGAACCCATCTACATCAGTAATGCGAATTTCACCATCACTCAACAAAGCCCCAGTCACCGAATGTTCTCCTAATGATCCTTGTGCCGAGAGATGCAAAGAACCGGAATAGTCTCGAAGGGAAGCGTCACGGGTTTCAATGATGCGGACACCCCGTTCTTTGGCTTCGATAGCTGCATTGACGTAATTAACTCGTTCTCGCAAGGCTTGGGAGAGTAACCCTTTAATCGAAGCAACTACAATCGGTTGACCCTTGGTACTGGCGAGTTCTCCTTGTAAACGGACGGTTAAGCGTTCAATACGTCCGCCGGCTAATTGACCGACTAAATTACCCAAAGTTTCGGCTAATTGCAGATAAGGACGCATTTTTTCCATGACATCCGGGGTCAGTCCTGGAATATTCACCGCAGAACGGGCTGGCAGTCCGAGTAAAACGTCACGAATTTGTTCAGCTACATCAACGGCCACATTAACCTGTGCTTCTGCGGTAGAAGCCCCTAAATGGGGGGTTAAAATGATGTTGTCGTGGTTTCTGAGTTTTGATTCTCCGAGGGGTTCTTCTTCAAACACATCTAAAGCAGCCCCTGCTATTTGACCTTCTGCGATCGCTTCTGCTAGGGCATCTTCGTCAATGGTTCCCCCTCGCGCACAGTTAATAAGCCGAGCGGTGGGCTTCATTTTACTTAAAGCTTCTTTATTGATGACGTGGGTGGTTTCGGGGGTTTTGGGGATGTGTAGGGTAATATAGTCGGACTCAGAAAAGAGCAACTCAAGATCCACTAGGGTACAACCTAACTGTTCAGCCCGTTCTTTAGAAATAAACGGATCATAAGCTAATAATTTCATGCCCATTGATTTGGCTACATTAGCCACATGAGACCCAATTTTTCCTAAACCGACGACTCCTAGGGTTTTCTTATAAACTTCTGCCCCTATAAAGCGTTTCCGTTCCCATTTATTATTTTTAACGGATTGGTTTGCTTCGGGAATATGACGAGAGAGAGATAACATCATAGCGAGGGCGTGTTCTGCTGCTGCAATGGTGTTTCCTTCTGGAGAGTTTACCACCACAATACCCTGACGAGTGGCCGCAGGAACATCAATGTTATCAACACCAACCCCGGCGCGGCCAATGATTTTTAGTTGAGTTGCGGCCTCAATAATTTCTTTGGTGACGCGGGTCCCAGAACGCAGCATCATGGCATCGTATTCGGGGATAATTTTTACTAATTCTTCTGGGGGTAATCCCGTTTTAACATCCACCTGCGCCACTTGTGAGAGGATATCAATACCAACTTGGTCAATGGGGTCTGATACAAGAACTTTTGCCATAGTAATTCGTCTTGGTAGGGGTGATCGTTTTTATACTTTGCTCTCATGGTTGCAGTAGCTTATTGTAGCGGTCAATCTACCCCTGAACCTTAAATCGTTAAGAAGTTTTCCAGTTTCCTCTTTAGATCATTTCCACTAGAGTTACAATAACTGAAATTGATCGTATACACTAACTAAAAACAGTACAAAAGTATTTAATTTATGAACGACCTCTAAGGAGGGAAAAATCCCCGCAACATACCGAGTTATTCTATCAGTGATGCTGCTCGTTATTTACGAATTCCGAGGGGTACAATTTGTTCATGGACAGTAGGCCGAAAATATCCTGTTACTGAAGGGACAAACCTTTTTGCTCCTTTAATTAATATTCAAATGTTTATTTTCACTTCTCAAAACTTATGAGGAGAAGATATGGCTAATATTTTGCTCAAAGCTATTATAAAGATGTAAAATTTTGTTCGTAAACATGATGCACCTTTTATTGCAAAAATTGAGATGTGAAAGATCATCAAGCATTGTTAGAAGAATTAAAATAATATTAGAAATATTACTAAAATTGGAAAAAAACACAAGTTTGGCTCAAGGTTTTAGGGTTCCTCCTCGAAGTACCCAACCCACAAAACCACTAATACTTGCTGTAATACTAATAACTACTATCTGTCTCCAGTTTTTTAGTTCCCCGACTTTTTCCGCTAAATCTGAAATTTTATCAATGGAGGGTTTCCAGTCTTGTTGACGGGTTTCTATAACTGCTAATCTCTCTTTTATCTCTATTTGACCTTTCTCTAAAGTTTTCTGTCCCTCTTCTAAAGCTGTTTGCTTCGTTTCTAAAGCTTTAATTCCTTCTTCTAAGCGATCAAAACGATTATTGATCAACTCTTCTAGTCTTTTGAGATCATTTTCTGTTACAGTTGACATTATCTTTATCTCTAAACTTAAAATAAATTATACATCTATTATTTTATTTTAAACAATTTTAAACTATTTTTTTAAACAGTTATCACAATGTCCACATTTAAACCCTTTTGCTGCTTTGGTAAATCCAAAAGCTTTTAATATATATTGCCAACGACATGAACGAATCATTAAATATTGTTTCATCTGTTGTGATTCTTGTTGAGATTTTTGTATTCTTTGATTGATGTTTAAGTCTGATAAATTATCATTTAATTCGTAATTAAAGGGATCTATCCATCTTAATTTATGCCAACGATATAATAAAGATAAAATTATTTCTATTTTTGGCATTTCTTCTTTAAGAGTCATCATATTACCTTGTTTTGGTATTTGTTTAAAATACTGTTTTGCTTGTTGATAGTTTTTCTGTAATTGTTGTAGAAAATATTGATTTCTTTGTTGATCACTAGGATCAAGCCATCCTGTCGGTTCGCTAATTATTGTAAGAGTGTTTGCTATCTTTCCATCTCTTCCCCCTCGTCCAATTTCTTGTAAATATTCTGATAATAAAAAGGGGACTTGATAATGGACAATCCAACGGACATCGGGTTTATTAATTCCTAAACCAAAGGCTGAAGTACAAACAACAAATTGTAATTTATTTTGTAACCATTTATCCTCAATTTCTCGTCTTTCTTTTGGACTTAAACCAGCATGATAAGCAGCTACTTTATAATTTAACTCTTGTAACCATTGACTCAAATTTTCACTATCTTTACGAGAACGAATATAGACTAACCCACTTTGTTTTTGTTGCTGTTTAATAAAGTTCAAAAGTTGATGACGGCGACAGCGAGGAGTCCAAGCAATTTTAATGGCTAAATTGAGATTTTTTCGATAGGGACTAATAGCAAAGATTTGAGGATTTTTCAGTTGTAAACTACTTTTGATAATTGCTTGTGATTTAGGGTCTGCTGTGGCTGTAAAGGCGGCGATCGCTATTTTTTGGTTGGCTGGTTTATGCTTTAATAATGCCTCTCTAACTGTCGATAAACGACTATAACTAGGACGAAAAGTTTCCCCCCATTGAACTAAACAATGTGCCTCATCTAAAATTAATCCATTGATCTCAATATGGGGTTTAATTAATAAATTCCAAACGGGAAGACTTAATAAAGTTTCGGGGGAAAGATACAATAATCTAATTTGTTGCTTATTAATCTTATCTAAGGTCTTTTTTCGTTGCTGCCTTGGGATTTCATTATGTAATAATTCTACCGATAATTGTTTACTTTTTAATTCATTAACTTGATTCTCCATTAAAGCAACTAAAGGAGAAATAACAATAGTTAAGCCTTTGTTTAGTAAAGCAGGCAGTTGAAAACAGATAGATTTGCCTCCGCCTGTTGGCATAATAATTAAAGCATCTTCTGCGTTTAATAAACAGTTGATAACTTCTTTTTGTGGTGGTCTAAATTCTTGATAACCCCATATTTTTTCAAAAATCTGATAAATATTTATCCAATTTTGATGATTACAATCCATGATTCTTTTATGAATAATTAATAATTGTTAGCTTAAATAAAAAAAGATAGCCTTTCTTACTTTGATGATGATATAATAGAGTTTAAGAGAAAATCTGCCCTAAGATTGACAGAAACCATGAGCGAATTACAATTTGAAGATAGTCTACGTTGGACTCAAGAAGCACAAAAAAAACTGAAAAATATTCCCTTTTTTGTTAGAACTCAAGCCCGTCAACGAATTGAAGAATTAGCTAGAGCCGCAGATTCAGATGAGGTGACTGTAGAAATGGTAGAACAAGCACGCTTAGAATTTGGTCAATAAGATAAATGAGCAATGAGCAGTTACCAGTGAATACTTAACAGTGACGACAAAAAAACTGATAAGGCATTAACTGATAACTGCTTTGATTTTTATCACCTCATTATCTAAGCATTCATGATTAAGATTCCCGTTCAAAAAAGGCAAACGCAAACGGTCCCATTTCAATCATTCTTTGACCATTACCTAGATTTGTGGCAGGAAAATCGTGACTTTCGGAACTAATAACCGGTTTACCATAACGGAAAGAAACAAAATAAGAGCGTTTGTGTTCACTTAGGTTAAAGACACAGAGTACCTCTTGTAGAGGAGTGCGACGCAGAAATGCCAGTATATCTTCACTTGCTTCTACTAATTCGATCGCGCCATATTTTAAAGCAGGTTGTCGGTTACGCCATTTGACAAACCAACGGAAGAAATTAAGTAGAGAGTCGGGATCATGTTCTTGTTTAGCAACAGACAAAACCTCATAACTTTCATCGATACCTAACCAAGTCTCATCACTCTCACTAAAGCCAAAATTCTTTTTATCGGGTTCCCAGGGAATAGGGGTACGACAGCCATCTCGTCCCGAAAAATAGGGATAGAAATAAATGCCATAAGGATCTTTCATTTTCTCAAGAGAAACCGAACTTTCCGTTAAGCCTAATTCTTCTCCTTGGTAAAAACAAACTAATCCCCGTAAACTGGGTAATAAAGCGATCAGCAATCTTTCAAGATAAGGGGTTAAAGAGGGATCATCTGGGGCCCAGCGTGACTTAGCGCGAGGAAAATCATGGTTACTGGTGGTTAGACAGATCATTTCCCTTTCATCGGCTTCGAGATGCAAAGATAAGTCTTCAATGAGATCGGCCACTAATCTAGGTGTTAGTTTCTTATTGACTAATAACGAACAATTATAAGCCGTGTGTAATCTGCGATCGCCGCGAATATATTCTACGGTTTGGCGCATGGGATCGCTGGTAACAACAATTTCCCCCATAGACATGGTACCGGGGTATTTTTCCAGGGTTTTGCGAATCCGTCGTAGAGAACGAATATTCTCCACTTGGTCCATATTATGGAGGTGAATATACTGTGCATAGGGATTCATAGGAGATACCCCTTCAAGTTCCGGCATTCCTTCGGTCCGTCGGGGGTTATCCACTAAATTCTGGTCGTGCATATAATAATTACAGGCATCTAAGCGGAAACCATCCACACCTTTTTCTAGCCAAAATTCCCCTACTTTCATGATTTCTCGTACCACATCGGGATTATGCCAATTGAGATCCGGCTGGGTTTCGAGGAAATTGTGAAAATAGAATTGTTTGCGATCGGGATGCCATTTCCAAGCGGTTCCCCCAAAAATAGACAGCCAATCATTGGGTTTTTTGCCGTTTTTGCCGTCTGACCATACATACCAATCCGCTTTAGGATTATCTCGACTTGAAGAACTTTCGATAAACCAAGGATGAATACTCGCCGTATGACTCCATACCTGATCAATAATAACCTTTAAGTTACGGGCGTGGGCTTCTTCGATCAAGGCTTCAAAATCCTCTATGTTTCCAAAACGGGGATCGACTGCATAAAAATCAGAAACATCATACCCGAAATCTTCCATAGGAGATTGGAAAAAAGGGGTGATCCAGATAGCATCGATGGGTAAAGTGGCTAAATAATCTAACTTTTCAATAATACCCCTTAAATCGCCGATTCCGTCTTCATTACTGTCGTAAAAACTACGAATATAAATTTCATAAATGACGCATCCATACCACCAAGGATATTCTGGTTGTACACTTACCATATAATAGAGTAACTCCTAGAACCTAATATAATAATCTTACCAGGATGGGGAGTTCCTTCTATTGATTTATTTGAATTACTTTTCTAGAATTAATTCGTATTCGTAGATCGCTACTGGAGTATTAATCGCTTTGAAATAATCAGGATCTTCAGGAGATAAATAAATCGCCGTCACTTGTTTTGCGGTTACTTTATTGGGATTAATTAATTGATAATCTGTGGTAGTTTCTACTTCATTAAGATAAATACTAGACGGTCTTTGAAAGAGTTGTTGTGTAATTTCTATGGTTAAAAATTCTTGAGGATTTGGGGTCTCTTGACTTCGACCAGTTATGGTAGAAATGAGTTGATTATTGTCAGCTAAAAAGGTAATTTGACGATTGGGATTATCCGAGGTACCTTTAACGGAAAGCACTTTATTTTCTCCTAGATAGGCTTTAGCAATATTTTCTCCATTAAAAGTGCGATCGGCTACAATTAAGTTTTTTTTAGGTGCTAAAGAGGAGAGAGAAAGAATACTAGGATTGGATAGATTTTGTGGTTTAAAACGGACTTGAAAGGTAAAGGGTTTATTTAAGTATTTTTCATTTTTTTCAAAGCCTGGGGTGACAATTTCAGGGGATAACGGGGCTTTTTGTTCCCTTAATATGCTGGTAGCTTTCCACGTTCCTGCCATCCATTTAGGATAAATTAAATCCTTTTCTGCTTGACTAATATTCGGTTTACCATTCCAGTTAGGATAAGCTGCTAATCTATTAGCTATTTCTCCAGCTTGAGTATTTTGAGGAAAAGCAAAAATCAAAAGTAAATTGAGGAGTAAAATTACAACAAATTTCATTATTCAGTTATCAGTTATCAGTTATCAGTTATCAGTCATCAGTGAAATTTACTTAAATACAAAGTTAGTGTAACTTAATTCATTGATTTTGTTCCATTGAATAATTTCTTCTCTAAATTTATTCCAACCTTCATACACTTCTTTAAATGTTGCATCTTTACTGGCGTTTTCTTCATATAAATCAAAGGCAACGGTTTGGGCTGCGGTTAAGATTTCATTAGAATAAGGAATTAATTGAGTCCCTCCTTGAATTAAAGATTGCAAAGCCACTCGATTTTGAGCATCGTATTGACTTAACATATTTAAGTTAGCTTCCATTGCTGCAGCTTGTAACATTGCCTGATATTCTTGGGGTAATTGATCCCAAGCGTTTTTATTAATTTGTAAGTCTAAGGTTGCCCCAGGTTCCCACCAACCGGGATAATAATAATAATTAGCGGCTTTATTTAAGCCTAATTTTTCATCATCATAAGGGCCCACCCATTCAGCAGCATCAATAGCCCCGGTATCCAACGCCAGAAAAACCTCCCCTCCAGGCAACACTTGTACATTCACCCCTAACCGACTCATTACCTCACCGCCTAGTCCTGGAATTCTCATTTTTAAGCCTTTCAGGTCATTAACGGAGTTTACCTCCCGTTTAAACCATCCTCCCATTTGCGCCCCGGTATTTCCAGCAGGAAAGCTGATCACGTTAAAATCTGCGTAGAGTTTGTGCATGGTTTCGAGGCCACCCCCATGATAAAACCAAGCGTTTTGTTGTTGGGCCGTTAAACCGAAAGGCATGGCCGTTCCGAAGCCTAAAGCCGAATTTTTTCCCACATAATAGTAACTTGGAGAATGGCCACATTCGACAGTTCCCTGTTGTACTGCGTCTAAGACTTCTAACCCTGGTACGATCTCGCCGGCAGCATAAGGGGTAATGGTAAATTTTCCCTCGGACATAGCTTTAACGCGATCGCAAACTGTTTGGGCCCCGCCAAAAATAGTATCGAGGGACTTAGGCCAGCTAGTTTGCATTTTCCAGCGCAGGGTAGGTAAACTAGAACTAGCCCCGTTTCCTTGTACAGACTGGCTTTGACACGAACTCAGAACGGTGGCGGTAGTTGCCCCTAATGTAGCATTAGTGAGAAAGTGACGACGTTTCATCGTTTACATGAGAAATTTTAGGTCATGTATCAAAATAGCAGATAATTAAAGCACTCAGCAGGGAGGTTAATGGTCGTTAACATAACATCTATTCATGATCAAAGCTGCTTTAGAATTAAGATCAATGAAACTTTAAACTCCTATTCAAGTTATGACTTTAACTTTAAATCTAGGGAAAGCAAAAATAAGTTCATTAGAACTCCTGTAGAGTCGTAAATCAGTTAAGGTTGCAATAGAACGTTGTCTTAAAGTTTTAACTTGAGATAATTAGAAATATTTAGGTTAGGAATTTTTAGGAATAAGAACAGAATTAAAAATTAAATTCTCAATTTTCATTTTAAGCTGTTCCCTAACCTAGTTCATTGTTTGAGTCTGAAGACTGTTATGATAATACACTCCTGACTTGTTCAGTAGATAAACTTAAAGCATCTGCTATCTGTTCTAAGGTTAAGCCTAATTCTTGAAGGCGAGAAACCGCTAATAATTGAGTATTTTCTAGATTCTTTAACTTTTCTTGAGGGGTTAAAACTAATTCTTGTTCAGGGGTAAAATAACGTAACTTTCCTTCATGAATTCCTAAATATAATTCTAATTGCTCACTCCATAAATAACCATTTTCATTGGGTTGAATGGGTTCATATTTTCCTTGAGATAACCGAAACCCTTGAAACTCTAAACTAACAGGATCAAACCATAAATAATTAGGGGTACGAAAGATATTTTGATAAAGGTTTTTTTTCTTAGTTCGGTCAACTTTTGCCGTAGAATCTGATAAGATTTCTACAATTACATGGGGATATTGACCATTTTCTCCCCAAACCACCCAACTTTTTCTGGGACGTTTTTCGGTGTTTAATACTACAAAAAAATCAGGCCCACAAAAGTCTCGTTTTTTCAGTTGTTCAGTATTATAATAAATCGTCAGATTACCGGTTGCATAATAATCATTTCTATCTGACCAAAAACTTTCTAGACAGCTTAAAAGAAGAATAATTTGTTGTAAATGAAGATCACTTTCCAAAGGAGGTTCATCACTCCATAAATCTGTAGGTGGACAGATTATATCCGAGGAAACATTTAGGGTTGTCATAATTTTAACCCTTTAGTATAGATTAAAATCATGATAACACAGTTAAATTAATCAGCGATCAGTGACCAGTTACCAGTGACCAGAAAATCGAAAATTTTATATTAACTCCGAACGTCACGTTAATAAAAGTTAAATTATTGGGAACTCTAATAATAGCAAGCTATTAATCAACATTTAGTTTGTGAATAACTATAAACATTTTGCAACATTTAACGTTGCTTGTTGTATGACAAACACTTCTAGAAAACCATTATCCTTATTTCAAAAATTCCGTCAACAAATTAAATCTGCACCTCCTCTAAAAACAGAAGAGTCTGCCGTCTTTCGCATTCTAGTACAATGTTTAGTTATTGTGGGCATTATTGCCACTGATATTGCTGCTGGAACTCAGATGAGTTTATGGGCTATTCCTTTAAGTATTATAGGGGGTGTTTGGAGTTGGTATCGTCGCAAAGATCGCAATATTACCGTTAAATTTTTCTTAGCGATGGGGATGTTAGCGGTACTTTCTTTCTTTTTAGTTCGTTTAACTCAAAATCTTAATGATAGTCGTATTGTTTTAGCAGAATTATTAGTTCAGTTACAAGTTTTACATAGTTTTGATTTACCGAGACGTAAAGATTTAGGCTATTCTATGGTCATTGGTCTGATTTTATTAGGAGTAGCTGGAACCATTTCTCAGACGGTTGCTTTTGCTCCTTGGCTATTATTATTTTTGATTTTAGCCATTCCTACATTAGTGTTAGATTATCGATCGCGGTTAGAGTTAGAAGCAATTGATCATAATTTTAAGAGACTGTTTAAATCTCGTAAAAAGTCTAATAAAGCTGGTAACTATTCTCCTATTTCTTTTAAAAGCATTACTGTGTTAATTGCCATTACTTTAGTGTTTGGCTTAACTATTTTTACCCTAATGCCACGTTTTCCAGGATATCAATTACAAACCTTTCCAGTTGATAGTCCTTTAGATGCAGACAGTCAAAAATTTAGTGAACAAAATAAAGGAATTGTCAACCCTGGTTATAATAATAATAACGGAGAACAAGGTGGACAAAGACAAAGTAATAATTCTTCTCGAGGAAAAGGACAAGTTGATGACAGTCAATATTATGGATTCAATACTAAAATAAATCAAAACTTGCGCGGAGAAATGAAACCCAAAATTGTCATGAGAGTGCGATCGCAATCTCCTGGATTTTGGAAAGCTTTATCTTTTGATCATTATACTGGTCAAGGATGGGAAATCACTAACGAAGAATATTTTGATACGATTAAACGAGATCGCTGGTCTTATAAATTTTTCTTACACTTTCCTAATACTGCAATGAAGACTAAAAAAGTGATCCAAAGTTACACTGCAGTAGCTGATTTACCTAATATTGTACCTTCCCTTTCTCAACCTAAACATCTCTATTTTCCTGCACAAGAAATAGGAGTCGATGATCTGGATAATCTACGATCGCCTGTTGGTTTAATAGAAGGTTTAACTTACACTGTTGTTTCAGAAGTTCCTTATCGCGATCGCACAAAATTACAAAAATCCCCTCCTAATTATTCTGATAAAATCAAAGAAACTTATCTTAATATCCCGCCAGAAATTGAAAAAAAAGTACGCAATCAAACCCTACAATTATTAAATAATCAATCTTTTAAATCACCTTATGAAGTAGTTTTGTTTTTAACTCAATCACTTAAACAAAAATATACGATTCAAGAAGAGTTACCTTTTTTTAGTGACGATGAAGATTTAGTAGAATCTTTCTTGTTTAAATATGAAGGAGGTATTGCCGATCATTTTTCCACTGCTTTAACTATTATGTTACGTTCTATAGGAATTCCAGCTAGATTAACTGTTGGTTTCGCACCAGGAAAATTTAACCCGTTAACAGGTTTTTATGTGGTTAAAAATACCGATGCTTATGCGTTAACGGAGGTCTATTTTCCTTATTTTGGTTGGTATGCCTTTGATCCGATTCCCGGTCATGATTTATTTCCACCGTCTTTAGAGGAAGATCAAACATTTAGCGTTTTAAAGCAATTTTGGAACTGGATCGCGGGTTGGTTGCCTTCTCCTATGGCTAACTTTTTTAGTTTTATTTGGACTAAAATAATTGTTGGATTAATTGGCTTTTTAGGATGGTTATGGCGATTTATTTCTAGTGGGTTAATCGGAACATTAGTCGGTCTATTATTAGCAGTTTTTCTAGGTTTCGCTGGTTGGTTAGGTTGGGGAAAACTAAGAAAATTAGGTTATTATCGTCGCCTGGCTAAATTACCGCCAATGGTGCAATTATATGAGGAGATGTTAAGGGTACTCAAGTCAAAAGGTTATCCCAAACATTACGCTCAAACTCCCTTAGAATACGTAGAAGTATCCTATCAACAACATCCTAATGAACAAGCAGAAATTATTGACGAAATTTCTAACGCTTATATGAGTTGGCGATATGGACAAAATGAGCAAAATGTTAACTATTTAAAGCAACAATATCAACAGTTAGTTAAGAGTTTAAAAAAAAGAAATTCTGACTAAGTTAAAAATCAATCTGTAGGGTGGGCAATGCCCACCTTATATTTAAACATATCCTAACCTTTTTCGTACTCCTATAGAAACGGGAAAAAACGTTATCATTAATAAGGTTAAGGAGTGTTAAGCTTGGAGCATATGGCCGACTCAAACAGTATACGGATTCGGGGTGCAAGACAACATAATCTAAAAAATATCGATCTTGAACTACCGCGCGATCGCTTGATTGTATTTACAGGGGTGTCCGGTTCAGGAAAGTCATCCTTAGCGTTTGATACCATTTTCGCTGAGGGACAACGACGCTATGTAGAGTCTCTGAGTGCCTATGCAAGACAGTTTTTAGGACAGTTAGACAAACCAGATGTGGATGCGATCGAAGGGTTAAGTCCGGCTATTTCTATTGACCAAAAATCCACATCCCATAACCCTCGTTCAACGGTGGGAACGGTAACGGAAATTTATGATTATTTACGATTATTATTCGGACGTGCCGGTGAACCCCATTGTCCTCATTGCGATCGCTTAATTGCACCTCAAACCATCGATCAAATGTGCGATCGGGTTATGGAACTCTCAGAGCGAACAAAATTCCAAATTTTAGCCCCTGTGGTGCGAGGAAAAAAAGGAACTCATAAACAATTGTTATCTAGTTTAGCCTCTCAAGGATTTGTAAGGGTACGAGTTGACGGAGAAGTACGAGAACTTTCGGATAATATTGAATTAAAAAAGAATCATTATCATAATATTGAAATTGTTGTTGATCGCCTCATCAAAAAAGAAGGAATAGAAGAAAGATTAGCAGATTCTCTCAGCACCTGTTTAACCCATGCTGACGGGTTAGCAGTTATCGATATTTTAGGAGAAGAAGAGAAAAATGGTCACTCAGAAATCATGTTTTCTGAAAACTTTGCTTGTCCCGAACATGGCGCAGTCATAGAAGAATTATCCCCCCGTTTATTCTCCTTTAATTCTCCTTATGGTGCGTGTCCAAACTGTCACGGATTAGGAAGTTTACGGCAATTTTCTCCTGAGTTGGTAATACCTGATCCTAAAGCTCCTTTATATTCTGCCGTTGCTCCCTGGTCAGAAAAAGACAATTCTTATTATTTATCGTTACTCTATAGTATTGGTCAAAGTCACGGCTTTGAAATCCAAACCCCTTGGAATCAATTAACCCAAGAACAACAAGACTTATTACTCTATGGAAGTGAAGAACCGATCTGGTTTGAGCAAGATTCTCGCTTTGACACAGGAAAGGGATATTATAAAAATTTCAAAGGAATTTTAGCGATTTTAGAGCGAAATTATCAAGATACTAGCTCAGAAACCATTAAACAGAAGATGGAGAAATATATCGTTGATCAAACCTGCGAAGTTTGCCAAGGAAAACGCCTCAAACCAGAATCACTATCTGTGCGTTTAGGAGAATGTAGTATTGATGAGTTAACCAGTGTTTCTATTGATAAATGTTTATATAAAGTTGATAGTTTAGACTTAACCCCTAGACAAAAATTAATTGGAGAATTAGCACTCAAAGAAGTTAGAAATCGCTTACAATTTCTTCTTGATGTGGGATTAGATTATTTAACGTTAAATCGAGGAACAGCTACCTTATCAGGAGGAGAAGCGCAAAGAATTCGTTTGGCGACTCAAATTGGTTCGGGGTTAACAGGCGTGTTATATGTATTAGATGAACCGAGTATCGGTTTACATCAACGGGATAATGGACGATTATTAAATACTTTGAAAAAATTAAGAGATTTAGGGAATACTTTAATAGTTGTTGAACATGACGAAGAAACCATTAGAACTGCCGATCACTTGGTTGATATTGGTCCATTAGCAGGAATTCATGGGGGACAAATTGTTTCTCAAGGTAATTTGAAAGCCCTATTAAAAGCGGATAAATCTTTAACTGCTGACTATTTATCAGGTAAAAAAGTAATTAAAACACCAACAAAACGTCGTGTAGGAAATGGTCATAAACTCTGCTTAAAAAAATGCTGTGCTAATAATTTAAAAAAAATTGATGTAGAAATCCCATTAGGAAAGTTAGTGGCGATTACAGGGGTTTCAGGATCAGGAAAATCTACCTTAGTCAATGAATTATTATATCCTTCCCTACAACATCATTTAACCAAAAAGATTCCCTTGCCTAAAACTTTAGACGAAGTAACGGGACTCGATGCGATTGATAAAGTGATTGTCATTGATCAATCTCCTATCGGGAGAACACCTCGATCTAATCCTGCAACTTATACAGGAATTTTTGATAGTATCAGACAGCTTTTTTCTGAGACAGTAGAAGCTAAAGCTAGGGGTTATAAACCGGGTCGTTTTTCTTTTAATGTGAAAGGAGGAAGATGTGAAAATTGTGGAGGACAAGGGGTTAATGTGATTGAGATGAATTTTTTACCCGATGTGTATGTTCAATGTGAAGTTTGTAAGGGGGCAAGATACAACCGAGAAACCCTACAAGTTAAATATAAAGGTCATTCTATTGCTAATGTTTTAGACATGACAGTAGAAGAAGCATTAAGTGTATTTGAAAATATACCAAGGGCAGTCAATCGATTACAAACCCTAGTCGATGTTGGCTTAGGTTATGTTAAATTAGGACAACCTGCTCCTACTTTATCAGGAGGAGAAGCACAACGGGTTAAACTAGCATCAGAATTGTCTCGTCGCGCAACTGGAAAAACCCTATATTTAATTGATGAACCTACCACCGGATTATCGTTTTATGATGTTCATCACTTATTAAATGTCTTGCAAAGATTAGTGGATAAAAGTAACTCTATTTTAGTTATTGAACACAATTTAGATGTCATTCGATGTTCAGATTGGATTATTGATTTAGGACCCGAAGGAGGTGATAAAGGGGGTGATATTGTTACATTTGGAACCCCTGAAGCAGTAGCTAAACATCCTACTTCTTACACCGCAAAGTATTTAAAAGACGTTTTGAAACAATATCCAGTCGAAGCAGTCAAAGAGGATAATTAAAGGGTACTTGAATCTAAACTTTCCGCTGCTTCAGGAGACAGGGGTAAATGTAAACCACATTCTTGTTTAACCCCATGAAAACGACTATCCCGTTCGCTGTCATCATCAGCAGTGACAGGACGACTAGAATGCCAGTCTCCTACAGTAACATAACCTTTATCAAAATAGGGATGATAGGGTAAATCGTGTGCCGTTAAATAATGATAAATATCACGAGAATTCCAGGTTAAAATAGGATAAACTTTGTATTGTTCTCCTTGTAACTCAACCCGTTCAAGAGACTTTCTGTGTTCGGTTTGCTGACGACGTAAACCTGCTAACCATGCTGTTGCTTGAAGTTCTTTTAATGCCCGTTGCATTGGTTCTACTTTACGGATAAAATCGTAGCGGTTAAGAGACTCTAGATCGTGATAGTTCCAGAGTTTCCCATAAAGGGCTTCCATTCTAGCAGGGGTTAAGGTTGATTGATAAACCTTTAAATTGAGTTTGAGGCGTTCGGTTAATTCATCAGCAAAGCGATAAGTTTCAGCCGGAAGATAACCGGTATCCACCCAAATAACGGGAATATCTGGCACCACTTGCGTCACTAAATGCAACATTACCGCCGCTTGAATACCGAAACTGGTACTCATGACTAATCCTTCTCCAAAGGTATCCCTAGCCCATTCTACAACCTGTTGAGCGTTAGCATTCTCTAGGGTTTGGTTAACTTCGTCTAAGGATAATTTCGGTTTATAAGGTTGATGTGTCTGGGTAGTGTAGTGATGTTCAGCAACCTGATGATTATCTACATGGGAGTTGACGAGATGTAGATTAGATTGGGGCATAAGGTAACGTTTCCCTTGTGTTCAGTAATCTTGCTTTAAGCGAGTGACGGCACAATAAGCATATTTATCTTCACCATCTTACCTCTTATTGTATCGTGGTTAATTCCTAGAAATTGTATCAATTGCGATGATCATCTTAAGTTTATCCTTAAATTTGAGTCAGGGGTTAAATTTGCTTATGTTGTATGAATGTATAATAGTATTTGAGTTTAGGATAAGAAAATAAAAAATAGTCAATAATAAATTGATCTAATTTTAAGTGAAGATAAAACAATGTTATTAGATTTAAAACGCTTTGAAATACTCCCAGGAGAAAGAATTCTACTAAAAAATGTTACTTGGAATGAATTTGAGCAAATTTTAGAAGAATTAGGAGAACATCGAGCAAGCAGAATTGCTTATCATTATCATATTTTAGAAATTATGAATCCGTTACCTGAACATGAACGAAATAAAGAAATTATTAGTGATTTAGTCAAAATACTTTTAGAAGAGTTAGACATTGAATTTGATACATTAGGTTCAACGGCATTTAAAAATCAATTAATGCAGCAAGGAATTGAACCTGATAATTGTTTTTATATTGAAAATGAAGCTAAAGTAAGAGGAAAAGATCGGTTAGATTTAACAATTGATCCACCTCCAGATTTAGCTTTAGAAATTGATGTTACTTCCCGTACCCATAGAGAAATTTATGCTATTTTAGGAGTTCCTGAATTATGGCGATTTGAAAACGGAGAATTACAAATTAATATTTTAGAAAATGATAATTATAAAGAAGTTGAATATAGTCCCCATTTTCCTGATTTTCCCCTGAAAGAAGTCATTCCACAATATTTAAAACAAGTAAAAATAGTGGGACGAAATAAAACAATTAAAGCTTTTAGAAAATGGATTAATGAACAAATTAAAAACTTCTAATTCTTCTAATTCAAATTCAGAGTTCAAGTTTCATAATTAATAACCGATAACTGATGACTGTTCACTGTTCACTGATAATTGAAATGCCATTACTAGATAACTGAGTAACCCAAAATTCTAAATTAGGATCTTCAATCTTTTGTCTCGCTCTTTTTTTAATGGTTTCTGCTTCAGTTTTAGATTGACATAAAGTAAATATAGTTGGTCCAGATCCCGACATCATGGTACCTAAGCCGCCTGCTTGTTGTAAAATCTCTTTTAATTGTGCAACTTGGGGATATTCAGATAAGACAACTTTTTCTAAATCATTTTGTAATAATTCTCCTATTTGTTTTCCATCTTTATCACTAATTGCTTGTACAAACGATCCAGAATGAAGTTGAGACGTTCGAGACTGAATTCCTGCTGTATCATTAATATAAGTATGGCCAAATTGTTGCTTATAGGTTTGATAAGCCCAAGGAGTCGAAACCGCAAGATTGTTATATTTAGCAAGAACAACCCATAAATTGTCTAAATCTTGAATCGGATCTAATTTTTCCCCTCTTCCTGTTGCGATCGCAGTTCCTCCCCTCACACAAAAAGGCACATCCGATCCCAGTTTTTCTCCTAACTGTTGTAACCGGGGTATGGTTAACCCTAATTCCCATAATAAATTTAACCCTAATAAAACCGCAGCCCCATCTGTTGATCCTCCAGCTAATCCTGCAGCCACAGGAATTTGCTTATCGATGGTAATATCAACGCCGCCATAATTAGCAAATCGTTCGGGAAATTGCTCCACCATTAATTGAGCAGCGCGATAAGCAATATTGGTCTGATCGAGGGGAACTAAAGGATGATTACAATGTAAATTAATGGCTTGAGTTCCGTTTGAGCGAAGTTCGATCCGATCGCTTAAGGCAAGACTCTGTAAAATCATCACTAACTCGTGATAACCATCCGGGCGATCGCCGATAATTTCTAGATATAAATTAATTTTAGCAGGGGCAATTAATTGATAGGTTCGCATATTTAATTCCTAAAATAATCAATTTTATTCATGTCAGACTTTTGAGTTCAAGAAGTAGCCCCCGCCTTTTTTAACAATTCGATGATCTTAGGATAATTATTATATTGGGCTAAGGACAAAGCTGTATAACCACTGTTATTTTTTTCATCTAGATTAACATTGTCTGCTTCTAATAAGACCTTAACCACATCGACATAACCCCGATGAGATCCCCACATTAAAGCGGTTGCCCCAGTTTGATCTTTTAAGTTCACATCAGCCCCGGTTTGCACTAACAACTCTATCAGCGTAATATTGCCTTCATCGGCTGCCTTCATTAACCCTGTGCGTCCATTAGGCAGTCTAGTATTGGGATCAGCACCCCCATTCAACAAAGTGTGAATAATAGCCAGATTACCATTAGCGATCGCCAAAGTTAAGGGGGTTTCACCGTAATTTTTTCGATTCGGATCACCGCCGTATTGTAGTAATTCTTGCACAATTTCGCTATGTCCCTGTACCACAGCTAAAATCAGAGGAGTATCTCCGAATTGATTGGCTAAATGAACATTAGCTCCTTCTGCTAATAATGCCCTCACAGTTTCTAAATGCCCTTCGACGGTGGCATAATGCAAAGGAGTCTCTCCCTCCTCATCCCTTTGATTAACCGCTTCTCCTGCGGTTAATAGGGCTTGAATGATAGCTGTTTGACCCTCAGAAGCAGCTAAGGATAATAAAGTTTCTCCTTCACCATCGGGGATATTGATGTCTGTCTCAGGGATTAATAAAGTTTGAAAGACTCTCAAACTACCACAACGAATGGTAAACACCAAAGCTTGTCTATGGGTTAGTTCCGTTTCTATATCAGGAAGTAAATCAATGACTTCAGGATGATCCCCTTTGATGGCCAATTTTAAAGCCGTATCACCCTGTTTATTTCGGTGATCAACATCGGCTCCAGCCGCCATGAGATGGATGACAATCTCTGTATGGCCTTTATAAGCAGCAATCATCAAGGCTGTGTTGCCATCATCATTGGTTTGATTAACTTGTGCCTCGGCTAGGATTAAATCTTGGACAATTTCAACCCGATTAGCGGCCACAGCAAACATTAAGGCCGTTAAACCAGAGAACGGTCGTTGTTGATTAACATTAGCCCCTGCCGATAATAAGCACTGTACAACTTCTCGGTGTCCCCGTTGGGACGCATACATCAAGGCACTGGTATTTTGTAAATCGGTTCCATTTACGTGGGCTCCTTGTGCTAATAAGGTTTCTACGATTTGACAGTCTCCTTGTCGGGCTGCGTTAACCAATTGGAAATCGAGCGGTGAAACCATACAACCCTTTCCTAAGAATCTACCCTTATTATGATCGGCTCAGGGCATTCTAGGTCAATGGGTTAAGTCAGTGAACCGCGATCACTGACCAGTAATCAGTGATTGGGATGTCGTAAAAACCGTACATAGAATAGGTTGATAACTTTTGCAACATTTTGTTATATTTATTTATATAATTTAAAAAAAGTTTGTAAAGGAGAAAAAATTTATGTTAACTCTTGTTATTTCCTTATTAATTGTTGGTTGGGTAGCGGCTGCTGTCATCGGGACACAAGCCTATTTTCGCGGTGAGCAAACCAAAACGATTCATGAAAGAAACTGGAACTCCGAATCCTTTGAAACAGTAGCTAAATCGGTAACTGGTAAAGAGGTAGATAGTGATCGCGTTCCTGCCTTTGAAATAGATGCTTACGGAAGTAATAACCTAGCTCAGTAGAGAATTACCCCGCCTAACCCCCGTTATTTACATCAAAATAAGTCATCTGACCTTAACTTTTACTTAAACTTATAAAGGAGGTCAGAGTTTTTGTTTTTGGGGCGTGCTTTGGTAAACTCAGATAGAAACTTTGTTAAAAAAAATGTAATGTTTTACTATTCATAGTAAGCTCTGATATAGTCAACCATTTTATAGATCGACCCCTAATCGAGGTATTAATAAACGGTACTGTAAATTAGGTCAATTTAGATTATCCTAAATTCTTGAACTCAAATAATTAACCCCCGCCAATTAAAATGATTCTTAGTGATAAGCTAACCCTTAATCATGCCAGCCTAAATAACACCGAATCTACGGAAACCTTCAGTGCTGTGGACAGTTATCAGCGACACGACAGCACTGCCCCTTTTTCCCAAATGAACGAACCCCCAGAAAGTCCTGGGGAAGACAGTAGGAGAAATGTAATTGTGCCAAATAACATTGCGAGAATTAAAGTCATAGGGGTTGGTGGTGGCGGATGTAATGCGGTTGATCGCATGATCGAAAGTGCCTTAATGGGGGTTGAGTTTTGGACAATGAACACCGATGCTCAAGCCCTAACCCAATCCTCTGCCCCCCATCGTTTACAAATCGGCAGAAAGTTAACTAAGGGTTTAGGAGCCGGTGGTAATCCCAATATAGGGAAAGAGGCTGCCGTCGAGTCCCGCGATGAAATTGCTGAAGCCCTTGAGGATACGGATTTAGTCTTTATCACTGCTGGTATGGGTGGAGGCACAGGAACGGGCGCTGCTGCCATTGTTGCTGAGATTGCCAAAGAGAAGGGCTGTTTAACCGTCGGAGTGGTAACTCGTCCCTTTACCTTTGAAGGGCGACGACGCATGGTACAAGCCAGCCAAGGTATCAGCGATCTGCAAAATAACGTCGACACCCTCATTGTTATTCCCAATAACCAACTATTACAGGTTATTTCCCCAGAAACCCCCTTAAAAGAAGCGTTTCTAGCTGCTGACAATGTTCTACGGCAAGGTGTCCAGGGCATTTCCGATATTATTACCATTCCTGGTTTAGTGAATGTGGACTTTGCCGATGTCCGCGCTGTTATGGCCGATGCTGGCTCAGCGTTGATGGGTATTGGTGTGGGTTCTGGAAAATCTCGCGCTAATGATGCTGCTTCTTTGGCTATTTCTTCACCCTTATTAGAACATTCGATTCAAGGAGCAAAAGGGGTGGTATTCAATATTACGGGTGGTAGTGATCTGAGTTTACATGAGGTCAACACCGCAGCCGAAACCATTTTTGAAGTGGTTGATCCCGATGCCAATATTATTTTTGGTGCAGTCATTGATGAGCGGGTTCAAGGAGAAGTGATCGTTACAGTGATTGCGACTGGGTTTAGTGCTGAGGCTGAAAACACTCCAAATAATAATCAAACCACTTCCACACCAACCCGTAATGTATCGACTCCCAATCCCCCGAAAAAAGAGGAATCTCCCCCTCCTAAGCCAACAGGATTAGATATCCCACCTTTTTTGCAGGATCGGCGTTTTCCTCGCGGATAAACCAATAATTGAAAGGATAATACTCACCAGTAGGGGTCAACGGTGGTTGACCCCTATTAAGTTAATTATTGTGTCTTATTATGAATAATTTTGAAGCATTAATTATTAATATAACCTATCAAAAAGTTAAAATTGAATTATCACTTCAAGAATTAACAATATTTGGACATATTATTAATGAAGTTTATAATGCTTTAGACTGAATTTTTACTAATTTAGAATATTTTGTTATTTATGTTTATGAATAATGTTGCAATATTACATTAGTTATTAAAAGTTAATGTTTAAATAATTGGCGATAGTAAACTAATTATCTCTTACAAAAAAAAACTTTTCAAGTACAATCGATACAGATTTTCTCTAATCAAGTAATTATAGTCAATAATAGAGAGGAAATAACTTCGACACTTATTCAATTTTCTTGTTTTTAATAACTTGAATCTCGATTCCATCTGTTTATTGAAGTATCCACAACCTATCAGGAGTCTAGATTATGGCTAAAATTGGCATTTTTTACGGAAGTACATCGGGAATCACCGAAGAAATTGCCATGACCCTACGGCAAAAATTAGGAGAAGATCAATGCGATATTTATAGCATGGAAGAGGATTTTGACGAGTACGATCAACTCCTCGATTATGAATATTTATTATTAGGGTGTTCCACTTGGGGAGCAGGAGACGTGCAGAATGATTGGCGTGATCCCCTCTTTGAAATGGAATTGGATAAACCTGATTTTACCGGCAAAACCATCGCTTTATTTGGTGCAGGGGATCAAGTGGATCACGGAACTGAATTTGTCAGCGCGTTGGGTAAAATGTATAACCACTTCCAAAAATTGGGAGCTACCTTAGTCGGAGAATTTCCCAATGAAGGCTATACGTTTCAATATTCTTCAGCCTTATTGAATGATAAATTTGTGGGACTTCCTATCGATGAAGTCAACCAAAGCGAGCAAACCGAAGGCAGAATTAACCAGTGGGTTGAATCTATCCGTCCTATTTTTTTGAATAACTAACGGATAGTTTTACTAAAAATCGAGTAAGATGGGGACTGGAGAGAGAATTCTAATAAAGAATTGATTTTCTTGTCCCTTTTTTGGTGATTTTCTCATTTATTTGATTCTAAGTGTTATTTAAAGTTCGTTGTCGTCCAGCTTTTGCGGCCTTATTTGTCACCCTCAACCCAGGAGAAAAGATAACAGTCAAAATCGGTTCTCTCATCAGTATGGATGGAGAAGTAACCGTCAAAACTGGATTTTGTGGATCTTGGCAATCTGCTTTACTGAGGAAATGTTTTGGTGGAACGGATATCTTTGTTGAGTTTTTGATTAATGAAACCACTGAACCTGTCACAGTGGTTTTAAGTCAGACAACCACGGGAGACATTGATCGGATTGATTTATCTCAAGGCTCTATTTGTTTACAACCAGGAGTGTTTTTAGCCTATACTAAAGGAGTTAAAATTGAGAATCGCTGGGCCGGATTTGGGAGTTGGTTGGCTGGAGACGGATTATTTAAAACCAAATTTAAAGGAAAGGGACGGGTATTTATTGCAACTTATGGCGGAATTATTAAAAAAACAGTTTATCAAGACTTGGTGATGACTCAAGGACATTTATTAGCGTATCATCCGAAAACACTATTAACATATCACAAAGAAGAAGAAGCGATTAAGATTACTGTGTCAGGGATGAAAACTAAAAACAAACGTACCCAAGGAACCTTAATTTATTGTCAATCTCGTACTTTTCAAGGATTAATTAATTATCTTCGTTCTCTTGTTTAGGGTTAGTTAAAATACTTTCTCAAAAATTTATATGTCTAAAGGCCGATAACCTTTTTACCAACTAATAAGAATATAAGATAGATAATTGTTGAAAGCAATTATTATATGACTGATATCTTATACTAGAACAAATAAACTTAACACCTCGGCTTCACTCGGTGTTAAAGCTGAGCGGAACCGAAGCTTTAATAACTATGGGAATGCAATCAATTTTGAATAAGTCAACATTGATAAATGACCTTTTTTATCAGTAAGTTGATAAACTCAGATAAAATCTATTATCATTATCATCATAATTAACTTATAAAATAGATATAGCTATTAACTTTCTATATGACTAAAATGTTGACTACAGAGGAAAATGAGCAACTTATGAAAATTTGTATTGACCACGTTCATTGGTATGTAAAAGATGCAAGTTACTGGAAACAGTGGTTTATTAATGTCATGGGTTTTTACTCCGTTGCAGGAGGTAAGAATGAACATACTAATACTGAAATTGTCAAAACTGGAAACAAGGAAAATCCCATTATTTTTGTCATTTCTTCTCCTTTATCTCCTCAAAGTCCTGTGGCAAAATTTCTAAAAGATCATCCCCCTGGTGTTGCTGATGTTGCTTTTAGAGTTAGTAATTTACAAATTTTGGTTGAAAGAATAAAGAATATTAGCACTGTCATAAAAGAGCCGATCAAAGAAAAAAAATATACTCAGGGTGATTTAAAATGGAGTAAAATAATTAGCAAAACAGGATTGATTCATAGTTTATTTGAACGCCGAGGCGATACCTCAATCTTACCTGAAGATTGGATTAAGGAAAAATCTGAGAGTAGAAACAAAAACAATTACTTTTTAGGTTTAGATCATCTAGTTTTGAATGTTCCTCAAGGCGAATTAAACTCAACAATACACTGGTATAATAAAATATTAGGATTTCAAAAAAAACAGTTTTTTAAAATAGAAACACCACAATCAGGATTATATTCTCAAGTTATGTTTCATCCTATTGGTAATATACAATTACCGATCAATGAGCCTATTTCTAAAAGTTCTCAAATTCAAGAATTCTTAGATATTAATAATGGCTCCGGTATTCAACATATTGCTTTGAGAACAAATAAGATTGCTGAAGTCACTAGAAAATTACGAACAAATGGATTAAACTTTTTAAAAGTTCCTAAGACTTATTATGAAAAATTAGTAGAAAATAATAATGATTTACACTTTGATTTTCAAGAATGGCAAAAAATTGTTAAACAGAATATTTTATTAGATCAAGAAAAAATTAAAAAAGACAAACAAGGTAATCAAAATAATCCTCTACTATTACAAATATTTACCGAGCCAATTTTTGAACAACCGACCTTCTTTTTTGAAATTATCGAAAGACGAGAACAAGCACAAGGGTTTGGAGAAGGGAATTTTAGAGCATTATTTGAAGCCATTGAACGAGAACAAATGAAACGGGGAACCCTGATTAATTAATAATCAACAATCAACAATTAATGATTCTTCAAAAAAGCTAAATTTATTACAGGAGAAAGAATTTGTTATACTAAAATGAAAGAATAATATTGATGACCTCCTTGTAGCCGTCAAATGCCAGCAAAAACGACAAAAAATACTTCAGTTATTACCTCGATTAATTCCTTATTAATCTCTCCTACTCAAGTAGTACAAGGAGAGGGTAGTTTGTCACAATCAGGACAAGCGCTCACCCGTTTGGGTAAGCGTCCCCTAGTGGTAGGTGGGAATCATACCCTTGACCTGATTTCGTCCCAGTTGAACCCTATTTTTAAACAATTTAAACTAACAGGGGGATTTGAAAGTTATACCCCCGACTGTTCGGAAACCTCCTTAGAAAATCTCACTCAAGCAAGCCAAGATCATCAAGCTGACTTAATTATTGGCGTTGGTGGAGGAAAAGCCATAGATACGGCTAAGTTACTCGCCCATCAGCAAGAATTACCCATTGTCACTATTCCCACCTCCGGGGCAACCTGTGCAGCCTGGACAGCCCTTTCTAACATTTATTCTAACCAAGGAGCGTTTCAATACGACGTACCCTTATCCCGTTGTCCTGATTTACTGATATTAGATTATAAGCTCATTAAAACCGCCCCAAAACGTACCCTAGTGGCAGGTATTGGAGATGCGATCGCCAAATGGTATGAAGCATCTGTGAGTAGCGGTAACTCTTCGGCAACTCTTACCATTGCAGCGGTACAACAAGCGAGGGTATTACGGGACATTCTCTTACAAAAATCTGTGAAAGCTTTGGATAATGTAGGAGGAGAAGACTGGCGAGAAGTAGTTAATGCCACTGTGTTGTTAGCCGGCGTTATTGGAGGGTTAGGAGGGGCAAATTGTCGCACTGTAGCCGCTCATGCTGTCCATAATGGCTTAACTCATATTTCGGCTGCCCATGATGCTTTACACGGGGAAAAAGTCGCCTACGGAATCTTGGTACAATTGCGTTTAGAAGAGATAATACAAGGCAACCAATTAGCAGCGAGTTCTCGGCAACAACTCTTAAAATTTTATGAAGAAATTGGCTTACCTACCAGTTTAGAAGCGTTAGGGTTATCTCAAGTGACGTTAGAAGAATTACGTCATGCTGCAGTGATCACTTGCGATCCTAATTCTGATATTCATCGTTTACCCTTTAAAGTATCACCCGAACAATTATTATCAGCGATGGTATCTACTCTTGTAGAGAAATAAATCACTTAATTATTGGGTAAAAAGCCATGAAATCATTAATAATTATCAATTGTTAATTATTAATTGATAAAATACCTGCGATCGCTCTTTCCTCGACGGGAACAGAATCAATCACAGGTAGAAGATTACCTTTTCAGGTTATGTTTTAGAATAAGCCTAAAGTTAGAGACTCATCAATGGGGAAAGTCGCACCTGCACCTAACCAGATGGTAACAACAGTTCCGAAGAGGAAAACTGCAGTCGCAATAGGACGACGGAAGGGGTTTTGAAACTTGTTGACACTTTCAATGAAAGGAACCAACAATAACCCTAAAGGAATGGCACCTTGACAAGCAATACCCAGTAACTTATTGGGAAGAACCCGTAAAATTTGGAAAACGGGATATAAATACCATTCGGGTAAAATTTCAAGGGGAGTGGCAAACGGATCAGCCGGTTCCCCAATTAAAGCGGGATCAAGTACCGCTAAACCGACTAATAAACCAATGGTTCCCAGGATAACAACGGGGAACACATAAAGTAAATCGTTAGGCCAAGCGGGTTCACCGTAATAGTTGTGACCCATTCCTTGGGCTAACTTAGCACGCAACTTAGGATCGCTTAGGTCTGGCTTTTTTTCAATGGCCATTTTATAGATTTCTCCTTATCGAAATAGAGGATCAGCAGGGTTTTTATCCGAATACGGATGATCAGTGATTAATTATGCAATATTTACCCATAATTAACTGTTCACTGATCACCGTTTGTTACTTCAGACACGCTTTACAAAGGACCAGAAATCCCTTGCTTACGAATCATTAAGAAGTGGGCTAACATGAATACGGCAATTAACCAGGGGAAAACAAAGGTGTGGAGACTGTAGAAACGGGTTAAAGTTGCTTGTCCAACACTTTGACCACCTCGGAGGAGTTCTACCATTTGATCTCCGACAACAGGAATGGCAGCAGGAACACCGGATACGATTTTAACCGCCCAGTAACCGACTTGGTCCCAAGGTAAAGAGTATCCCGTTACTCCGAAAGAAACGGTAATAACCGCTAAGATAACCCCTGTCATCCAGGTTAACTCACGGGGCTTTTTGAAGCCACCGGTCAAGTAAACACGGAAGACATGGAGGATCATCATTAATACCATCATACTGGCTGACCAACGATGGATAGAACGGATCAACCAACCGAAGTTAACTTCGTTCATGATGTACTGAACAGAAGTAAAGGCTTCAGTTACTGTAGGTTTGTAATAGAAGGTCATGGCGAACCCAGTGGCAAACTGAACCAGAAAGCACACTAGGGTAATACCACCAAGACAGTAGAAGATATTAACGTGAGGGGGGACGTATTTACTGGTGATATCGTCAGAAATGGCTTGAACTTCTAGACGATCATTGAACCATTTATAAACTGGGGAATCTGTGACTTGTTTTGAGAACATTGAAGCTATAATCCGCTATCGAATGAACGATGGATAATTGAATGGTATGGATAGTTTACTATGCCGTTGCTTATTTAAAGCGTCTCAACCTTAGTTGAGATTAGAGTAAGCAGAGTACCTCATTAGAAAATTTAACACAATCATTGCTTGAGTTCCAAGGGGATTTTTTACTCATCGCTGATCTTTTCTAGATAGACTTTCGGACAAAGATGAGGATAATGGGACAAATATTGTCTTGAAAACCAACCAAGCAAATTTTTTTTAATTATTCTTTAATATGAATTCTTCTAAAATGGGATTGACTAATTCCGGGGCTTCGTCTTGAGGACAATGACCTACCCCTTCTAGGGGAATAAATCGATCTACAGTAGGATAATTAGCCCATTCTTGTGCGATTTCGATTTTTTCCCAAGGGTCTTTAGTCCCCCACAAAAGAATGGTAGGACAGGTTAAACGGGGTAATAAGTCTTCGGGTAAAGGTCCTTGGGAATAAGCTGTAAACGCTAAAAATACATCGACTGCGCCCTTATCTTGAGCCGGTTTAAGTAATAGTTCAATTAATTCGTCTGTCACCGTCTCTGGCTGATGATAGGCTTGTAAAAGAATATTTTTGACAGTGCGAGGTTTAGCGATTTGGGCAAAAAAGAAAGAACCGATCGCTTTATTGGTTAAAATGCGTTGCATGGTATTAGCCCCGACACGACGATACCAAGGTAAATCCCCTTGTTTACGTTCGTGAAGTAGCCTTAATGAACAATTGAGGGCAGCTACCCCTAGCACCCATTCAGGGTAATCTACAGCCGTTTGCATCACCACAATACAACCGATAGAGTTACCCACCAATACCGCCGGACTTCCTACAACTTCTCGACAAAAATCTGCTAACTGTTCACCCCAGGTTTCAAATGTGTAGTCAATTTCTTGTTTTGGCACGGGTTTGGCTGAACCACCAAATCCAATTAAGTCTAGGGCATAACATCGACAATATTTGCCTAATACGGGTAAATTTTTGCGCCAATGTCTCCAAGATGCGCCAAACCCATGAACTAAGACGACAGCCGGGCCTGTATCCCCACAATGACTATAAGTGATAGGATAGCCCCGCCAATGCCAGGTTTTTTCATCCTCTGGGATGATTGGGTTTTGGGTAGATGACTGTACCATTGAGATTGTATGTTAAAAAAATGTTTTTATTTACTAAACTTAACATACAAGACTTGAGTTTAATGGCCGACGCTACATTCTGCGATTTCCCGAATCAGCAAAATCCTCGAACGAAGATAAGCGTTAATGGCACCACAGTCTTCTGAAGACAACTTTTGTTTAGCACTGAGTTTGTTGAGTATCTGATTGATTAAATCTGAGTCATTTAACCCCATTAAGGTCTTTCCAGGACTTTCATCAATAATTGACCAAAGTTGTCGCATGATCTTTGTATTCACTATTGTTTCCTCATCTAGTCGTTACTTTACATCTAGGCAAGAATTTTTATCCTTGTTTCCATCAGACTTGTTGAAAATACTAAGCAATTTATACCTGGTTTGACATCCTCCAAAGGGTAAATTTATCATATCTATAAAAAACTTTTGCTTTCCTTACATCAATCTCAGTAATCTTATAAAGTTTCTGAGAAATAGGTTATAAAATTAGATACAAAAGTTTAGATAAGGGCAAAAGTTAAGTCTTAGTTAAAAAATATAAATTTAATGTTTTTCTAAGATTAGAGAATACAATATCTTGAGAAAAATGACAAGAGATATTTTTTTTATTTTGTTATAATTGCAACCAAGAAAAATGTAACTTAAATGTTACAAAATATTAACGAATTTGACAAATAAATGAGGAGTAAATCATGAATATGCACGAATACCATCTAGGATGTTTGAACGAAGCTGTAAAGCTGTCCGTTGAAAAACAAATTGATGTAGAAGCTGCATTAGAAATTCTGCTACAACAGAATCAATCTTTAGAATTAAACGTGGCAAAGAAAGATAAAGATATGGATAATGACTTTAGTGGTTCTCAATTAGAAAAGCATTTAGCAAAATTAAACGCTGTTTTTTCTGTTATTCTTCTCTCTAATTGGTTTTAAACTCGATAGTTAATTCTCTTCAATTCCCTAGTTGATGAATTAACAATTACTTCTCTTATTAAGAAAAAGATTCTACAAAAATAATATTTTAATTCTTTTACTTCTTAAAAAGAGAGGTTTGTAACTAATTAATAATTATTACTTGTCAATGATTATTAATTAGCGTCTTTTTTGTAAAAATTTAGTTAATCTATTTACTAATTTTTCTAGCCAATGAATAGCTGAGTCTAACCATTCTAAAACCCTAACTAAAGGGTGTTTAATATAGCCACTACTTTTTGCTTCTGTGTCTACCCAATATGATGAACTTTTGTCTATTTGATGATTAGACTGAAGAAAATCAGAATGATTAGATTGGTTAAAGTTATCTTTTTTTTGTAAATTAGCTGAAGATTTAATTAAGGATTTCTGGTTTCTTTTTTTTCTTTTTTTGAAAGATTTTTTTGCTTGATAATCAGAAGTATTACCTTGGGACAAGAAAGTAGAAGAAGATTGAACAGACGCAGGAATATTGACCGAAGATACTTCCTTATATGAATCATTCCAAGATAACCAAGGATCATCTATATTTTCAGATGATGATTGCAAAGTATTTTGCTTTGAAATTGAGGTGAACTGCTGATGAGGAATTACCCGATTAAAAAAGTAATCAATGGCAGCATAAATAAGAAATTCTATGCGAAACGGATCTTCATTATCAATATTTAAAGACTCATTGCTTTTTTCCTTTATATGTTCTCTCCATTGTTGTAATTTTTGATTAAAAGAAAAAGAAGACGATAGAGATGATCTTGTATTACTCTCTTTGTTAGAAGTTATAGAATGAATTGATAAAGATGAGATAGTATTTTGATGTGTAATAGGAACCAGAGAAGATTCGCCAAAGAAATCTAAACTCATGGCTAATGTTCCCGTTTGCATCCAACCCATCACTTGCCAAAACCAGCGAATGGGGGGTAAAACGTGATCTTTTTTTGGGGACAATGTCTGAATTAATCCGAGATTATCTTTTTGATTTTGTTTTAACTCGTACCAATAATTAGCCGCTTCTAGACGAATATATTTCTTTAAATGAGTTTGTTGTGTCTCAGAAAGAATATCAATAATAGTATTATTTTCAGCAACTAAAACTAGGTCATGACTCTCCATCGCACTCGCTACTCCTTGAATCATAATAGGAGAAGTTTGTGTTTTATTTTTCGTCTTTTTTTGACTTTTAGTTTGACTTAGACACTGTTGGGTTTCTTGGAAAACTCGGTTTAAAGGTTGATCAGCTTTAGGAGTAGCAGAAACCCTCTTATTTTTATCCGTGGGTAATGCTTTTGGAGCGAAACCCCGTCTTAACTGTTTGCGGGTTACTCGCCCTGCCTGTACCATTAGATAGATAGGGTAAATTAGGATTTGCACACTCCATTCTACCCCTAGTCTAAAATATTGTGCGCTACGAATTAAGCGATCGCGCCATCGTAAAGATTGACGGTTGACAAAGTTAAATAGTTTGCTTTTGTACGGTTGATGGTTAGGTGAGTCCATTATTGTAAATTTAGAATTAAGAATTTAGAATTAATGTTAGATTCTTCATTCTCTTCACTTTTGTAGTTTGCCTTGATTTAATTTTAAAACTTGTGTCGTAAATTTTTCGACAAGTTCTAATTGATGGTTTACCATAAGAACGGTTATTTTAGTGTTGGTTGTTATAGTCTGTAACACTTCAATGAGTTGCAAAGCTTTGTCACGATCTAAAGCAGACGTGGGTTCATCTAATAATAATAAGGTCGGTTGCATCATTAAACCCCTGACAATGGTGATCAGTTGTCGTTGTCCTAAAGATAGTTGTAACTCATTGCGTTCTAACCAATCATCAGGGATAGATAATTGCGATCGCCAGTATTTTCCTCGTTGATTAATTTCAGTTGTAGATAGTTTTTGTAATTTTAGAGGATAGACTAAGGTTTCTTCGACTGTCATCCCTAATAATTTCGGTTCTTGGGGAACTAAAACAATTTTTTGACGGAGGGGGATAACCTGAAATTGTTTTAAGGGTTGAGATTCAAATAAAATTAATCCCGTGGTGGGATCGAGTAAACGGTTAATCAAACGCAATAGCGTCGTTTTACCCGATCCCGACGGGCCAACAATAGCCAAGCGATCGCCCTTATTAACGGTAAAAGAAATATTTTCTAATAACTGATGTCTACCTAAAGGATCGCTTAACCCCACATCAGATAATTGTAATAAAGGTTCTGTCGATCCTTGCATTTAGATTCTATCGTTCGTAATAAATTTAATCTACATTTTAGAATATTTTTCTCAAATCGATTTTGATAATTAATACGAAATGAAAATGAGAAGGCTATCAATAATTTTCTCCTTACTCCCTATTCCCCTGCACTCCTTGGTAGCCAACATAAAGGAATTTGATATAAGATCCCTTAGTCTAGAACAAGTATTGCAAATTGTTACTTGTGTATATAATATCATTGGTTGGAGTTAATAGATCATTTATGGTTGATTTTAAAACTCCTCAACAAAACGTTTTCATTGAAAAATATCCTTTTTAGGGTATTTTTTTCTTTATTTCTTGAATTCAGACCTGAAGAAGTCAGATTGCTCCTGCTTATCAAACAAGAAATCGCCTAGAGTAAAATAAATACACCAAGCGATTATACTATAATTTAAGATTTCAAGCTAATTTATGATTGCTTTTTGCGTTTTAGACCTAAACCTAAACCACCGATGGCAAGAAGTCCAACAACCGTACCAGGTTCTGGTACAGCGACACGATCAATAGTACCATTTACTTCTTCAACAGCAGCCAATCGAAATTCATAGGTACCCCCGTCTGGATCTAAACCACTGCTTCCAATAACATAATCGTTAAATCCAATGTCTATTATTCCTGTATTTAGGGTTTCTGTATCATTTTCATTAATGACTGATATTCCAGCTTGAAAAACTTCTCCTGCAAACACTTCTATCGCATTACCATCTCCTTGAATAAGGTTTATAGTATATTGCGCGAGAAACTCTGACGAGGCAAGTTTTGTCCCTCCAGTATAACCTGTTACCTGAGCAAAAAGATCACCCTCAAAGAAACCTTCAAGATCAACAACATCATCTGGAGTCGCATTGAAATTAGCACTAAATACTTCGTAGGTACCTTCAGCATTTCCAGATATATTGTCCCCTGTTAGCTCTATCTCAGCAAAATTAGACGCACTTCCAGGGACACTATTACAATCAACGCTTGCACCTGCGTCTATTGTGCCACCACCTAGTGAAAAAGGAAATTCACTACCAGCACCTGTGGTCGTTATTGGAGTAGTACCACAAGCAACTGGACCGACAGCATCAACAGGATCGATACCATTGATAGCTCCCGAAGCATTTACCTGTGCAAAAGCTCCGTCATAATCTCCAGATGGAAGTAATAAATTACCAATACCATCACCTGAACCATCATTATCAATCAATTGAAGAGTGACATCTGTAAATTGAACATTAGAACTCGCTGATATGGTTCCGGCTTGTACATTGGTCTGAACACCAACTGTTCCGATCATACCAGCGATTCCAGCGATCGCACATTGGGATAAAAAGTTGAGTTTATTCATGAATTGAATACTCCTCATAAAAAACGTTTTCGCCTGTAATCCTAAATCAAAAAAAATTTTTTTTGTGTATGAAACCGTACATAAATTGTTTGAAAACGTACACAGTGAAAACAAAATTATTTACATACCCTGACTTTTACTATTATTTCAAGTTTAATTTAAACTCAACTTTAGATTATCCAAGTTAAGTTAATTGTTTTACCTATATTTACTAAATTATTGGTTATGAATTCTCAAAATAACTAATTATCATTTTTGATTTTTTATATTAATTTTTTATAACTTTAATAAACTTTTTTAGATTCAACTTTAATTATACAACAATGTCTAAGTTTGTCCAGTTTTAAATATTTATTTTTTTGACGCTTCACCCTTTATAAGAGTCTAATTTTGTCTAAACTCAACAAGTTTTTATGAATAGGTAAAATATCTCCTCACTATCGAACCACTTGATCACTCACTAATCCCTTGACCATGTTCTCGTCCTGGAACATTTTCTAAGGCAGCTAAAATAGCTTGAGATCCTGCAATAATGTCTCGTTCTTCTCCTCCTAAATATAAACGTCCAAAACTACCAATAGCTGAGACTTGCAAAATGTTAATAAAAGCTGCTTTTTCTGCTTCATTAGCTGCTAAGGCTGCATAGGCTGCTGGTTGCACTTCCAGGACGTATAACGTTTGTCCTGCGAGTAACATTTGTCCCCGTCGGTTACGATTGACTAATTGTGCCTGATAAGCGTCGATATTACGAATGATTTGACTAGAAACGACCCTCGGTTTCAAACAGTCTCGCCGTTTGACCCCTAATGCAGCTAAAATAGCTTGTCCTGCTGCTTTAGTTTCCCCTTGGTTGGTTGAATGAATTTCTAAAAGGCCATAGAGTCGTTCGACAAATTGAACTCCAGGACGAACAACGGCCGATTTTAAGGCCACATCAGTAATACGGTTGATTTCTATTCCTGGGGAAATTTCAATCCACAAAGAAGCATCCCCCGGCAAAGGCAAAAATCCTAATGCAACGGTTCCAATATAAGCCGCGTGTTGAGATTGTAAACGATCAAGATAAACGTAACTTCTTAATTCAACGCCCAAGATTTAACTCTCCGATGCTTATTCAATAAGCTGTCATAAATTTGTCTCCTAGAACAAATTACCATGTTTAACTTTTGAACTATCAATAATCATCTATTTACTTACAGATGCGAATATCCGTTCTACCCTACCAAATTAAGAAGCATTTAGACTTTACATTGTATTTTGTGAATGAAAAATTAATAATTCATTTATAAAAGTCAATCGTAAACCTAGAGAATTTTCTTTGTAATATCTCTTTTCAAATTGTTACAAAAGTTTATATAATAGGGACAAGCAAACTGAGTATTTATTACCAGCTTATGGTTATTACCGAAATTCCCTGGCTCACAGCAATCATTCTTGTCCCTTTAGTGGCCGCTTTCGCCATTCCTTTGATCCCCGACAAAGAAGGAAAAACAGTCCGTTGGTATGCTTTAGGGGTGGGTTTATTCAACTTCGCGTTAACGATATACGCCGTTTTCGACCAATACAATTTCAATAACAGCCATTTTCAACTACAAGAAACCTATCCTTGGGTTCCTCAATTAGGTTTAAACTGGTCAGTAGGTGTTGATGGCTTATCGATGCCTCTAATTGTTTTATCCGGTTTAATTACCACTTTAGCCTTATTAGCATCTTGGAGAGTCGAGAAAAAGCCTCGTTTATTTTATTTCCTAATGCTAGTGCTATACAGCGCACAAATGGGAGTATTTGCTGCACAAGACTTACTATTGTTCTTCTTCATGTGGGAACTAGAGTTAGTCCCCGTCTATATATTAATTTCTATTTGGGGTGGCAACAAGCGTCTTTATGCAGCCACAAAATTTATTTTATATACTGCCCTCGCTTCAATCTTTATCTTAGTCGCAGCCCTAGGTATGGCTTTCTATGGTGACACCGTTACCTTTGATATGGCCCAGTTAGGGATGAAAGAGTTTCCCCTTGTTCTAGAAGTGTTAGCTTATGCAGGATTTTTAATCGCTTTCGGCGTAAAACTTCCCATATTCCCCTTACATACTTGGCTACCGGATGCCCATAGCGAAGCCTCTGCACCAGTGTCGATGATTTTAGCAGGTGTTTTGTTGAAAATGGGTGGTTATGGGTTAATTCGCTTCAACATCGAAATGTTACCGGATGCTCATATTAAATTTGCTCCTTTACTACTTATTTTAGGAGTGGTTAACGTAGTTTACGGGGCATTTACCGCTTTTGGTCAAACTAACCTTAAGCGTCGTCTCGCTTCTTCTTCTATCTCTCACATGGGGTTTGTTCTCATCGGCATTTCATCCTTTACCGAGTTAGGAATGAATGGGGCAGTTTTGCAAATGGTATCTCACGGTTTAATTGCTGCAGCCTTATTCTTCCTCTGCGGTAGCACTTACGAACGCACCCATACCTTAATGATGGACGAAATGGGTGGTTTAGCGAAGAAAATGCCCAAAACCTTCGCTTTATTTACCACAGCATCTATGGCATCTTTGGCATTACCTGGAATGAGTGGGTTTGTGGCAGAGTTAACCGTGTTCTTAGGTGTGGCTAATAGTGATGTGTATAGTTCCACCTTTAAAACAGTGGTTATATTTTTAACTGCAGTGGGCTTAATTTTAACCCCCATTTACCTCTTATCCATGTTACGGGTTGTGTTCTACGGCCAAAAGAACGAAGGGTTGAAGTTAGATGGCTTTAGCTTAGATGCTAAACCCCGTGAAGTGTTCATCACTGCTTGCTTGTTACTCCCTATTATCGGTATTGGTTTATATCCTAAGTTAGCCACCACAACTTACGATATTAAAACCGTAGAAGTCGCTTCTAAAGCCCGTGCTGCTTTACCTACCATTGCTCAACGGCAAGAAATGTCCCGTCAAAATAATATTGATGAAGAGTTAGCTTCAACGGTGTTTGTTGCTCCCGAAATTGATTAAGCGCTGTTCAATTAATTTAATAAGAATTAGTAGGGGCTTAATATTATTAAGCCCCTATCTATGTTTAATAATTGCTCCCAATAATCAAAATTTCCTTAATTTATCTAAGAAAAATGAAAAATTAGAAGATCAAGATTGATTTCGATATTTCCCACACTTCCCATCTCTCCAATACCCCCAGATCAGAAAGAGAGCCGACGACTTTCCATGTTTCGTCTCGGCTCTCTTGTCTGGTTCGCTCCTCACACTAAATATAACTATATAAGAAGGTTTGGATTTTGTCACGTCTCTTAAGATTTATTTTTAATTTATTACATCGATTTACAATTTGTGACGGGGTGGTTGTTCCCTTTGCGACAACCATAACCCTTGCAGTAAAATTTGTGTAATAGCGACTAAACCGAGTCTTGCTTGAGATAATTGAAGATTACCTCGACTTATTTCTCCAAAAATGCGACAGTAACGTTCAAATGTTAGAAAAGTCTCGCATAATGCTAGTCCTAGTTTGATCTCATTACTATTTGACTCATTTTCTAAACGATCAACAGTAAGAAGCATTTGAGAAATTAGCGATCGCTCAAATTGATTTAAACCTAAGCTAGACCAAGGGATCGGTTGAGACTTTGATAATGACCATTGGTAAGGCTGGAAAATTTCTTTTTTAAGCTTTATAAGTCCTTCTTTGTCTCCTAACCGTAAGAAACTACAGCAACGGGCATAAGTGTATTCGAGAGGCCATAAATTGTCATGACTTGTTGACTTTAGAATGAACCTTTTTCGGGGATAGGCAAAAGTTTGCCAAGATTGTAACCATATAGATAGACTGCGATCGCATAAAATAAATTCTAACCAACCTCGATCAAGGAGTTGTAGGGTAAAGGTTAAAGAGAAGGTTTCCTCTGGGGGGTTGGGTTGCTGTTGTAGGGTGTTAAAAATAGTTTCTGCGAGAGTAAGAGGAGAGAGGGAAGAATCGGAAGATAATTGAAAAGCGATCGCACAACGATAAGCGATAGAATCAATGTTAGGTAATCGATAAATAGAAATAGGGTTATTGTTGCTAAGAAAATTAGTAACATTTGAGTTATCTAAATTTAATAATTGAGTAACAAGAAACTGCTGTAACTGTTGCTGGATAGAAAGGTTAGTTATTTTAATGGTTAAAGGATAAATATTTTTAATTATTCTATTTTTTGTCATCTTGAGTAAAATTAGTTAGAATAAGGACTTCTTAACTAGAATTGTTTAAGAGTTGGGCTTTTTATGAAAAGAAAAGAGAGTCACTACTTTAATAAGAAATCAGAGCAAAAGTTTTTTTCTGGATCATTATTAACTTCAAAAAAAGAAGCCCCTTTTGACAATTTACAAGAATTGTATAACTGGGGACGTTCTCATTGTCGTCAACGAATTTTTCATAAGGATCAAATTATTCCCACTCGTCCTGGTTTATTGTATATTGTTAATAAAGGGGCTGTGCGTTTGCTAGGTTCAGCTTGTATTAATGAAGAACATAAATCTGAAGAAAATACGACGAAAGAAGCAATTTTTCTAGGGATTTTAGGAGTGAATAAACCATTTGAAATTGTTGATCATTCTTATAGTATTGTTCGAGTTGAAGCTCACATTGAGCAAACTGCAGTCATTTGGTTATATTGGCATGAATTAGTTGAGTCTTTAAATATTTACATTAAAGTTTTAGAATTATTTCGCCAGCAACATCAAACGCAACTGATTTGGATGAGTATTTTAGCCCAAAAACGAACAATAGATCGCTTAGTGGGGTTATTAATGTTGTTAGCAACCGAAGAAGGAGAGAGAACAGAAAAAGGTTATGCGCTGCCTTATATTTTAACCCATGCTCAAATTGCTAGTGCCATTGGAACCACTAGAGTTAATGTTACCCGTTTAATGGGACAATTACGACAACAAGGCGTAATTGAAGTTAATAAAAATAATCGAATTTTTTGGAAAATGAATCAGTTTGACACTAAATTTACCTTTTAAAAGCTTCAACGAAAGAACATAGAAACAACCCAATATTTTAAGTTCATTAATTTCTTAATTGTGCGTTAATTTGTCCTAAAATTTTGGAAAACTAACAGTAAGTGAGTGTATATTTTTATCTTTATTCCTCAATTTGTAAAGATCGCAATCGATTAATGGTTGCTGCTAACTCAAAACGACGAAATAAAACAAAATCTCCTTGAGGATAATGACTTAAAATATCTAACCCTTTACTATTAATATCTTCTATGACTTGATCTAAAATATCAGGTAACGTATTTTGCTCATTCATATAATGATTTTTAGCATAAATAATCGCAGCAGAAATTGCTTGTAACTGTCCTGATTCTATTAATTGTTCAACGGCGGTTAAATCTATTTCTTCTGTACCAAAAACTACTTGATCCACATCTCGCACTTTCACTTTAATGTCTCGTTTTCCTCGACTGGGATCAATACTATTACCTAACGGTATTCTCGGGGTTATTTTACCAAATTGTTCACCCCCTTCTCTTTTTCGTTCGTTGGGATTTTCTTGAGCAATTTTTTTTGCTTTTTCGGTTACATCATCGGGTTGAAAATTATCCATCGCAATGACATGATCAGCGACATCGAAATAGTCACTACTGCCTCCCATTACTAATAGGGTTGATACACCGTAATCTGTGTATAATTGTTTGATTTTATCGATAAATGGAGTAATCGGTTCTTTATCTTTAACAATTAATTGTTGCATTCTGCGATCGCGGATCATAAAGTTAGTGGCGGCTGTATCTTCATCGACTAATAAAACTTTACTGCCTGCTTCTAATGCTTCTATAATATTAGCGGCTTGGGAGGTACTTCCACTAGCATTTGTTGTTGTAAAGTGGTTAGTTGATCGTCCCTGGGGCAATTGATTAATAAAGGGAGAAATATTAACCCCAATAATGCTTCTACCATCTTCTGCCCTAATTTTTACTGCCGATGGATCACTAATAACAAATTCTCTACCATCCCCAGGAATATGATTATAAATCCCTAATTCAATCGCTTTTAATAAGGTAGATTTTCCATGATAACCCCCTCCTACAATTAAAGTAATGCCTTGGGTAATTCCTAACCCTTTAATCATACCTTTGTTAGGAGTATTCAATGAAATTTCTAAAGATTTTAGAGATTGAAAGGGGATCGCTTCTTTATCTAAAGGACGAAAATCAATTCCACTTTTTCGGGGTAAAATTGAACCATTAGCAATAAAAGCTACTAGGTTATGCTTAGGAAGATTTTTCCTTATCCAGTCCGCATCTTCGGCAGTTTTAACCTGTTCTTCAATTGTTTGAACATCTAAGGATTGATAAAGTAAACTTCTGTCTACTATATTTGGAATATCTTCACATAACATTTGTGCTGCTTGACGACCTAAAATCGTTCTTCCTCTTGCAGGAAGTCCGACAGAAAAACGAATTTCTAGATCAGTTTCATGAATAGTTGCTGCTGTTCTTTTAATTATTTCCTGTCCAATTTTAATAATACTAATTTTGCCACTTTTTCCTGTTCCTCTCTGACGACTTAGTTTTGAACAACCCTTACTAAATTGTCGAATCAAATAGTCTTCTAAAGCAATTTTTCTACTTTCATTCTTATATAAATCAAGCGGAAATTTAGTAACGGAATGGGGGATTTTTATAATTAGTTTGCTAGGCGATGCAAAAGGGTCACTTTGAATATGTTCAACAATTAAATTAAATTTAGGAAATTGATAGCTTCCTTTAATCTCTTTATAAGCTTTATAACCACGTCCATCTAGTGGAATCAGTTTATCATATAAGTCTTGCTCATTCATAATACTAATATTTTGCAACTTTGATAATCACCCACCACCCACACCCTACACCCTACACCCTACACCCTACACCCTACACCCTACACCCTACACCCTACACCCTACACCCTACACCCTACACCCTACACCCTACACCCTACACCCTACACCCTACACCCTACACCCTACTTACTTTATCTCACTCCCAAAAATTTATGAATTTGTAAACTCATACGCCATTGAGGATGACTGAGAATATAATCAAAAATTAAAGCTTTACTTTCGGGTGAATTCCATTCAGGTTGTAAATATTTAATGGTTTGGGATGAAACTTTTTTTTCTTGTTTTTCGGCCCAATTTAAGTCCTCTTCATTAGCAATAATAACCTTTAATTCGTTAATTTTGGAATAGATGCTTTCATGAGGAACTTTAAACGGTTTAGGGGACAATGTTATCCAGTCAAACTCCCCCGTTAAAGGATAGGCCCCGGAAGTTTCTAAATGAACCCTTAACCCTAACTTTTTTAACCCCTTAGTTAAGGGAAATAAATTATACATTAGGGGTTCTCCTCCTGTAATCACTACCATAGCAGGATTAGCTGCTTTGGCTGCATCTATTAACGTTTCTAAAGACTGTTGAGGATATAGGTTGCGACTCCATGACTCTTTTTGGTCACACCAAGGACAATGAACGTCACACCCGGCCAAGCGAATGAAAAACGCACTCATCCCTGTCCAAGTCCCTTCTCCCTGTAAGGAGTGAAACCTTTCTACAGTAGGATAAGTTATTAATTGAGGTGCGATCGCTTTCATGCCAACTGACGCTAAACTATTCATAACTTATTATTAACACTTCTCACAATTGTAACGGCTTTTTTTGTTGTGTTATGAGACATCCTTATTTTCAACTATTATCGACCCTTCCCTTAGTTATTATAGGTTTAATCGGTTGTGAGTCTATTGAACCCATTCCCATCGAAAAGACTCCCATTTCTGAGACTCCTTCTTCTAATTCTAACGCTTCTCCTAGTTTAACCGATCCGGCCTTTCTTGAAGCTCTCGAAAAAGCAACCCACCGAGAAATTAATCAATATCGTTTATCGAAAAATTTATCCCCATTGAAACTTAATCCTCAAATTACCCAACAAGCAAGAATTCATAGTGAAAGGATAGCTGCTGGTATTATTCCTATGGGTCATGATAAGTTAGAACAACGATTAAAAATTATTAGTTATAGTACCCCCCATGATAAGGGAGTGGAAAATTTAGCCACTCATCAAAATAATTCTGCTCCGGTTGAAGCTACCATTAAACAGTGGTTAAATAATCCCCGAAATCTCAAAAATATTGAAGGAAAATATGATGAAACTGGGATAGGTATAGCACAAAATAATAGGGGAGAATACTATTTTACACAAATTTTTATAAAAAATAAGCCTTCTAGTATTACTCGTTCTCCTGAAATTACTAACAGTTTAGATCCTTGGAAACACCCTAATCCCTTGTTGGAAAAAGCAGGACAAGATGGGCAGTTTTTAATTGCATTAGAACAAGAAATAAATCGTCGAGTTAATCAATATCGTTTATCGAAAAATTTACCCCCATTAACAATGAATGCAGAAATTAGTTATGTTGCGAGACAACATAGTAAAGATATGGCTAGTAAACAAGCAACCTTTAGTCATGATGGGTTTGATAATAGGGCGAAATCTGTAAGAAAAACGATTCCTTATAAATCCTTTGCTGAAAATTTAGCTTATATAAAAGGGTATCCTGACTTAGCTGATGTAGCAGTTAAAGGATGGATTAATAGTCCCGGTCATCGTAAAAATATGGAAGGCAATTTTAATTTAACAGGAATAGGAATTGCTAAAAATTCTGAGGGTGAATACTATTTTACTCAACTATTTTTATTACAACGATAGGTTAATAATTAATAATGAATAATTGATAATTATTAATGGTCAGTTATTTGGTACATTAAAAATATTATCTCTAGTTAAACATAATTATGAGTCAAACTATCAATAAAGTAAAAGAAGCTTTATCCCATTTAGAAATTATTACTGATCCTCATCAAATCACTAAATTATCTCTAGATTATTATCATTTTAGCCCCATTTTACAGCAAAAACTACAAGATAAACGGGGAGACATCGTTATTCATCCCACCACAGAAGAAGAAGTCATACAAGTGGCTCAAACTTGCGTTAAATATAAAGTTCCTATCACCGTCAGAGGGGCTGGAACCGGTAATTATGGTCAATGTATTCCCTTAGAAGGGGGTGTTATCCTCGATATGACCAAAATGAATCAAATTCTTTGGTTAGAACAAGGGGTTGCCTGCGTCGAACCTGGGGTGAAAATGGCCGCCTTTGATAAACACGCTAGACAAACCGGGTGGGAGTTACGGATGGCCCCTTCTACCTACCGTAGTGCAACCATTGGGGGGTTTATTGGGGGTGGTAGTGCAGGAATGGGATCAATTACCTACGGACAATTACGCGATCGCGGAAATCTTCGCGCATTACGAGTCATTACCATAGAAGACGAACCCTGTCTTATCGAACTCCGAGGAGACGAAGTACAAAAGGTCAATCATGCTTATGGGACTAATGGCATTATTACACAATTAGAAATCCCGTTGGCTCCATCCTATCCTTGGGCGGAAATTATCGTTATTTTTGATGATTTTATGCAAGCGGCAAGGTTTGGTCAAGGGTTAGGAGAAAGTGACGGTATTGTTAAAAAATTAATCACCGTTCATGCTGCACCGATTTGTGGTTATTTACATCAGTTAAAAGACTATTTACCTGAGAATAAACACGCTGCTATCTTAATGATTTCAGAATACGATTTAGAAGCATTTCGTGAGATAGTTTATGAATATAAGGGAGAAATTAGTTATTTTAAAACGGCAGAAGAAGCTAGTAAAGGGACGAGTTTATTAGAATATACTTGGAATCATACCACGCTTCATGCTCGTAGTGTTGATCCGAGTATTACTTATCTACAAACTTTTTACTTTACCTTAGATAATGTTGAACATTTTTATAATCATTTTGGCGATGAAGTCATAATTCATTTAGAGTTTCTAAAGTTTCAGGGTAAAGTGATTCCTGCCGGATTACAGTTGTTTCATTTTACAACAGAAGAAAGAGTTAATGAAATTATTCGTTATCACGAAGAAAATGGTGCCGATATTGCCAATCCTCACACCTATTTATTAGAAGGAGGCGGACGAAAAACCATTGATTCCCCGCAGTTAAATTTCAAAAAAGAAGTTGATCCTTATGGGTTAATGAATCCTGGTAAAATGACAATTTAAAATTAACAAATAGGTAGGCAAATATCAATATAAATATGTAGTAAATCTTTGAGAATGAGAAAGTTACTTATCATCAAGGTTTAGCCTTGACTACAAATTTTTCTATTTTATTTACCCCTACCTATTAACTAAAAAACTGCTGTTAATGAGGAAGAAAAGTATGACAATGTTTGGGTTTTTGGGTGGTACGATTATGGCCGTTGAGTCTGGTTATAAAGTTTGGCCCCATCCTAACCCAGACAAAATTTATAACCGCTTGAGTGATGCTAAATGGTTTTTAGCAGTGAGATGGTGTGATAATTGTCCGACTCCTGCTGCTATTATCAATAATATGGGAGAACTTGCTTTTTTCAATGAGTTGGTTTTGAAAATGGGAGAAGAAAAGTTTATTCCTCAGCAATATCGATTAAATATTTTTGCTAAATGTTTGCCTTTGTTACCCAATGAAATCGTTACTTATGAGTTAAAAAATCCAGAGCGAATTTTAGAAATACGAGGATTAGAAATCGATTCTCGCTACGGTAAAGTTGCCTTAGTTACAACTGTCTCAAAAAACTCTATTTTAGAAAATTAGCAACACGGTTATGCCTTTAGAAAACGCCAATGCTTTAAAAGAAATTAAACGACTTAAGGCTGAAATGGAACGCTCGGTAATCGGTCAAGATTACGTTGTTGAACGGCTCTTAATTTCCCTAGTTGCTAACGGTAATGTACTCCTAGAAGGATTACCCGGTTTAGCAAAAACTCGCTCTGTAAAAAGCCTTGCCAAAACCCTAGAAGTCGGTTTAAGTCGGATTCAATTTACCCCAGACTTACTTCCGTCTGATGTCACAGGGACAGAAATTTATCAAAACACATCCGAAGGGGGAAAATTTGAGTTTCAACCCGGTCCAATTTTTAATAATTTGGTTTTAGCCGATGAAATTAACCGCGCTCCGGCTAAGGTACAGTCAGCTTTACTCGAAGCGATGGAAGAAAGACAAGTAACCGTTGCAGGTAAAACCTATGAACTCCCCAAACTGTTTATGGTTTTAGCCACTCAAAACCCCATTGAACAAGAAGGGACTTATCCTTTACCTGAAGCGCAGATGGATCGGTTTTTAATGAAAATTTACATCGATTATCCCGATCAAGACTCAGAAAAAAGGTCGTTCGTCTGGTAAGAGGGGAAGAAAAACAAACAGTAGTACCCCCAGGAGAAAAAATAACCATATCTCCACAATCTATTTTTTAAGCTCGTCAAGAAGTTCAGATGGTTCATGTGTCAGAAACCATTGAAAGTTATATTACCGATTTACAGCAGTTTGCGAGTCATTGAAGTACAACTAAAACTGATCCTACGGTTTCACACCTTAACTTCTTGTATTGTATAAAGTCGCAAACTGCTGTAATTTTTGCGACTCGCTACCCCGAAAAATATGACTCTCAACTGGCAAGCTGGATTTCAATTGGTGCGAGTCCTAGAGGCTCTATTAGCCTTGATAAAGCCTCTCGCGTCTATGCTTGGATGCAAGGCAGGAACTATGTAACCCCTGATGATGTGCAAGCCATTATCAAAGATGTGCTGCGTCATCGCATTGCCTTAAGTTATGAAGCAGAAGCTGATCGCATTTCGAGCGATCGCGTTATTGAAGAAATGATCAAGTTCAGTAGATCACAAAGTCAGCTTGAGACAAGCGATCGCCACCAAAATTCATAAGTTTAAATTATGTAGCAGGAGAAGGGAGAGGTAAAATATCATTGATGGGAATATAAACATCTTTTACTGTGCC
>NETF01000092.1 GCA_002172675.1 unicellular cyanobacterium SU3
ACCTATTTAAGCATCAAATCTCCTTAAAAGCAACCTACATAAAGCTTTTACTTATTATTCTCTTGTCTTTATACTTTTAAAAATACGTTTTTATTTTTGTAATTTACATGACAAGTTCGGTAGAACCTGAAATATTTGCCCAGCCTACAAAATTTAAACTAACAAATGAAAGCAAAATAAATTAAAATTTCCGTTACAAAAATAACTGTTGTTAGTACGCTTAGATCCTGAGATTATTGACTACTTTAAGTCAACAAAACCTGATGGCTGGCAAACGCCACTCAACCAAGCCTTGAAAAGCTACATTGATGAGCATCCTATTAAATAAGAAGAACTGATACTAAGACGTGTCTGCACAATCTAAAAAGTTACAGTTTAGGGAGGCAGAGGAGGCAGAAAAGGCAGGGTATGAAATCATAACTCAAGTTCAGGGAGTTTGACAAAAAGGACAAGATCGCTGATGCTTATTACCCAGATATAATAGGCTCAATTATACAGTTGCGACAGAGGGATGACTTACCAGCGCGTATTACTCAAACTTAGCGGTGAAGCCCTAATGGGAAACCTGGGCTATGGCATTGACCCCAAAGTCGTGGCCGACATTGCTCAAGAAATTAAAGATGTCATTGATCATGGCATTCAACTAGCGATCGTTGTGGGTGGGGGGAACATTTTCCGAGGGGTAAAAGCAGCCTCAGCCGGCATGGATCGAGCAACCGCCGACTATGTGGGCATGATCGCCACTGTCATGAATGCCATGACCTTACAAGATGCCCTGGAACAAATGGGGGTTCCCACCAGGGTATTAACGGCGATCGCCATGCAGGAGGTGGCTGAACCCTATATCCGTCGTCGTGCGATCCGTCATCTTGAAAAAGGGCGGGTCATTGTTTTTGGGGCGGGTTCAGGAAATCCTTTTTTTACCACGGATACAACGGCGGCCCTCAGGGCTGCAGAAATTGACGCAGAGGTGGTTTTTAAAGCGACTAAGGTGGATGGAGTCTATGACTGTGATCCTCAGTTAAACCCTAAGGCCCGTCGCTATGAAAGCTTAACTTATAGCCATGTGTTGGCTCATGATTTACGGGTGATGGATGGGACAGCGATCGCCCTTTGTAAAGAAAACGATATCCCGATAATTGTCTTCGATCTCTCGGTCCCAGGGAACATTGTTCGAGCAATTAAAGGTGAATCTGTTGGAACCATTGTAGGAGGTTTCTGTGATGTTAGATGACCTAAAAGACAGTATGCAAAAATCCGTTGAGGCCACTCAGCGATCATTTAATACCATTCGCACAGGAAGGGCTAATGCGTCTATCCTCGATCGGGTAACAGTGGAGTATTATGGCACGGAAACGCCTTTATATCAGTTGGCCAATATTAGCACCCCAGATGCCACCACTATCATGATTCAACCTTATGATAAGGGGAGTATGGGACAAATTGAAAAGGCAATCCAGATGTCTGATGTAGGATTAACTCCTAACAATGATGGTAACGTTATTCGTCTTAATATTCCTCCTTTAACCGAGGAGAGACGCAAAGATTTAGTGAAATTGGCCAGTAAAATGGCTGAAGAGGGTAAAGTAGCTATCAGAAATATTCGTCGAGATGCGATCGATGATGTTCGCAAACAGGAAAAAAATAGTGACATTTCTGAGGATGAATCTCGCGGTTTACAAGATGATATTCAAAAAGTAACAGACCAATTTACTGAGAAAATTGATGACTTATTAGCAGCGAAAGAAAAGGATATTATGACAGTCTAAAGGATTGACTTCAATGTTTTTAAAGTCCGCAACTAGCGGGCTTTTTTTGCTTTAGAAGGGACGATTACCTGAACGAATAAGCCAGCCAATAAATCCTCCGAAACTTGCTGTTATAATAATAAGGGCAATCTGCCGCCAGTTTTTTAATTCTCCGACCTTTTCGGCTAAATCAGGAATTTTATCAATCCCTGTTTTCCATTCATCCATCCGAGTTTCTATCTTAGCTTGCCCTATTTCTAGATTGATTATTTTTTCGGACATTTGTTCTATCTGTCCAGACATTTGTTCTATTTTTCCAGATAATCTAGTATTATCTGTTTTAACTTCATCAAATCGTTGATTAATTAAATCTTTCAATACCTGAATATCAACATCGGTTACTTTAGCCATAGCTTAATTTCTTCTCAATCGTTACTTTTAATCTTATCCTGAGGGAATTGATCAAAACGTAATTACGCTACGAATCGATTTTCCTTGGTGCATCAATTCAAACGCATCATTAATCTGTTCAACGGGCATGACATGGGTAATTAAATCATCAATATTAATTTTTCCTTCCATGTACCAATCGACAATTTTCGGCACATCTGTCCGACCTCTGGCCCCACCAAATGCCGTCCCTTTCCATACCCGTCCGGTAACTAACTGAAACGGACGAGTGCTAATTTCTTGCCCTGCGCCGGCGACTCCGATAATGGTAGCCACACCCCAGCCTTTATGACAACATTCTAGAGCCTGTCGCATGATTTGAACATTACCAATACATTCAAAACTATAGTCAGCACCACCGTTGGTTAAATCTACTAAACAAGACACAATATCCCCATCAACCTCTTTAGGATTGACAAAATGGGTCATGCCAAACTTTTCGGCTAGTTCCCGTTTACTGGGGTTAATATCCACGCCGACAATCATATCAGCGCCGACCATTTTCGCCCCTTGAATGACGTTTAAACCAATACCACCTAAACCAAATACGACCACTTTCGATCCAGGTTCAACTTTAGCGGTATTAATGACTGCCCCGATGCCAGTAGTCACGCCACATCCGATATAACAAACCTTATCAAAGGGGGCATCTTGGCGTATTTTTGCCAGGGCAATTTCGGGAACAACGGTATAATTAGCAAAGGTAGAGGTTCCCATATAGTGGAAGATTTCGCGATCGCCAAAGGAAAAACGACTGCTTCCATCGGGCATTAACCCCCGTCCTTGGGTCGCCCGTACCGCTTGACAAAGATTGGTTTTTAAGCTCAAACAGTATTCACATTGACGGCATTCGGGAATGTAGAGAGGAATGACGTGATCCCCTTTTTTAAGACTTTTGACCCCTGGGCCAACTTCTACAACAATACCTGCCCCTTCGTGACCTAAAATCGCTGGAAACAACCCTTCTGGATCCTTTCCAGACAGGGTATAAGCATCGGTGTGACAAACCCCTGTGGCTTTAATTTCGACTAAGACTTCTCCTTCTTGAGGACCTTCTAATTGTACCGTTTCAATACTAAGATTTTTCCCGGCTTCAAAGGCAACGGCCGCTTTAACATCCATTTAATTTCTTACACCTACTTACCGCTTGGTTAATTTTAACATCCATTGCTTTTACTCATATCTTACACCTTCGATTAAATTAGCTAGTTTGTAAGCTTTCAGCAATGAGGAATCAGCTTAAAAATAACCCTCAAAAGACATATTTTATGTATTTATGGGCTTTCTATCGAAGAGGGACGAAGTCTACCCGAAGGGCTGGATGCTTACGATAAGAGCGAGAAACAGTCACTTATCCTTCTAATTTTTTTTGTAATCGTTTCAATATTTGATACATCTCAGGCAGTTTCTTATAAATAGCTGATGCTTTTAAATATAACTTATTAGGAACCGCCGGACTACTCGAAACAATTTCCCCAGCAGCCACATCATTAGGAATACCTGTTTGTGCTGTGGCGATCGCACCATCTCCTATTTTAGCTTGGTTAGCAATACCCACTTGTCCTGCTAATATCACTCGTTTACCCAAGGTAACACCCCCAGCTAAGCCAACTTGAGAGGCCATAACACAATTTTCTCCAATTTGACAATTATGGGCAATATGAACTAGGTTATCAAGCTTGGTGTTAGGACCAATGCGAGTGGTTCCCACCGCAGGACGATCAATTGCACTATTACAACCGATTTCGACCCCATCTTCTAGGATGACATAACCAGATTGTTCCATCTTAAACCAACCTTCGGGGGTAGGCACAAAGCCAAACCCTTCGGCCCCAATTACAGCCCCACTGTGAATCACACAATCATTGCCAATTTGAGCCCGTTCGTGGATAGTACAGTTAGCGTGGAGTAAGGTTCGATCGCCGATAACTACGCCGGGATAAATCACTACATTCCCCTGAATACAAGCATTATCCCCAATTTTAACTCCGGGTTGAATGATGACATGAGGACCGATATAAACATCTTTGCCAAGGGTAACACTGGGATCAATAACGGCGGTTTCGTGAATACCAGGGGACGGTTTAAAAGGCGTGTAAAATAATTTGATGGCGTGAGCGAAGGTTAAACGGGGTTCTAGGGTGCTTAACCACGGTATCCCTTTTTCAGTTGCTTCTTGTTGTAACCCCTCGTCACAGGGCAATATTAAGGCACTGGCTGCTGTTTTAGACACCATTGCAGCAAACTTAGGCCCCTCAATATAACTTAATTGTTGGGTTTGCGCTTCGTTAACAGACGCAACCCCTATAATCTCAGGGTTATTATTTTCATTGGTGGTTAAACTATGTTCGGTAACTAAAGGGTTTAGTTTTTCAACAATTTCTTGAAATTTCATCTTTATATTAATAGTTAATAAGCATATTATCTCTTTGACGTAAATAATGTTTCAACTGTTGCCTAATGGCTACTTTCATGTGTTTTGTTAGTGTGAAGTAACCTAGCTAAATCATTTCATCCTATCTCATGAACTTATGAAAAGTTTAGCGCGACCGCACATTTCACATTGATAATTTTTGGGTTTCGTTTCTCAACTCAAGGTGCAAAAGAGGCGATCGTACTCATTCCAGATAACTTTGATCCCATTAGAATTTACAATCTTGTCATTAACTCATCATAATCTAATGGCGTTGTTTCACCCAATATCTAGGGAGTGTAGGCAAAATAGATAGGGGAATTGTATCAGTTAATGCTTATGGAGTTTACGAAAATATTACATTTCCCTTAATAGACATCTCCAAGAATCCATAACCCAGTTACAGCAATGAAAACAGGCAGATTAAACTTGAAGTCAAAATTAGCCTTCAGAACGAATTAATAAGGGGTTGAAGGAATTAACTCTAATTTGGACATAAAACTATGGCTCATTATAACGTCAATTACCTCTCCAGATTGGGAGGATTCTATTATTTTCAAAATCAAGGAACTAATTCTCAACCGAACTAATCCACA
>NETF01000093.1 GCA_002172675.1 unicellular cyanobacterium SU3
CACATTTGTAGCTGTGGTGCAAGACTTTGTCGTGATCATAATGCTGGAATTAATATCTTAAATAAAGGACTAGATAGCGTAGGGCATACGCAAATCACCCATGACTATTGGGTACACGCTTCTGGACAGATGAGCCTCTTTTGTATTGATGAAAATCAGTATATTAAGTTCGCTGGTTGAAAGAAGAATCCCTCGCGTCCCGCGATGGGAGTGTCAAAGAAGGCTATATTCCCATTGTTAGTTGGCTATATCCGGGAGCAATTGTTCGACATGAGACAATTAGAAAAGATAATCAATACTTTTCTTCTCAAAGATGTCAGGTAATGCTCTATGGAAAACTGATGAAAAAATCTAAGTTAAGAAATCCAGTAGAGATTCAAGACTTTCAAATTAGACCAAAAATTCTTCAAACTTATCAACTTTCTAATCGTTATCTCCCCAAAAATAAACTGATAAAAACTGAATTTAATTTTCTAGTTAGACTCAATCTAATTCGAGGTATAATTGCGGATAATCTTCTGAATCAAAAATCTATTGGCAAGAACTTATGGTTAATCCTGAAACAGCAGGACCCCCTTCTAAAGAGATAAGAAAACAACTCAACTATAATCAGCACGGATTATTCATCATGATCAAGAATAATCAAGATATTTCTAAAGCTCACAATGCCTTTATTGACGTAATTCATGAAGCATTAAAAATTATCTACGCTCAAATTTATCAAGATAATCCAGAAGCAGCACCAAAAAGAATTGAAAGGGAGAATCAACAACTGAAATCTAAACTCTTAGATTGCTATAAAGAAGATACTTTTCGCCATCTTATAGCTAAATTATTGTCCAAAGCTGGTAATGTTTCTAATCTTAATGAAAACCGAACCTTAGTTCTCCCCATTATTACTGGAAAAGTTGACTGGAAAGAAGCAAGAGATATTGCCTTAATTGCCTTATCCAGCTATCCAAATCAAGCAAGAATAAATAAAGAAGCATTAGTCTTTTTTGCCTTTTTTTTACTAATAGAAGATCAGTTATATAGATTAGCCTTTCTACTTTTATAATTAATGAAAAATTATCACCATGCGATACTTATTTGGTAACTTACTGACTCGTTATGCACCCGCATCTTTAAACCGAGGAGAAAATGACAGAAATCAACAACTCATTCAACAAATTCTTTGGCATAATGATCCTCATAGCACCATTTCTCCCTTTAGTATTCGTTGGAAAGTGCGCTACCAATTTCAAGAACAACAACAACCCGTATTTGAAAAATGGGATAATATTCAAAGAACTCGTATTCCCCAAAGTAAACAACATAATCCCCAAAAATATATTGATGATGATGTCATGGGATTTATGACAACAGAAGCAGCTAAGAAAAATCAAAAAGGAACCAGTAATGCACGTCAAGGCGCATTAGGAACTAATCGCGCTATTTCCTTAACCCCGTATGATGGTACAACATTTAACTATTATAATAGTGGCGAAAAAGATAAACTTTCTATTCATAGTACCAATGTTCATAATACTTGTTATCAATATTGTTTTGCTTTGGATTCAAAACACCTTGTTAATCCATCCCGTATTTTAAATGTCATTGATGCTTTTATTTATTTAAGTCAAGTTGGGGGACATATTAATGATTCCTTATTCGACTTTTCTCCTGAAAGTATGATCTTACGTTGGACAAATGATAATTGTCCTCGGTTTCTCTATTGTTTTGAACAAGATGAGAATCAACAAGTTGTTGCACCTAAACTAATTGAGCAAGTAGAAGCAGAAGACATTCTTCCTCAAGAATTATGGATTGGCGGAGAAATTACTAAACGATTAAATCTTGAAAAAACTCATAGTTTTAGAGGAATTAAAGCTCCCGCAGAAGATATTAAAAAGGTTATTACTAAAGATTTGAAATTATCTGACCAAGTAGAAGAATAATGAAATCAATAGCGATTTATATTGATGTTCCTGTTGCTACCTTTCGCCAATCTCATGCCAGAGAGTATGGGAAAACTTATCCTTATCCTCCCCATTCAACGGTTTACGGACTTTTACTCTCGTTAATCGGAGAAATGAATATGCAAAAGCATTGTGGAGTTCAATTAGCCATTGCAATGTTATCTCAACCCGAAACATCTAAAACCTTGAGAACTTTGCATCGCTTTAAGTTTAAACAAGAAGATCATCTTGGAAACAAACGTCCTGATTACCAAGAAATATTAACTTATATTCGCTTTATTGTCTGGGTCAAATCAGGAAATGATAAAACAAATCCCAGTTTATCAAAAAGACTAGAACAAGCATTATTAAATCCTGACTCTGTGAATCGATGGGGGGTATTATATTTAGGAGAAAGTGATGATTTAGTTAATATTATCAAGTTAGTTTCTGATGAATTTTCCGTTAAATCAAGACAATGGTTAATACAAGACAATAATGGTTGGATTACTTTACCTTATTGGGTAGATCATTTTGGGTTCAAAGGAACACATTGGTTAAGATATCGATTAGAGGCAATTCCCTGTTCATCTCCACCTGAATTAGCATGGACAACCATTCAAGACTAATTTTACAAGCACCTCTGGATGTTTGAAGAGTCAAACGGTTAAAATCGGCTGTAAAGCTTATATAGGAAGGGATTGAATCGTTTTATAGATAGACTAGGTGCTTGCAAATGTTGCACTGTAAGGGTTTCAGGACTTTGAACAAGACAAATATTAAACTTTTTGGTACGTTTTTGAGTTAGCAGACAGAGGTGCTTGTAAAATTGTCTATGAGCATAAGCGGGAACATGCTTTTAGCTGATGCCGTGATCCATTGCTTGATGTCGTAAGGCCTTACTCACTTAATGAGATGATTGGGGGGGCGATTGAGTCGGTGTGATCCATTGCTTGATGTCGTAAGGCCTTACTCACTTATTAATCGATTAGATTTTTTTAGAAAAGGCTTTATTGTGATCCATTGCTTGATGTCGTAAGACGTTACTCACGCTTTTCACATAGATTTTTAAGCTATCCTTTGCGGTGATCCATTGCTTGATGTCGTAAGGCGTTACTCACTTTAAATGCCGCAGCAGAGCATTATTTACAACCAGTGTGATCCATTACTTGATGTCGTAAGGCGTTATTCAAAGTAAAATGCCTAGAATAGTTGGCAAGCAAGTCAGTTTGCTTGGTTGTTAGGACTATGAGTTGGTTTTACCCCCAAACTCTCCATGCTAAGTTTCTTCCCTTCTCCTTACTCTGACGAACTTCTCTACAGTGCCTTAGGCCGATATCATATTCGTAGTGGAAACAATAGCCCAAAAATAACCCTCAAAGAATTATATAACGATAACAATACTATCGCTACTGTTGACCTTCCTTCTAATATTGATGCTTTAGTCAATCAACTGCCTTTACTTTCTAGCTACACAGCAGATGAATTTATAAATAATCATACTTTTTATCCTTTTTATTCCCCATTTTTACCCAAAAAACGGGCTATTACTATTAAAAACTCCATGAAAGCAAACTATGGAGGCAATATTCACACTTGTATTGGGATTGTCGCCAGTTCAATTCCTCTACTTCCATTCCTTCGTTTTTGTCCAGATTGCCTCAAAGAAGACGAAAAACAATACGGAGAAGCTTATTGGCATCGAATTCATCAAACAACGGGGGTTTTAGTTTGCCCTCATCATGGTGTTCCCCTACACAATAGCACCGTCGCTTTTCAAAGACTCAACCGCCACGAATACGAAGTCATCACTCCTCAAAATTGTCAGCAAAACACTTCAATTCCTTACTATAGTCCTCAAGCTTTAAAAATCTTCATTCAACTAGCTCAATATGTAGCTTGGTTATTCAAACATCCTCAATCTCCTCAATCTATTGATCACTATCGTCAACGGTACTTAAACCGCATGATTGAGCGAAAACTTGCCACTGCTTCCCAAAGAGTGCATCAAAAGTCCTTAATTGATCAATTTGTCTGCTTCTATGGACGAGACATATTAGAACATCTCAACTGCATGATTGACTATAACGATTCTAGTAACTGGTTATCGAATATTGTCCGAAAAAACCGCAAAGTTTTCCATCCGATTCGTCATCTCTTAATGATGCGCTTTCTATATGGTTCTGCTGAAGCCTTTTTTAAGAGTGAAGACAATTATAAACCCTTTGGCGATGCACCTTGGTTATGCTTCAATGGTGCAGTTGACCATTATCAGCAACCCGTCGTCACTAACCTTCAAATTAGCCATTGTTTAGAGAATAAAAAGCCATTAGGGACGTTTACTTGTTCCTGTGGCATGATTTACAGTCGTACTGCTTCTGATCAAACACCAAAAGATAATTATCCCATCGGAAGAGTTATAACTTATGGGGAAATTTGGGAAAAACGATTACAACAATTAGTAGAAGTAGAAAAATTAGGATTAAGAGCCACTGCTAGAGCTTTAAAGGTAACTACTAGAACCATTAACCGCTATATTGCTCAATTAGGGCTTAAAGCTTCTTGGCAATCTTCTACCTCTCAACCGAAACCAGCAGATACTCAACCCCCTAATAATCATAATCCTCAATCAGAATATCGTCAGCAATGGTTAAACCTTCAAAAAACCTATCCTGATGCAACAAAAACCACTCTCAGAAAGCAATTTTCTGCGCTTTATATGTGGTTGCATCGTAATGATAAAGATTGGTTAAACCAGCATTCACCCACTTTACAGCGTCCTGTTTCTATCAATAATCGGGTAAATTGGGAAGAACGAGATAAACAGATTAAACTGCAAGTAGAAGAAGTGGTGACTCAACTGCTCAATCTTGATGTTCCCCAACGCATAACCATCGGTAAAATCGGTACAACGACAGGTTTAAAAGCTATGTTGGAGAAAAAGCTAGATAAATTGCCTTTGGCTCAAGCTTATCTCTCAGAAGTCACTGAATCAGTCACCATTCGTGACAACTTAAGGCTGTAAGTCAGATGTCAAGGGAGTTTTGCCTTACAACTTTAATTTCAAAAGTTACCTAGAAACGGAAGAGAAAAGTTAGCGTATGCTGTCCGCTAACAAAAATCTTAAAACTCTCTTTCTTTAGCTTTATAATTGATAGTAATACTAAAGATTTTTCTGGTTAAGATATTTAGGCGTAAGTTAGAGATTTAG
>NETF01000094.1 GCA_002172675.1 unicellular cyanobacterium SU3
TCTCTGATCCGTACCATTCGTTCTTTCATTTTAAATCTCATTTTATCCGAAAGACGAAAAGGAATAAAACCCATTTTACAAGTTATCATAGATTTAACTACCTTAGAAAAAGTTGGCAAATTTTCTCACCTAAAAGACTTAGTTCGAGTCTATAATCATAAGAAGGGTTTACACATTGCTGTTCTCTATTTAGTTATCGGAAATTGGCGAATCCCTTGGAGTTTTCGGGTCTATAGAGGCAAAGGTACTCCATCGCCATCTAAATTGGCTTTAAAATTACTGAACACATTACCTTCTATTTTAACAAACTCTTTCCAAATGTATGTTTTAGGAGATACGGCATTTGGAACTATTCAATTTATTGAAAAAATCCGCAGTAAAAAGTTTAATCATCACGGTATATTAGGAATACCCAATCGAAGAAAATTAACTGATGGGCGGAAAGTATCTGATTTAAAAACTCGTGGACAACAAGTATATCTACATGGCTTAGATTCACCAGTATTTGTATCATGGGTTTGGCTAAAGCGCAATGGCAAACGAGTTAAGCGATTTGTTATTTCAACAAAACCGATGAAGGGAAAAACTATTACAAGATGGGGGAAATACCGATGGCAAATAGAAGGTTTCTTTAAAACGGCTAAACATCAGTTTAGTCTTCACCGTTTTGGGCAAAAAACTTTATTAGGGGTTTATCGTTGGTTAATTCTTTCTTTTCTCTCCTATATGTTAGCTTACTGGGTCTATTTGCACAATGGTAATTTTGATAATTTAGATTGGTATGATTCAGCCCAACAAGCCTTAATTTTACTTCTTCCCCACATTTTACTCCTTTCCCTTCTCAGGAGGTTAAAGTTACTAAATCGTTGGTTTTATGAACATGGTTTGGAACTTTGTCTCGTCAGGTGCAAGATGTGAGTCCAAGACAAAAACAGAGAAATGCGCTTTTGTGACCCCTTTTGTTTTCAATTTGATTAAAATGATAAACTGTTCTAATAGGAACTTAAATAATGTTCAAATAAACACAGCGATCATTCACCTGAATGGTAAAGCGGTAACGGTCATTCAATTGGTAGATGAACAAGGATTTCCTTCCTCTGCAATCGAGTATGTTGACCCCATGAAGCTAGGAAAGAATTAACGACTTAGTAGAGTCATAGAGGATAAAATTAGTTGTTAGAACGACACTTCTGATAACTAATCATGTTAACGGTTGAAACTACCACGTCCCTAAAACTAGCGTCGCCTCTACCGTTGACGGCTCATCCGGCGGCGGTTTATTTGCGATCGCTTGCCCCCCGTTCTCGTTTGACCATGCAAGGAAGTTTAAATGCGATCGCCCAACTTTTGACGAATGGGGAATGTGACGCAATGACCCTTGATTGGGCACTCATTAGATATCAGCAGACATCGGCGGTTCAAGCTGCGTTATTGGAGAAACACGCACCAGCGACGGCAGCCAAAATGATGTGTGCTTTAAGAAGAGTTTTGAAGGAGGCCAAGCGGTTAGGATTGATGAGTGGGGATGATTACACAGCTTGTATTGATTTACCCAGTATTAAAGAGAGTCGGAAGCTGCGAGGACGGGCGTTAACCAGCGTTGAAATTAAGGCGTTAATGGCGGTGTGTGAGAATGATTCGACTATTCAAGGGGTCAGAGATGCAGCGTTAATTGCGATTTTACGGGGTGCCGGGTTACGTCGAAGTGAAGCGGTGAAGCTCCAATTAAAGGATTTTAATGGCGAGACGGGATCTTTACAGGTGATTGGAGGGAAGGGGAATAAAGACCGGTTGGTTTATTTGCCTGAAAGTGCGATCTCCATTGTCAACCGTTGGCTCAAAGTAAGGGGGCAAACTCCAGGGGCGTTATTATGTCCTATTTGGAAGAGTGGGAAAATTCAATATCGTTGTATGAGTTCCCAGGCGGTGTTACTTATTGTTCAGAAACGGGCGCAACAATCAGGGGTGGAATCGTTTTCACCTCATGATTTTAGGCGGACGTTTTGTAGTGATTTATTGGATGCAGGGGTTGATATTGTCACGGTGCAGAAGTTGGCTGGCCATGCTTCCCCTGTTACTACTGCGAAGTATGATAGAAGAGGAGAGGCGGTTAAGCGTCGGGCGGTGCAGAATTTGGGGTTTTAGTATCAATTAAGAATTAAAAATGTCAAGCACGTGAAAAGAAATAAAGATTATTCAAAGATAGTAACTTAATGATAAATCCTTACCAAATTGTCATTGACACCAATGTTATTTTAGCAGGATTACGTTCTAAAAAAGGAGCATCCTATAAACTGTTAAGCATCCTGAATGATCAACGTTTTCAAATCAATATATCTACTACCCTGATTTTTGAATATGAGGAAGTCTTAAAAAGAGAACAACAACAAATCAGCTTAACTAATGAAGACATAGATGATATTATCAATGGAATTTGTTACCTTGCTAACCATCATGAAATTTTTTATATTTGGCGACCATTAGCCAAAGACAAAGATGATGATTTTTTGATAGACTTAGAATGTCAAGCACAGTTTATTATTAGTTACAATAACAAAGACTTAAAACCCATTGAAAAATTTGGAATTTCTATTTTAACCCCTAAACAATTTTTACAACTGCTAGGAGAAATCAAGCCATGAAACTCAATACACAAATTCCTGATGCTTTATATCAACAAATTGAAACCTTAGCCAGTAAAGAACAAATTCCCGTAGAGCAACTAATAACTATGGCATTATCTGCTCAAATTTCGGCTTGGTTAACTAAAGATTATTTAGAAGAAAAAGCAGAAAAAGGAAGTTGGAATAAATTTCAAAAAGTATTAAATAAAGTTTCAGAGCAGGAGCCTGAAGATTATGATAAGTTATAATTATATGGTTGTGTTGCAAAGATCAGCGGTCTCGCTCTGTGAGTGCTGTCGCACCCCCATTAAACTAGAATCAGTACAGATGCACCTAAAATAGATAAAAGAAGAAGAAACGCCAAAGCAACCAAAAGATTTTTCAAAAAAGTCCTGAAATCTAGACGAAACAAGAAACCTAGAGTTATCAACACAGACGAAGATAAGGCATATCCTCCAGCGATTAAAGAACTCAAAGAAGAAAAAATATTAGATAATGATACTAAATTAAGGCGAGTCAAATACCTGAACAATTGTCATTTAGTTAACGAACGATAAACAATGAATTGATTACGGTTACGATTGTCAATTCGTTCATAAATTAATTGATCCACACTAATCTGTGCTAAATAAATACCTAAACCGCCGATTTCTCTTTCTAATAAGGGACGGTCTAAATCTTTGGGGGTAGTATGTTGATTAGGATCGTAAGGAATTCCAGTATCTTCTAAGCAAATAGTTAGGGTTTCTTCATTCAATTTTACTTCTAATTCTAGCGTTCCCTGATGTTCTTTTCGAGGATAGCCATATTCAATAATATTGGTAGCAATTTCATCAACTGCACGACGGAGATTATTGCTTTTTTTTTGTTCTAATCCTGCTTTCCGAGAAATTTCTTTAATATAATCCGCAATAATGCTTAAGGAATCTTTGATGGCAGGAACAATTAATTTTTCACCGTTCATTGTTAGTTATTTATTATTATAATTAATAGCAGATTTTATCTTCGTTGTCAACGATAATGACACTATGATGAAATCCTGTTTTTTTTATAGTATCTAAAACAATTTCTTGTGCATCAACAATATAAATGTCAACCTCTTTTCCCATTTTTTGTTTAGCAAAAATGAGAATTCTTAATCCAGCACTTGCCATATAATCTAAGTCTTTCATTAATAAAATAAGACAGCTTGGTTTTAAGATTACGGCTTCTTCAATTTTACTTTTGAACTGTTGTGCATTACTACCATCAAGTTCTCCTGAAAGAATAATTTTAGCGGTATTGTTAATGGTTTCTAAGGTAGTGGTTAAGTTCATCTTTTTGTTGGTGTTAGTTAATAAAAATAGGGAAAAGACAGTTTCTGTTCCTGGTTTAACTATCTATATAACTGCAACAGTTATATGTAAATTATCATAGATATTAGTTGGATGTTGTATTGACTTCCAATAAGGCTGTTTCAAGATTATTACTAAGGGTAAAAAAATTGAGAAATCCTGTTACTTCCATAACATCTTTTACATCTTCAGAAAGTCCAATTAAAATGATTTTACTTCCTTGATTTTCAGCTTGTTTATAGAGGTTTAACAATACTCTTAAACCAGCACTTGACATATATTCAACTTCAGTCAAGTTTAATATAACTCTACTTTGAAAGGTTAATAAAGATAGTAGTTTTTCTTGAACCATAGATGAAGTTTGACCATCTATATCTCCAGTCAGTTCAGCAATACAAATGTCTTGTTGGTTTTTGAGATTAATTTCCATAATAAATACCTGAAACAATTATTAAGTTAAGAGAAAAAAAAGAAACCATTTTAAACAGGAACAATAGTAACTTTTATTTTAATTCTTTGTTCTGTTTTAGGAAGGTTAATGGTTAAATTATTTGCATCAAAGTCATAATAAGATTCTCCATCTATTTCTACTGAATTAATTTTAATGCTACCTGGTGGTAAAATATCAGGAGAAACTCGTAAAATGTTGTCAGTAAAGCCTCCTGGTAACGGTTTAAAATAGAAGTCCATAGGTTGTTTAGTAATCAATAAATTGCTGTAAACGGCTGCTAAATAACACAATTCAAAGGAGTGATAACCACTCATAGAATGACTACCTTTTCCTCTTTCATTACCACCACTTAAATAAGGAATACCATTGGCTAAAACATTGAAGTAAACGCCTCCATCTTCTATGTCTAAAAATCAAGCATTATAAAAAGCCGCGGCTTCACGAGAAAAGCGATGATATTCTTCATTCTGAAGACAACCTGTTAAAATTAAATAAGCTAAAATAGCTTGTTCTTGTTGCCACCAAGCTTTGCGATCGTGCCAAACAAAACGATGAATTTCTTTCCCTGGTTGTAAACATCTTTCGACCACATCGTACCATCCTCCACGCTGGCGATCGCGTTGCTTATCAGCTTGCAGCCGGAGCTTATGCTGACGAACGACTTGTCCCGGTTGATCGGGTTGTCAAACTCCCGACTACGATCAGTAATGAGCAAGCCGCCGCTATGATGCTCA
>NETF01000095.1 GCA_002172675.1 unicellular cyanobacterium SU3
CTAAATCTCTAACTTACGCCTAAATATCTTAACCAGAAAAATCTTTAGTATTACTATCAATTATAAAGCTAAAGAAAGAGAGTTTTAAGATTTTTGTTAGCGGACAGCATACGCTAACTTTTCTCTTCCGTTTCTAGGTAACTTTTGAAATTAAAGTTGTAAGGCAAAACTCCCTTGACATCTGACTTACAGCCTTAAGTTGTCACGAATGATAACTTATGTATTATTTTAAAATCAGAGTATAAGAAGAAAGTATTATGAATATTTCGCCGAAACGACTTAAAGAAATTCAAAATATTCCTGATTCTGTTATTGATACATCAGATATTCCTGAATTAGATGAGCATTTTTGGAAGAATGCTAAAGTTGTCAAACCAATTTCTAAAACCGATAATTCTATTCGTTTAGATATGGATATTTTAGAATGGTTTAAGAGTAAAGAACAAGATTATCAAACTCTAATTAATGAAGTTCTTCGTTCTTACGTTAATGCTCAAAAAAATGAGAAAATTTAAGCAACTCCATAATTAGTATAAGGACGTTTAAAGGGAGGTTGTAAACCTAAAACAATATCTTCTCTTTCTACTCCCATATCAATTAAATCTTCAGCAGGATTGAGATCCGTGGCATTTTGCTGTAGCCATATTTTGCCATCTTTAATATCAAAATGAATAATAGTAAAATATATTCTTTGAGATCCTTCCCATCCCAATCTCATCCATAGATAATGATCTCGTTTCTCATCAAAAATTAGTTGAGATTCTCGCTCTATTGACTTTTTTTCATCCTCATCGTAACCAATAAGTAAGTCTTGAATAGATTGACGATAAAAAGCTAATTTATCCATTGTACTAAACCTCCTACCGCAGAATCATAAACAATTAATTTTAATTGATATTTTGAGATTGCCAACTGTGCAAAAGCTGATTGAAAAAACTGACTATAACTATCTAAAGGAACAGCTAAGTATAAGATTCGCTCTGGATCTAGCCTCTCCATAGCGAGACTATAACTTAAAAATTGCCCTAATGCGCCATAAAAATCAGTAATCGCTGAAGGATTTAGAAAACTCTTGATCTCAACTGCTATTTTTTTGTGATCCTTTTGAGCGGCAATAAGTTTTTGAGCAGCCAAATCAACTTCAAACCTAATTCTATCAAATTCTAGTTTGTAAGGATCATCAGTAATTGTCCAGCCCTCTGCTTCTAAACCTGCGCGAACTAAATCATGAAAAATATCCTTAGCCATAACCCAAATCTAGCACTTTTTTTGTCAATAATAAACCTAAAACAAATCAGAGTATTCTTGCCAAATTTTAGTAATAAATTGATGTAATTTTTCTTTAGCCATCGGATTATAATTAATTGAATCATCTGGACTATGTAACTGACTCAATAAAGGGATTACCTCTGTATCTAAAGCAGGTTGAAAAAGAATAATTGGATAGAGTAAATCCGATGTTGATCGTACATCCATTAATAATTTAGGAGCAAAAAATTGAGGATAAATTTCTTTTTCTTCAGCCATATCCACTAAACACAAGGGACGAACCCAACATAAATGACGAGATTCTACGACTTGAATCACTTCACAATAAAGACGATGAGACTGATGAGTTAAATAAACAATTTGTTGAGGAGTAAAAACGCAATTTTCACCCATTGTCATTATTAAAGAATCAACTTCTTAATTATTAATCATGGTTTCGTGTTCGAGCATTTCACGAAAACGAATTTCATCCCGATGAGGATCAGCGCGACTGACTTGTACATTGAGGCGATCGCCTAAAGAAACCGATCGCTCAAAGCGATGAGGTAATTCTAACCCTAATTCTTCTAAAAGGATCACCCCTAACCCTTCATCTTCTCTTAACCAGCGTAAAACCAATCCTTGCCACACTTGATCAGCGTTACGACGTAAAAATTCTAATCCCCAATAACGGTTGGTTTGTCTTTCCACGAAAGACGCTTCTTGTGCAGAAAGAGTCACACTGTATAAAATTTGTTGCATCACATCTAAGGGAAAAGGCAACTCATCCCCCCTCAGATGGGCTTTTAGTTGAAAATGGGTCAATAAATCTGTATAACGACGAATTGGCGAGGTTACTTGAGTATAATTATCTAATCCTAAACTGGCGTGACGACTGGGTAGGGTTCCCATCTCACTACGAGGCATACAACGGCGTAACGCGCAAGCTCTCACCGGACCGGCAGGGAGTAATAATAATTCTTCGTCTGAGGGTAATTCTGGCTGAGGTTGTCCCCGAAACGGCACAGGAATCCCATTTTCTCGACAGTAGGTGCCGGCTACTTCTCCAGCTAAAATCATCATTTCTGCCACTAATTGACGGGAAATCGAGGTTTCTAACAATTCGATAATAATTTCTTCTTCGGATTTCACCTTAATAATGGCTTCTGGCATTTTGATGGTGATCGATCCTTGAGACTGTCGCCACTTGTGTCGTTTTTTCGCTGCGTCTGCTAATACGGCGAGTTCTGCCTCTGCGGTGATGCCTAACTGTAACATCTCATCAACATCGTGGTAGGTAAGGCGATAGGTGGGTTTAATGAGACTTGCATGAATCGAAAAATCTTCAACCGCCCCTTGACTATCTAAGACCACCCCAAAACTCAAGGCGGCGCATAATTCTCCTTGACGTAAACTCATTGGTCCGGTGGCTAACTCCACGGGAAACATGGAGATCATTCCTGTTGGTAAATATAACGTTGTGCTGCGTTTTCTGGCTTCTAAGTCTAATTCGTCCCCTGGGGTGACTAAACGGGTTGGATCAGCAATATGTATCCATAATTTAACTTTATCATCGTCTAAATACTCTACACTCAAACCGTCGTCAATTTCTTCGGTACTTTCATCGTCAATGGTATAGACTTTTAGATGGGTCAAGTCCAGGCGATCGCTGTCTGGGTCAGGGGGCAAGTTTTGTACATAAGAAGAGGACACATCTAATACCTTTTGAGGAAAATTGAGGGGGTAAGAGCTTCGCTTTAAGAATAAGTTTTCATTAGGACTCCACCATTTTAAGGCTACCAATAAATCAAAAGTAGCCTCTGGGGTCGTTTTCTGTTCGAGTTCTTTAAGTAAGTCTTGAGCGTTACGATGATTTTGCTCTGGGTGTAAGACAAACTTTTCTAATAAGTCTAACCGAGTGCGATCGCTCTGACTCCATTCTACCGTTTCCCCGGCCAGAGCTTGTTGAATATGTTCAAAAAAGATTTCTTTTTCTTGTTGACGTTGTTTTTCTACTTCGAGTTGATGTTTAATCTCTTCGACTTGACTGGAGGAACGGGGTTCGTATTTGTCGCCTTTTTTCTTAAAATATATTTTATCTTCTGATAATAAGCGATGGGCTGCATAACATAATTGTGCCGTTTGCTCGGAATAGAGAAAGCTGGCCATATCTGCTGGCGTTACGGCTTCTCCGTCTTCAATTAATAATTCCCAGGCGACTTCTAAACTAGAGGGGTCGAGATAATCTTGAATCTCTTGGATAAATTGAGGAATATCACTACTACTATATGAGCCTCCTGGCACTTCATAATCGACTCTTTGGGGTCGTAGTTTATGGGAATGGCCGTCACTATCAATTACTATCCAATCTTTTTTCCCTTCTGGACGATCAACTACTCCCAGACGAGGTTCTCCATTGACTCTAAATTCAACTAATTTGCCTTTTTCCACCCGCTTTGTGCCTTACTTGCTAACATTTTCTCTAACCATTGTATAGTCCCCATTTTTTTGATGAGGTTTTAGGGGTTACATTGGGACTTTGGGGTTAAGCGTTGATATCCTACTAACCCCGAATACCCAACATTAGAGATAGGGTTAAGCTTCTTTGTTAACAAAGGGCAATAAGGCTAAAAATCTTGCCCGTTTCACCGCAGCTGTTAAAGCTCTTTGTTGCTTAGCGGTTAACCCTGTAATCCGTCTGGGTAAGATTTTACCCCGTTCGGTGATGAATTTCCTAAGCAATTCTGTATCTTTATAATCGATGGGTTGTTTAGGGGGAATGGGGGATAATCGTTTGCGATAATAACTCATACTTGACTTTTTCCTTATTTTATGCTATTCAACAACTATTTAATTTCTTTGTGAACCGTGTGGGTATTGCAGTGGGGACAGAACTTTTTCAGTTCTATTCTTCCTGTGGTATTACGACGGTTTTTGCTGGTGGTATAACGGTTAACCCCAGGCGATCGCTTATCGGTGTTTGTCCGACATTCTGTACATTCTAGGGTAATAATCAGTCGAACCCCTTTTTTACTGGCCATAGCTTAATTTAGCAACTTACTTAATTAATTTTAGATTTACACACAAACAGCTATTATCGCATATTTTATTAAATTTCACAAGTTGCTCAAGATCAAATTAGTTTATTCTTAAGAGGATATGATTTTTCCAAAGGACTATAACGCATTGCTATACGTTATAGTCAAAACTTTCCATTAATTTTTACGCAACACAACCAACCAAAAACCACCCACACCAGCAGTAATTAATAAACTGTGTAATGGAGACATAGGAGTAGAACTATAGTGTAAATCTTGTTTTAATTCATGGCTAATATTTTCATAATCGACTCCATCTTCAGTAACAGGAACAATAAGCACTTCTCCGTGACCTTCATCGATAATTTGTACTTCCCAGTCTCCAGGAATAGAGGTATCAGGAAGAAAAGAAAAACGGCCTTCTTCATCGGTTCTAGCTTCTAACCAAGGTTCATCAAAATTGTTAGGTGCATAAACATAAACCTCAGCATTGGCAGCTACTTCATCCGTGCTATAGGTACTTTGGAATTCTAATTCTTCGTTCATTAAATAATTAGTGAACATTGTGTGGGCTATACTTTTAGATGATATTCCCAGAACACCCAATAAAAGCGGTAAAGTAAAAATTAGTTTTTTCATCTGACTAGAACTCCTCGTAACAAATGAACTAAGGTTAGAGTTGATTATAGCAAGTCTCAGTAGATCACAAAGTCAGCTTGAGACAAGCGATCGCCACCAAAATTCATAAGTTTAAATTATGTAGCAGGAGAAGGGAGAGGTAAAATATCATTGATGGGAATATAAACATCTTTTACTGTGCCA
>NETF01000096.1 GCA_002172675.1 unicellular cyanobacterium SU3
AGACATGGAGTGGGAGAAAATATTTTTTCCATGTATTACTTGGTTGACGGAACCCTATCATTTCACCACAATTCCTTCTTATACTTCATTTTGAAATACGCTTAGATTACTTTCGCCAACAGTATCATCTCTTCGAGATCGCTTAAAATAGAGACGGTATTTTTAGTTAAAAAAGAGCAGGAGGCAAAGCCACCAAGCCTCTTGGTTTCAAGTCTAGAGAGGGTGTCTTGATTCAGTCGCTTCAAGTCGGGGAACCCGCCCAACGCGCTGAATCGCTTTTTGAGGCAAATAAGTGTAGGCAATTAATCCAGCAAACAAATTAACAAAAAAGTTCCAAATGCTGCGATATCTCGAAGGTTCAAGTTGAACTCACGTGAATCAACGCAACGATTAGCTAATCTTTCCGTAGCCAATCGGATCGGCGCGATTGAAGATGTCTTCCCTTTGGTAGAGTTCCTTGCTTTACCCAGTTCTCAGTGGATAACAGGACAGACTTTGTGGATTAACGGTGGCTTCTTAACTCGATAAGACAAAATTATTTGCTAGGAGCAATTGCTCTTACCGCAGCACGTTAATTATTAAAATCGACTAAGAAAATTGTTATCAATTTATCAGTCGAATTACTATGGGTGTTATGAAAGGATTAAATAATAAAATAAAACTAATTCTTTGTAAAAGTTGATGGTGTTAAAAACTTCAATAATGTAAGAAAGAAACTATTAGCTTATTTGTTTTGATAAGCCGTAATTATCACCAGAAAAACGGTGAGCCGAAACAAGTTATAAACGTAAATTAAAAAACAGAAGAAAATGGGAATAATTAGTTATTCCCTGATTAGCTTAACCTAAATTCTCTTTTGCTTCTTTTGCTACTTGTTCCATAGAATCTTCTGCTAAAATTTTGAGAGCGTTAGTAGCTTGTTCTCCTTCTAATTTACCTAAAGCTTGAACCAGTCGATAACGAACTTGCCAGTCTTCATCTTGAACTAATGTAACAAGTAAAGGAATCGCTTCGCTATTGCCTAACTCTCCTAATGCACTGACAGCAGAGATCCGAACTAACCCTTGATCAGACTGTAGAGCTTCTTCTAACAACTCGATCGCTTTGGGTTCCCCTAATTCTCCTAATGTGGCAATGATACTTAACTGCAATAACCAATCAGAGGTTTGACGATACAGTTGTTTTAGGTCTTCATAAGCTTCAGTTAACTGTAGTCCCCCAATGACATCAGCCGCAGCTGCTTTGACATCGGTTTCAGCGTCATTTTGAATGCGATCACGGAGTAATTGTAAAGCCTTATTAGGATCTTGTCGTCCCAAAGGATCAAGTTGACTGACAGCAGCATAACGGACTCGTTCATTGCTATCTGTCACTAAAGGTTGAATCAGATCAAAAGCGATCGCCGGATCGAGTTGACGTAATAAATTGACCCCTTTAAGGCGATCGCCAAGGTCTTCGGAGGTCAAAAGGGGTTGTACATCAGCAGGGGTAAGACTCATAGGAATAAATAGATAAATTTAAGGATTAAACGGAAACCATTGCAATTAAAAATCCTAACAAAAAACCAGCAATGGTTGAATAAGAAACGGAACTTCCCCCTAACTCGTAGGCTTCTGGCATCATGGTACTCGATAACATAGCCAATATTGCTCCGCCAGCTGCCGCTTGGGCTGTCCCAATGAGCAACATAGAGGCCGTATCTTGTAAATAGTAACCAAAAGTAGCAATAATACCACTGAGAATAACGATACCAAACCAAAGGGCAAGAATTTGTAGTTTTGGGGTTCCGGCTTGTTTCATTCCAGAGGCACTACTTAGGGCTTCTGGAAAGTTGGAAATAAACACCGCTAATAGAAAAGACCAAGCCAACTGTTGCGCCCCTGCATTCATGCCAATAACGGTGGCTTCTGGGATATTATCTAATAGGGTTCCCACCAAAATGGCTACAGGGGTAGATCGTTCTACTAAACTGGTGAGGGTTTGAGGGTTTTCTATGATGAGACGATCGAGTTCTACTTGTTCTATTAACCGTTGTCGCCAACGATCTAAGTTATTTTGGACTGCCACCTGGGAGTTAACCGAGTGGCGTAAGCGTCTGACTAGGGTTTGACTGAGGGCCATAGCTAAATGGGGCGATCTCGCGAGAACTTGGGCAAAGTTTTCTTCGTTAAGTTGATACAGTTCCATTGGAGTACAAGCGATCACGGTTGCGAAGCGAGGTTCTTTAGTTAATAGGGACATTTCCCCAAAAATCTCTCCTGGTCCTAAGATGGTGATTTGTTTAGCCTCTTTGATCACTTCTGCTTCCCCTTGAGCAATCATATAAAAATAATCGCCGGATTCCCCTTCTCGACATAAGACTTGTTTGGGTTTAGCGTGCATCGGGGTGACAAGGGAGGCGAGCGCTTCTTTTTCTGCATCGGGTAATTGTTGCAGAACTTCGACATGGGATAATCTTTGTAAAATAGTCGGGGTTGTTGTCGCTTCTGGTTGATGTTCAAATAAATAACGACGACTAGAGGCTGGTTTGCGTAAAAAACCCCCATGTTGATCGACATAACGACTTAAATTGGTAAATAATACCCCACCAATGGCAAACCCTAACATCAGAGGTAAAAATCCGGCTTCTTCATAGACTTTACTGGCAATTTCAAAAGCTGTTGCTGCGATCAAGGTTCCACTACCAAAAGCCATGATCGAGGCTGATAAAACCCGTTTCGGAGTCAAAAATACCCCTACTGTTGCCCCTAATGCTAAACTAGAAGCCCCTAACATTCCTTGGACAAAGGCAGACAGTGCCATAAATTAAGTTTCTTCGGTTTGATTGGCCGAAGAGTTTAAAGAAGGTTCACTAGACGCAGAGATCATCTTAGCCATTCCTTTATCGTAATTAGAAGCGATCGCCAAAAATGCTCCGGCTAATACATAGATCGGCAAGGGCAAAATAAACCCTTTCACCCATTGATAAAACTGCACTAATACAAATAATACAAAAACGGCACTTATCCAGAAGCGCATAGTTTCTACCTCATCACCTTGAGCATTCACATTTTAGCTTATCCGTTAAACTTAAAATAATACATTTTGATAAGGAATTATGGTACAGCAATTATCTTCAACCCTTATCTATCCTGAAAGTGATGGAAAACCAATGGCTGACAATACGAAACAATTTCATTGGATTGTCATTATTAAAGAGAATTTAGAATTATTATTTGCTAGAGACAATCAGGTTTTTATTGTTGGCGATTTATTATGGTATCCCTTAGAAGGTAATAATACTTTAGCACAAGCTCCCGATACAATGGTAGTTTTTGGAAGACCCAAAGGAGATAGAGGTTCTTATCAACAATGGAGAGAAGATAATCTTGCTCCTCAAGTAGTTTTTGAGATTCTTTATCCGTTTAACCGTCTCAAAGAAATGGCTAAAAAATTTCAGTTTTATGAACGTTATGGAGTAGAAGAATATTATTTATTTGATCCCGATAAAATTGATTTGCAAGGATGGATCAGAGTAGAAGATAGATTAAATGTCATTGAGGAAATTAATCATTGGGTTAGTCCAAGATTGGGGATTAAATTTGTTTTAACATCCGGTAATCTAGACATTTATCGTCCTGATGAAGAACCTTTTTTGACTTTTGTAGAATTAGGTCAATTGCGACAACAAGAAAGAGAAAAAATTGAACAATTAGAACAAGCACAAAAGAAGGCTATTTCTCGTCTTCATAATTTAGGATTAACAGTAGAACAAATTGCTGATTCTTTAAGCTTATCTATTGAAGAAGTACAAAAAGAGCTAAGATCATAGAAAAAGAATCTTTATAGTTAAACCTAAAAGGAGCATAACCCAATGTCAACAGTTACAGAAAATGATCTCAGAGAACTCAAGAAATTAATTAATAGTCGTTTTGATGGTTTAAGTAATGAGTTAAAAACTGTGGATAAGAAAATAGATGTTTATATTGCAAAAACAGATAAAAAACTTAATTCAATTCAACATAATTTTGATGCTCTAAAAAAACAGTCAGAAAAGCAAGATAATCGAATTTGGTTATTAATATCAGGTTTATTTTTAACGTTGTTAGGTGTAGTTGCTAAAATTGCTTTTTTTCCTAATTCTTGATATAATATTATTGCAAAAGCAATTTATAAACTTCCTTTAAAAGATAGTTTAAGGGTTAAAACTTCCTGCTCCAATTAACCAACCAACAAAACCGCTAATAGTAGCTGTTAATAAAATATAAACGACTTGTCTCCAATACTTTAATTCTCCCACTTTTTCGGCCAGATCGGGAATTTTTGCGATGGCTGTTTCAATAACTTTTAGGCGATCGCTGACTCCATCTAGTTTTGCCTCAATGGTTTTACTATCTCCTTGAAGTTCTGTTTTTTCGACGACTATTTTATTAATTTCTTCTTTGAATTCTTTTTTAAATTCAGCTTGTGCTGATTCTAAGTTTTTAATATTTTCTTTTAGTTGATTTTGTCCTGTTATCACAGGTTCAATCTCTTCTTTAATTCTATTTTTTTCTGTTTCAAAAGAATTTAATCGTTTCTCTAAGACTTTTTGTCCTTTTTCTAATTGATCAAAACGGCCCATCAATAAACCTTCTACTCTTTTGAGATCGTTTTCTGTTACTTTTGCCATTTATCATGATTCCTCAATGTTTAAAAAGTCCCCTAAATATTAATCAGGAGACTATCTTTATTATGAACGATGATATGAGAATATTCTCTAATTTACTTTTTCTTCTTATTTTTCGAGAGTTTGCGCTTAAATGTACTACCAAAAGCGATCGCACCTCCTATTAATAAGCTAGGCTTTACCTCACCAAAAAAATAATAAGTTTTTCTAAACTCATAAAGGAAAATTTGAAATTTACAGGTTTATTTTAATATACAGATGTTAGCGCAAATGTATAACTTATCATTCGTGACAACTTAAGAAAATCAAGCAAATGTCAAGAGAAGTTAAAAAGTGAAAGTGGGCGGATGAGAAAGAAAAAACTCGCTTTGTCCTAAAATAAAAGGCGATAAACCATAATTAGCTTTCAA
>NETF01000097.1 GCA_002172675.1 unicellular cyanobacterium SU3
TGGCTTCATAAGAACTGTCATTACCAAGTTCACTACGGGTAACATGGCATGAGCCGGATGCTTGGAAACCTGCACGTCCGGTTCTTAGGGGGGAAAGGGGTTGTGAAACCCCCGACCTACCCGACATAACAAATAAATAAAATCATGAAACTTAAAGACTTGATAAAAGAAAAACGAGAAGAAATAATATCATTATCAGCTAAACATGGGGCATTTAATATTAGGATATTTGGTTCAGTTGCGAGAGGAGAAGATACCGCAAATAGTGATATTGATTTCTTAATTGACTACGATTTATCTAAAACGTCTCCTTGGTTTCCAGGAGGGTTATTAATAGACTTAGAAGAGTTATTAGGTCGCAAAGTTGATATTGTTACTGAAAAAAGTTTACACCCATCTATCAAAGAAAAAGTATTAAAGGAAGCGATTAAACTATGAAAGATGATCAAGTATATATAGAATATATCTTAGATTGCATTACAAAAATAAAAATCTATTCTCAATGTGGAAAAGAAGAGTTTTTAAGCAATACAATGGTACAAGATGCTATTATTAGACGCTTACAAACTTTAGCCGAGTCAACTCAACGATTATTGCCAGAATTTAAAGAAAACATAAAGGAAATTGAATGGCGTAATATTTCTGGTTTTAGAAATATTTTGGTTCATGATTATTTAGGAGGAATTGATATCGAAACAGTTTGAAATGTGGTTGAAAAATATTTACCTGTTCTACAACAAGCAATAAACAATAGAAAAAGTTGATTTTGTCATTCAAGCAACTATTTTATTTTTTGTTTATAATATAGATGTGTATTATTGGTAGCATCGATTTTCATAAGTGTAAGAAAATTTTATTAAATTTAAAGCATTTTTTTATAAATTTTTTATTATTCAAACATTATAAAGTGACAGTTTTAAAAGTGTCTATTCTCGGTTGAATTTAAAAAACAAAGCTTTTATCTTTATTACTAATCGATTGAGTTCGATTGTGGTGTGAAAGAGTGATTACGTGGTGTGAGAGCCGTATTAGGAAAGCACTTGGTGTCGAAACAAGGCAAGATTCCCAAGTGCTTTTCTTATTATTTTTTTATAATTATTCTTACTAATTATCAGCAATATGCAATATAATAAAGAGTTAAGTTAATACTTTACATTGTCCTTGCCAACGTAATAAATGATCGCATAATACTAAAGAAACCATCGCTTCTACCATAGGAACTGCCCTAGACAAAACACAAGGATCATGCCTTCCTTTCGCTGCTAAAGTTGTTTCTTCGTTATCAGAGGTAACAGTTTTTTGTTCTTTTCCAATGGTAGCAGTGGGTTTAAAAGCAACACGAATAATAATATTTTCTCCGTTACTTATTCCCCCTTGAACCCCTCCAGATCGATTAGTTTTAGTGCGAATATCTCCGTTTTCATCAATATAAAATTCATCATTATGTTCACTACCTGTCAACAAAGTTCCGGCAAAACCTGAACCAATTTCAAATCCTTTACTTGCAGGAAGAGACATGACAGCTTTAGCTAAATCCGCCTCTAGTTTATCAAAAACAGGTTCTCCCAACCCTTTTGGAACATAACGGGCAACACATTCAACCACACCTCCAATAGAGTCTTTATCCCGTCGGGTTTGATCAATCAGATCGATCATTTTTTCAGCCATTTCTTGATCAGGACAACGAACAATATTACTTTCAACTTCTTCAAGGGTAACGGTGTCTGAATTAACATTTCCTTCTAAATCTTTAATCCGTTTGACATAGCCAATAATTTCAACGTTAGCAACTTCTTTCAAGACTTTTTTAGCAATAGCACCAGCTGCCACTCTTCCAATGGTTTCTCTAGCAGAAGATCGACCCCCCCCTTGCCAGTTTCTGATGCCATATTTTGCTTCATAAGTTGCGTCTGCGTGGGAAGGACGAAACTTAACCGACATCTCGTTATAATCTTGCGATCGCGCGTCTTTATTACGAACTAAAATAGCAATGGGAGTCCCCAATGTTTTTCCTTCAAACACGCCCGAAATAATCTCACAAGTATCCGTTTCTTTTCGAGGTGTAGTAATCTTACTTTGTCCAGGACGACGACGATCTAAGTCTCCTTGAATATCACTTTCTGATAATTCTAAACGAGGGGGACAACCATCAATAATCACCCCAACTCCTCCCCCATGAGATTCTCCAAAGGTTGTGATACGGAATAGATGGCCAAAGGTATTACCCATATTTTTATACGAAAATTAATTTTGCCTTTTATTATTGTAACCTTTTTATGTAGTTAAAATCTAAATAATTGTTTATTTTTTTATAAAATATCCTTACGTTTTTGCAAGATATAAGTTATACTCCAATAAATAAAACTATGTAATAATAATAAGCCCCAATTAATTAATAAATTGCTAGAATCAGCGGCATAAACCTCTGTAGGAATATCTACAGTAATCGTCATTGGATTAGGGTTTAATGGAGAAATTGGTTCAGCTTCAGGAATCATAGAAGGAATATCAACTAAACTACCTAATGCGCCCACTGACCAACGACTAATCATTAACCATGAGAATAGTTTACCAATGCCTGTCATTTTAAACAAGACCCCTGAAAAGATAATTTGAGGCAATAATAATAATGGTAAAGAACTATTAGCTTGAGTAATATTTTTTACAAATGCAGATACCATAATTCCTAAACTAATAGTAGAAAATAGTGTCATAAATATTGTTATTTCGGTTCCCAATATCCAGACAAATTGATTAGATTCTGGTGCTTTAAAACAAATCAAAATTGTTAAAGATATGAGTAAACTTTGTAAAAATCCTAAGATTCCCAAAATTGATACTTTAGAAGCTAAATAAGCGAAAATTTCTAAATTCACTAATCTTTCTCGTTGATAAATTTTAGATTCTTTAACAATTTCTTGTAAGGAACTTGCTAACCCTACCCAAATCGCCGCACAAGTAAACACAAACAAAACTTTGAGGGATAAAGTAGCAAAGGTTGGGTGATTTTCATCAGCAAAATTGAAGGGAATGGTATCTGATAAAGCAATTCTCATTGCTATAATTCCCAAAGGTGCGGTTACTAAACTTATACCAACATTCAAAGGATCTCGTACTAACAACTGAAAATATCTTCGAGATAAAATAGAAAATTGTTGTAAGAAAGAACCTTTGACTTTTTTGGGTTTAGATTTTTGATTCGTTTGAGTTGATAATTGCACTAAGTGTTGAGTAATATATTTATCATAAAAATTAGGATCATTTTTAAATCGCTCAGATTCTTCTTCTACTTTATTTTTATCGTCAAGATGAACATAAATATCAGCAAAGTTATGACTATTGAGGTTAAAAAAAGTTATTGCTTCTTGAGGCGGTCCAAAATAGCAAAGATTGCCTCCTTTTCCTAGAAAAACTAAGCGATCGCAAAGATGAATATTTAAAGTAGTATGAGTGACTAAAATAATTGTTCGTCCTTCTTCAGATAACGTTTTAAGTAATTCCATCATTTTTTTATCTAACCCTGGGTCAAGGCCGGAAGTGGGTTCATCTAAGAAGAAAAGTTTAGGATCTGCTAATAATTCAACCCCCATACTTACCCGTTTAAGCTGACCTCCACTAAGATTTTTAACTAAGGTATTTTCTCGTTCTTTTAAACCAATTTGTGTTAATACTTTTTCTCTTTCTTGTTCGATATTAATGTCAGCAGGTAAGCGTAATTTCGCTGCATAATCTAACACTTCTTTAACTGTTAAATTAGAATGAACAATATCATATTGAGGCACATAACCGATCAGATTACGATAAATATTTACATTTTTCCGTAAGTCTTCTCCATTTAATTCTACCATTCCATTATTGAGTGGTTCAAGTCCTAATAGAGTTCGCATTAAAGTGGATTTTCCTGCACCACTTCCCCCAACAATAACCACAAATTGACCAGGAGCAATAGGTAAAGAAATATCAGTTAATAAAGTAATTTTTTTACCATTTTTATCTTTAACAATTCGATTTAAGTTTTTAGCATCAAGACGAATATCATCACCCGTATCTGCAATCAGTAAATTATCACCTTGTAAAATCAATGTATAAGGACCTATACGAATTATTGATCCATTAGAAAGAATAGCTTGTCCTGTTACTTTTTCTCCATTCACAAATACCCCGTTAGTGCTACGATCTGTTAAAATATATTCACCTTGATTATTACTATCAATTATGGCATGATAACGGGAAACAGTGGGCGCATTTAATTGTAAATTAGCTTGAGTATCTCGACCAATTGTTACGGATTTATTTTTAAGAGAAATAGATGTTTTCTTTAAAGGTTTTACGAGTTGATTACTATTCGTATTACAATAAGTAATAATAATATGATTATTTGTGGCTGTTCCGATAGTAATTTCCATACCATCTTGTAATAGTAATCCTTCTTTTGAAGTAATTAAAGTGTTATTTAAAAACAAGCGATTACTACTAGGATTAACTTGATCGCCATCATAAATTCTGTAATCATTTTCTTCTGCAGTAAAAGACGCTTGACAACCACTAACCATCATCCAAGTATTACTTTCAGGAACAATAAGATCAACTTTTTCAGGATTTCTTCCTAAACGATGCAAATCTCTTGTTAACTCGAAAGGTCCTAAAATTTGCCCTTGATTATTTCTTAGAGTAATTGAAGGAACTTGAGCTAAAACTGTTGTAGAACCTGAAATATTGGCCATGAGTATATCTCCTAATTAAAATCAATTATTTTTTATAAAAATAGAGATTATCTGACACCTTTTAATCAGAGAATATAACCTTGTTATTGACTAAAAATATAAATTATTTCTTAGTACGGGACAAAAAAATGAGAGAGGGGTTGCAAAGATAGACACAGAGAGGGTTTGATAGAAAGTTACCCTAACTAACGAACAAACCCTATGAATGAGATTACCTTACTGCGTAAGAGATTAAA
>NETF01000098.1 GCA_002172675.1 unicellular cyanobacterium SU3
GTTTCGGAACGATTAGACGTTGGATAGGAGAAATCATTGCTTACTTTGATGAAGGAACTACTAGCGGTGTCGTGGAGGGAATTAATAATAAATTAAAGTTGATTAAAAGAAGAGGTTATGGTTTCAGGAATTTTGATAATTTTAAACTAAGAAGTTTTTTAACTTGGCATTTTACTATTTGATTTTACATACTAAGTTCGGTAGAACCATATTTCAGACATTATCATAGGTTGAAATAAGTTTGACATTTGCCCACTGTACTGTATTGAGATTGTGTTTATGACTCTTTAAACACTTTATTTATAGTTTATTCCAGGGGTGCAGGGAGTAAGGAGTCGTCTGGAAACATTATTCCTGCGCTTTCTGCTAAAATCGGTGCATCATCACCATATCAATCATGAAAGTTCTACAAATTGTACCGTCTATTTCTTTAATTTATGGTGGTCCGTCTCAAATGGTTTTAGGTCTTTCTGCTGCTTTAGCGAAAGCAGGGATTGATGTTACTATCTTAACCACTAATTCTAATGGGGATACAGGACAAAAACCTTTAGATGTCCCTTTGGGGGTTCCTATTGAACAAGACGGCTACAAAATTATCTATTTTCCTTGTTCTCCTTTTCGTCGTTATAAGTTTTCTCTCCCTTTGTTGCAATGGTTAAATCAACACGCTAAAGAGTATGATATTGCTCATTGTCATGCGTTATTTTCTCCTGTAACTACCGCAGCAGCGACGATTCTTAGGTATCAGAAATTACCGTACATTCTACGACCATTAGGAACCCTCGATCCCGCCGATCTCAAGAAAAAACGACGTTTGAAGCAAATTTATGGAAACTTTCTAGAACGGCCGAATATTGCTGGTTCTGCTGCTCTACATTTTACAACGGAAGAAGAGGCGAATATTTCCTGTTGTTATGGGGTTAAAACAGAAGACTTAATTATTCCGTTGGGGGTTAATTTTCCTGATAGTTTACCCGAAAAAGGCGAAACGAGAAACAGTTTAGGTATTGCTGATGATGTTCCTTTACTCTTATTTATGTCTCGTATTGACCCAAAAAAGGGCTTAAATTTTTTAATTGAAGCGACAGAAAAGTTAATTAAAAAAGGGCTAAACTTTCATTTAGTGTTAGCTGGTTCTAATCCTCAAGATCCTGTTTATGAAAAGAAGATAACACAACAAATTAATGATTCTATTTTAGCTCAAAATACAACTATTACAGGGTTTGTCAAAGGAGAGTTAAAGTTAGGTTTATTGCAAGATGCTGACTTGTTTATTTTACCTTCTTATTACGAAAACTTTGGTATTGCTGTCGCCGAAGCGATGGCCATCAAAACACCTGTTGTTATTTCTCAAGGGGTTTATATTTGGCCTGATGTGGAAACTTATCAAGCAGGTTGGGTAACAATCTTAAATGTTGATAGTTTAAACAATGCTTTAGAAACTGCTATTTTATCCCCTCAAATGAGAGAAGAAAGAGGAGAAAACGCTTATCAATTAGTCAAAGATAAGTATAGTTGGTCAGCGATCGCAAAACAAGTGATTGACGCTTATCAACGTTTAAAATAGATATAGCAATTCCTATGCTGGTGAGGTACAGTATCTTTTAGTCTAAGGCAAGAGGCAAGAGGCAAGAGGCAAGAGGCAAAAGCGAGTGTGTAATTCCGAGGTGTCCTCGGAATGAAAGACACACTCAAGACAGGCAATAGTAAGAATCAAGAGTGTACCTCATGAGAGTGAGAAACGCTATAGTTAGTTACAATCGAATTCTTATGCTAGGATTTTCTTCATTATTATCAAAATCTGGTTCGATAATATCTTGTTCTCTAATAAAGATGTCTCCTGGTTTCTTTTCTGTTTCTAAGGTCAAGGGAATTAATGTTTCTGAACCAAGATCAAAATGATACTTTAATTTTTTCTTCCGACCAGGAGAATTCGCCATAAATTCTACGGTTAAAACTTGGTCTGTCCAGGTCAAATTGTTGATATCTATTTCGTTATCGATAAACAGAGTATCTACATTGTCAAGTTCTTGATTATTATCACCTAATAAAACAGCAATATAATTATTAAGCTCGATTCCTTGTTGAAGTTCCGTTAAAATAACAAAGAAATCAGCTAATTGATCATTATTAATATCAGCGATCGCTACTTTTTCACTTAAAACAAAAACTTTATTTTCAGTTTCATAACGACCCCCTGATAAAGTGATCGCTTCTCCATCAGGTAGATAATAAATTGTGTCTTTTAGTAGATTGTTAATCTCATTGTCTTGTGCTAATACTGTTGTCTGCAAGAGAGGAAAATTAATAAAAGCGAAACCAGTGATTAAAGTTAAAAGCCAATTTTTCATATTCTTATAATTATAGATGATCATTACTCACTTTACAGTGATACTAATACTAGGTTATCAAATTAATCCATAAGAACTCAACAACGAATTAAACCAAAAGCCAGATTTTATTATTCTTCCTCAGCACTCATAAGTTTGGCATCACTTTGATCCATGATTTCATAAAACCGCTCTCTTCCTTTATCATAATCTTTACTTTTGTAGCCTAAAATTTCACGAATAATCCATTTTTGCGGAATACCTTCTTTTAGTAATAAACTGATCGCCTCATATAAAATTTCGTCTTCGTTAATACAGTTTTCTTTAAACCATTTTCGACTATTTCGGTAGCGAGTCTTAGGGTTTTCATTATCGAAATGAATAAACATAGCACCCAAGAAAGAGGTAAAAGATTTTTTAGAAATTTTATCTTGTTTAAGGGTTATCATTTCCCAATCTTCTTTAGTTAATTTCTTGAGATATTCTATTTGTTGTTTTTTAGAAATTAATCTTTTGGATAATTTATTTAATCTTCCTGGACTAACATAAGGTAAAAGACGATACAAATAATCAAATGCAACTGCTTTTAAGCAAGTATTTCCTAATAGGTTTAACTGTTTTTCAGGATTAGTCCTATCTTTATCATCTTTTTGATGTCGTTCTAATAAAGGAGCAATTAACTGTTTATTCACCCAATTATAAGATTGAGAAAATCCCCGATCAATATGAATAGCTCCCACTAATGCTTTTATAGATTTCTCAAAAGGATTACTACTTTTAACCCGTAAACGATGTCTGTCTTCATTGACATCGAGAAAGGGATAACTTTCTCCTAATCCTAAACTAAACCAGAGATTAGTTAGTCTTTCCTTTTCTAATAACTTATCCCGTAATGCTGTCATTTTACTAATAGTTAAGTAAGGAAAATGATGATATAAATAATCAATAATAATCAGAGCCAGTACAGTTTCTCCTAGGGATTCTAACCGTTCATTATCACTTCCTGGCTGATTAATTTGTTTTCCATAAGAAGGATCACTTAAAGAAAGAAAAAGTAGATCAGGATTTTTAAAGTTGAAGCTAATTTTTTCTTGAACCAGAGATGAATTCCACTGCATAGACAATTTTTATAATGAGTTCATCTTTAATTATATTTTGCTAGAGCAGCATAAGCTCTGGATATAGTTAGTTTCGTTATAAAAAGTAGCGATCGCTTACAATTTTATATTCTGGATCTTTTAACCATTTCTGGTGTAACTGAGAAATTTTAGTCATTCTTCAATCTCCTCAGCCCGTTTGAGGGCAAGTTTAATCTCTTTTCTGGGGATTTTCTGGCTTTTTTTGATAAAAACTCGTACCACAATCAACCGTTTAGGTCTAGCCGTGACATATAAAGCACGAGAAATTCCGTCTTTTCCCTTGAGACGAATTTCCCATAAACTTTTCTCTATATGTTTAACATAGGGTTGTCCTAAATTTTCAAAACCATGCTCTGTAATCAGTTGAGCGATTATAACTTATATGTTATATGCTCTCCACTACAACCCACAAATAAACATTCCCCCCTTTAAAAGGGGGGTCAGAGGGGATCATAACCCTTTGTTGTGGCGATCGCAAATATAAAAGATGCCATTCAAGGGTATCTTGATGTGGAAGAAAAGCATGGTAATTATCGTTTTTCTGAGAAATTTTAGTCATTCGTGACTTATTCTAGTTCTGCTAACCCTGTCAATTTCACAGGAGGCCGATTCGGAAATTTAGCGGTTAACTCTAGTTCTCCCCCCATTGCTTCTACATAACTGCGAAGGGTAGAAAGGAGCAAATCGCTGCGTTTTTCTAGTCTAGAAACACTATCTTGACGGATTTTGAGTAATTCTGCCATCCGTTCTTGAGTTAGTTCTCTGGCCTTTCTGATATCTCGAAGTGTCATTTCTTCAGCAATGAGTTCTTGAGTTCTCGCTTCAATTTTTTTCTGCCGTTCTTGAGATAGGTTTTGCATAATATCTTCAAGCTTTTTCGCCATTACTTTATTCTCCTGTGTTTTTCAACTCACTCAGATGGGAATCAAATCGTTGATCGGCTTTTAGAATCAGTTGCTTGTAAAAACGCTTTTCATTCCCTCCAGCTTTATTACCTGCTACTAATTATTTTTTAGGAATAGCAGATAGAATGCTCTAAGTGCTTGGTTTACCTCTTCAGACGTTTGGAAAACTTGAGCAACATCCGAGTCTAAAGTAACAGTTATGGTTATCTCATTGTCTTGAGTGGTAAAGCGATTAGGACGAGCTTTACTATAGTTAAACTCATATTCAGGAAGTAAATCTTCTTCTAGGTTTTGGTTAGCTTCAGAATTTTGTGTGTTCTTCATCTTAGTACGGGACAAAAAAATGAGAGAGGGGTTGCAAAGATAGACACAGAGAGGGTTTGATAGAAAGTTACCCTAACTAACGAACAAACCCTATGAATGAGATTACCTTACTGCGTAAGAGATTAAA
>NETF01000099.1 GCA_002172675.1 unicellular cyanobacterium SU3
GTCTAACAACTGCGAGGTCTTTCTACCAATTTTAGCGGTTTTTAGCTGCACTAGCTGATCTTTTTTCCTCATCGAGTATAAGTGTAACCTTTTAATAATGAGGGTTTAGCTTTTATTCAGCAAACCCTAATTAAAACAGAAGATAGATTAACTGCTGCAAACCCACCTAAAAATATCTCATTAACTAAAGATGCAATACAACATCCTATTCATTTTTTGCAAAAAGATGACACTATTGAAAAACAATTTATATAAATTAATTGAGCGGTTAAAAAATAGCCCCAATAATGTAAAATTTACAGATATTCGTAAATTATTAGAATTAGAAGGTTTTATACTTGATAGAATTAGTGGTAGTCATCATATTTTTCAGAAAGCTGACACCATTTTTGTTATCCCAGTACATCGCAATCGAGTAAAATCAGTGTATGTTAAAAGAGTTATCCAATTAATTGAAGGAGAGCAAACATGAATTATCCTATGGTTATTTATCCCTGTGAAGAAGGAGGGTTTGTTGCGGAAATACCTGCTTTAAAAGGATGTCTTGCACAAGGAGAAACCCTAGAAGATACATTACAAGAATTAATGATTGTTCGAGAGTTATGGTTAGAAACTGCTCAAAAATCGGGTAAAAAATTGCCTGATATTGAAGAGGCGATCGCAAAAGTAAAAACCCTCAGCTAATAAATACAATTTTTATATTTATTCAACGGAGGTTTCATCAATCTCATCTGACGACATAACATCATTTTCTTCTACTAAAGGTTCATTCACCGTAGGAGGTTGTCGACTGAGATGAATTTGTTTTAACCTTGGTCCTTCAGAATCAACAATCGTAAACGATAAATTTTCATAATTAAGACTTTCACCTTCACTGGGTATTTTTTGCCACTGATATAATAAAAATCCTCCCAAGGTTTGATATTCATCCGTTAAAGGTAAATTTAATCCTAAAACATTATTTAATTCTTCAAGATTAAGTTGCGCCTCTATCAAGAAATTATGTTCATCGATCATTTTTAAAGTGTCTTCTTCTTCGATAATACCTTCAATATCGTTACCTAAAATTTCCCCGATTACATCTTGTATGGTAATTAATCCAGAGGTTCCCCCAAATTCATCCACCACCATGACCATTTTGAGTTGCGATCGCTGCATCAAGGCTAATAATTCATCCAAAGCCATTGATTCTGAGACAAATTTAACTGGTTTAATCCAAGATGTAACCTCAGAGGTTGGGATCAACTCTCCTTGGGCCATGGGTTGTGCTAAATCTTTAAAATCAATAATCCCTACAATATCATCAAGGGAGTCTCCCTTAACAGGGTAACGGGAATGTCCGGTTTGGGTGACTTCTTGTAAAAATTCTGCAAAGGTGGCAGTTTCTGCGATCGCCACTAACTGAGTACGGGGAACCATCACTTCTACGGCGGTAACGGCACTAAATTCAAAAACATTCTTGAGTAATGCCCGTTCTTGGGCTTCTAACCCAGTTGATTCTCCCTCAGTGGCAATAATCAATTGTAATTCTTCTGGAGTCACCTGACTATAACCGCCGTTGGTGTTGTATTTGATCCCAACACTCCGTAATAAATAACGGGTAGACTGATTTAAAATCCAGATGAAGGGGTTAAACACTTGGGCAATAACCCCAATGGAAGGCCCTAAAAAACGGGCTAATTCTTCTGAATAAATCAAAGCCACTGACTTAGGACATAATTCCCCTAAGACAATTTGTAAATAGGCTAAGGCTAAAAAGGCGATAGGAATGGCAATACTGTGAGAGATACTATTAGCCACCAGGGGAGATAATGGCAATTTAGACAATACCTCCATCACCAATTTAGCCATGGTACTTTCTCCTATCCAACCCAAGGCTAAACTCGAAAGGGTAATACCTAATTGGGTCGTGGATAAAAGGCGATCAAGACTCCGTTGTAACGATTGTACCGTTTGGGCTTGAATATCCCCTGCTTTGACTAATTGACTGACCCGCGATCGCCTTACAGAAACCATAGCAAATTCTGCGGTAACAAAAAAGGCGTTAATGGCTATCAATAACAGAATTGATAGGGCCCGTATTAAAATATCTTGGGTGGTCATATTTATAGTTTGACAATCACAAGGATTATCGAGTGACAGGAATTTGGGCGATATTAAGTTTCAATTTTTGATCGGGATAATCGGTAAGATTCAAGGATAAACTCTGACTATCATTGACTAAAGCACTGGGAATCTTTACTTGACCTACAAAATTCTCACTATTGGCCGGCAATTCTTCGGGGAGTCCTTCTGTAATGGCACTTAAGGAACGACCTTGATTATCCTTTACCTCTAAAAAACTATAAAGGAATTTCACTGGCGTTGCACCCTCGTTTTGCAAATTTACTTTTAATGATAAAGTAGTTCCCTCGTTAGTGGCTTCATTCACTTCTAACTTTACCCCTTGATCTGTGACTTGTAAGGGTAAATTGGCAACGGCTTGGGAGGTTTCAATATCTTGAGGCTTATCTTCGGTGGATTGACTGGTTTTGTCTTCGGTTTTACTATTTTCTTTCTCTTGCTCTTTTCCGGAGGCTGCTGCTTTATTTTTCTGATGGGTATGGTTATAAACTTTAATTAAAATGGTTTTCTCATCAATGGGCTTAAATTCAGTGGGTTCGGTAGATTTTTTTTCTCCCTCTGTTAGTTTCTTGGTAGGATTGTTTTCTGGTTGACTGACTCCTTTTAAAGCCTGAGTCCCCGCTTGATACGCTAAAAAAGCACTGGCGGTTCCGGCTCCTGACATAAGTAATAATAGTAGTATGGTTAGCTTCAGGGTTGGGTTAATTTTCATAATCAATAAGGGCAAATTTAAAAATTCTCTTTAATTATATTTAATTATGATAATTAGTAAACTACTCTTCGTATGGTTTTTACTTCGACGAGAGTTTATGATCTCAATAATGCCTCGAGAGTCGCCCCTTCATATTGTAGTGGATTGGCAAAACTCAAGTCTGTAGTGAAGGCTTTAGCCTTAAAAAGCTTAGTGTCATGCACAAAATTATTCGTGTCGGTCTACTAGGTTAATACAGTGAAAAACACAGTTTATCCTGAAGGCTTTAGGCTTAAAAAGCAGTTTCTCAGCTAATTAAGAGAATATAATCAAAAACAATTATGAAAACGCCTATTATCATGTTCGTTACTCAGATTTAACTCACAACAAACTGATAACTCTTTTTATTTTTTTGATCTTAATAATTTTTCTGATCTCAATACTTTTCACCTAATTCTAGTGACTAGAATCATTAATCTTAATGTCTATTATTTGAAGTAATAAAGCTAATAAAATAGGGCTTAAATTATTATCTAGAAACAAATAGCACACAGTTGCACTATAACTTTTTTAAGCCCGTTTATCTTCAATATATCTACTTTTTCCTATTTCCTCTGGCTAACACTTTGTTTCTCAACCAAGAATAATTAGGGTAAAAATAATATTCTAAAAAGATATTCCTTGACGGGAAGCTAACTTTTCAACCGTTGCTTGAGTTTCCTGGAGTAGTTGTTGCCGGGAATCACCACTCTGGGTTAAATTCGGAACTAAATTTCTGGCTTGTAGTGTCATGTGTAGTTGTAACTGGGCAACGTAGTCCCCCATGTTTTCTTGGTTAAGAGACTGAGCAACATTAGCTGTTTCCATCTTTAACACAATCCTCCTGACTTGCGAACGGTTTGTTTAACTTGTCTCCATCGAAGTTATCATGACTGACTCCCTCTTGTGGCAAAAGATGTAGATTTTTATACATTTCTCAACATACTGTAACGTTTAAGGGTTCTTCGGGGAGACAGGAGACAAGAGTGAGAATATTTAAAAATACAGAAATAGTAAAAAACCTCAGTCATACTGAGGTTTTTTAGGAGATTCCATGAAACGCTTGCCGAAACACCATAAATTTTCATTATTAAAGATATTTTGAAAGGGCAAGTCTTTATCTGGCTGACTTGTTCTTATCTGTACTTAACTTACCCAAAGTTCACTGGGTTCCTATCAATCAGAATGACAATTATTGTAAACTTATGTAAAGTAGAGAGAATTGAAGTAGAGAAGTGTTATGTTACGCCGTCAAATTTTAGCTATATTGTTAGCGATCGCTTTTATTTTTTGTGGAACTCAAACCCCTGCATTAGCATTAGGAGGACCACAACCCCCTTTAAATGAACCGGCGCCTAATTTTACTTTACCGACTAATACAGGGGACGGTGAAATATCCTTATCAGATTATCAAGGAAAGTGGGTGGTATTATATTTCTATCCTCAAGATTTTACCCCAGGTTGTACTTTAGAAGCCCGTCGTTTTCAACAAGATTTACCGAAATATGAAGCTAAAAATGCCCAAATTTTAGGAGTAAGTGTGGATACTGTTGACTCTCATCGAGAGTTTTGTGATGCAGAAGGTTTGAAGTTTCCCTTATTAGCAGATACCACTGGAGAAGTGAGTAAAACTTATGGATCTTTTTTAACAGGAATGTCATTGCGCCATACTTATTTAATTGATCCTGATGGTATTTTAAGAGAGAAATTTTTAGGAGTTAGACCAGCAATACATAGTCAAGAAGTTTTAGCTTATCTTGATGAATTAAATTCTTAAGTGAAATAAAAATAATTAGGTTGAGTCGAAGGAGGGTATTATCCCTCGCTCCTCTCGTTTAGATCCGAGCGTGCAAGTTTCCCTGCACTCGGCTCCCGACAAATTAGGCTTTTCCAGCCTTGCCCATGTGGATGTAATGGTGAC
>NETF01000100.1 GCA_002172675.1 unicellular cyanobacterium SU3
GCAGATATATAGAAGAACAACGGCATCATGACACCACTTGATGCTTTCTAATCAACCGATGTTCACGGCTAATAAATTAGCCGGGTCGCGCTTCATCTCCTACTTGAAAGATAGGAGTTTTTGCGCTGCCGTGTTAATTTATAATCAGAATTTTGATGGAGAAAAAGGGAAGATTAACCCTTCCCTAAGCCACCAACGCTGATTAAATTTCATTAACACTGAGTTGTGCTTCTTTTTGAACGTACTCTTTAAGTTTAATAGAAACGGGTTGGACATTCCAAATGTTATTACAATAGTCTTGAATGGAGCGATCGCTGGAAAATTTCCCCATTCTGGCTACATTCAAAATTGACATTTTAGTCCAATTTTCTTGATCTTTATAAGCTTGAGACACCTTATCTTGACACTCAATATAAGATTTGTAGTCTGCTAATAAAAGATAGGGATCATCATCAAGTAAATTATCTACAATGGGCTTAAATAGTTCAGGATCACCGTGAGAAAAGAAACCAGAATTAATTAAGTCTAAAACTCCTTTTAATTCAGGAATAGAATAATAGTAGCGACGAGGAACATATTCTTGAGCTTTTAAGTTCAAAACTTCTGAAGTGGTTAACCCAAATAAGAAGAAATTTTCTTCTCCAACTTCTTGACTAATCTCTACGTTTGCCCCGTCTAATGTACCAATCGTTAAGGCACCATTCATAGAAAACTTCATATTTCCTGTGCCGGATGCTTCTTTTCCTGCCATAGAAATTTGTTCCGATAAATCAGCGGCCGGATAGACTTTTTGTCCTAAACTTACATTATAATCAGGCAGAAAAACAACCTTTAAGCGATCGCCGATATCCCCATCATTATTAACCACATCTCCCACCGCCGTAATGAATTTAATGATACGTTTGGCCATAAAATAACCAGGGGCTGCTTTACCTCCAAAAATGAAAGTACGGGGAGGAACATCTAAATTAGGATTACTCTTCATTTGCTTATATAGAGTAATAATGTGTAAGACGTTGAGATGTTGCCGTTTATATTCATGAATGCGTTTAACTTGTATATCAAATAAAGATTCTGGGTTAACAGTAACGCCTACTTTTTCTTGAATATAATTAGTTAAATCTTGTTTAACAGCTTGTTTGGCTTCTCTCCATTTTTGACGAAAGTTTTTATTCTCTACATAACTTTCTAATTGCTTTAATTCTTTTAAATTCTTAATCCATCCATACCCGATTTTTGATGTAATTAACTCACTTAAAGATGGGTTACTTTGCACTATCCAACGACGAGGTGTTACCCCATTAGTAACGTTGGTAAATTTTTCAGGAAAAAACAGATAAAAGTTGTGTAAAACAGTGTCTTTTAGTAACTGAGAATGTAATTCAGCGACCCCATTAATATGATGGGAACCAATACAGGCTAAATGCGCCATTCTTACGTATCTTTCCTCACTTTCATCAATAATAGAAAGACTAGAAATCTTACTATCATCATTGGGAAATTTAATGCGAACTTTGTCTAAGAAACGTCGATTAATTTCGTAGATAATTTCTAATATACGAGGTAACAAGTTACCAAAAATTTCTATCGACCATTTTTCTAAGGCTTCGGGTAATAAAGTATGATTGGTATAAGCAAAGGTCTTCTCAATAATATTCCACGCTTTATCCCATTCGTATTCATGAACATCTACAAATAAACGCATTAATTCAGGTATTGCAACCGTCGGATGAGTATCATTTAATTGTACTGCCCATTGTTCATGAAAATTATCTAAGTTCTGATTATTAAGTAAATGAATGCGAATCATATCTTGCAGGGAACAAGACACGAAAAAGTATTGTTGTTTTAATCTTAATTCTTTTCCTTGAATTGGATCATCGTTAGGATAAAGAACTTTTGTGAGATTTTCTGACAATACTTTATCATCTACTGCCCCATAATAATCTCCTATATTAAAACGTTGAAAATCAAAAGATTCACAAGCTTCTGAACGCCATAATCTTAAGGTATTTACGGTGTTAACTTTATACCCAGTAATGGGGGTATCATAAGGGATTCCTTTGACCACATATTCAGGAACCCAACGCACATGAAAGTTATCATATCCATCGACATATTGTTCAGTATGTCCGCCAAAATTCACGGTAACAGAAGCTTCAGGTCGACAAATTTCCCAAGGGTTGCCATACTGCAACCATTTATCAGTTATTTCTACTTGCCAACCGTCTTTAATTTCTTGGTCGAAAATGCCAAATTCATACCGTATTCCATAACCAATGGCGGGAACTTCTAAGCTAGATAAAGAGTCCATATAGCAGGCTGCTAAACGTCCTAAACCACCATTACCTAATCCTGGTTCTTCTTCAGTTTCAATCAATTCTTTAATGTTTAATCCTGATTCGGTTACAGCTTGTTTAACTTTCTCGGCAATGCCTAAATTAATTAAATTGTTTTCTAAATGAGGACCAACTAAAAATTCTGCTGATAAATAGCAAACTTTTTTGACATCATTTTTAAGTTTGGTTTGTATAGTATTTAACCATCTTTGCAGTATACGATCTCTGACGGTATAAGCGAAGGCTAAATAAAAATCATTTTTAGTGGCAATTTCAGGAAATTTACCTTGAATATAAAACAAATTATCTAATATTGCCCGTTGTAATGTTTGAATCTCTAAACCGGTACGATCATCTTCAATTTTTAGGGGACTTTTATTAATCATTTTTCTCTCCTTTTCTACTGCATTCATAACCTAATAATTGTTAGATTACTTTATTATAAAATATTTTATTTTTTCTCTTTATATAAGGTAATAATCTTAATATTACTTATTTATAATTTGACTAAATAATGGTTAAAATCAAGTTAATTTTTTATCAAAAAGGTCATGACTTGGTTTATAAGAAAAGCCTTTTGATTAATAATTTTAAAAAATTTATTTTCGTTAGATAGTTTAGGTTTATTGATACCATCTTCAAGAAAAGAAAATCAATTCTCAAGCAGTTACAGTCAAAATAAATTTCGTTCCCATCCCCCCTGGTCTCACTTTGAAAGGGAGGTGTGAGGGGATGTCTCTAAACTAGCTAGTTTTGTCAAAGTGTAATATCTGAGTCTTTTTAATTTGTCATGTAAAATCAATAAATGAATACAGGTTAAAGCCGTTATTCTTGAGGAACTAAGGTTGTCTAAACAGCCTAATTATGAGTCTAGACTGCTAAACTAGGTTGATATAGGTGAATCCTACTTTTATAGTTTATTTGAGTCGTAAAAAACAACAATTAGCTGATTTATGCTAAATAATCTCACCGTTGCTATTATCCTTCTTGTAAGTACCATTCTTTGGGTGGAAATTGTTCGGGACTGTTATCATGTCCTTTCTCATTATTGGCAACCCTTATATCGTCTTCATGGTTGGCATCATAAGGTATTTCGTCCAGACTTAACCCCTGTCAGCGAAGAAATTTATCGTAAGGCCCATTGGTATAATGATGTACCAGAAGCATTGGTTATGCTCACGTTAAGCCTTATTCCTGGGATTCTTTGTTATTACTATAACGTCCCTTATGGTTGGTTAGCTTGGTCTGGGTCTATTTATACCTTAACCTTTTTAGGAGGTGCGATCGCTCGTGGTGCCGGGGTTCCCTACGTCGACGAGTTGACCGATATTACTCACCGTCCGGGTAATTTTACCACACTTCCTAACCCTTGGTTTGTCAATCGTCCTTATCATTGGCGACATCATTTTGATAATCAAAAGGCTTATTATTGTGGCACATTAATGTTAGTTGATAAGATTATGGGAACCGCTTTATCTCTGAAAGGAAAGACAGTTGCAGTGACTGGTGCATCGGGAACATTAGGGTTAGCTTTATTAAAAGAGTTACAAGCAAATGGAGCAAAAGTTATTGCTTTTACTTCTCAAAATAAACAAATTAGTTTAGAAATTAATCAAGAAACTTTGCCGATTAAAACGTTAACTTGGACAGTCGGAAAAGAAATTAAATTGATGGATGAATTAGCAAAAATAGATATTTTAATTATTAATCATGGTATTAATGTTCATGAGAGAAGAGACGAAAACGCTATCTTAGCTTCCTATGAAGTGAATACCTTTTCAGGGTGGCGGTTAATGGAAACTTTTTTTAAAACGGTGAAAACAAATAAGGATAAAGTCTGTAAAGAAGTTTGGATCAATACTTCAGAAGCAGAAGTAAACCCCGCTATTAGTCCCCTTTATGAACTGAGTAAAAGAACTTGGGGCGACTTAATTACCATGCGTCGTTTAGATGCACCTTGCGTTGTCAGAAAATTAATTTTAGGACCGTTTAAAAGTAATTTGAATCCTATTGGTGTGATGTCAGCAGATTGGGTGGCAAAACAAATTATCAAAGGGGCAAAATCAGACATCCGTAATATTATTGTCACCATTAATCCTATTACTTTCATTGCTTTTCCTATTAAAGAATTTTGTCAGAGTTTATACTTTAAACTGTTTACGAAATCATCATAAAAAATGAAAAAAGTAGCCGTATTTGGTAACGCTGGTGGGGGTAAATCTACCTTGAGTAGAAAGTTATCTGAAATGACCAATTTAGGTTGAGTCGAGGGGAACTATTACATTCCGCCCCTCTCAGTTAGAACCGTGCGTGCGGGTTTCCCTGCACACGGCTCCCGACAAATTAGGCTTTTACAGCCTTGCCCATGTGGATGTAATCATG
>NETF01000101.1 GCA_002172675.1 unicellular cyanobacterium SU3
TGGGTCTATTTGCACAATGGTAATTTTGATAATTTAGATTGGTATGATTCAGCCCAACAAGCCTTAATTTTACTTCTTCCCCACATTTTACTCCTTTCCCTTCTCAGGAGGTTAAAGTTACTAAATCCTTGGTTTTATGAACATGGTTTGGAACTTTGTCTCGTCAGGTGCAAGATGTGAGGAAAAATTAAAGCACATTTAATCAAAGAGTTCGGACCTAAACAAAAAACAAAACGAAGAAATACTAAAATCACTCAATTAGGTTTTGACGAAAATGATCTTTGGATAACAGCAATAGCAATTCGTAATCAATTAACCTTAGTTTCTGCTGATAGTGATTTCACTAGAATTAAAACTATAATTGATTTTACTTTAGAAAATTGGTTAGATGCAAAGTAATTTCTATTACAATTAATCAAAACAACGTATCAATAAATATTTTATCCTTCACTCACATCTCTTCCTAAACTATCAGCAATTTGAGTTGAGAAGTTTTCAGGTGCATCAATTTTGATTTGACTTAACTTAGACATTAAACTAGGTTGAGTTTCTACTGTTTCAGAATTATTCAATTGTTTGATAACATCATAAACTTGATTAAGTTGTTCTTCGGTTAAGTTCTCAAGATCAGATTCAATGAGTTTTTTAGTCTTCATAACTTTTTTCTTAATTAAACAGTAATTATAATTATATTTTTAATTTTCAGAAACTTTTCTATTCTGATCTTTCTTAATTTTATCTAAAAAATCTGGATAATTATCCATGTCTTCTATTGAATCTAATGGTGGATTATTTATCCATTTTTTTTCTGTATCAACTCGATCAACAAAAGTATAAAATGCCTCGTTATCTTCTCGATGAGATAAGATATATTTTCTCAAATCTCTAAGATTCATTGCTTTAAAATCAGGTTTAGTCATCAGCATACCTCCAATTACCATTAGGATAAATTTCGATTAAAATGTCTTCGCCAGCAATAAAAATAATGTTTCCTGTGCGTTCATCTAAGTAGGTAGGCAAAAATAAACGCCAGTTCGTAGTACGTCCTTTAGGACCAGGACACGAGTCATAATGAAGGCTAAAGCCTTCACTACGGACTTTTCTATTTTATATTTAATTACACCTACCTACTTAGACGAATTAAATAAACAGATAAATATAATTTAGTTGCCCAAACACTCAACCGATAACATTGCCAGACTTGTGCTTGTGTGGGAATAGTTCAAACTCCTAAGAATTAAAGATGTTTATACCTCCAAAGTATATCAAATCTTCCCAAAACATCACCTAACTCTAATATCCCTTCCAATAAAACTTAAGAAAACCCTAAGCACTATTACTAAATAAACTTGATACCCTAAGAAGTGATACCCTAGAAAGTCCTCATCGCAACATCTTAAGTAAACGTGAAGAAAAGGAGACACTGAATGTTAGAAAACTATCACAAACACGCAGAAGAAAGAGCAAAACTTGGTATTCCCCCCTTACCCTTAACCGCAGAACAAACATCGCAACTATGCGAACTGTTAAAAAACCCCCCAGAAGACAAAAAAGAAGAACTTTTGATGTTATTACGGGATAGAGTTCCCCCTGGTGTAGATGAAGCCGCTTATGTTAAAGCAGGGTTTTTAACGGGAGTCGCAAAAGGTGAAATAACTTGCCCCCTCATCTCCCCTCAAGGTGCGGTAGACTTATTAGGAACCATGATGGGAGGCTATAATGTACAATCCTTAGTAGATTTGCTGAAATCTTCGGATAGTAACATTGCAGCCACCGCAGCCACCGCATTAAGTAAAACCTTGTTAGTTTTTGACGCATTCAACGATGTTTTAGAACTGTCTGAAAGCAACCCCTACGCTAAACAAGTTATCGACGCATGGGCCAATGCTGCATGGTTTATTAATAAACCCAAAGTTCCCGAAGCTATCCACGTCACCGTCTTTAAAGTGCCAGGAGAAACTAATACAGACGATCTATCTCCTGCGCCCCACGCTACCACCCGGCCTGATATTCCCCTTCATGCGTTGGCCATGTTGGAGTCCACAATGCCAGAAGGCATCGAAACCATTGCTAGACTCAAAGAAAAAGGCTATCCTGTGGCTTATGTTGGGGATGTGGTCGGTACTGGTTCCTCCCGTAAATCAGCCATTAACTCGGTTTTATGGCACATTGGTCATGATATCCCTTTTGTCCCCAATAAACAGGCCGGTGGCTATATATTAGGGGGGAAAATAGCCCCTATTTTCTTCAATACTGCCGAAGACTCAGGCGCGTTTCCTATTGAATGCGATGTGTCGGAAATGGAAACCGGTGACGTTATCATCATCTATCCCTACAAAGGAGAAGTCACTAACGAAGAAGGAGACGTTATTGCCACCTTCACACCTAAACCCGAAACTATTTTAGACGAAGTTCGGGCCGGGGGACGCATTCCGTTACTTATTGGCCGCGCGTTAACCGATAAAACCCGTGAAGCATTGGGACTCGAACCAAGTGATATTTTTGTACGTCCTAGTATGCCAGAAGATACCGGAAAAGGCTTTACTTTAGCACAGAAAATGGTGGGTAAAGCTTGCGGTTTACCTGGGGTTCGACCGGGAACGTCCTGTGAACCCATGATGACCACTGTTGGTTCTCAAGATACCACAGGACCCATGACAAGAGATGAGTTAAAAGAGTTAGCTTGTTTAGGGTTCAACGCAGACTTAACCTTACAAAGTTTCTGTCATACCGCAGCTTATCCCAAACCCGTCGATATTAACACCCATAAAGACTTACCGGACTTCTTTGCAACCCGTGGAGGTGTTGCGTTGAAACCAGGGGACGGTATTATTCACTCTTGGTTAAACCGGATGTTGTTACCGGATACGGTGGGAACCGGGGGAGACTCTCATACTCGTTTCCCCTTGGGTATCTCTTTCCCTGCTGGTTCCGGTTTAGTGGCGTTTGCTGCTGCGTTGGGAGTAATGCCTTTGGATATGCCAGAATCAGTCTTAGTTAAGTTTACTGGACAGTTGCAACCTGGCGTTACTTTAAGAGACATTGTTAATGCTATTCCTTGGGTTGCTATTCAAGAAGGTAAGTTAACTGTTGCCAAAGAGAACAAAATTAATGTTTTCAATGGTCGTATTATGGAGATGGAAGGATTACCTGATTTAAAAGTTGAACAGGCTTTTGAATTAACGGATGCAACCGCAGAAAGGTCTTGTGCAGGGTCAACAATTAAACTAGGAAAAGACACCATCGCCGAATATTTGCGTTCCAATATTTCCTTAATTAAAAATATGGTAGCACGGGGTTATCAAGATTCTAGAACTTTGATGCGTCGGGCTGCAAAAATGGAGGAATGGTTAAAAAATCCTGTCTTAATGGAAGCTGATGAAACAGCAGAATATGCTGATGTTATCGAAGTTAACTTAAACCAGATTAAAGAACCCATTGTGGCTGCACCGAATGACCCCGATAATGTTAAATTGATGTCAGAATGTGCAGGGGATAAAGTGGATGAAGTATTCATTGGTTCCTGTATGACTAATATTGGACATTACCGCGCTGCTGCCAAAATTTTAGAGGGTGCAGGACGCATTAAATCTGTTTTATGGATTTGTCCCCCAACCCGAATGGATGAAAAACAGCTACGGGAAGAAGGTATTTATGGTGTGTTTGCAGCATCAGGTGCTAGGACGGAAATGCCGGGATGTTCCCTATGTATGGGCAACCAAGCAAGAGTAGAAGACAATGCAACGGTATTTTCAACCTCTACCCGTAACTTCAATAATCGTATGGGTAAAGGGGCGCAAGTTTACCTCGGTTCAGCCGAGTTAGCTGCGGTGTGTGCCTTATTAGGAAAAATCCCCACCGTTGAGGAATATATGAAGATTGTTACCCAAAAAATTGATCCCTTTGCCGATGAATTGTACCGTTATTTGAACTTTGATCAAATGACAGGATTTGAAGACGAAGGACGGGTTATTCCTTTAGATGAAATGCCCAAAATTGAAGATATTTTAGGCATTCCAGCCGGAGCTTTAAGCTAACATTGTAGGGTGGGCAATGCCCACCTTCTTAAGTTTAATTTCTGAGATAATTAAGTTAAGGAGAGAAAAATGATTGAATTACATCCTGAATTTTTAACTAAAAATGGAAAAAAAGAGTTTGTAATCTTATCTTATGAGGAATTCCTTGAAATTCAAGAATTACTAGAAGACTTAGAAGATTTAGAGGATTTAAAAGAAGCAAAAGAAGAGGAAAAAGATAGTCCATCTCATTCATTAGATGAGGTTAAAAAAATTCTTAATATTGATTGAAAGAAGAGTGTTTAAGTAAGGCGATCGCTTATAATAAACCTATATCCTAAAATAATTATAAGAAGGCAAATGCCAGCAAAAGATACTTACCATGATGCTGTTAAAAATGCTTTAATTAAAGATAGTTGGACAATTCTTCGTGATCCTTATACTATTAAGTACGAAGAAGTACAGTTATTTGGGTTCTACCGAACTTGTCATGTAAATTACAAAAATAAAAACGTATTTTTAAAAGTATAAAGACAAGAGAATAATAAGTAAAAGCTTTATGTAGGTTGCTTTTAAGGAGATTTGATGCTTAAATAGGT
>NETF01000102.1:0-2709 GCA_002172675.1 unicellular cyanobacterium SU3
GAACTGTGGCAAACAAAAATCTTTGGGTTCCTTGACAACGGCAAGCGAACCGGAAAATATTACGCCCCTACTGGCATCGGCGACGTTCCTTACCTTCCCCCCGTCCCCCAACGGATAAGAGAAGAAATTGCCCATAAACATGACCTCACCCCCCCAGATGAAGATCAATCCTTCTGGGAATGGTTCACCCATAATAAAACAATCCCCCTAGTCCTCGATGAAGGGGGCAAGAAAGCCCTTTGTACCTTATCAGGAGGTTATGCCTCAGTTTCCCTGTTTGGTTGCCTCTGTGGAGCAAAATGGAAAGATGAGTTAAATCGCCTTGAACTAATTTCCCAACTCAAACCCCTCGTCGTTAAACGAAAAGTCCTCATCACAATGGATCAGGGGGATACTAAACCTAAATCGCTTCGCGCTGTCAGAAAAGGCATTAAACGTCTAGGTAAAGCCATTAAAAATGCCGGGGGACATCCTTATGTAGCCACCTGGGATAGAGAATTAGGGAAAGGCATTGATGATGTTGCAGCTTCTTATGGCTTAGAAAAAGTTCAAGAAATTTTAGACAACGCAGTTTCTTTCGACGAATGGCAAGGAAATCGGTTTGAGACAGAATTTTTAACTTACTTAGCCTCTGTTACCGTCAATGAACGTTATTTCAACGTTAGAATTCCCGATAATAAGCTAGTGGGCATTAAAGGAGTTCAAGGCACAGGAAAAACGGAAATGTTGGTTGGTGTTTGTGCTGAAGCCATAGAACAAGGTCGCCCGATCTTCATTGTCTCCCATCTCGAAAGTTTAGCCAGGGCATTAGGAAAGCGTCTAGGGGTTCCCTACCGTACCGAAAGAACCGCTTCTGGGAGAATTTTAGGATACGCTTTAGTGGCTGATTCTTTAAGACCAAAATACAACGGCTTTGACGCAGAACACTGGATAGGAGTCGAACCCCTGGTTATTTTAGATGAGTGTGAACAGGTGATTTGGCATACCTTAAATGGAAAAACTGATATTAGACAATATCGGGTTAAAGTTCTCACTCAATTGCAAAAACTGTTGAGAATGGCTCATCAAATTATCCTAGCTGATGCCGACCTCTCAGACTATTCTATCCAGTTTATTCAAGGACTATTAGAAGAAAAAGTCGAGCCATATGTTATCGCCAATGAGTATCAACATGAAGGATGGGATATCTTTACCTTACCTTCCATCCTAGAATGGCATTCAAACTTGATAAAAAAAGCCAAAGAAGGGAAAAAGTTATTCGTTCTAACTGCTGCTCAAAAGCCTAGATCCAAAAATGGAACAATGGCAATAGAAAATCGATTGAAGCATCTATTTCCTTGGTTAAAAGTATTACGAGTAGACAAAGATACCCTAGGGCAAAAAGGACATCCTGCTTGTGAAGGGAAAGGGGACTTTGATACCTTGTTTAAACAGTATGATATAGTCATCGTCTCTCCATCTTTAGTTAGTGGTATCAGTTTGGAGTTAAAGGGACATTTTGATGAGGTGTGGGGTTTATCAACAGGAGCCATTACGCCAACCAATTTTGTTCAATTCCTATGGCGATTGAGAGAAAATATCCCTAGATTTATTCATGTTAACAAGGTTAGTAATATTGGTTTGGTAGGGAATGGGTCAACAAATCCTTCAGAAATCCGTCGCTCTGAAAACGATAAAGTCAAGTCAACTTTAGCTGCTTTAAGAGAATTTGATGACCTTAATACTACCGATATTGATGCTTTAGTCAATCCCATTTGTATGAAGACTTGGGCAAAAATGGGAGCGAGAATAAATCAACAGATGAAAACCTATCGAGAGACAATTTATGGGTTATTAGAAGCCCAAAACCATCGATTACATGATGAGGACGAATCTTTAGATAAAGAAGGGAGGAAACAAGAAAGGGAAACCTTAACTCAAAATAGAGATTATGTGAGAAATAACCATTTATCGAAACGAGTTGAAGCAGAAGATATTGATTCATCCGTTGCTAAACAGCTTGAAGATAAACCCCTTAAAACTTCTTCTGAAACAGCCCAACTAGACCGATATAAACTCAAGCAAAAATATGGGCAAGTAACTCAAGAAATCGCCTTAGCGGATGATGAGGGGTTACATCCTAAACTAAAGCTACACTATCACCTAACTGTAGGTCGTCAATTTGTGGAGGCGAAAGATACGGCTAAATTACAAACATTATTAGATGATAATGATGGGTCAGCCTTTATTCCTGATGTTAACCGCACGACTAAAATTAGTGAGGTTAGGGGGTTAGAGGTGTTCGATGTTCTGTCACTGGTAGATGAGAACCGTGAATTTGTGGCCACGGATGAAGATTTAATCAAACGAGCAAAATTTGCCATTCAGAATACATCTGAGATTAAGACGATTTTTGGCATATCTATCTGTCAACCAACGGCTAACCCCAAAACAGGGGAAATGACCCTACCCACCATTAAAGTGGCACGACAGCAACTTAATTTAATTGGCTATGATTTAAAACGCAGTGAAAGGCGGACGGTTAATGGGACGCGACAACATATCTATAAGTTAGTGGATCTGCTGCCTTCTCAAACTCGTAAGGAAATCTTTGATCATTGGCTGGCTAAAGATAGAGAATATTCTATGGTGTGTGATGAAAGCATAGAAATAGCACCAGAGAAAAATCAAGTGGCACGACAGACCGTATACAGTAAGTCGACTTCTTGT
>NETF01000102.1:3395-4600 GCA_002172675.1 unicellular cyanobacterium SU3
AATCAGGAAACTCTGCGTCGCCTTTACGTCGTTGTCCGTCAGTACAGTTTATGTAAAAACCAAGTGACTGTGGTTCAGTTTGAGTAGCGAGGAAAACACTACTATCAGAGGCGATCGTTAGAACTAAAATGTCTTCCTCTTCCCAGGCATCAGAAAGCCACCAATGACCAAAATCAGATATTCCCTTAAAAGATGGAATTTTCCCATAATTAGGATCTAATTTTTTACGTCTTTTGGCTTCACCCATAAGTTCTTTAAATGACACCTGTATTAATTGTAATGTAATTACCTCGACAAACCCCGTCCCCGACTACGCTTCTGTTCAAGTTCCCTTTGCCGTCGAAGTTCAGCTATTAAAGCCTCATTCCAATCTTTATGATGTCTAGGAACTATCCGATTAATTTGAGCATTTGATGGAGCAAGATTCCTTAATTCCTGTTCTATTTCCTGACCAGCTTCATCCTTATCAGTGGCAATCATAATATGTCCCCCTTTATTATGAAACTTTTCAAAAACCCCTTTAAGTAGGGTTTTCTGCTTCTCAGATAAAGTGCCACCAGTAGCAAAGTAACGGGTAGTCTCATCTCTGAACAATTGATGATAACTTAAGCAGTCCAGGGGACTTTCACAGATAACCAGCGTTGTATCATCTTTAGAACCATTGGAAGCCCATAAACCCTTGATACCACCTTTGGAAAAGCTCTTAAACTGCTGATTACGCAATTCATAGCCACAAACCCCCTCACGGTCTGCATGGGGGAAAATGACATTATTACGGCTATCGGTGTAGATTCTACCTTGAAATCGAGGGTCATTGCTGGTCTGTTGACTAATACCTCGTCGGGTTAAATAAGGATGAGTTACGATTGCTTGGAACCCTTCAAATTGAGTAATGATTTTATGTCTATCTGGGGTACTTGGGGTTAGTTTAGGCGTTGCTTGTTTAGGAGAATAAGGAGGATTAGAGGGTTCATTTATCCAGGGTCTAAGTTGCTTTCTAACTTCCCCTAAATTAAGGTTTTTTCTATTCTGAATAAAATCAATGATTGAGCCATGATCTCTATCCTCATTAACGGATGAGTAAAAATAGTGACCATCGGACTGATTAAGTCCCACTAATATTTTATCTCCTTGGTTATCTTTAAGCACAAGACAGTTAACCGAACTTTTCTTGTTATCGATGCTGTAACCGTTAGCTTGAGCAT
>NETF01000103.1 GCA_002172675.1 unicellular cyanobacterium SU3
TTAAGTCCAATCTTCTATTATATAAAACAAACTTATGTTTAAGGAGGTTTTTTGGGCTGTTTCAACGTAAATTGGCGATCGCAGATTAACGTTTCGCCTCTCTGAAACTGAGTTTGTGATCTACTGAAGTTAGTAGCAGTGGCGTAAAATCATGACAACCGGTGTAACCATTGACCTCAAAGCATTAGCCCGTCTACGGTATCAAGCGAAAGGCTTTAGTTTTTTGCCTCGTCAGCCTATCAATAGTTTACTAGCTGGTCGTCATAATTCTCGATTACGAGGACGAGGACTGAATTTTGAAGAACTCCGTCCCTATCAACCCGGAGACGACATTCGCACCATTGACTGGAAAGTAACCGCTCGCACAGGGAAAACCCACACCAGAGTTTATACCGAAGAGCGCGATCGCCCCACTTTACTAATTGTTGATCAGCGAGTATCAATGTTTTTTGGTTCCCAAAGGGCGATGAAATCAGTCACCGCCGCAGAAGTGGCAGCCCTAGCAGCTTGGCGAGTGGTGGATGCTGGCGATCGCGTTGGGGCAATTGTTTTTAATGATTCCAAGATCGAACAAATTCGACCTTATCGAAGTCGCGATCGCGTGATGCAAATTCTCAAAACCATTGTGACCCAAAATCAAGCCTTAAGTTTGAATCGAGAGATAACTGGCAATGCAACCATGCTCAATCAAGCTCTCACCTACGGCGTGCGATCGGCGACCCATGATTACTTAATTTGTCTGATTAGTGACCTGAGAGGAGCCGATGAAACCACCAAGGAACTAATGACCCGACTGGCTCGACACAATGATGTCATTGTTGTGTTTGTCTATGATCCCTTAGAAAAAAAACTGCCGTCAGCCGGACGTTTAACCGTTAGCGATGGAGAACAACAATTAATTATTAATAGTAGTAATTCTAAATTGCGACAACAATATCAACAGAATTTTCAACAAAGATTAAACACAGGAAAAGAAATTCTCTTAAAACAAAAAGTTCCTTTATTAGAAATTAGTACCGATAAAGATGCGGTAACTCAGTTAATCAGATTATTAGGAGGTAATTGATTTGTTTGATTTTGCTCGTCATTGGCTCGCTAAACATCAAGAAAACTCAACCTAATGTCTAACAATCAGACTGACAGCGACTAAATAGCTGACGAATGGCTTCCATATCATCTCTATGAGTAAAACATAACCTTTTAGTTCTTGCTTGCTCGTTTTACTAAAATTAGGTTTCATGTTTTACTGACATCTTGCACCAGAACAAGTAAACTCAACACCGAGAAGGTAATCAATTGTAAATAAGTTAGTGTCAAAATAAAACACTTTTGCCTATTGCCTTTTGCCTTTCTAAACTAGCTAGTTTGAGCGAAGGTGCAAGATATGAGTTTTATCCTTGATAAGCAAAAACATCCACTTGAATTGATTTGATAGGTTTTCTTTCTCCTTCAACCATTAAACGTATTTTTTCTGCTGTTTCACTACTAAAAATAGTTTCTCCACAACGACTACAAACCTGTGCAGGAATATTTTCTACTAAAATCAGTTTTCCCTTAATTTCAAAGGTTTCATTAACCAATTGAGATGTAAATTTTTCTGAACCACAATTATAACAGTTAAACATTTTTTATCTCCGTTTATTTTTTTTACTATTTTTAGCAAGTTTGCGCTTAAATGCACCACCAAAAGCAAGAGCAGTTCCTGCACCTAAAATAGTTAAAGGTTCGGGGACAGGTTGAATACCGATACTAAATACCCCTAGAAAAAATGAACAAAAATGTGTTATCCTAAATTCAATAAGTATGATAAGTATATTTAAGTTAAATATTCTCCATTCAATGCCATATATCAAAATTCCTATTAAGCGAAAACGATGCAAATTATTTCTAAAAATAAGGAAATACCATTAAGATTATGGACTGTTGAAGACTATCATCGCATGGTTGAAGTAGGACTATTACAACCTGATGAAGCAGTAGAATTAGTTGCGGGTCAAATCATACAAAAAATGAGTCCTCAAGGAACACCTCATGCGACAACCATTAGAATTATTAGTCGTTTGTTAGAAAAACGGTTAGGAGAAAAAGCATTAGTTCAAACCCAATTACCCATTCAACTGAATAATTTTTCTGAACCTGAACCTGATATTGCCTTAGTTGTAGCAGATGAATTGCTCTATTTAGATCATCATCCTTTCCCCTCAGAAGTGTATTTAATTGTTGAAATAGCTGACAGTACCTTAAAAAGGGATTGTCAAATAAAAGCTATAGATTATGGAAGTTCTGGAATTAAGGATTATTGGGTTTTAGATATTAATAATCGTTGTTTGCACCTTTTTAGAAATGGGACAGATCAAGGTTATGAAAACGAGAAGATTCTTCAAGAAAATGAAACCGTGTCTCTCTTAGCTTTTCCTGATATTAAAATCAAGGTAGGTGAAATGTTACCACCGAATCCCCAAAACTATTAAAGTATCTTATGCTTGCAAAATGGGGGAATGCGTCACAATTTTTGTTCAAATGATTGAATTTGCTAAACCCTACTTGTTTCTGCTGTTGCCTTTGCCTTTATTGGTGTGGTGGTTGAGTCCCCCTTACACCACACCCCAAGAAAGTCTTCAAGTTCCCTTTTTTCAAGATATCGTCAAACTGACAGGAAAAACCCCAAATCGAGGCGCAACGGTACTTCAGCCTAATTGGTTACAAAAATTGCTCGTTCCTATCTGTTGGTTATTGATCGTCATTGCCATAGCCCAACCTCAATGGTTAGGCGAACCCATCACTCAAATTCAATCAGCTACAGATTTAATGTTGCTGGTAGATTTATCCCAGTCCATGGAAGCTAAGGATTTTCAAGATCCACAAGGTAATAAAATTGATCGTCTTGAAGCGGTTAAATTAGTGGTGGATGATTTTATCGAGCGACGAGAAGGGGATAGAATTGGTTTAATTCTTTTTGGCACTAAAGCTTATCTGCAAGTTCCCTTTACCCAAGACTTAGAAACGGCCAGATTTCTGCTGGATGAGGCTCAAATAGGCATGGCAGGGGCGCAGACTATGTTGGGAGATGCCATCGGCCTAGCCATTCAAACCTTTGAGGACAGCAAAACCGAGAACCGAGTTTTAATTTTACTGACAGACGGTAATGATACAGGGAGTCAAGTCCCTCCCGATCAGGCTGCTAAATTTGCCGCTCAGAGAAATATTGTTATTTATACCATTGCCATTGGGAACCCAGAAACAGAGGGAACTGACAAAATTGACGAAGAGACATTGCAATTAATTGCAGATCAGACCGGTGGTCAGTTTTTTCGAGGAAGCGATCGCCAGGGACTGATTCAAATCTACGATATTTTAGATCAACTAGAACCCCAACAATTTAATAGTCGGTCTTATCAACCGAAACGAGATTTATTTTATGTTCCCGTAGCTCTATTTTTACTGATTGCTTTAAGCTATCATCTGGTAATGTCAGCAAGGAGTTTAAAATCACAAGAAAAGTTGTAACGGCAAAGTTGAGGCGACACAGATTCCTTTAGGTTTCTTATTGGTTATTTTGCGTCGGTCGGCTCCAACGATTTGTTAGATTTTGCTTTGGTGGTAAGCTGACTATTTTTCTTCCACTTTCTGCTTGTCTTTTTTGCCAATCTGTGGACATCGCATCCAAATCGTAGTTAAAGGACTGAGCGTGTTCTTCCCGAAATTTATGAATTTCATCTAAAATTTCATCTTCCCACATTGTTATAATCTCCTAAGAGTTCGTAGGGGGTACAAATTATGGGTAACTCGTATCCCAAATCAAGGCTAATTTCTGCTAACTTTCTTTGAATTTGAGCGTTGGCAATATGTTTACAGTTCCATGTTAACAAGTAATCTATTAAAAGCAGTTTCACAACGATGCCACAAATAATTTTTTCTCCCGATCAGCAGCAAAAGCAAGACACGCTTTAATGTCTTCTGAAGTGAGTTCGGAAAAATCTTCTAGAATCTCCTCCTCGCTCATCCCACCTGCCAAGTATTCCAGGATGTCATACACCGTGATTCGCATTCCTCGAATACACGGCTTGCCACTTCGTTTTCCAGGTTCAATTGTAATGATCTGTTGGTAGTCCATAAAAGTGGCACGAAAGAGAATATCTGTTGATATTATATCGAGAACTCACTTAATTTTTCCGTCTCTAGTCATCTATGGGTGTTGGGTTTCATCCTTCAACCCAACCTACAAGATCGGCGCACCGCAAAGCGGATCTCTGATACTGTTGGCGAAAGTAATCTAAACGTATTTCAAAGTGAAGTATAAAAAGAATTGTCAACGAAACGATAGGGATAGGCAAGCCAAGTAATACATGGCTCACAGCGATGTATTACTTCTTCCATATATTACTTGGAAAAGACATGAAACGTAAGAGAAAAGTTAGCGTATGCTGTCCGCTAACAAAAATCTTAAAACTCTCTTTCTTTAGCTTTATAATTGATAGTAATACTAAAGATTTTTCTGGTTAAGATATTTAGGCGTAAGTTAGAGATTTAG
>NETF01000104.1 GCA_002172675.1 unicellular cyanobacterium SU3
CTAAATCTCTAACTTACGCCTAAATATCTTAACCAGAAAAATCTTTAGTATTACTATCAATTATAAAGCTAAAGAAAGAGAGTTTTAAGATTTTTGTTAGCGGACAGCATACGCTAACTTTTCTCTTCCGTTTCTAGGTAACTTTTGAAATTAAAGTTGTAAGGCAAAACTCCCTTGACATCTGACTTACAGCCTTAAGTTGTCACGAATGGATGGCACTTCTCGCCACTGATAGTCAAGGTTGAGTTCATAGGCAATTTCACGCCAAAGCTGTACCCCAATCCCATCCCAGTCGGTGTTACCCTGAGTATTACTGGATTTAATGACAAAAGGTGGGACTGGACTCACACCAACTATCAGCGTTCTTCCCTCTAGTTCCAAGGCGTTAACAGTAGCATTGTTTGAAACTTGAGAGGGTGACTTAGATGTTTGAGCTGCCGAGAGTGATCCAGAAATAATGATCAGCAAACAGATTACTAATGCACTTAGTTGATAGAACCAGGGCCTTATTTTGCGAACAATGATTTGCCGTCTTTTAGCTCTCATCCCTATTGTCATAGTTATTAAGTTTATTTGTAAGGCGTGTAAAATATTAGTCTTATGTTTTGATCTTCTCATTGAGACTTTGCCTCCAGTCGTAAGGGAATCTCTTGATCCTCTTGCGATTCGCCCCAAAACTATTTAAGGGTCGGCCCGTTGCTAATTCTACGATCGCGAAAAAAGAAATTCCAACATTCATGAATCAAAACACGGCGGCCCATTCGAGTGTACCAAGACATCCCGTAGCGAGCCGCTTGATCGGGCTGAAAAAGCGATCGCCATAAGGCTTTAGGTCGTAACTGGAGGATAATTTCAATTAACTTGACCCACAGGAAAATACGCCACGGCTTCATATTACGAGTTTCTAAGACTTGATGTTTATAATCCCAATTCCGTTGGTCTAAGTCAATCACTCGACGTTCCGATGCAATTGTATAGTATTGAGTCCAGCGATGAAGGGTAACGTATAATGACATAATTTGGTCTGGATCGTACCAAAATAATTGTTTTAAAACACGAACAAAATCACGGTCTTTTACGTCTTCAAAATCCGTTACCCAAGTAACTAAAGATAAAATTCCATGCTGTCTTAATAAACGAATTGCTTCTCTATCGGTACTGATATTACTTCCTTTTCGGATTGTTTTTAGAGTAGCTTCGTCAGTATTTTCCATCCCTAATAAAAACCGTTCTACACCAGCTTGACGATAAAGATGTAAGATATCTGCATCGCGAACAATATCATCAGCGCGAGTTGAACCAATAATAGTAATAGGTAAATTCTCAGCAATAATTGCTTCACACAATTCTCGCCAGACTTTTTTATTAACCGTGGGATTTTCATCCGCTAAGTTAAATAATTCTACTCCGTGGGTTCGGTGAAGCCAAGCGATTTCTTGAGCAAACTTTTGGGGGTTACGATGTCGCCAACGCGCCCAAAAACCCCGTTGACCACAATAATTACATAGATGAGGACATCCTCGCGAAAACTGTATCACAACCGCTTGTTTACTGCCGTAATAACTATATTGTTTGAGATCCACTAACTCCCAACCAATTCGATAAGCATCGAGATCCTCGATCATGGTTGCGGATGGTGTCTGTCGAATATTTTCATTGTCACGATAAGCAATGCCTTCTATCGTATCAAGGGTATCACCCCTCTCAAGTGCATCCATAAGTTTAGGGACAGTTGCCTCACCCTCTCCGCGAACAATCACATCAATTTGCGGTTCTTGTCGCAAGATGTCGTCAAAGTGATAGGTCGGAAAAACACCCCCATAAACGATGATCAACTTAGGCATGATTGCACGAATATTGCGCGTCAATTCAGCAATCATAGGATGGGCTGAAGTGGAGCCAGAATGACCAATTAATAGAACCTGTGGCTGATGTTTGAGAACTCGATCAATAATTTCATCATCAGAAAGGGGGCCAAGTTCAGCGTCTAGCAATGTTACGTCATGACCCGCATCTAATAAAGGCCCACCGATGCACAAAAGTCCTAAAGGGGGAAGTTGTTCACGGGGAATACGACTACCAATGGCAGGATGGGGTGGGTTGAGGATGAGGACACGCATCTTATTTCAATTTAAACGCAATATTTTGAAAGGGATGAACATCAAAATAGAGGAATTGCCCTGAACTATGAATAGTCCAATAGGGATCATGTTGGTTATAATGCTGAGAACCAATATAACGCTGGTCAATGGAATTATAAATAACTTTGTATTCTCCAATTACTGGCACATATATCTCAACATTACACTCAACCTGATAAGGGGTTTCATTTCGGACGAAAATAATGTCATCTTTGTGATCTTCCCATTCACTGGACTCAAAACCAATATTTCCACCCCATCGAATAAAACTAAACCATTTACGCTCATTATTAGAACCATTCCGAATCATAGAAGTGATTTTATGACTTTTTAACGCTGGTTCATTACGAAGCAGTTGATTAAGATCATGAAAATTATTAGATATTTGTTGTTGATGAAGGGCTGCATGATCCCCAGTTTTTGACCAATCAACCCCTTGAAATACATCAAAATAGCCCTCTTCTCCAAACTCATCCCCCTGAAAAATCATCGGGGCCCCTGGTCGAAACCAACACAAGGCCGCTAACCCAATAAGAGGAATATGATTACCTAATTCTGTGATCAACCGTACCTTACCATTAGCACACTCATCATGAGTGTTCATGGCGTTGACCATTTTTTCGGCACTGTTATTATGGATGAGAATCTCGATATGTTCAATTAAACGGTGTTCGATGGGAATTTTTAAATAATTGCGGACGCGGTGCATTTCTCCCATATTCTGGGCATAGGTAAACCCCAGTCCTCCCTCATCCACAGGAGCAGCTAATTTCGGGAATACCCGTCGTGATTCTTCAGCAATGGTGATAAACTGGGGTGCAGTGTGTTGTAAACGGGCGTGTAAGTCTCGTAAGAAACGGAGGCCAGCAAAATCAACCGCCTCAGACAGCCAGTAACCGCGTTCTTCAAAATAGCGATCGCCTCCTAACCCATTGAACAGATCCCAGTTTTCCAGTTCAACCTGTTCGCGATCATTCTTTGGCCAGTCCCAAAACCCGCGATCGTAGTCGAAAAAGATTTGAGACGCGACTGCATCAATGCGGGCCCCATCTATTCCTAATTCATGATACAGATAAGTACACAGTCCGATCAGATAATTTTTAACGTAGGTATCCCCTACATTGTAAATGCGAGTATTCCATTGATTATTCCAACCTCTTGCGCCAGAATGGTGATAGAGATCGGTTCCGTCGTAGTTTGCTAGTCCACAGTCCCAGTCTTGCACTCCAAACCCCAGAGGAACATCGACAATAACCCTAATACCATGAGCATGACAATGATTAACTAAATATTTGAAGTCATCTACTGTTCCATGACGTTCGTAAATAGCGTAAGGACATCCGACTAAATAGCCCCAAGACTGATGAATAGGGGTTTGAAAGGGTGGCATGATCTGAACATGAGTAAACCCCATATAGCTCATATGATCGACAATTTTATGGGCAATATCTCGATAATTTCCATCATGGAACGTTGAGAGGTGCATCTCGTAGATGCTCATGGGTTCATGGGGAAGATCAATATGTTTATGCGTCCAGTTAAAATAATTGCGATCGCCTACAATACTATTAAAATTACGAGTGCCATCGGTTCCCCAAGTCACTGCTAACTGGGGACTAAACGGATCAATACGGCCCATTCCATAGGGTTCACTCAAATAATCACTATTATTCTCAATATAATATTTATACTCGCTCCAGGTGAGATTTTCAGGAATAGTGATCTCCCAAACCCCGTCTTCATTTTTTGTCATTGGTTCAGCAAAACTATCCCATCCGTTCCCTTCACGCATCAGGTTAACCCTTGTCGCACGGGGTGCATAGACTCGGAATGTGGTTTCAGTCTCATTAGGATGGGCCCCAAAATATTGATAAGGGTAATCTTGCTTAATGGTTTCGATGGATAATTGTTTCACAAAAAAACTCGCTGTAGGGAGGTAAGAATGAAGAATTTATAATTTATAATCAAATTCATTTTATATTCTACATTCATTTTGTCTATTCCTGTTGCTTTTCAGCACTATAGCCAGTAGGTTGGGTTTCGTACCTCAACCCAACATTAACACCTATTATTATTAATGTTACAAATGTAAGAGAATGTTTGTTAAACGAATATTTAAAGCTATTTCTCTAGGGTGGGCAAAGTTTTTTCTGGTTCTACCGAACTTGTCATGTAAATTACAAAAATAAAAACGTATTTTTAAAAGTATAAAGACAAGAGAATAATAAGTAAAAGCTTTATGTAGGTTGCTTTTAAGGAGATTTGATGCTTAAATAGGT